>NZ_JBSGUQ010000008.1:81567-336191 GCF_053608005.1 Lentzea sp. NPDC055074
ACTTCCCCCCCCCCCCCCCCCTACACCCCCCCCCCCTCCGGGGGCCGGGTTCTTTTTTTTATTCCCCCGCGGCCGGGCCCCCCCCCCGGGGCGGGGGCGGGGGGGGCGCCCGCCCCGCACCCTCCACTGTCATCAGCCGTTCTCAGCGGCGCACTTCTGGTCGTTCGGACGCTGTCCGCCGAGCAGGTACTCGGTGACCTTGTTGTTGGCGCACTTGTTCTTGCCGAAGATGTAGGCGCCGTGCCCACCCTGGTCGATCGTGATCATCGCGGCCCTGTCGCCGAACGCGCGGCGCGTCGACTGGGCGCCGACCAGCGGCGTCGCGGGGTCGCGCTCGTTCTGCACCAGCAGCACGTTGCGCGGGCCCCGGTCGGACGGCAGGACCTGCTTCTCCACCGGCTTGGGGAAGAAGGCGCACGGCTGGATGTTCGCGGCGCCCGCGCCGAACATCGGGTGGCGGACGCGGTCGATCGCCACGTTGCGCTCGTAGGTGCCGACCGACGACGGCCAGGCGGAGTCACCGCACATCACGTTCAGGCGGCCCGCCAGCAGGGCCTGGACGCGCGGGACCTCCGGGTACTCCTGCGGCGGCTGCGGCTGGCCGGTGTCGAAGGCCTTCCAGGAGGCGGCGTGCTTCGCGAAGGCCTCGTCACCCGTGGCGTAGAGGGCCGTGAAGGTGAGGAAGCGGAACAGCCTGCCGTCGATGCCCTCCACCGAGGGCTTCTTGTCGAGCCGTGCGGCCAGGTCGAAGAACTTGGCGCGCACCTGCTGCGGCGTCGTGCCCAGGTTGTACTCGGGGTGCGCCGCCGCCCACTTCGCGAAGTCGGGGAACGTGTCCTCGACGCCGCGGCCCATCAGCCGGCCGCCCTCGACGTCCCAGCCGCCCTTGGGCAGGTTGCTGTCGATCACGACCCGGTCGGAGGTCTTCGGGAACAGCGTGGCGTACACCGAACCCAGGTACGAGCCGTACGAGTACCCGAGGAACGACGCCTTCTTCTCGCCCAGCGCCGCACGGACCGAGTCGTAGTCACGCGCGATGTTCGCCGTCGTGTTGTACGGCAGTTCACCGGCCGAGGACGACTTGAGGCACTGCTCGGCGATCTTCTTGACCTCCTCGGCACGCTGACGCACCTCGGCCGAGTTGTTGGCGTACGGAGGTACGCTGCCGTCCGCCATCTGCTCGTCGGTCATGTCGCACGTGGACGGTGAGCTGTAACCGATGCCTCGCGGGTCCATGCCGATGATGTCGTACGCGTCCTGCACGTCCTGCGGCAGTCCGACCGCCTTCAGCACGGCCGGGAACGTCAGGCCCTCGCTCGGCCCGCCGGGGTTGGTCAGCAGGATCCCCTTGCGCTTCGCGGGGTTCTTGCTCGCCAACCGGGTGATCATCACCTCCGTCCTGCGGCCCTCGGGCTTGCGGTAGTCGAGCGGCAGCTGGAGCTTTCCGCACTCCAGGCCGGGCAGCGCCACGTCGGTGGGACAGGCGACCCACTGCACCTCGGGCTTCGGCGTGGCGGCGGCTGACACCCCCGGTACAGCCACCAGTGCTGCGGCCGCGGTCACGACCGCGGTCAGCGACAGTGTCTTTCGCATTAGCAAATACCTCCCCGACGACGCACTCTCTCGGTGCGCCACAAATGAGTGCTCAGCCGTTCATGCGGACGAGAACGTCCAGCTGGGCCTTGTTGTAGAGCTCGACCAGGACCTTGATGACGGTCCGTCTCGCGTGCTCCACGCCGCGCGGCGCGTCGCTCCACAGGCCGGCCGGATCCGGGAACGCGGCCCGCATCTGCGCCATGTACGGCATCTCGCGCATCGCGTCCGCCACGGCCTGCCGGGTCGCCTCGTCCGCGTCCTCCGGCAGCGTGTCGAACGCTATGACCGCCGGATCCCGCGCGTAGTCCTTCAGCGTCCCGGCGTACCTCGCCAGCGTCTCCGGCGAGAGGAGCTGGGCCAGCACGACGGTGAACGAGCGGTCCTGCGGCGACAGGTTCGCGTTCTCGATCATCGTCGCGACGTCCGGCGGCAGGTCGGTCGGCACCTCCTGGCGCAGCACCAGAGCCAGCTCGGCCCTGATCCGCTGCAGGCGTTCGATCTGCGCGGCCAGCTCGGTGTCGAGCTCCCGCAACGCCTCGCGAGGATGTTCGTCCCCGTCGCCGAGCTCCGCGATCTGAGTGAGCGACAACCCGAGGTCGGTGAGGCGCTTGATCCTCAGCACCCGCACGAGGTGGGGCACGCCGTAGCTCTTGTAGCCGTTGGCGCGGCGTTCCGGCTCGGCGAGCAGGCCCACGTCGTGGTAGTGCCGGATCGTGCGCAACGTCGTGCCGGCGAGATCGGCCAGCTGACTGGTGCTCCACGCCACGACGTCCTCCTCCCCGGTTGCTGACAGGACCCAGTTGAAACTATGCCGCTACGGCACGGTCAAGGCAGGCCGGAACAGTTCAGACGAAGGTGTCGGGGGAGAGTCCACTTTCGTCGCACGCAAAAGGCCCCCGGCAAGACACCGGGGGCCTTTTGTTCTGTCACAAGGACTTACAGGAACTGCTTCCCGCGGGTGACAGCGCCGTAGGCGTCCACGATGCCGTGACCGTAGAAGCCGTTGAACTTCGCGTCACCCTCACAGGTGGCGTCGAACTCCGGCGTGCGGCCCACGTTGACGTACGACACGGTGCGCGGGTTCGGGCAGGCGCGCTGCGTCGCGGTCTTGTAGAGGACCTTCTCGACCTTGTCCGGGTCGAGGGTCAGACCGGGGTTCTTCTTGTCCTTCTTGCCGTACTCGCTGACGACCAGCGCGGCGACACCGGCGGCGTGCGGGGCGGCCATCGAGGTGCCCTGCAGGTACTGGTAGTAGCCGACCTTGTCGCCCTGCACGGCCTTCTTCACACCGGCGGCCAGACCGGCCTCGGTTATGTTGCCGGCCTCGTCGATCGCGCCTTCGGCGAGAGCGACGTTGCGCGGGTAGGTCGACAGGATCAGGTTCTCGTTGGTGCGGTACCACGGCGTGCCGAGGCCGTCGCGGAAGTAACCACCGGGAGCCGAGAGCGCCGTCTGCTCAACGCCGTAGTTCGAGTAGTCGGCCTTGTTGGTCGACGGGCCGAGGGACGACACGGAGATGACGTGGTTGCCCTCGGTCGGGAGGTTGAGGCACGTCGCGTTGTCGACCGGACGCGGGCGGTTGTGGCCCGGCGGGTAGTTCGGGCTCACGGTGTCCTGGCGCGGCTTGCCCAGGTCCTCGTGGTTGTTGCCACCGGCACCGATCAGCGTGACGCCCTTGCGGTGCGCGTAGTTCAGCGCGCGCTGCACGGTCGCGATGATCGTGCGCTGCTCCAGCTGCTCCTCGGCCGAGGCCGTGGGGTCGTTGGCGCAGTTCATGTACCAGGGGTCGACGTAGAACGACATGTTGATGACGTCCAGGCCGATGTCGGCGCCGTAGGTGAGCGCGTCGACGACCGGGTTCAGGAAGAACGAACCCGCGTCCTGCCCACCGCGGATGTTGACGAGCGAGACGCCCGGCGCGACACCGGAGATGCCGAAACCGTTGGCAGCGGCGCCGATGGTGCCGGCGACGTGCGTGCCGTGGCCGCCGTCGTCCCAGTTCGCCGGGTCGACACAGCCGCGGAACTCACACGGGCCGTCGAACACGCCACCGTCGGAGTCGTTCGGGATGTCGACGGTGAAGTTGCGCGAGAGCTCGTTGTTGAAGTTCGGCGCGATGTCCGGGTGGGAACCGTCCACACCGGTGTCGAGGATGCCGACGTACACGCGCTTGTCGCCGGCCTGCTTGGCCCGCGCGATGTTGGAGCGAACGAGGTTCAGGCCCCACAGGTCCCCGTCGAGCGGGTCCATGCCGGCCGTCGATCCCTGCTGGGCGGGAGCCTTGTTCGGCTTCTCGCCCTTGTTCTCCTTCTCGACGTTGTCGCGCTTGGTCTTCTCGGCCTTCGCCGCGGGCGCGTGCCCGATCGGCTTGGACCGAGCGGCACCGACGATCGCGCTCGAAGCGGAAACCTTCTCCGCGAAGCCGTTCGCGGGCGCCTTGACCGTCAGCAGACCGACGGCGTCGTTGCTCCGCACGACCTCGCCGCCCGCCGCTTCCACGGCGTCGATCGCGAAGTCGCGGTTTCCGGGTTCTTCCAGAAGGACGGTGTACTCCGTGGTCGGCCCTGTGGTGGCCGGAGCGGCCCCCGCCGCCGAAGTGCCCGCTGCGATCAGCGACACCGTTGCCGCCACCGCCATCACGGTTCTGCGCGTTCTCACCTAGCTGTCTCCTCACACCCGGTCAGGGCTGGATCCAACAACACGGTGCGGCCCCCGATTGCCGCCCAAGTTGGACACAGTGACACGAAAATGCGCCACGCATCAGCGCCTTTCGTACGGAATCGAACTGTAGCCGATCGGAAGCGGAGCGTGATGTTATGAGAAGAAATCTTGACTTAACAAGATTCAAGGACTGGACTCCGCGTTTATGCGAAGACGGGTAATGGCATCGTCGGCGTGCCTGCTCTTTCTCCTCTCTGCCTGTGGTGACGCTGGTCAGGGCTCTCCGACGCTGCCTACGCGCGGTCCCAAACCAATCGTCGGGGTAATCCTTCCCGACCGAACGACATCCGCGCGTTGGGAAGAGCAGGACCGCCCACTGCTCACACAGGCGTTCAACTACGCGGACATCGAACCGTTCATGGAGAACGCCGAGGGTGACGAGGGGAAGTTCGCGCAGATCGCCGACGAGATGATCCGCCGCAAGGTGAAGGTCATGATGATCACGCCGCTGTCGGCGGCGGGCGGTCTCGCGGTGCAGAAGAAGGCGAAGGCCGCGGGCATCCCGGTCATCGACTACGACCGCGTGACCCTCGGTGGCCAGGCGGAGTACCACGTCGGCTTCGACAGCGTGAACGTCGGCCAGCTCCAGGCGGACGGTCTGCTGGGCTGCCTCGGGGAGAAGCCGGGCGCCAACATCATCGAGATCGAGGGCGCTCCGACCGACCACAACGCCACGCTGTTCACCCAGGGCCAGAAGTCGCGGCTCGCGCCGAAGTACGACAGCGGCGCGCTCAAGCTCGTCAAGTCGCAGCCCATCGACAACTGGGACAACGAGCTCGGCGGGAAGCTGTTCGAACAGATCCTCGACGGCAACGGCGGCAAGGTCGACGGCGTGGTCGCGGCCAACGACGGTCTGGCCGGCGCGGTCATCGCGGTGCTCAAGAAGAAGAACCTGAAGGTCCCCGTCACCGGTCAGGACGCCACAGTGGACGGTCTGCGGGCGGTGCTCGCGGGCGACCAGTGCGTCACCGTCTACAAGCCGGTGCGCGACGAGGCCGAAGCTGCGGCCAGGCTCGCGATCGCGATCGCGAAGGGAGACCTCTCGGGTGCCGACGACCTCGCCACCGGCAACCTGCGGGACCCGGTCTCGCGGCGCGACGTGAAGTCGGTGCTGCTCGGCGCGACGCTGATCAAGAAGGACAACATCCGGACGCTGGTCACCGAGGGCATCATCAAGCCGGCGGAGCTGTGCGCCGGCGCCCTGGCCCCGGCCTGCGCCCAGCAGGACATCCTCGGAGGGTGAGAAGCCCCGTCACGACCTGTCGTGATCCGGCAGGTCGTGACGTCCCGAGATGAACTCCTGCACGGCGATCTTCGCCTTGATGATCGGCTGCCTGATCCGCGCCTCCCGGCGGTACGCGCGGGTCAGCTTGCGCGAGCCCTCCAGGTAGCGCCAGCGCGCCCACGGTGAGCCGGGCCGTGCCAGCCGCACGGCGCCCACGGCGGGCACCACCGGCACGAGCAGGCCGAGCAGCCCCGTCCAGATCTTGCCCTTGAGCAGCGCCACTATGGCGAAGCACAGGTTCACGCCGATGGCGATCACCCGCAGCGTGAACGTGGACGCCGGCGTCGTCTCCGGGTTGAGCTGCAGCACCTCGTCGTAGCCGAACGGGCGCGCGCCCAGCAGGAACGTGCCCGTCAGGCCGACGGCGAGGAACACCGCGTCGACGGACAGCCGGCCCGCCTTCGTCCAGTAGACGTCCCTCAGGTGCAGGATCAGCGCGAACTCGTCCAGCACCAGCGCCGCGCCCACTCCGAGCACGGCCGAGGCGGCGAGTCTCGCGCCGTGCATGTCGTCCGGGATGACGAGGCTCGTGACGCTGGACAGCAGCAACAGCACGGTGCCGAACACGACGTGGTGCACGTGCGTGTCGCCGTGCACGATGTTGCCCGGCCACCACCGCACCTTCGCCCGGATCATGCGCACGCTGATGCGGATGAACACGAATGTGGTCACCAAGCCGATGAAGAAGAAGAGCAGTCGTTCGCTGCCGGTCAAAGCCACGGCCCCCTGGGTCAACGACCCTCCAGGTTACCGGCCTTCCGGCATGTTCATGTTGTGGACGGTGCCGATCTGGAACACGGTGCCGCTGACGGGTCCGACCAGCTTGTTGGAGATGGTCGTGCGGCCGTTCCCGCGGTCTTTCGCGGCGGGTTCGGAAGCGGTGTCCACGAGGTGCTTCGCGGCGAGCGCGGCGAGGCCTCCGGAGGTCTGCGGTGCCACGGAGACCGTGATCGACATCGCTGTCTGCTCCGACACTGGGGACCTCCGGTGACTCATTTGGGATCTCACGGTAGCAGCGAAATCGATGGCTCGACTGGGGGCGGGGAGCCGTGGTTGACTGTCTGCGGTCGTACGTTTCGTGTTCGTGGATCACCCCGCTCGCGGAACGAGGTCGCGAGTTGTGCGGGTTCTCCAGGTTCCGGAGAAGACGCCGCTTCGACCTGACCCGGTGGTCGCGAGCGCGATCCGGCACCTGTTAGAGGAGAAGTAGCAAGATGGCAGTACAGGGCACCGTCAAGTGGTTCAACGCGGAGAAGGGCTTCGGCTTCATCTCCCCTGACAACGGTGGCGCCGACGTGTTCGTCCACTACTCCGAGATCCAGATGAACGGCTACAAGGCTCTCGAGGAGAACCAGCGGGTCGAGTTCGAGATCGGTCAGGGCCAGAAGGGTCCGCAGGCCCAGGGCGTTCGCGCCGTCTGAGTCCGACCGGTCAGCACATCTGATCTGAAGCCGAGCCGCTTGTCCTGTATCGGACAGGCGGCTTTGCTGCGTCTTGTGCCTCTTCGCCGGTGATCAGTAGCTTCGGGGCATGGGGAGACTGTTCGTAGCTGCTCTGTTGCTCTTCGTGGCCGGGTGCTCCGGCGGCTCGGACGCCGTGCCGGGCGGCGGCAAGATCGACGCGCTGCTCGCCAAAGCACCTGTTTTCGCAGGCCAGGTGACTCCCGGCTCGACCGTCGACCGCATCAAGAAGCGCGGCAGGCTGCTGATCGGCGGCTCCCAGGACGCCCCGCTGCTCTCCCAGCTCGACCCGATCAGCGGCGAGCTCACCGGCTTCGACGCCTACCTCGGCAAGCTGCTCGCGCAGTACGTCGTCGGCAAGCCCTCGACGGAGCTGTTGTCCGCCACCTCGGAGACCCGCGAACCGTTGCTGGCCAACGGGACCGTCGACGTCATCATCCAGACCTACACCATCACGCCCGCCCGTCGGGAGCGCGTCTCGTTCGCCGGACCGTACTACCAGTCGGGGCAGTCGATCGCGGTGCGCAAGGGGACGTCCGGGATCGCGAAACCCGCTGATCTGGCGGGCAGGACCGTCATCGTCGGCGCCAACACCCCTGGGGTGAAAGCGGTTCAGGAAGCGGCACCCACCGCGAAGATCGTCGAGTTCGGCTCCGATCCCGAGTGCGTGACGGCGTTGAAGCAGGGCCGCGGCGAGGCCTACGTCCAGGACCAGGCGATCCTGGTCGCCGACGCCTCCAAGGACAGCGAGCTGCAGCTGGTCGGGGAGCCGTTCACCGAGGACCCGTACGGCATCGGCATCGAGCACGGGGATGCCGAGTTCACGAAGTTCGTGAACGACTGGCTGCGCGAGATCGGCAAGTCGGGGCTGTGGCAGGAGGTCTGGAAGCAGACGATCGGCACCGTGGTCACCGGCGACGCGCCGGCGCCACCCGCGATCGCCTCATGAGCCTGGTCCTCGAAGGCTTTCTGAACACCGTCGCCCTGACCCTGCTGTCGTTCGCCGGCGCGCTGCTCGTCGGGCTGCTGGTGGCCGTGCTGAGGATCGTGCCGGTGCCGTTGCTGCGCGGGGTCGGAGCGGTCTACGTCGAGGTGTGGCGCAACATCCCGCTGCTCGCGTGGCTGGTGTTGTTCGTGTTCGGGCTGCCCGAGGTGGGCGTGACCATGCCGTTGTTCTGGACGGCCTTCACGGCGATCGCGCTGTACGAGGCGGCTTTCGTGGCCGAGGCGCTGCGGTCGGGTGTGCACTCGGTGGCGACCGGGCAGGGTGAGGCCGCACGGGCGCTGGGACTCACGTTCCGCCAGTCGTTGCGGCACGTGGTCCTGCCGCAGGCCGCTCGCCGGGTCGTGCAGCCGTTGGCGAACATCGCGATCGCGCTGACGATGGCGACGGCACTCGCCGGTGTGGTCGGAGTAGTGGACATGACCCGTGCGGCGCAACGGATCAACCTCGAACTGGCGCAGCCGCTGCTCGTGTTCACCGGCGTCGGGCTCTGCTATCTGGTGATGGCGGCCGGGATCGGGTTCGGTGCCCGCGTGCTGGAACGGCGGCTGGCCTGATGTTCGACGCTCCCGGTCCCCGGTTCCGCCGCCGCGTCTTCTGGGTCTCGGTGGTGTCCGCCGCGGTGCTGCTCGGGCTCCTGGCCCTGGGGCTGCGGCAGTTCGCCGCGAACGGCCAGCTGGACCCGGTTCGGTGGAGGCCGTATCTGACCTGGCCCGTCTGGCGTTATCTGCTCGGGGGCCTGTGGTCGACGGTGGTGGCGGCATGTGCGACGGGTGTGCTGGCGATGGCGGGCGGGTTGCTGCTCGCTTTGCGTCCCAACCGGTTCACGCGCGCCTACGCCGAGGTCATGCGCACGGTTCCGGTGCTGCTGCTCGTGTACGTGATGCTGTTCGTGCTGCCGTCGTTCGGCGTGAACCTGCCGCTGTTCTGGAAGCTCGTGGTGCCGCTGGCGTTGTCGCACGCGGCGTCCTACGCGGTGATCTTCCGGGCAGGCGTGGAGTCGGTCGATCCCGGTCAGCGCGAGGCGGGGCTGTCGCTCGGCATGCCGGACGGCGTGGTGACGCGGTTCGTGGTGCTGCCACAGGCCGTGCGGCACATGACGCCGTTGCTCGTCACCCAGGCCGTGAGCCTGCTGAAGGACACCTCGCTGGGCTATGTCGTGTCCTACACGGAGTTGTTGTTCAACGGGCGGGTGCTCGCGAACTACAACGGTCTGCTCATCCAGACGTTCATCGTCGTCGCGTTCGTCTACCTCGTGGTGAACCTGGCTCTGTCCAGGCTGGCCCACCGGCTGGAGGCTGCTCGTGCCCGCACTGCTCGCTGAGGTGACCCGGTCGGGGTTCGTGGAGAGCCTGCACCACGGCAGCGTCGTCGGCCTGCTGCCGTCCGGTGCCGTGGGCGTGTCCGTCGGCGCGGTGGAGGACCCGGTGCTGCCGCGGTCGTGCATGAAGCCGTTCCAGGCGCTGGCGTGCCTGTCCGCCGGAGCGCCGCTGGCCGGGCCCGCGCTGGCGATCGCGGCCGGGTCGCACACGGGGGAGAACCGGCACGTCGAGCTGGTGATGCAGCTGCTCGGAGGGTTGCCGGTGGGGTTGCTGCGCTGTCCGCCGTCCTGGCCCGAGGACGAGGCGACGAGGCAACGGGTGGCCGAACCGTCCCGGGTGCGGATGAACTGCTCCGGCAAGCACGCGGCGATGCTCTCGGCGTGCGTGGCGGCGCGGTGGCCGACGCAGACCTATTTGGAGCCGGCACATCCGTTGCAGCAGCTGGTGATGCGGACGGTGGAGGAGCTGTCCGGCGAGTCCGTGGCGCACACGGCGATCGACGGTTGTGGTGCGCCGGTGTACGGGTTGTCGTTGCACGGCTTGGCGCGCGCGATTCAGGGGTTGCTGCGCACGCCCGTCGCCGATGCCATGCGCGGGTTTCCCGAGTTCGTCGGCGGCACCGGGCACGTGAACACCGTGGTCATGCAGCAGTTGCCCGGCGTCGTGGCCAAGGGCGGTGCGGAGGGTGTGCTGGTGCTGGCGACCGCCGCCGGGCACGCCGTCGCGGTGAAGGTGCTCGACGGCAGTCCCCGTGCCACCACGGCGATCGGGCTCACGGCGCTCGCCGCGCTGGGGTTCGACGTGTCGCCCGCGAAGGAGTCCCTGTCCGTGCCGGTGCTCGGTGGCGGGCAGGTCGTCGGGGAGGTCCGGGTGGTGTTCTAGAACTGCTCGGGCACTTCGAGCATGCCGAGCTGGGCCAGGACGGTCGCCGTGTCGCCGTACACCCGCTGGCAGACGAGGACGTCCTTGTCGAAGAGGAAGAAACCGGCCATCCTGACCTTGAACGACCGTCCGGTAACTTCTTCCCCGGTGAGGCTGCCGAGGTGCGTGCCCTGCAGTTCGAACTCGACGATCACGGCGCTGCCCGCGTGGTGGACGTCGATGACCTTGTTGCGCTGGTCGGGAAAGGCCGCGCGGGTGCGCTGCCAGTAGTCCCGGACCGCGTCGACGCCGTCGAGGACCTGGCCGGACGCCATGATCTCGTAGCGGGGGTGCGGAAACGTGTTCAGAGAGGTGTCGAAGTCGTGGTCGTTCTGCGACTCCATGTGCTCCAAGACGATCGCTTCACGCAGCGCTCTGAGCGCCTTGGACTCGGTCATGCCGGCTGACCCTCCTACGTACGCCGTACGTCGCAGGGAAGTTACTCCACGTCATGGGGTCTCCGCCAGTGTCCTCGCCGCGTGAGCCGCTGACCCGCGCCCGCATCGTCGACGCGGCCGTGCGGCTGATCGAGTGCGAGGGCGTCGAGGCCGTCTCGATGCGCCGCCTCGCCGCCGAGCTGGGCGCGGGCACGATGTCGTTGTACAACCACGTGCCGAACAAGGCGGTGCTCGTCGACCTCGCCGCCGAGCGGATCATGGCCGAGGCGCAGCCGTACCACGTGGACAGCGATGACTGGCGTGACCACATCCGGGCGCACGCCCGTGCGGTGCGGGCGATGGCGCGCCGGCACCCCCGCGCGTTCGTGATGCTGGCGACGCGGAGGCTGAGCGGGGAGGCGGGGTTCCGCACGATCGAGGCGGCGCTGCTGAACTTCGACCGCGCCGGCTTCCGGGGCAAGATCGCCGTCGGGATGATGCGCGCGATGGTGTCGTACCTGCTGGGCACGTTGATGCGGGAGGTCGCGACCTCACCTGAGCTCGGCGGGATCGCGTTGTCGCCGTACGGGGACGTGGACGTGACGGCGTTCCCGTTGTCCGCCGGGGTGATCGACGAGCTCGGGACCTACGACCACGATCACGAGTTCGAGTTCGGGCTCGAACTCATGATCGCGGCGTTGGAGCGGTACCAGGGTTAGGGACGCATCTCGTACTGGCCCGAGAGCGCGACCACCTGCTGCCACACGGCGTCGAAGCGGGCCTGGTCGACGTGCGGCTTGCGGATCTGCCCGATCGCCCACTGCTGCTGGGCCTCGGTGCTGCTCGCCTTGCCGTGCAGGGCGGTCGCGTACCCGGCGAAGTCGCGGACCAGCACGTCGAAGATCTGGTCGAGGACCTGCTGGTCGGTACCGGTGATCTTCGCCTGCTCCAGCACCAGCTGGCCGTAGACGACCAGGGTGAAGAGGTGGCCGAGGTTCAGCAGGAAGTCGAGGTCCTTCTGCTGGGCCTCGTCCGGCGCCGCGGTGGTGAGCAGCGTCTTGATTGCCTTGGCCTGCTCGTGGAACAGCTTCACGTTGGGCAGGTGGGCGTGCTCGGCGTAGACCGGCTCCCAGTCGTGGAACTGGATCTTGCCGAGGCCGCGCGCGGGGCCCTGGTGCCAGAAGAAGTCGTCGTCCGTCGCGTCGTGGCGGGTCGGGACCTCGTCGTAGGCCTTGGGGTTGAAGAGGTAGTTCGGCATGAACTTGAGCACCAGGGCCAGGTTCACGTGGACGGTGCCCTCGAGCTTGGGCAGCGCGCGGATGTCGGCCGTGGCGCGGGTGAAGTAGGTGTCCTTCTCGAAGCCCTTGGCGGCGATGACGTCCCAGAGCAGGTCGATCACCTGCTCGCCCTCGCTCGTCACCTTCATCTTGGTGATGGGGTTGAAGAGGAGGTAGCGGCGGTCGTTCTCGTTGGCGCTGCGGAAGTAGTCGACACTGCGGTCCGCGAAGAGCTTCATGGCGGTGAGGCGCGCGTACGCGTCGACGAAGTTCTGGCGCACGTGCGGAAAGTCCGTGACCGGGTTGCCGTAGAGGATCCGGTTGTGGGCGTGGGTGATCGCCTCGTGGAACGAGTGCTCGCAGATGCCGATGCTCGCCGTGCAGAGGTTGAACTTGCCGACGTTGACGGTGTTGAGCGCGGCGGAGAAGGCGTCCGGGCCGCGGTGCAGGACGTCGGCGTCGGTGAGGGGGTAGCCGTCGAGGCGGAACTCGCTGACGAACATCTGGCTGTCGACGACGTTCTTGACCAGGTGGAAGTTCTCGTGCTGGCTGTCGACGGCGAAGAAGACGTACTCGTCGGAGTCGGCGAGCTTGCCGAAGACGCTGACCATGCCGGCGACGTTGCCGTTGCCGATGTAGTACTTGCCGCCGGTCGCGGTGTAGCCGTCCTCGGTGGGCGTGACGATCATGTCGGTGCTGTAGACGTCGGCGCCGTGCTCCTTCTCGGAGAGGCCGAACGCGAAGACCGCGCCGCTGTCGAGGAGGGCGGCCGCCTTCTGCTTGGCCTCTTCGTTGCCGCTCATCCAGATGGGGCCGAGGCCGAGGACCGTGACCTGCCAGGCGTACCAGTACTGCAGGCCGTAGAAGCCCAGCACCTCGCTGAACGCGGCGTTGCGGGCGGCGTCCCAGCGCTTGGTGCCGTCGACGCCGCTCGGGGTGCAGAAGGTGGCGAAGAGCTTCTCCCGCTTCACGAAGTCGAGGAACTCGGTGTACCAGACCTTGTCCTGCGCGTCCGCGATGAGCTGCCGCTTGCCGCGGGCCTCGAACCAGTCGACGGTCGCCCTGAGCAGGCGGCGGGTCTCGTCGTCGAGGTGGGCCGGGTCGTAGTGGTTCGGGTCGAGCAGCACTGTGCGCCTCCTTGCGTCTCTGCGTTCGGACGCTACCAGTGAGTAACTTGTGGGTCTACGTGGGGTTTCCCTCCTGCTCAGAAATTGTCAGACCCCCGGCGTAACGTGCTCCGCATCACATCTCTCCCGTTCAGGAGGTCGCGTTGCGATGACGGTGGTTGTGGCGATCGGTACGCGCAAGGGGCTGTGGCTCGCCCGCAGTGAGGACCGTGTCTCGTGGCAGGTCGACGGCCCGCACCACGCGATGCAGGAGGTGTACGCGGTCGCGTTCGACGCGCGGTCGGGCCTCCGCCTGCTGGCGGGCGTGGCCTCACCGCACTTCGGCCCCGGCGTGTCCATCTCGGACGACCTGGGGGAGAGCTGGGAGGAGTCCTCCACGCCGCCGATCGCGTTCCCGGTGGACGACGCGGCCCTGGAGCGCGTCTGGCAGCTGCAGCCCGCCCCGGACTCGCAGCCGGGCGTCGTGTGGGCGGGCACCCAGCCGTCGGCGCTGTTCAAGTCCTCCGACGGAGGCCGTTCGTTCGAGTTCGTCGAGGGCCTCTGGAACCACCCGCACCGCCCGGAGTGGGAGGCGGGCTTCGGCGGCCAGGCCGTCCACACGATCGTGCCCGACCCGGTCGACCCGGACCGGATGCTGGTGGCGATGTCGACCGGCGGCGTCTACCGCACCGCGGACGGGGGCAAGTCCTGGGAGGCCCGCAACAAGGGCATCAAGGCGTACTTCTTCCCGGACCCGTGGCCGGAGTTCGGTCAGTGCGTCCACAAGGTCGCCCAGCACCCGGCGCTGGCTTCCCGCTTCTACGCCCAGAACCACCACGGCGTCTACCGCAGCGACGACGGAGGCGACACCTGGCAGTCGATCGCCGAGGGCCTGCCCACCGACTTCGGCTTCGCGATGGTCGTCCACCCCCACGACCCGGACACGATCTTCACGTTCCCGATCGAGGCCGACGGCCGCCGCTTCCCACCGGAGGGCAAGTGCCGCGTCTACCGCTCGCGCGACGCGGGCAAGACCTGGCAGGCCCTGGGTGCAGGCCTGCCGGACGGCTTCTGGACCGCGGTGATGCGCGACGCGATGTGCACCGACACCGCCGAGGTCCCCGGCGTCTACTTCGGCTCCCGCTCGGGCGAGGTCTACGCCAGCCCCGACGAGGGCGAGACGTGGCACCAGGTGGCAGCCCACCTCCCGGACGTGATGTCGGTGCGGGCGGCGGTGATCCCGACGTGAAGGTCAAGGTCCTGATCCCGGGCGTCCTCCGCACGGCGACAGACGGCGCGGCCCACCTGGACGTGGAGGTCCCGGACCCAGCCACCCTGGGCGGTGCCCTGGACGTCCTGGCAGACACCTACCCGCTCCTGGACCGCCGCCTGCGCGACGAACGAGCCACCCTCCGCCGCTACGTGAACTTCTACGTCAACGGCGAGGAGTGCCGCCGCCTCGCCGGCCCGGCCACGCCGCTACCGGCGGGGGCCGAGATCCAGATCCTGCCGAGCGTGGCAGGGGGCTGATCGCCTGGCGTGGTGCCGGGGTGCGCCGACCGGGGATGGCGGCGCACCCCAGCGTTGCGGCGAGCTGCCGCCGCGGCTTTGCGGCGTATGCGCCAAGCCACCCACCGGCCCAACCACCCACCGGCCCAACCACCCACCGGCCCAACCACCCACCGGCCAAACCACCCACCGGCCAAGCCCGCCGTTGGCCAGCGAGTCTGCTGTTGGCGAGTTCAGCGACCGGCCGAGTCCGCCGTTGGCCAGCGAGTCTGCTGTTGGCGAGTCCAGCGACCGGCCGAGTTCGCCGCTGACCAGCCGCGTCCGCCGTTGGCGAGTCCAGCCACCGGCCGAGTCCGCTGCTGCCAGCCCAGCCACCGGCCGAGTCTGCTGTTACCTAGTCCAGCGACCGGCCGAGTGTGTCGGTGGCTGGCCCAGTCGCTGGCCAGCCCAGTCACTGGCCAGCCTGAAGGTCGGGCCGCCACCCCAATGCCTAGCCGACTTCCTGGCCAAGCCTGCCCCTCTGCCCAGCCCCACACCCTCTGGCCAGCCGGAAGGCCGGCTGCCGCCCCAAATGCCCGGCTCGCCCTCTACCCGGCTCGCCCTCTACCCGGCTGCCACCTCAACCGCCCAAGCCCACACCCTCGGCCCCGGCCGCCACCTCAACCGCCCAGCCCCACACCCTCGGCCCCGGCCGACACTCCCCGCCGCCCCGGCCCGCGACCCCTCACACCACCAGCAGCGACTTGCCGAGCGTGGCGCGTCCCTCGAGCGACCGGTGCGCGTCCCCGGCCTCCGCCAACGAGTACGTCGCACTGATCACCGGCCGAATCCGCCCCTCCGCGGCAAGGCCGAGCGCGTCCGTGAGCAACCCGCGCACCACGTCCGGGGCAGGCGGGCCGGCGCCCAGCACGTCGTCCACCTCGACCTTCCGCCGCGCCGCCTCCGCGAGATCGACGTCGGCGAACCCGTCCGACGAGCCGTAGGTGACGAAGCGCCCGCCGTCGGACACCACCTCGAACGTCGCCTTGCCCAGTGCTCCTCCCGCCCCGTCGAACGCGAGGCCGACACCACCGGTCGCCTCACGGACCTGCTGCTGCCAGCCGTCCAGCGAGTAGTCGACGGCGACCTCCGCCCCCAACTCCCGGGCCAGCGCGAGCTTGCGTTCGCCCCGAGCCGCGGCGATCACCCGTGCCCCCGCATCCCGCAGGAGCTGCACGAGCAACGAACCCGCACCGCCCGCCGCGGCCGCCACCAGGACCCACTCGCCCGCTTTGATCTCCGCGCGGCGGGACAGGAGCACCGCGGTGGCACCGTCGTGCACCATCGCGGCGGCGGTGGTCGAGGCCAGGCCGTCCGGGATCGGGACGATCTCCTCGGCGGCGAACACGATCTGCTCGGCGTACCCGCCGGCGCCTCGGGCGATGACGCGCCGTCCCAGCCATGCCGGGTCCACGCCCTCGCCCACCGAGAGCACGTGGCCCGCGCCTCCTCCGCCGGGCACGTAGGGCGGTGTCAACGGGAAGTACTCGCCGCCCCAGCCGCCGCGCAGCAGGGTGTCCAGGAAGATCACGTCGGCGACCTCCAGGGCCACCACGACCTGTCCCGGGCCCGCCACCGGGTCCGGGATCTCCTCCTCGCGCAGCACCTCGGGTCCGCCGAACTCGTGCACTCGGACGGCACGCATCGCAACCACATCCCCCACCTCGATCAACTGGTCGCGTCCCACCGTAAAAGCTCCAGTTTGGTGGAGATCAAGTCCGTCAGCAGGAGGCGAAGTCGTCCAGCAGAGCCGAGGCGACCTCGACGTCGGGGCTCAGCTGGCGGTCGGACATGTCCGGGTTGAGCTTCGCCTCGGCGGCCTCGAAGGCGGCGCGCAGCGACGGGGTGGCCGGGGTGATGCCGCGCAGTCGCAGGGCCCGGACCGCGGCCACGACCTCGCAGGCCAGCACCAGGCGGAACGCGCTCAGGGAGCGCAGGGCCTGGGAGGCGGACTGGAACGCGAAGCTCGAGTTCTCCTCCTGGCCTCGGGAGACCACGGCGTTGCCGATGCTCGCGGGTTCGGCGAGGGTGCGGACCTCGGCCAGCGCGGAGTTGGCGCTGTACTCGAGGATCATCACGCCGGAGCTGCCGCGCACGCCCTCGGCCAGGAACGGGCGTAGGCCGGTGAAGTTCGGTTCGACCAGCGTCGCGAGGCGGGCGGTCGAGATGTGGCCGGTGTGCAGCATCGACAGCCGGAGCCGGTCGAGGGCCTGGCCGAGGTACGCGCTGTGGAACGCGCCGTGGTGGTAAGCGGCGTCGTCCTCCGGTCCGAAGTGGTCGGCGACGATCAGCGGGTTCTCGGCGGCCGCGTTGAACTCGACGTCGAGGACCCGTGCCAGGTCGGTGGCGGCGTCGACGGCCGGGCCGTGGATCTGCGGGAAGCACCGGTAGCCGAACGGGTCCTGGATGCGCGCGGGCGGGCGGGGCGGTTCGCCGATCAGGCGGCGCATCTCGGCGGCGACGGCGACCTGGCCGGGGTGCGGGCGGCCCAGGTGGACGCGTTCGTCGTAGGCCTCCACCGCTCCGTCGACGGCGAGGAACGACAGCGCGGCCACGACCTGGGTCGCCCTGAGGAGCTGGTGCGCGTCCTGCCAGGCCAGGCCCGCCATGCCGATGGTCAGCGCGTTGCTGCTGATCAACGCCAGCGCGTCGCCCGAGTCGAGCTCGATCGGGTCGGGGGTCTGCGTGGAACCGAGCCAGTAGCGCTCACCGAGCAGCGTCAGACCGGTCTCGGCCAGCGCGGTGAGGTCACCCGTGCCGATGGCGCCGTACTCGTGGACGCCGGGGTAGCAGCTGCTGTTCAGAGCCGCGAGCAGCGCGTCGGCCACGGCTCTGCGCACGCCGGCGCCGCCCGCGAGGAGCTGGTTGAGGCGCACGACCATCATGGCGCGCACCTGTTCCTCGGGGAGCATGCCGCCGAGTCCGCCCGCGTGGCTGCGCAGCAGGCGCAGGCCGTGCTCCGCCCATCCCTCCGTGCTGACGATCTGGTCGCGGTTCGCACCGACTCCGGTCGTACGGCCGTACACCTGTCGTCGCACCACAAGTCGCTGGCTGGCGCCCCACGACGCTTCGAGCCGTGCGAGGCCATCAGCGTGCAGGGTCACCGGCGAGTGATACCGCGCGACGCGCACCACGTCGTCGGCGCTCAGGGACCGACCGTCCAGCACGACAGGGGAGTCTTCGACCATGGCGCCAATGTGAGCACATAGGGTTCAAAGGTGCTCGTACTGCATGGCCTGTGCACGACCGACGGCGTCCTCACGCTGTGGGCCGAGGATTCCGGGCTGCCCGCACGCAGCGAGAGCACGCGTCGTGACGCACCGCACCCGTTCGCGGCGCCGGCCGAGACGCTAGCCGCCGCGCTCGGTCAGGAACCGCACAAGACCACGACGCGGGCGTTGCTGCTGCCGTCCTTCTCGTCGGGTCCGATGGCCTCGCCCGAGCTGGTGCGCGACCCGTTGACGGCGGGACGGGCACAGCGCGGCAAGGTGACGCTGAGGCAGTGGGGCGTGCCCACGATCCGCCTCGACGGCGCCCCGGAACTCGGTGCCGAGGTGCGGCTGAGCGACTCCGCGAGGTTCGTGTTCGACGTGGCCGGCTTCGCCGCCGACCTGGTCGACCGCGGCCGCGTGCTGCCCTCGGTCGCGCCCGACCGGGCCGTCGCGCGGTGGGTGCCGGTGCTGTCGGGGACGGACTCGGCGCGGTTCGCGGCGCTGCAGACCGCGATGCCGCCCGCCTGCCGGTGCGAGGAGATCGTCAGCGACCCGGCCGAGCTCGTGCGCGCGGCGCTCACGACCGCGGTCGACGAGCAGGTGCGGGGCCGGTTGAACGGCACTGCGCTCGCCCCGGGACGACGGGGCCGCGCGACGACGGCGGAGTCCTGGCTCGACGCGCTCACCGGCGAGCCCGCGTTCGACGCGGACCCCGTCGAGCTCTACGAACTGCGCGAGCAGCTCGACCGGTGGCGTGACAGCGCGGGCAACGAGAGCCCCGTGCGCACCTGCTTCCGGCTGCGCTCGCCCGAACAGCGCGACGAGGACGAGTGGGCCGTCGAGTTCCTGCTCCAGGCCGTCGACGAGCCGAGTGTTCTCGTTCCGGCACAACAGGTCTGGTTCGCGGACGACGGCGTGCTGCGGCGCTGGATCCCGGCGCCGCAGGAGCACCTGCTGGCCGATCTCGGCCGCGCGAGCAAGCTGCACCCCGACCTCGACGAGGCGTTGCGCGGCTCGCACCCCGCCGAGATGGAGGTCGACGCGGAGGGCGCGTACCGGTTCCTGACCGCGGCTCCCGTGCTCGCGCAGGCCGGGTTCGGTGTGCTGCTGCCGTCGTGGTGGCAGCAGACGACGAAGCTCGGCCTGAAGCTCACGACGAAGAGCCGCGGCACCGCCGGAACCGTCGCCAAGGAGAGCGAGATCGGCCTGAAGTCCATCGTGGACTACAAGTGGGAGCTCGCCCTCGGCGAGGACACGCTGACCGACGCCGAGCTCGCCGAACTGGCCAGGGCGAAGGTGCCGCTGGTCAAGGTGCGCGGCCAGTGGGTGCAGGTCGACCAGAAGCGGCTCGCCGCGGGGCTCGCGTTCCTCAGGCGCGGCGGCGGGCAGATGACGGCCGCCGAGGTCATGCTCCACAGTGGACTCACCGAGGAGGACGAGAGTCTCCCGCTCCCGCTGACGTCCGTCGAGGCCGACGGCTGGCTCGGCGACCTGTTGTCCGGCAAGGCCGACGAGCAGCTCGAACCCGTTGAGCCGCCGGAGAGCTTCCTCGCGCAGCTGCGTCCGTACCAGAAGCGCGGTCTGGCGTGGCTCGCGTTCCTCGACAAGATCGGTCTGGGCGCGTGCCTGGCCGACGACATGGGCCTCGGCAAGACCGTGCAGCTGCTGGCTTTGGAGGCGTTGAACCGCTCGCACGGCAAGAGGCCGCCCACCTTGCTGATCTGCCCGATGTCGGTCGTCGGCAACTGGCAACGCGAGGCAGCGCGGTTCACCCCGGAGCTCTCGGTGCACGTCCACCACGGCGCGGACCGCCTGAACGGTGACGCGCTGCGCGAAGCGGTGGAGGGCAACGACCTCGTGCTCACCACGTACGCGCTGGCCGCGCGCGACGCCGACGCGTTGAGCGACCTCACCTTCGACCGGGTGGTGCTCGACGAGGCGCAGAACATCAAGAACAGCGCGACCCGCCAGTCCCAGGCCGTGCGGCAGCTCAGGGCGCGCCACCGCGTCGCGCTGACCGGCACGCCCGTCGAGAACCGCCTCGCCGAGCTCTGGTCGATCATGGACTTCGCCAACCCGGGCGTGCTCGGCACGGTCAACACGTTCCGCGCCCGCTTCGCCGTCCCGGTGGAGCGCCACAACGACCAGGACGCCGCCGCCCGCCTGCGCAAGATCACGAACCCGTTCGTGCTGCGCCGCGTGAAGACCGATCCGCGCATCATCAGCGACCTGCCCGACAAGGTCGAGATGCGTCAGCTCTGCAACCTCACCACCGAGCAGGCCTCGCTCTACCAGGCCGTCGTCAACGACATGCTGGAGAAGATCGAGGAAGCCGACGAGGGGATCGAGCGCCGGGGACTCGTGCTCGCGACCATGTCGAAGCTCAAGCAGGTCTGCAACCACCCGGCCCACTTCCTCGGTGACGGTTCCCGCGTCGCCGGCCGCTCCGGCAAGCTCGCGCGCCTGGAGGAGGTGCTGGAGGAAGTGCTCGCCGAGGGCGACAAGGCGTTGTGCTTCACGCAGTTCACCGAGTTCGGCAGCATGCTGGTGCCGTACCTGGCCGCGCGCTTCGACACCGAGGTGATGTTCCTGCACGGCGGCACGAACAAGGCGTCCCGCGACCGCATGGTCGAGCGCTTCCAGGACCGCAAGGGGCCGTCGCTGTTCCTGCTGTCGCTCAAGGCAGGCGGCACCGGGCTCAACCTCACCGCCGCGAACCACGTCATCCACCTGGACCGCTGGTGGAACCCGGCGGTCGAGGACCAGGCGACCGACCGCGCGTTCCGGATCGGCCAGCGCCGCAACGTGCAGGTGCGCAAGTTCGTCTGCATCGGCACGCTGGAGGAGCGCATCGACGCCATGATCGAGGAGAAGCGCGCGCTCGCCCAGCTGGTCGTCGGCGCCGGTGAGAACTGGCTCACCGATCTGTCCACCTCGCAGCTGCGGGACCTGCTGATGTTGTCCGGGGAGGCCATCGGTGAGTGAGCACTGGTCCGGCGAACGCCCGCGTTACGGCAAGACCATCAAGGTGGACAACGGGATCAAGGCGGTGAGCAAGCGCGGCGACATCGGCGCCACCTGGTGGTCGCGGCGGTTCATCGAGGTGCTGGAGTCGTTCGGCATGGGCGGCCGCCTGACCCGCGGCCGCAACTACGCGCGGCAGGGACAGGTCCTGTCGTTGTCGCTGTCCACGAGCATGGTCATCGCGCTGGTGCAGGGCTCGCGCCCCACGCCGTACAAGACGCGGATCGCGATCAAGTCGTTCACGGGCCAGGAGTGGCAGCGCATCGAGCACGCGCTGGCGGGCAAGGCCCTGTACGCGGCGAAACTGCTGGCCGGGGAGATGCCCGCGGACATCGAGACGTTGTTCGCCTCGCTCGGGCTGCAGCTCTTCCCGGCGACGCAGCGCGAGCTGACGATGGACTGCAGCTGCCCGGACTGGGAGGTGCCGTGCAAGCACCTCGCCGCCACCTGTTACCTGCTCGCCGAGTCGTTCGACAACGACCCGTTCGAGATCCTCGCCTGGCGTGGCCGCAGCCGTGAGGACCTGCTCGAACGGCTCCGCACGCTGCGCGGCACGACCCGGTCCGCGGTGGTCCGCGAGGAGGCGCCGCCGCTGACGAGGTGCCTGGACACGTTCTGGCAGAAGCAGACCACGTCGAACCTCGGCTTCGGCGACCCCACAGCCGTGGTGCGGACGGACGCGGTCCTCGACCAGCTCGACGGCGTGCCGATCACCATCGGCCGATCGTCGCTGGCCGAGGTTCTGCGTCCGGCCTACCTGTCGTTGAAGCCTGCCGAGCAGATCCTCTCCGGCGACTAACGGATCCAGCCGAGGCGCAGGAACACCGACTCGCCCGGAGCGTCGTCGAGGCCGTCGTTGTCCACGACGCCGACGAGCCGCTGGAGCGGCCAGCTGCCGATCACCGCGAGACCCTCCGGCTTGTCGTGCGCTGCCGCGCCGTCCGCCTTCAGCGCCGGGAGGAGGTCCTCGGCGAGCTTCTTCGACACCAACGGTTTCTCGGCGCCCGCGGCCACCGGTTCGAGATCGCTGATGCCGACTCGGTAGACCTTCTTCGTCCTGGCCGCGTCACCGCGCTGGTTGTCGCGTTCGAGGACCAGCAGCGTGCGGTCGTTCAACGCGGTGATCTCGGACAGGCCGATCCACGTACCGGGCTGGGCGGCGTCGAGCGGGTACGCGGCGAACGCCCACTCGCCGGTCGCCGGGGTGAAGCGGGCGAGCGTCGCCTGGCCGGGCTTGTCGGCCTTCCACTCGCGTTGCACGGCGAGCCACACCTGCTCCGACCTGCCGCCGCCGACCACGGTCACGCCTTCGAAACCGTTGCTGGTAGCGGTCTTCGCGACCGCCTCCGGCAGCGGGACCTCCCTGGTGACGGCACCGTTCGCGGCGACCTCCAGGAGCAGGTTCGGCTTCTGCTTGCCGTCGCCCTCGACCGCGACCCAGTACCCGCTCCTGCGCGCCGCGATGCCCTCGCCGTCGTACCCGACGGGCTTGCCGTCCTTCGTCAGCGTCAGCTCCTTGCGGACCTTCGCCGGCGCCTGGGTGGTGTCGATCGTCAGGATCCGGGTCGGGCTGTAGGCGGCGTCCGTCACGGCCACGACGTCGCGCTGGTCACCCGGGATGCCGGACAGCCCCGACAGGGCACCGAACCCGATGCCGTCCGACACGATCGACGGCGTGCCCTGGTTGTGCGCCAACGACAACGCGAGCGGCTTGCGCGTCAGCCGGTACCCGCTGAGCGACGAGCGGATCCCGTCCTCGGCCGAGTCCTCCTCCGCGGCGACCACGAGCGTGCTCGTGGCAGGGATCGGCAGCAGACCCTCGGGCCCGACACCGGTCGGCAGCGCCTGCAGGAAACGCGGCCTGCGCGGGTTGTTCACGTCGTAGACGGCCACGAGGTTGGCGCGTTCCATACCGACGAACGCGTACCTGTCGCGCCCGAACGTGGCGACGGCAAGCCCTTCGGGCTCGACGCCCTTGTTGTCCGACCGGCCGTCCGGGTACTGCCCCTGCTCGACGGCGATCCGCTGCAGGTCGTTGCCGGAGGAGAACACGACCTTGCCGGAGTCGGCGTCGAAGACCGTCCACGTGCGGGAGCCACCGAGGTAGTCACCCTCGTCGGCGGTGCCGAGCGTGTGGTCGTCGAGCCAGGCGACGGCGTCGGGCTCACGAGCGGCGGTGATGGTCTCTGTGGGCTCGAACCTCCCGTCGTCCTCGGTGTCGGTGTTCGCGACCGTGGCCGTGCCGGCCGAGAAGTGCCTCACGATCCGGCCGGACCGCAGGTCGACGATCGCGATGTGGTTGTTCTCCTGCAGCGTCACGGCGACCTCACCGCGACCGTTGATGCTGACGTACTCCGGCTCCGGGTCGTCCGCCGCGACCTGAGCGATCCCGGTCAGCGCGACCTCGCGCAGCTGCCACGCCGACGGCCCGCGCCCGACGAGGTCGACGATGGTCAGGAATCCCGCCGGCGCCTGCGGGATCGCGCCACCGTTGACGTCCTCGTCGCGCTCGTTCTCGATCGCGATGGCCGCGAACCGGCCGTCCTTCGAGATGTCGATCGAGTCGGGCTGGCCACCGAGCTCGTGCGTGGCCACGACGTGTCGCTTCTCGAGGTCCACGACCGCGAGCACACCCGACGGCTCGGTGTACGACTTCGAGGTGTTGACCGCGACGAGCGCGAGCCCGCCGAGGACGTCGACCGACGTCGGCTCACCGGGCATCGGCAGCACGCCGTCCGGCGTGAGCTTCTGCCCGGCCTTGGCGAACCCGATCCGCTTACCGGGCGAGTCGGTGTAGACGACCAGCTTGCCGTCCGCGGTGGCGGCCGCGATCTCGGCGGCCGTGTGCTCGGTCGACGAGCTGTTGCGGAACACCGGCATCGTGTCGAACCGCTGGAACCGCGACGGGGCCGATGCCCCGGCTGGTGCGGCCGAGACGAGCAACAGCGCGGCCACCAGGCCTGCGCACAACCGGACCACTGGTCCTCCTCAACGGTCGGAGGCGCGCAGTGTGGCCGACGGAGTGGGCTCGGGGGTGAACGGTTGCTGATCATCTGGGGTGGATCGGGTTCCGGCTTGGCCCTGTGGGGACAGGGGAGGTGGTTGGGGAGTGGAGACGGGACGGGGGTGGTGGGGGCGGGGCCGCCAGGCAGTGGGGACTGATGTGGTGGGAGGTGCGCGCACGCCACCGGGCATGACTGAGCCGGGTTGGTCGGGCGAGTTCGCGTCACCTGGCTTGACGGAGCTGGGGCCGGTTGAGCGGGTTCGCATCACCGGGCCTGACTGAGCCGGGGCGGTCGGGCAAGTTCGTGTCACCTGGCTTGACGGAGCTGGGGCCGGTTGAGCGGGTTCGCATCACCGGGCCTGACGGAGCCGGGGCGGTCGGGCGAGTTCGCGTCACCGGGCCTGACTGGGCCGGGTTGGTCGGGCGTGCCCGCGCGTCGCCGGCCCTGATGGCCGTCCAGTCAGGCGGTGGTGCGGTGTTCGGGCTGAGCCGCGGGATCCGTTGGGGCGCTGGGGTCGGGCGCGTGGGAGCGTTCGAGGCAGCGTGGCTCGGATCTGAGGGCGGCAGCAGCCCGCCGGCCCTGGCCGTCGGCGTTCTGCGGCGGCCGGGAGCGACCGGGGTCAGGTGTCGGGGTGCGGTGGTGGCCGCCGGACCCGTTGGGTGCCTCGCGGTCCGGGCGCTGTGGCTCGGGTGCGCTCGGAGGGCTGGGCTGCTCGGGTCGGCGGCGGGGTGCCCGCGGTGGGGCTAGTGCGGGAGCTTCTGCCTGGAGCGGTTGGCGAGGACGGTCACGCCGGCGCCGGCGAGGCCTACCTGGAGGGCCAGTTCGATCCAGTCGATGCCTGAGGTGTCGGCGACGCCCAGGACTGTGGCCGCCACGGTGCCCAGGAGGGCCGCGGCTATGCCTACGAGGATGGTCGCCAGCAGTGAGATGTGTTGTCTGCCCGGGATCACCAGGCGGCCGAGGCCGCCGATGACGGCTCCGAAGAGCAGTGCGGTGAACAGGCCGTCGATTTCCACTGGGTGCCCCCTGAGACTCTGGTGTGTGCCACTCCAGGGTCTGCCGGGGCCAGAAGGAGCGAATCAGGTCTTTCCCTGACTCGGCCCTGACTTTCCCCCTAGCAGCACGGCGGCTGCTGCGGAGAGCTCGCGGCCCGGGACGTCCGGGTCGCAGCCCACCCTCGCCAGGCGGGCCCGGATGGCGGTGGGGGAGCGCTCCATCTCGTCGGCCAGGGAGCGGATCAGCGCTGGGGAGCTCTGGTCGGACGGGGTGAGCCAGGCGGTGCGCAGGTCGGTGTCGAGGGCTTCGGTCCAGGGCTGGTTGGCGTTCGCGTGACGGGTCGGGCGGGTGCGCAGGCGCGTGTGGGCGCTCAGGACCCGCGCGAGGAGCTTGCCGATCGTCACGCCGCCCTCCACCGGGAGGCGGAGGCGGCCGTCGGCGATCACCTCGCCCGAGTCCAGTGAGCCGAGCAGGTCGAGCACCATCGACTCGTCGGAGTCGGTCGTCGCGCTCAGCCGGTAGTTGACCTCGCCGAGCTTGATCTCGTTGTGGAAGGTGGATGTCATGGGGTGGACGTTAGGGAGGGGGTCTGACGGTTTTTCGGGGTTGGGGGCTCTGGGGCCGTTGTGAGGTCGGGGGTTCACTCGAAGGGGTGGCCCAGGTGCTGTCCTGCGAGTTCGTCAGGTGAGAGACGCGGGCCCCCGGCCGCCGCTCTCGCCCGACGGGACCTGCAGGACAGCGCCTAGCCCGAGGTGACGGCGCTCCGGCCCGTGCCGATGTCGGCCGCGTCCGCCGCCCTGCGGCCCGCGCCCCAGCCGGCGGCGGAACGCACCGTCACGCGGGAGGTCTTCGTGCGCGTGAACATCTCCTCGAACAACGTGTCCACGGCCTTCTTGCGGTCCGCCAGCACCGGCAGCAGTCGCTCGTCCGAGACGATCGGGTCATCGGGCGCGACCGGTGCGGCCGTCATGGCCTCCAGCCGCTCCCCGATCCGCGACGCGTAGGCCACGAGGAACGACCTCCGGAACGGCCGTGAGCGCGCCTCGCTGCCCTTGCCGGCCTTGCCGCCGATGGCGACCATCGCCCGTGTCGCCTGCACGAGCAGAGACGTCGACAGCAGCTCCACGCTCTCCAGGTCCACCTCGTCGCCCACCAGCGCGACGAACCCGAACCCGTCGTACGCCACCGCACGCGACCGGAACGCCTCCGAGACCACGTGCACGAGCTGCGCCTTCTCCTTGAAGTAGCTCTTGTCGAGCCACAGCCGCCGTGAGGTCGCCTCCGCCGGCAGGTCCGCGTCGAGCATCGCCCGCTCCAGCGCGTGCCGGTTCATCAGCTCCTGCGCCTTGGCCGACAGCGCCTCCGCCTCTTCGGGGAACGCCGTCGACTCGGCCTTCGCCAGCAGCCCACGCACCCGGTTGAGCACCTTTGGGTCGAGTCCCGCGCGCACGGCCGCCATCAGCACGTCACCCGGCAACGGCAGGATCTGCGGCAACGACGGCAACCGCCCGAGGAACTTCAGCAGCTCGGCGGCCGTGCGGTTCGCGTACGACAGCGTCTCGATGTGCCGCGTCGCCCACGCCTCCAGCAGCGGCCCCTCCCACCACACGGAGGCGCCGATCTCGTCCAGCTGCCCCTTCCACCGCGGGTGCACCGTCTCCGGAGCATGCGGCGAACAGGACAAAGCGATCACGTCCACCACGAGAGAGGCGGCCGACTCATCGAGCGAACGCGCCACGATCTCGCGCACGTCGTACGGCAGCCAGCCGCGCTGCCAGAGCGCGTCGACCGCTTTCACCAGTTCCACGCCACGCAGTATGAGACGTCCGCCATGTGCAAAGGTCGGGGACCACCTGGTAGACACGGGATGTGATCGAGCTCCAGTTCCGCGGCCGGACCGTCGTCCGCGACCACGCGCTGGTGATGGCGATCATCAACCGCACCCCCGACTCGTTCTACGACAAGGGCGCCACCTACGCCGAGGACGTGGCCATGGAGGCCGTGCACCGCGTCGTGGACGAGGGCGCGGACATCGTGGACATCGGCGGTGTGAAGGCCGGTCCGGGCGATCTGGTCGACTCGGGCGAGGAAGTGCGCCGCGTCGTGCCGTTCATCGCCCGCGTGCGCGCCGCCTACCCCGAGCTGATCATCAGCAGCGACACCTGGCGCGCGGACGTCGGCCGGCTCGTCTGCGAGGCCGGCGCCGACCTGCTCAACGACACGTGGGCGGGCGCGGACCCGCAACTGGCCGAGGTCGCCGCGGAGTACGGCGCCGGCTACGTCTGTTCGCACACGGGCGGTGCGGTGCCGCGCACGCGTCCGCATAGGGTTAGTTACCCGAACCTCGTCGCGGACGTCATCGCGGAGACGACTACGCGCGCGGAGAGGGTGGTCGCACTCGGTGTGCCTCGCAAGAGCGTGCTGATCGACCCCACACACGACTTCGGCAAGAACACATGGCACAGCCTCGCGCTGGTGCGGCACACGGACGAGCTGGTGGCGACCGGGTGGCCGGTGCTGATGGCTCTGTCCAACAAGGACTTCGTCGGGGAGACCCTCGGCGTGGAACTGCACGAGCGCGTCGAAGGCACGCTTGTGGCAACCGCGATCGCGGCGTTGGCGGGCGCCGCGGTCTTTCGTGCGCACGAGGTCGCGCGCACCAGACGAGTACTCGAGTCCGTCGCTCGACTCTGAGCTGGAGGTATCAGGTGGACGACGTCTTCGCCCGGTTTTCGGATGACCGGTGGGACGACTTCCTCGACGAACTCGACAAGATCCGCGTGAGCGTGGTGGATCCCGCGGAACGGCAGCAGATGAAGGCGACCGCGCGCCGTGACGCACGAGAAGCGGGCACTCAGCCGTTGCTCGTGCGGATGGCACTGGCGGACCACTACCTGAACCTGCTCGCCATCGGCGTGTGGGCGGGCGACGAGAGCTGGCGTGCCGATCTGAGGGACCTGGTCGTCTCTCTCGTGCCCGAGGACGACGAGACGCGTGACGACGCCCTGCTGAGCTCTGTCATCGCCGTGGTGCTCGCACAGCTGCTGCAGGACGCACGGCTGCGCGGCGGCTCCGAGGCAGACGTCATCGCACGGTCGGCGTGGGAGAAGGCCCAGGAGTGGGCGGCCTACGCGGAGGATCGTCACGTGGAACGGCTCCTGCAGCACTCCACGGAGGCCGGTGCGCGCGTCGTGACGGCCTCGGAGGTGCAGGAGGTCATCGAGCTCGCCACGGCCGCCGCGGACGACCAGCACGCCGAGACGATCGCCGCGCTGGAGACCGAAGGCTTCACCGCCGAGTACATGAACGGCGTGTGGGTGGTCGAGGGCGAGTTCCGCAACGCCGTGCGAGCCGCTGCGCGCGCGATCACGCTCACGGGCCACGGCTGCGTCCTCGCGCGCAACATCCGGTCGTCCGCCGTGATGCTGTGGCAGGAGAACACGCTCGCGATGGCCGACTCGAAGGTGCCGCGCTGGCGCATCTACCCGATCCTGGCCCCCGTCACCCCGCAATCGAAGTTTTCAGGTGGCGAAGGCCTGCCGTTCACCCGCGAGACACACCCGTTGGCACCCGCTCCGGAAGTCGTGCGCCGGTTGGCGGACGCCGTTGGTGTCAACGTGTCCCATCTGCTGGCTGCATTGCGGTGAAAGGGTGATCTTTGACTTTCCGCAACCTCGACTCGTTATCTTGGTGTCATGCCCAGATTTGCCGAGTTCGATGTGGAAGGCCTGCGCAAATCCAGCGCCGTAGCCGACTTTCCCTGGTCAGAGACGTGGGTCACGTTGATCCGCGTCGACTCCAAGGGAGTTGTCCGGCAAGCGAAGTCGTTGACGGAGAAAGTTTCTTTGCTGACCGTCGCGTCGGACAAGGACCTCGTCATCGCGTCCTGTCCCGAGATTTACGCGGTCGACGACCTGTCCGCCGCCCGTGCCGCCGTCAAGGCTTCGGTCGCACGCGAAATGATCCCAAGCCTCGGATGAATGACTCCCTCCACTCGGGCTCAGCGGCGAGCACGAGTTCCGGGAAACGCCGAAGGAGCGTTCCGAACGCGATCTCACCCTCGATACGAGCCAGCCGCGCCCCCACGCAGTAGTGGATCCCGTGACCGAACGCGACGTGTGGGTCTCGGCCCAGCTGCAGCACGTCCGCGTCCGGAAACCGGGACGGATCCCGGTTCGCCGCTCCTAGTGAGATGGTGACCTGCGAAGATCTCGGAATCGTGACCCCTCCGATCACCACGTCGGACGTGGCGACGCGACCCACCCCCAGTGCCAGTGGCCCGTCGAGGCGCAGGAACTCCTCGACGGCCTCCGGAACCATGATCGGATCGTCCGCCAGCGACCGTTTCAGGTCCGGGTCGCGCAGCAGGGCGAGCAGGCCGTTGCCGATGAGGTGCACGGTCGTCTCGTGTCCCGCTGTGATGAGCAACACGAGGTTCATCACCAGGTTCGGTTCGTCGCGGAGCTCGGTGATGACGTCGTCACCGGGCTCTTTTGTCGTCAGGAGCCGCTCGACGTATGCCGCGAACCTGCCGAAGGCCTCGGTCATGGTCGCGGGGACGAGCAGCTCGGTGGAGAGCGTCCGGATCTCGTCTCTGTCCTCTTTGGGCACACCCAGAAGTTCACAGATGACGGTGATCGGGAGCGGATGGGCGAACGTCTCGATGACGTCCACCTCCTCCGCGTCCTCCCACGCGTCGAGGAGTTCGTTGGCGATCTGTTCGATGCGCGGACGCAGCGCTTCCATGCGCCGTGTGGAGAAAGCGCGCGCGACAGGCTTGCGCAGCTGCGTGTGCTCCGGCGGGTCCGTGTGGCTCAGCATGCCGCCGGCGAAGAGGGCACTGCTGAGGCCGGGGTGGCTGAGAGCCTGGACGACGTCGTCGTAGCGGCTGATCATCCACGACCTCTGGCCGTCCGGCGTCTCGACCAGCGCGGGACCCCGTGCGCGCCACTCGTCGAAGTACGGGGCCGGATCCGTGTAGAAGCTCATGCCGTCATCGTGGTGTTCGCGCTGTTCAGGGGCATGAGTGAGCCATCACCCATCTTCGCGGCGCCGATCACCTAGCCTGACGGCATGGGGTGGCCGTTCGTGGGGAGGGACGCCGAGCTCACTGCGGTCCGGCGTGCGGTGCGCGGGGTGGGGCTGATCGTGGCGGGTCCTGCGGGCGTGGGCAAGACACGGCTGTTGGACGAGGTCCAATGCGACATCCGGTTGCGTGCCACAGCGGCTATGTCTGAGATCCCCCTCGGTGTCCTGGCGCCCTTCTTGCCGTCGGTCGACCCCTCGCCGTTGGCGATGCTGACCGCCGCACGGGCCGTGTTGCGCGGTCGCGTCGTAGTGGTCGACGACGTACATCTGCTCGACGACGCGTCGGCCGGCCTGCTGCACCAGCTCGTCCAGCACCGGGAAGCCGTCGTGGTGGCGACGCTGCGTTCGGGCGAGCGCGCACCCGAACCGGTGGTGGCGCTCTGGAAGGACGAACTGCTTCCGCGCATCGAGCTCGAACCGCTCGGCCGCGCCGCGGTGGTCGAGGTGCTGGAGACCGTGCTCGGCGGTGTGCTGGAGAGCGCGACAGCCGATCGGCTGTGGACAGCGTCCGCCGGAAACATGTTGCTGCTGCGAGAGATGCACTTCGCCGCGCAGTGGGTGTCGCACGGCGGTGTGTGGTCCTTGGACGGTCCGCTGCCGTTGTCGCCTCGGCTGGTGGAACTGATCGAGGCTCATCTCGCCGCCGTGCCCGCCGACGAACGCCGGGTGCTGGAGTTGCTCGCGTTCGGCGAACCGCTGGACCTGGCCGTGTCGGAGGCGTTGGACGGGCTCGTGACCGTGACCGACGAGGGACTGCGGCTCGCGCATCCTTTGTACGGCGAAGTGTTGCGCGCGCAGTGCCCTCCTCTGCGCAAGCGCAACCATCAGCGGTATCTGGCTTCCGTGCTCGACGATCCGTTGCGCGTCGCGGTGTTGCGTCTGGACAGCGGTACAGCAGACGATCCCGCGTTGCTCTTGAAGGCAGCGAACCTCGCCAGCGCGACAGGTGGTGTTGTTCTGGCGGAACGACTCGCACGCGCCGCATGGTCGATCGGCGGCGGAGTGGAGGCCGCACGGCTGTTGGCTCAAGTGCTGCTGTTCACCGATCGTCCAGCGGATGCCGAAGAGGTCTTCGCGATGATCGCCACGGACGACGACCCGGTCGAGCAGCGCACGATGCGTGCCCTGAACCTGGGCTGGGGTCTGGGCCGGCACGAGGAAGCCGCGGCGATGCTGGAGGACGACCTCGCGCGAGCCGTGCTGCTGTTCTACGCGGGCAAGTACGACGAGGTCCGCGCGTTGCTCTCCTACAACGCGCCCGACGAGGCCGCGATCCTCGCGATGGTCGACGTGGTGCAGGGACGGTACGTGGGCCCGTTCCCGGTCATCCCGCCGAACCCGGCGGCTGGGCTGGGCGCGACGACGACGGTGTTCGCGGAGGCGTTCGTGCACGCCACGCACGGCGACCTGGCCCGAGCGGAACGTCTTGCCGTGCAGGCACATCAGGAGAAGGCCGAATGGGACTCCATGCGGTCGATCTGGGCGGTGTCGCTGGCCGGGATGGCGATGGCCGGCGGGCGGCTGCGGGAGGCGCGGAGGCTGCTGCGGGAGGCACGGCCCGCCCAGCCGTTCGTCCAGTTGTGCCTGCTCGCGCAGGTGGAGGCGTTGCTGGGCAACGACGCGCGCTCGCTGCTCGCCGAGGCGGAAGAGCTGGTGGCGCAGGGGATGCGGCCGTACCTCTTCGGCTTGTGGACGGCCCGCATCTGGGCCGGAGGTGTGTCGCCGTTCGACGCGGCCGCCGACGTGCGCGCGTACGGGGAGTACGCCGCGGAGGCGATGTTTCTGCACGATGCCGTGCGCCTCGGGCGTGCCACTGAAGCTCTTGAACGGCTGCGGGAGCTCGCCGCCACCACGACCGGGCTGCTGGTGCCGGTGTACGCCGCGCACGCGGAGGCGTTGGTGCACAACGACTCCAAGGCGCTGGAGGAGGTGGCCGCGCGGTTCGAGGAGGCCGGGTACGTGTTGTTCGCGGCCGAAGCCGCCGCCGCGTCCGGCAACCGTGCGCTGGCGTCGCGGTTGATCGGCCTGTGTGAAGGTGCGCGCACGCCCGCGCTGGCGCAGATGACGTTGGAGCCACTCACCAAGCGGGAGCGCGAGGTCGCCGTGCTGGCCGCACGAGGCCTCACGAACAAGGAGATCGCCGAGACACTGGTGATCTCCGTGCGGACCGTCGACAACCACCTGTCCAACACGTACGCGAAGCTCGGCATCGCGACCCGCGGCGAGCTCGCGTTGGTCCTTACGGATGACCTCGGCGGCCGCGGATAACACTCGGCACGGGTCCGGACGACAGGCCCGGCATGAACAACGGCTACGCGGTCGTCGACGTCGAGACCACTGGGCTTTCACCAGGTCAGCACCACCGGGTGATAGAGGTCGCCGTCGTGCACCTCGACGCGTCCGGGCGCCGGACCGACGAGTGGTGCACGCTCGTCAACCCGCGCCGCGACCTGGGTGCCCAGCACGTGCACGGCATCAGCGCGGCCGACGCCCGGCGCGCGCCCGAGTTCGCCGGTGTCGCCGGTGAGCTCGCCGCGAGGCTGTCGGGACGGGTGCTCGTCGCGCACAACCTGTCGTTCGACCTGCGATTCCTGCAGGCAGAGTTCGCGCGCCTCGGCCACGAACTCTCCGCGCCGACGGGCCTGTGCACGATGGACCTCGCGGGCCGCTACCTCGGTGCATCATCGCGTTCGCTCGCCGCGTGCTGTGAGGTGGCCGGTGTGACCATGGGCACCGCACACTCCGCACTGCACGACGCGCGCGCGTCCGCAGGACTGCTCGCACGATGCCTGGACCGTATCGGGCACGTAGAGCCGGTACAGCTCACGGTTCCCCGCACTGTCAACGCATTCGCCGTGCAACGCAGCCACGCGCACGGAGCCGAACAGCACTTCCTGGCGAAGCTCGTGCGACTGCTGCCTCGCGTCGAGGCGTTGTCGGGCGACGAGTACCTCGACGTGCTCGACCGGGCGCTGGTCGACCGGCACCTGTCGCAGGAGGAACAGGAAGAGCTGCTCGAGGTGGCGCAGTCGCTCGACCTCGGCCTGCCGCAGGTGATGGAGCTGCACCGCGGCTACCTCGCCGCCCTGGCCGACGCCGCCTGGGAGGACGGCCGGGTGACCGCGGACGAGGAAGCCGACCTGAGGCTGGTCGCGTCGTTGCTCGGGGTGGAGGTCGCCGGTGCGCTGCGCAGACCGGTGCGGCTCTCGCTGGGTGACCTCGTCGTGTTCACCGGCGAGATGCGCGAGGGCCGGGACGTGTGGGAGAGCCGCGCGCTGTCCGCCGGGCTCACGGTGAAGGCGGGCGTGACGAAGAAGACCGCGGTGGTGATCGCGGCGGACCCGGACTCCATGTCGGGCAAAGCGGACAAGGCGCGCACGTACGGGATCCCGATCGTGTCCGAGGACCTGTTCGCCGGGTTGCTCGGGCAGTTGAGCGGGTCGGCGTGAGCGCCGTGGACCGGGTGGCCGCGCTCGTCCGGGAACGCAACCGCATCGACGCCGCTGCCGTCGTGGCCGAGCTACGCGCGCGTGGACGCAGAATCGGCACCGCGTCCAGCGTGCGTGACGAACTGTGGGACGCCGCGGAGATCTATCCGCGGCGCAACCCGTCGTTTCCGCTCACCGATGAACAGCGCGAAATGCTGGCGTTGTTCTGTAGCTAGTCATCAGCCGTGAGGCTGTGCCCGTCCCATGTGAAGCGCACGGTCGTCACGGCGTCGTCCCCGTCCGTGCCCGTCGTGAGCTGGTGGATGGCGATGCCGGTCAGCTCCCGGTAGTCGCACCACTCGTGGTCCGACGTCAGCACCAGGTCGAGGTCGAAGTTGACCAGCAGTTCCAGCAGCTGGCCGCGGTTGGTCGCGTCGACGCCGACGAACACCTCGTCCAGCAGGATCATGCGGGGTGCGGTCGGCGTGGCGTGGTAGTGCGCGGCGGCCGCGGCGAACAGCGGGAGGTGCAGCACGATGGCCTTCTCGCCGCCGGACAACGCGCCGTGCACGCGCTTGGTGACCGGGACCCAGCCCTCGCCTCTGTCGACCTTCACGACGAACTGGTGCCACGTCGTGTAGTCGAGCACCTGGGCCAGTTGTTGTTCCCAGCCCGTCGCGGAGTCGTGCGCGCGTGCTTCCTCTACGCGCTCGCGGAAGAACTGGTGCAGCAACGCGCGTTCGTCGTCGTCCAGGTCTGAGCGCAGCAGGAGGTCGCGTGCCTCCCGGGTGCCCGGTGGCAGCTGCGGGTCGACCTGCCAGTCGAGTTGCACGCGGATGCCCGACGCCGTCTGGACGCGTTCCAGGTGCTGGTTCATGGTGCCGACCAGTTCGGTGGCGCCCTGGATGCGCTGGGCGATGTGCCTGCGCGTGTCGCCGGTCAGGGTCTGGTCGAAGAGGTCGCGTTCGCCGTCGGTGATGTGGGTGCGCATGCGGTCGCGTTCGGCCTGCAGTGTGTGAAGCAGGGCGTGTGCGCCCATGCGCGTGCCATCGAGTGTCGCGGTCAGCACGGTGACGTCGTCGTCGGGATCGAGCGACAGGTCGATGCGCCCGGCCAGGTGCTGCTGGGCCTCGTGCACCGCGGCGCCGAGCCGGGACTCGGAGTCGCGGATCAGGCGCGGGTCCACCGGTCCGTCGGGCACCTCGCCGGCGTCGGCGGGCAGGTGGCCGCTGGTCAGGTGCTTGTAGCGGGCTTCGGCCGCCTGGTGCACGACTGCGGCCTCGGCGGCGCGTGCGGTGTCTACCTTGCGCTTCTCCTCCAACGTGCCGAGTGTGCGCGCCAGGCCCGTTTGCTTGTCCAGCAGCAGCTCGCGTTGCTCGGCCAGTGCGAGTGCCTTGGCGCGCAACGAGATGAGCTGCTGGTCCAGGGCGTGGAACTCGGAGCCCGCGGACCGTTCGACGGTCTCCAGCGTGATCGTGAGATCGGCCGCCTCCTGCTGACGGGAGGCCGCCGTCTCCTCGGCCTCGTCGGCCAGCGCGCTGCTCGTCGAGGCACGGCTGACCGCGTCAGCCGACAGCGCCTCGGAGGCGAACGCGTCGTAGCGGTCGTCGAGCCAGCGGTGGGCCGCCGTGCCGAACGCCGTCAGCGCGTCCGCGTCCGGGACCTCGGTCGTGGCGCTGTGCCGGGCGACGACGGCCTCGGCCTCGGCCACCCGCTGGGTCGCGGCCGCCACGGCGTCCTTGCGCGCCGCACACCTCAACTGGGCCTTGGTCCGCTGCTCCTCGGCGATCTCGATCGGGTCGGTCGAGGGCTGCCGGGCCAGCTCACCGGCCAGCGTCGCGCGGCGCACCGCGATCTGGTTCAGCGCGGCGTCCACACCGGACACGTCGGTGGCGAGCTGCTCGATCAGGCCGGTCAGCTCGGCGATCCGGCCCGCGCGAGCGCGTTTGCGGGAGTCCGCGCCGATGTAGGTGGGGAACTCCTTGGTCCAGCGGCCGTGCGCGTTGGCCAGGCGCCACGTGCCGTCCGCGCCGATCGCGATGGCGTGCCCGGTCGCCGTGTCGCCGAACGCGACGCCTTCCAGGAACCTCCGGCAGCGCTCGTCCTCGGTGACCAGCACCTCGGACAGCGTGTAGCCGGGAGCCGGGGGAGCGAGCGACGGCTCGACGAAGCGGTCCCGTTCGGACATGCCGTACGAGTTCTCCGGCGTGAGCCACCCGTCGAGCAGGCCCGACGCCTCCAGTGCGGCCTCGACCGCGCCCTGTACGGCCGGCGGCGTGCCGGGGCGGAAGTCCACCAGACGCCACAGAGGGGCCCCCACAGCGTGAGAGCGGTACTCGCCGTCACGCGTGTACGGCGCGGGCGGCGGCACGTCGACCTGGTTGGCGAGCTTCTCGCGGATGGAGTTGTACTGCGAGAGCTGACCGTTCAGCGCCGTGCGCGTCTCCTCCAGACGTGCCTCGATGCGGCTGAACTCCTCGCGTGCGCGCGCGGCGGCCTCGACGACCTCGCCGTGCTCGGACACGTTCAGCTCGCGGCAGCCGTGCGCCCACGTGTCGAAGTCCGCGCGGAACTTCGCGAACACCTGCTCGAACGTCTGCTGGGCCGTGGTCTCCGCTTCCGTGGCGAGGTCGAGCTCGTCACGGGTTTCCTCGAGCCGTTGGCGTGCGGCGTTCCGTGCTGAGACAACCCTCTCGTACGCGGCGACGGCACGAGCGATCGCGTTGATCTCGGTGAAGCGGGACTCGACGGCGGCGGTGAGCAGCTGGCGTCCCGCCCGTGCGTCGGCACCCGACTCGATCTCCTCGAACACCGACGGCATGCCCGCCTGTTCGGCTGCTTCCCGTGCGGTCACCGCGGAACGACGCAGCTCATCGGCGCGTGCGGCCGCATCGGTCTTCGCCTGCCCGGCCAGTTCGTCGTCGGCAACGGCTCGTGCGCGCAGCTTCGCGGCATGCGCGGCGGCTTCGGACGCACGCACGCTCGCGGCGGAAAGCTGCTGCCGCAACAGGTCGAGCTGCTTGCCCTCCTGGTACGCGGGCAGGTCGGAGATGCCGGAGATCTCCGCGTCGACCGCGCTCGCCTCGCGTCCCAGCGCCGCGAGCTGGTCGAACGCCTCGTCGGTGAGCGTGATCTGACGCTCGTAGCGCCGGTCGCTCATCCGCGCGGCCCTGGTCAGGTCCTCGAGCTGCTCGGTCGACGTCTCCAACGCCCACGCGGCCACGCCCAAGACGCGCTGGGCGTACCCGCGCTGCACGTCCGCGAGCCGTTCGGCGGTCGTGATCTCCTCGTCGAGCCGCCGCAGCTCCTCACGCCGGCGGTCGAGCCGTTCGAAGCCCTCGGCGATCTCGGTCAGATCGGACTGGTCCAGCGGCGGAAGTGCCTTGGACAGCAACGAGGACAGCACGCTCGGGTCGAGCCGCTCGGACAGCTTCGGCGTGCGAAGCTGCAGCAGCGCCGTGATCAACGAGTCGTACCGCTGCTCGCTCACACCGGGGAACAACGTCGTCCGCACCATGTGCCGGTAATCGGCCGGTGAGGTGTGCACGACGCCGTGGTCGCCTATCGACGCGGCGAGGTCGGTCGTGGTCAGCGGCCGTCCGGCCTCGTTCACCAGCGCCAGGTCGCCGATCCGCTGCGACGTCGTGAAGTACGTGGCGGAGACGTTTGACGTGTTCGTGGTGGCCTGGAGCCGCGCACCGCACGTGAACCACTCTTCGCCCTGTTGGAACTCCAGCCACACGTACCCGACGCGCGTGCTGCCCTGGTTGCCCTCGCCCATGAGGTTCCAGTGCATCGTGCGGTCCGCACTGCCGAACGTCGACAAACGGTGCGGACGCAGGTTCGCATCGAACAGGTACGGCAGCAGCAGCTCGAGCGCTTTCGACTTGCCCGTGCCGTTGGGGCCTCTGAGCAGCAGTCTGCCCTGGTAGAACGAGAAGATCTCGTCGTAGTAGCGCCAGACGTTGATGATGCCGGCGCGGCTCGGTTGCCACCGGTCAGTCATTGAGCTCCTCGACCGCGTACCTGGCTGCGGCGGGCAGCCTGTGAACGGTGCCGTTCTCCGTGCGTGCGAGTCCGAACGCCTCGAGCAGTTCGAGCGCGTCCGCCGCGAGTCTGCCCGCCCCACCGTCCGACTGGTAGGCCTTGGCCCAGGTGCGGAACTTCGTGAGCAGCTCGTGCGACTCCTCGGCCAGTTCCTCGGTCGTCGCCGGGCCCTGTGCCAACCGGTCGAGCAACAACAACGCGGCGACCTTCGCGTGGTTGTCGTCGTCCGGGAACCTCGTGTCCGTGGCGATCGCGTCGGCGTCGACCACGAGATAGCCCTCGGCGCGTTCCTCCAGCGTGCAGCCGGCGAGCCGAATGCCCGTCTGCACGACCTTGCGCCCGGCGGGGGAGGACAGGAACGAGAGCTGGCTCGCGTTCAGATCTTCCTTGTACAGCACGGGATCGTCGATCAGGCGGCGCATCACGGAGTGCCGTTGCCACAGGCTGCGGTGCGCGGTGTCGTACCGGGTCTCGCGGGTGAGGTCCGCGATCGTGTCCACTGTGGAGGGCGGTGCCGGTGAGGCCAGCAGGCGCGTGATCAGCGTCGGGTCCGCGCGGACGTGCTCGCCCGTCTCGACGGCGCCCAGCTCCTCCAGGAACGTCAGGACGTCGTTGAACGCGTTGCGGTCGCTGCGCCTGGCCGGGTCGAACCCGATGCCGTCCTCGGCCGCGGCCTGCTTCGTGCGGGCGTTGAGCTCGTCGAGCGTGGTCGTGGGTGTGCTGAGCAGCTCCGCGCACACCAGGCACAGCAGCGTGTAGCGCCTGCGGTCGAACGCCGGACGCGTGCGGTCGGGCCGTTGCGTCACCTTGAACAGACGCGCGTATCCGGCCCGTGGCTCGACAACGACCCGCCAGCCGCAGTAGTAGTCGAACCACTTCGTGATGGGCTCACGGCGCCTGCGGACGAGGTCGAAACCGTCGTGGTCCTGCGCCGCGGTGAGCAACGGCCGTGCGAGCAGCATCCTGACGCCACGCGCCACTTCTTCGCTCTCCAGCCGTGCGAGCTGGTTCCCCGTGCGGCTCATCGGCTCTGCACGTCGATCACGTAGTCGGGCCCGCTCAGCGTGCCCTTCTGGGTCGTCATGGTCGCCCAGCCGCGCGCGTTGCGCAGGTTGATCTGCATCCGCCCGTCACTCGTCCCGGCCGTGCGCGTGCCGGTGCTGTCCGGGTCGCTGCCCAGGGCCCTGCCGACCAGGTCGATCAGCCGGTGGAAGGTGTCGTGGTCGAGGTTCGTGAGCGTGGAGATCCGGATCGCGCCATCGGTCTGGATCAACGACCAGGCGTGCTCGAGCTCGGCGCGTTCCTTCTCGGCCTGCTCACGGCGGTTGCGGCGCACCTCGTCGACGTTGCGGACCTTGCCGGTCGCGCCGATGTGCTCCTGCTTGCCGGTCGCGCGCAGCTGCGGTGACACGGGCACCGGCGGCGTGTTGTGCCAGGCCTCGCCGCTGGGCAGCAGCTCACCGTCGGCGTGCGCGAGGTGCGCGTGCCGAGCCGACCACATCCCGAACGCGGCGTTGAACAGCTCGTGGGCCTCGTCCTCGGTCTCGGTCCTCGCGAACCACCGGGCCAGTGCTTTGAAGTCAGCGGCGGTGTTCGTGGGCTTCTTGCGCTGCTCGCTGATCCGGTCGAGCACGCGCAGCAGCTGCACGATCGCCTTGCGCGACACGTCCTGCAGCTCCTCGACGCGCGGCGGGTTGTCGCTGAACCACGACTTGAGGCTGTTCCAGCGCTCTTTGCGCTGCTGCAGCCACAGTTCGTCGCTCAGGTTCGCGCCGCTGCGGGCGCGTTCGTGCAGCTCGGTGGGGTCGATGGCCTGCACGGCCTCGCGGATCTTCTGCTTGCGGGCGTCCAGGTCCGCGATGAAGTCGCGCAGGTAGGTGACCGTGGTGCGCTTGACGTCCTGGAACGTGGCGAGGTCGGCCTGGTCGTCCCTCAGGAGCCTCTGCAGGTCGGCGTTGAACGTGGTCGTGCCGGTCTTGAACGCTTCCAGGTGGCCTTCGAGCTCTTGAAGCTTCGTGAACGTCTGGCGGTCGTCCAGCGGCGCCTGCAGTTCGTCGAGCTTGGCCTCGATGGCGTCCAGGACCGCGGTCTGCAGCGAGCCGGTGCTCGCGATCGTGCTCATCGCGTGCTGGATGCCGGCGTACGCGGCCTCGCCCGGTTTCGTCAGGCCGTAGCGGTGCTGCGCCGCGTCGAGCAGGCCCCATCCACGGAGCGCGTTGAGGGACGCGTGCAGCTCGTCGTCCGTCACCTGCTCGGACCAGCCGACGCCACGCAGCCGTTGCTGCACGTCATCGGCGGTGAGGACGGTCTGCAGGCGCTCGTTCGCCACCCCGAACACGCGCATCACTGCAGTGTGCAGGTCCGCCTGGTCGGTCGTGGTGAAGCGGAACAGGTCCGCGGGCACCGGTGGAAACGTCGTCACCTGTGCCACCGTAGCTGGTCGCAGTAGGGCTTTCGGGTGACAGGTCTGAGCAGCTGTCAGGCCGACAGATCGTTCAGGAGGCCGAGACGTGCACCGGCTTGCCATCCCTGTCGGAGGTGACGGTGCCGGGAGAGCCGGCCCAGGGCGAAGCGCCGCTGGCGGTACTTCGTCACTCGATCATCGCCGGGCGAGGTGCGGGGCGCGGGCCGTTCTCCAGTCGCCGGGCGATCTGGACGTTGGACAGCGGCTTGGCGATCACCGTGCCGATCGCGAGCAGGAGGGCCATCGCGGGCCGGGCCAGCTCGCTCTCGTACGGCTGGTCGACCGCCTCCCAGGTGCTGCCGCGCACGAGGGTCACCGGCTTCGGCACGCCGATGTCGTCCGGGGTGAACTGCGACTGGCTCATGGTCCGGGTGATCTGGTTGCCGAAATCGGGTGTCACGTCCACGGTGCACCGCCAGGTGACGCCGAGGTAGCGCCAGTCGCGGTCGCAGGATCGGGCTGTTCCGGTGCCATTCGTGGGAAGGGTGACGGTTCCGTTGTTGTTGATGTGCGCCACCATAAATACGCCGTAGACGAAGTACGCGCCGTACAAGGCCAGCACGCCGATGACGAGGTTCCAGCGCCATTGGCGGCGAAGACGAGCGGCCAGCGCGCGCCTTCGTCCGGGGTCGGTCGGGTGACCGAGCCTGTCAGGAGGCCAGAGGAAGGCGAGGCCGACGAAGGCGCCGATGCCGAACGCGAACCCGGCGATCACGTTCCACGGCCCTGGGGTGAACGCTCCTCTCGCGGGGCTGAACGTCGGCCGTGCGTCGACATGGTTGAACTGCTCCATCGGCACGTCGGTTCCGATGTCCGCCGGCGTCAGCATCGACGAGTGGTTGGTGTACCGGTACCGCACGCCGTCGGAGTCCGTCACGACCGCCTCGCAACTCCACCGGGTGCCGAGCAGCAGCCAGTTGCGTTCGCACTGGACGTTGTTCGCGGTGGCCTCGGCCTCGCCGCCGTCGGTGTGGCCCGCCCAGAACGTCCCGACGAAGATCGCGGCGTACAGCGACACCAGCCACCAGGCGACGGCCAGGCGTCGCTTGCGGTACTTCGTCACTTCTTCTGCTCGGGGGTCTGCTGGTCGTCGCCGTTGATCACCTTGTTCATCTCCTTGCCGAGCTCCTTCGCCGGGTGGACCAGGTCGCCGTAGTGCGGCATCAGGTGGCTGATGTCCCGGCTGGCCACGGCACGCACCCAGTTCTGGCCGTCGAGCACGCCCTTCGTCAGGGGTGCGTCCACGTGGTCGCCCGTGCGGCCACCCCAGTGGGTGGGATCGCCCAGGTTCTCCCTGCGCGTGGTGAGCGGCGGCTGGTTCATCTTCTCGTAGACGTCCCTGACCTTCTGCTTGCGCGCCGGGCCGTTCTCCTTCACGCGGTTCGCCCAGTCGTCGACCTTCCGGCTCGTGCGCTGGGCGAGATCGTCGACCTTGTTCATCGCGTTGTCGACGCCGTCCTGGATCCGCCTGCTCGCGTTGCCGAGTCCTTCGCCGACGTTGTCGAGCGTGTCGGCCCTCGACACCCTCGTGGCGGAGTCGGACGCCAGTTCCGCCGCGCGCTGGTTGCCGTAGCGGCTGTTCGGCATCTGCCGGCTCAGCGCGGCCAGGTCGTCGGCCTGCCTGCGCATGGCGTCGCCCGCGCTCTTCGCCAGGGAACCGAGCTTGTCGAGAGCCTTGAACAGCTTGGCGACGAACCTCGCGATCTTGGTGCCGATCTCGACGGCCTTGGTCACCGCGCGGGTGATGAACGCGGCGATCGAGGCACCGGCCGTGGGAATCGCCGACGCGGCGGCCGGGATGCCCCACATCAGTAGGGTGCCCGCGAGGTCGGCCAGCAGGTCGCGGATCAACGCCCTGGTGGCGGCGACGATGGCGCCGGCCACCTTGATCTTGTTCGCCGCAGAGGACGCGGCGGCCGAAGAGCCCTCCAGTTGGGCCACCAGGGTGCTGCACCTGGCCCGGTAGGCGTCGGCCGCGTCGCCGGTCCAGTCAGCGAGCGCCTTCGCCTGGTTGCCGTAGGTCGTGGCCTCCTCGCTCAGACGTTTGGCGATGTTCTCCCAGGTGTTGCCCACCGCCTCGATGGCGGGAGGGTCGCCCGCGAGCCTGTCGAAGGGCTCGCGGATGAAGCCGACGTTCTCGATGATCCAGCCGACGACGGACGAGGCGAGCGTGCCGAGCGGGTCGGTGAGCAGGCCCGCGACGTCGAGGACCATCGCGGCACTGTCGATGCCGAGGGCGATCGGGTCGATCTTCTTGCCCTCGGTGAAATGCTTGACCAGGTCCTCACCGGTGTCAGCGAAACCAGCACCGGCGAGCCACTTCTTGTCAGGCTCCTCTTTGGCGATCAGTGGACTGCTCATCGGTTCGTTCCTCCAGGCTGAGCCGACGCTGGTCCGGTCTCTTCCACGGGTTTCTTCTTGCGGAACATGCGGACTGTGATGATGAACGCGGCGCCCGGGAAGCCGACGATGGAGAGGGCTGCAAGGGCCTTGATGGGCTCGCGGGGTTCGGTCACGCCCCACTTCACGGACGCGGCTGAAGATCTACTGGTTCGCACGCGGTTGTTGGTCATCGGCACGCGAGTGCCGACATCCTGGGGAGTGAGCGAGGAATTGCCGTTGTGGTAGCTGTAGCGCTTGCCGTCGTTGGCGACGATGGTGGCGTCGCAAGACCAGAGGGCGCCGAAAGCCCACCAGTTCCTCGAACAGGAGATGTCTTCGGCGTAGCCCTTCGTCTCCCCGCCGGAACCGTCCTCCCCACCGAAGAACCGGGGCCCGGCTTGGGCGAGGTAGAGGGCGATGACCCACATGGCCACCGCGATCGCGATGCGCTTGATCATCCGTGCACTCCCCGGAGTGCGTCGCGGTTGCCCTCGTCGGTCTGCCGGTAGGTCTCCGCGGTGGAGCAGAGGCTGTCACCGGTGGCCTCGAACGCCTTGGGCAGCTCGGCCAGCAGCAGCTTCGCCTTGTCCAGCTCGTCGTTGAAGATGAACGACCACACCTGGCAGAGCTCACCCATCACGGTGGGGCCCAGGCTCACCTGGGAGGCGGAGGAGACCTCCTGCAGGGACGGGGACAGCTGGCCGACGATCTGCTTGCCGTGGGCCGCGATGGCCTCGGACTGCGCCACGAAGCCGCTCATCGCAGCACCGAGCTTCCGCCGAAGTCGTCGTCATCGCCCTGTGGCGGCGCCGGACGGCCCGGTGCGGGTGGAGGTTCGGAGACGGTGCCCGCCGGGTCGATCACGGCGATGCCCTGCTGCACCTGTTCGCGCAGGAAGGCCATGCCCTCGCCGTCGCCGAGGATGGGGCGCATCGTCTCTTCGATCTTGCGGGCTGCTTCGACCTGGGCGCGGCGGATGGTGTCCATGATGGAGCGGCCCAGCGCGTTGTGGCCCAGGTCGTCGGCGCGCGGGGTGAGTTGGAGCGACTCGATCCGGCCGCCGGAGCCCACGGTGACGACGACCGCGCCGTCCGGGCTCTGCGCCTCGGTGCGGGACTCGCGGAACGCCGTCTGGATGGCGTTCGCCTGTTCCTGGGCCTGCTGAAGGCGTCCCTCGAAGTTCGCGAGGAACTGGTGCGGATCGGTCATGGACGAAATGGTGCCATTTCCGGCTACTCGTCGCGCACGGTTTGGCACAATGCGTGCATGGTGAAGCCGCTCGTCACTCGGGAGATGCGGGAGCGTGCCCGGCGTGCGCCCAGCAACTGGCTGCACGTCGTGGACCCGGCGTTCGACGGTGTCTCGGGTGAGGCGGTGATCGGGCGGTACCTCGTGGACGCGCGGGGTGAGATCACCGACGAGTACGTGCCCAATCCCCGGTACCGGGCGCCGGAGATCACCTTCGAGAACGACCTCGAGTCGTTGATGTACCTGGTGCATCGGGGGCATGCGGACAAGGGCGAGTTGGTGGACGCGGTGCTGGCGGCCGAGCTCGTGCTGCCCGCTGATCCGGCGCGTGAACCGCGGCGGCATCTGGTGATGCGCGGGGACGTGGTGGACGCCTTCGCTTCGGAACGGGCGTTGCCACGGGACTGGCCGCCGTACTGGCACCGGTTCAGCGGCGTGGAGCTCGCTGTCGTGCTGGACGCGCAGGAACGGCCCGCGACGCTGCTGGTGACCGCGCAGGGTGGGGTTCAGTTCGAGGTTCCGGGTGAGTTGCTGGTGGACGGACTGCGTGACGTGACCACGATGGGGTGATCCGCGTGGTGGCGTTGATCGACGAACGGCCTGCGTTGGGCCGATCGGCCTAATCTCCCGCCATGCGGACGAGGCTGACCCCCATGCAGCAGGCGGTGGTGGACGCCGGGCGGCCGTTGCCCCAGCTCACCGATCCGCTGGAGGTCGAGCTCCAGGTCAGCGCGTTCGTCGGGCCCTTCGCGGACAACGAGGAGCTGTGGGAGGTCGTCGTCCGGCACCTGCAGGAGGTGCCGAGCAGGCGTAGTGCCGCGCTGCTGACGGCGCTGGGGCACCTGCTGCCCGGGCGGCCTGGGGTGTGGGCGCAAGCCGCCGCGAGGCATCAGCCTGGGCCTCAATGGGATCTGGGAACGCTTTCATTCGGCGAGTGCTGGATCGGTGACCGATCCATCGACGCGGGATATCTGGCACTGCTGTGCAGCTATTCGTACGGCGACTCGCCTCATGCCATGGTTTTCATGATCGACGAAATCAGCGGGAGCCTCACGCGGCACGCGTTTCTGACGCGGCAGGTCGAGGAGGCGCTGGCGCGGCTGCGGGACGAGATGCGGTTGGAGCTGATCACTCCCGAGGCCGCTCATTGGCTGCTCAGCCGCAGTTACGACCGGTTCGAGCGGCGGCCCGGGCTCGGGGTGAGCATGGACGTGCACCAGACGAGGTTGGTGGCGCGCCGGCGGATTGCGCTCGCGATGAATTGAGCGGCCTGTGCGTTTCGCAACGTGATGATTCATCCGACTGTGCACATTGTCTGTAGCTCGATCGTGAGCAGGCTATTACTGTCCGGGTTGTCGATCACGGGGCGGAGGGATGGTCGTGGCCGCTCTTGCCGGGCGTGATGATCAGGCCCTCAGTCGTGTCCCTGACCAGGCGCGGCACCCGTGGTGGTCAGTCGCGTCCCAGCGCTTCGGGCAGACGACCGCGCTGAGCCAGTTGCTGCTGGGCGCGACACTTGGCTTCGGCATGACGTTCTGGGGTGCGTTCCTCGCCCTCACGATCGGGGCGGTGCTGCTGGCCGCCGTGGCGATCGCGGTGGGGGTCGTCGGGCAGCGCGAGGGGTTGCCGACGGCGCTGCTCGGGCGGTGGACCGGGTTCGGGCACGCCGGGTCGGCGATGCTCGGGCTGATCATCGCCCTGTCGTGCACCGGGTGGTTCGGGGTGCAGACGGGGCTGGCCGGGGCGACGCTCGCCACCGCCGCCGGGGTGTTGCCGGCGCCCGTGTGGTCGTTGGTGCTCGGGGTCGCCATCACGGTCGTCGCTGCCTATGGCGTGCGGTGGATGGCGTGGGTCTCGTACGTGGCGGTGCCCGCGTTTCTGCTGTTGCTGGTCTATGTGGTGCTGAGCAATGTCAACGATGTCGGTGCCGCGGTCAGCGGGCCGGCGCCGGGGCCGCCGATCGGGATGCTCACGGCGATCACGCTGGTCACCGGCAGTTTCATCGTCGGGGCGGCGATCGCGCCGGACCTGACGCGCTTCCACCGCACCGAACGCGACGTCGTCAAGCAGACGGTCCTGGGAGTAACGGCCGGTCAGTGGGTCATCGGGCTGATGGGTGTCGTTCTCGCGCACGGGCTCCGCACGACGGACGTCGTGGGCGTCGTCAGCGCGTCTGGTGGCTGGATCGGCGCGCTGGTCGTCGTCACGGCGGTGTTGAAGATCAACGACTGGTACCTCTCCTCGGCCTCGCTCGGGATCGTGAACTTCGTCGACGCCGTGTTCGCGGTCCGGATCAGCCGGGCCCAGGTGACCGTCGTGGTCGGGTGCGCGGGCAGCTTCCTCGCGGCCGCGGGCATCGTGCAGCAGTTCAGCCACTTCCTGGTGCTGCTGGGCGTGGTGTTCCCGCCCGTCGCCGGGATCATGGCCGCCGAGTACTTCGTGGTGCGGCAGTGGCGCAACGAGATCATCTCGACGCGGCCGCACGTGCCGCGCTCGGCGCCGTCGTGGGTGCCCGCGACGGTCGTCATCTGGCCCGCTTCGGCCTTCCTGGGCGAGTTGCTGCCGTTCGGACAGTCCAGTGTGAACTCTCTCGCGCTCGCGTTCGGGCTGTACGTCTGCGCCGGGCGGTTGGACCTCCTGCGGATGCGCACGCGCAGGGCCACCAACCGTAAGGTGGTCGAGGAAGCCCAGGCCGCCTGAGGGGTGGACATGCACATCGGTATCGACGTCGGCGGCACGAACACCGACGCCGTTCTCGTCGAGGGCCGGCGCGTCCTGGCCGAGTGCAAGGCGACCACGACGGCCGACGTGACGACGGGGATCGTCGAGGCGGTCGGCGGGTTGCGGCACGCGTTCGAACCGGCCTCGATCACCGCCGTCATGATCGGCACCACGCACTTCGTCAACGCCGTCGTCGAGGGCCGGGGGCTCGCGAGGACGGCGGCCGTGAGGCTCGGACTTCCCGCCACTGCGGCACTTCCGCCGTTCGTCGACTGGCCGGGAGAGCTGCGCGAGGCCATCGGCGGCTACTCCTACCTCTGCCACGGCGGCCACGAGTACGACGGCCGGGTCATCTCGCCGCTCCGGGAGGACGAACTGCGCGCGGTCGCCGCAGACCTCGCCGCGAAGGACGTGCGGTCGGTCGCCATCTCGTCGGTGTTCTCGTTGGTCAGCAACGAGTTCGAGCGCCGGGCCGCGGAGATCCTCACGGCCGGGGTGCCGGGCCTGCTGGTGAGCTTCTCGCACGAGATCGGGCGGCTCGGCCTGCTGGAGCGGGAGAACGCGACGATCATCAACGCCGCCCTGCGCGTGCTCGCCGAGCAGATCGCAGACGGGCTCACGGAATCCCTTGAGGCACAGGGCATCGACGCCCCGCTCTACCTCAGCCAGAACGACGGCACGCTTATGGACCTGGAGTACGCGCGCTGTTATCCGGTCGCCACGTTCTCCTCCGGACCCACGAACTCGATGCGCGGCGGCGCGTTCCTGTCCGGCCTGGACGACTGCGCGGTGATCGACGTCGGCGGCACCACGACCGACATCGGCATGCTGCACAACGGTTTCCCGCGCGAGGCGTCGTCCGAGGTGCTCATCAGGGGAGTGCGCACGAACTTCCGCATGCCCGACGTCCGCTCTATCGGCCTCGGTGGGGGCAGCGTCGTGCGGGAGACCCAGGCAGGGCCGGAGAGCGTCGGGTTCCGGCTGGCGCAACGAGCACTGGTGTTCGGCGGCGACACGCTGACGGTCACGGACATCGCGGTCGCGGCCGGACTCGCCGACATCGGCGACAAGAGCCTCGTACGGCACCTCGACCGCACGCTCGTGCGGTCGGTGCTCGACCACGTCGGCGACCGCATCGCCACGCAGGTCGACCGCATGCGCACGAGCCCGGCACCGGTGCCCGTCGTGCTGGTCGGCGGCGGGAGCGTGCTCGTGCCGGACGCCGTCAAGGGCACCAGGCCGCCGCACCACGCCTTCGCGGGCGCCATCGGTGCCGCGATCGCCCAGGTCGGCGGCGAGGTCGACCGGGTGTTCACGATGGAGCCCGCACGGCGTGACGAGGTGCTCGACGCCGCCCGGCAGGAGGCCGTGGACAGGGCCGTGGCGGCGGGGGCGGACGCGGGCAGCGTGCGGATCGTCGAGATCGAGGAGATCCCCCTCGCCTACCTGCCGGGAAACGCGAGCCGCGTGCGAGCGCGTGCGGTGGGTGATCTGCTGCTCGGCCACTAAGGTCCTGCTCATGCACCTGCTGCGGCCCGACGAGGTGGACCGGCTCGCCCTGGGCGTGGTCATGCTCGGCAGCGGCGGCGGGGGCGGCGAGCAGGAGACCCACGCGTTCGCCGCGATGCTGCGGCACGAGATGCGGCAGAGCGGTCCCGTCACGGTCCTCACCGCGCAGGAGGCGGACCCGGACGGCTACGGAGCGCGGGTCGGGCTGCTCGGCGCACCGACCGTGCTGATCGAGAAGCTGCCCTCCGGCCGGGAGGCCGAGGAGGCGCTGAAAGCGTTGCAGGCGCACGACTCCACGTCCGCGACGGCCGTGATCGGGTGGGAGATCGGCGGCTGCAACGGCCTGCTGCCGCTGCTCCTGGCCGCACGGCTGGGCCTGCCGTACGTCGACGTCGACGGCATGGGGAGAGCGTTCCCGCGCATCGACCAGACGACCTACGACGCGGCCGGGCTGCCCACGACCCCGCTCGCCATCACCGAACCCAGCGGCAACCGCGCGGTGCTCGACTCGACGGGCATCGAGAAGCTCGCCCGCACGGTGATGGTCGACTTCGGTGGCTGGGCGATGATGGTCGCGAAACCGTTGAAGCTCGCGGACGCGGTCGCGGCGGGCATCACGGGCTCGCTCGCCCGTGCCCTCGAACTGGGCGAGATCTGGTCGCGGCGCACGGACTCCGTGGCGGAGAGGGCCAAGGCCTCCGGTGGTTTCCTCGTCGCACGGGGAAAAGTCGTCGAGGTGTGGCGCGAGTCGGTGGGCGACTTCCCGCGCGGAACGGTGGCGCTGCGGCGGCTGGACGCCGACGATGCGTACGTGCGCCTGGAGATGCAGGGGGAGTACCTCGTCGCGCTCGCGGACGGCGAGGCGCTCGTGACGACACCGGACCTGTTGTGCTGCCTGGACGCCGAGACCGGCCACCCGCTGTCGGCCGAACGGCTCGGGTTCGGCGCGGTCGTGGACGTGGTAGCGCTCCCATCACCGCCGCAGTGGGTGCGTCCCGGGCTGCTCGGCCGCGTCGACCCGCGTGCGTTCGGCTACGACCTCGACTACCTGCCCTTCCGGGACGCCGAGTGATCGACGACGCCGGCTCGCTGACCGTGCGCGATCTGCTGGAGATCGGCGCGCTCGGCGACGTGACGCTGCTGGCGGGCGAACGCGGTGTCGGCACCGAGGTCGCGGACGTGCGGCTGGCGGCGGACATCACGGCCGTCGAGGCGTGCTCGGCGGGCGACCTGGTGATCCTCACCGGTCACCAGCCGTACCTCGTCGAGGTGGCGCTGCGCCGGGCGTACAGCGCGGACGTGCGGGCCGTCGTGCTGGTGCGGCCGTCGACCGGCGGTTACCAGGCGCCCTCGACCGCGACGATCTCGTTCGCGAACCGGCTCGGCGTGCCGCTGCTGCAGGCAGACGCGGACGACCCGCTGCTGGTCGCGGACGCGTTGCGCACGGCCGTGCGGCGTCCCGAGGTCGCGGCGGCCAGGCTGCTCAACGCCGTCACCGCGCGGCTGGGCCGCAGCAGGCCCGACCCGCGATCGGTGATCACGATCCTGTCCGGCGAGCTGCACGTGACGTGCGCCGTGATCAGCGCGGACGGCACCGCGATCGAGGGCGTGTCCCCACCGGGCCTGCCGCCGGACCTGCTGGCGGGTTCCGTCGCCTCCACCGTCGAGATGGCCGAGGGCTTCGCCGTGGCCGTGCCGGTGGAGACCGACCGCACCGGGCACGTGCACCTGTGGCTCGTCTCGCACGCGCGGGGCAGCAACAAGCGCTGGGCCGAGACCGTCATGCAGATCAGCCAGGTCGCGTCGTGGGCGCTGGGCAGCTGGGTCGCCGCCGAACGCCTGGAGACAGAGCGTCGCGCCCGGTCCCGCGGCTCACTGCTGGCCGAGCTGCTCGCGTCCGGCGACGACGTACCACCGCAGCTGGTGCAGCAGGCCGTGCTCGCCGGGTGGCGGCTCGACGGCTGGCACACCGGCGTCTACGTCGTGCCGTCGAGCGTGGCCGACCCCGCGAGCACCGAACGGCTGCGCGTCGACCTGTCCCGCCGCGGCCTGCACGGCCAGCTCGTCGAGGGCGCCGAGGGCTGGTCGTTCTGGCTCACCAACGACACCGAACCGCCCCAGACCCAGCACCGCGAGCTGACCGCGAAGATCGCCCAGGTGCTCGGCGGCTGCCCGCTCGTCGCCGGCATCGGACGCCCGCACCCCGGCGTCACGGGGGTGGGCAGGACGCTGGCGGAGGCCCGCGAGGCCGCCTCGATGACCGGCGCGGCGAAGGTCGTGCACGTCGACGAACTGGGCGTGCGGCGCCTGCTGTCGATGGCGGCCGAGACCCCGGCGCTGGTCGACCAGGCCGCGCGGCTGCTGGAACCGCTGACAGGCGTCGAGGACGGTCAGCTGCTGCGCACCCTCGCCGTCTACCTGGACGAGGAGTCGGTGACGTCCTCGGCCGCCGTGCGGCTGAAGGTGCACCGGAACACGGTGTCGCAGCGGATCAACCGGGTCGAGCAGCTGCTCGGGGTCAGCCTGCTGAACCCGGACGAACGGCTCGCGGTCCACCTGGCCTGCCGGGCCGTCCGCGCGTCGGACGAGGTCACGTAGGCACGAACGCGGGCAGCACGGCGTCCACCTCGAAGCCGCCGTCGTCCGTCGGACCGGCCGTCAGCGTTCCCCCGACCATCTCCACCCGCCCGCGCAGGCCGAGCAGGCCGCTGCCGGGACCGGGCAGCGCGAGGACCGGTGCGGCGGGTCGCGTGTTGCGGATGACGGCGCGCACGACACTCGGTCCACAGTGGATCGTGATCTCGGTGCGGGCGCCGGGCGCGTGCTTGTGGACGTTCGTCAGGGACTCCTGGACGACGCGGTACATGGTGCGGCGCATGGCGGGGGAGATGGTGTTCGCGTCGCCGTGCTCGGTGAGGGTGACCGCGAGGCCGGTGCCGGAGTCGGCGACCAGGCGGGAGAGGTGGTCGGGCAGCACGTCGGGGATGCGGGCGACGCGGCCGGAGTGCAGCACCCCGACGAGGTCGCGCAGTTCGGCCAGCGCCTGGCAGCCCGCGGTGCGCAGTTCGCCGGCCGCCTCGCGCACCCCGTCGTCGTGTGCCGCGATCCGCAACGCGCCGGCGTGCAGCACCATCAGGTTCAGCCGGTGCGTGACGACGTCGTGCATCTCGGCGGCGAGTCTCGCGCGTTCGTCGGCACGGGCCTGCTCGGCCAGCAGCTCGCGGTCCCGCTCGGCCAGAGCCCGCGTGAGGCTGCGCCGCGTGCCGACGTACAGGCTCGCGAGCGCGGCCGCCACCAGTACGAGCAGCACGAGTGCCTGCGTCACGCCGGTGACGATACTGCCGGTTTTGTGCTTTGGATCACCTACTGGAGCAGGGGGTTGACCCTACTTTCGCAGGTGGCGACACCCGACTTTTCCGCCTGCCGAACGTTCGCGTCCGGTCAGAGCACTCTGCGGGTGAACAGGGCCGTCCAGAGGAACGACTTCCCGAACCGCGGCGAGTCCGAGGGCTCCTCGCTCATCCGGCGCAGCTCCACCTCCTCGAGGTCCTGGAAGATCCACCGGAGCTCGTCCGGGGTGTAGCCGACGCCGCCTCCGAGGCCCGTCCGGTACAGGTCCACGTCCGGGGCGGCCGTGCCCTCCTCGGCGGTGAAACAGGTGAGCGCGAAGTGGCCGCCGGGCACGAGAGAGCGCTCCAGCAGCGCGAGGTAGCCGACGCGACGGTGCGGGGGCAGGTGGTGGAAGCAGCCCGAGTCGTAGATCAGGTCGTACGGGCCCTCGGACGCGAACGCGTCGCCGTGTCTGAATCGGACGTCCAGGCCCTCGGCACGTTCCTCGGCCCACCTGATCGCGGTCGCCGAGATGTCCACCGCGTCGACCTGGAACCCGTTGCGCGCCAGGAAGATCGCGTTGCGGCCGGGACCGCAGCCGACGTCCAGGGCGCGGCCTGGTGCGAGCAGTCCGCGCTCCACGTAGGAGGCCAGGTTCTCGTCCGGTTCGGCCACGAAGAACGGGACCTCGCGCGAGCGGTCCGCGTAGAACCGGTCCCACCAGTCGCCCTCGTGCGGTGCGGACAGCTCGTCCAGCACCCGCATCACGTCGTCGATCGCACGCACGTTCCGCTGCACTCGAACCCCCAGGTAGACGGCTTGTCAGTCTACCTGGGGGAGTGGGTCACAGGCCGCCTTCGCTCAGGCGTCTGCGGTAGCCGCGGGCACCTTCGGAGCCCACGTTCTCGTGGAAGTCGATGCCGTTCGGGTTGGTCTGCACGTGGTAGTAGCAGGCGCCCCAGAGGCTGGACGCGACCGAGTCGTCGAAGTGGATGAGGCTTCCGTACTTGTAGCCCTTGTCGTACGGCGTGACGCGGGTCGTCCGCATCGAGTACTCGGTGGCGATCACGGGCTTGCCGGGCCACTTGGACGCGCACCGCGACAGCGTCTCCGAGTACGTGAGCTCGTTCCAGCCGCCCTGCGCGGCGAAGTTGCCGTCGTCGGCGTTGCTGTAGAAGTGGACGCCCACGAAGTCGCACTTCTTGATGGCGTCGACGAAGTTCGGGTTGGCGTACCAGGTGTCCGGGTTCGTGGTCTTGTTCGGCGACAGCGCGGTGCCGCAGATCTTGGCTCCGGGGAACGTCTCCCGGATGCGGTCGATCGTCACGCTCAGGTTGTAGCCGTACGCCCACGGGTCGGCGACGCGGATGTTCGGTTCGTTGCCGAGCTCGATGATGCACTTGTCGGCGCCCGAGCGGATCTTCTTGAACTCGAAGAAGCGCGAGTCGCGGATCTCGGCGACCGCCTGGTTCGGGTCGATCATCTTGTCCGTGTCACCGGTGACCGTGCGGACGATGAGGAAGTTCGTCGCGCCGGCCGCCGTCCAGACGTGGTCGGGGAAGTTCTGCCACGGGCCGGAGCCCGGCATGCCCCAGCCCGTCACGACCTTCGCCAGGTCGGCGCCCTGGTTGTTGATCGCGTCGATCCACGTCTGGTAGCCGTCGGTGAGCAACGGGCCGTGCGCGCGGTAGTGCGGTGCGGCCGAGGCCCGGCCCGGCAACGACGCCATGCCCGCCGCCGCGACGGCGCCTGCCGCCAGCTTGCCGATCGCACGGCGGCTGTACTGCCTTTCGCCGGACATCGCCGGTCTCCCTTCGTCGGTGAACACCGGAGATGCAAACGGGGCCGGGTATGCGGGCGGTATGCGGTTGCCCTCTCGTACGCTGTATGGCAACATCAGTTAGGTGATCCTCTGACCCCGTTTCCAGCGCGTCCGGTTTCCTTCGGCGGTGTGGGGGTCCCTCATGTCAGCTCAGTTGACGATCAAGAAGATCACCAGGAGCTACGCTTTCAAGCGCGTGCTCGACGACGTGTCCCTGACGGTCCGGCCGGGCGAGAGGCTCGGCGTGGTCGGCGAGAACGGGTCGGGCAAGTCGACGCTGCTGCGGCTGGTCGCCGGGCAGGACGTGCCGGACGACGGTGAGATCACCGTGGTGGCGCAGGGCGTCGGCTACCTCGGGCAGGTGCTCGACCTGCCCTCCGAGGCGACGGTCGGCGACGCGATCGACGCCGCTCTCGTCGAGATCCGCCTGCTGGAGCAGCAGATCGCGGCCGCGGCGGAACACGAACGTCTCGACGAGCTCGGCGAGTTGCTGACCGCGTTCGAACTGCGCGACGGCTACTCGGCCGACGCACGGGTCGAGGCCGCGATGTCCGCGCTTGGTCTCACCGTCGGTCGTGAACGCGCGCTCGGCACGTTGTCCGGCGGCGAACGGGCCCGGCTGGCGCTCGCGGGCGTGCTGTCGGCCGAACCGGAGCTGCTGCTGCTCGACGAACCCACCAACCACCTCGACGACCAGGCGCTGGCCTGGCTGGAGACGAGGCTCCGGCGGCACCGGGGAACGGTGGTCGTGGTGACGCACGACCGGCTCTTGCTGGAACGGGTGACCACCGCGGTCGTCGAGATCGAGAACCGGTCGATCACCCGCTACGGCAACGGTTACGCGGGCTACGTCGCCGAGAAGAGGGCGGCGCGGCAACGGTGGGAGCAGGCCTACGCGGAGTGGGTCGGCGAGATCGGGCACTGGACCGAGTGGCGCGGCACGACGGCACACCGGGTCGCGCCGGGCCGTCCGATCCCCGACCACAACAAGTGCAAGTACAACGGCGACGGACGGCGCGTGCAGGCGTCGATCAGGACGCGGGTGCGCAGCGCGTCCGAACGGCTGGAGCGGCTGCGGGCCGATCCGGTGCCCAGGCCGCCGGAACCGTTGCGGCTCAACGCCCCGCTCGGCGTGGCTCGGGAGGGCCTGGTGCTCGAGTTCGGCGAGCTGAGGGTCGAGGCGGGGCAACGGGTGCTGGTGACCGGGCCGAACGGCGCCGGCAAGTCGACGTTGCTCGACGTGCTGGCGGGTGTGCGCGAACCGCGGCGCGGCACGGTCACCCGCCACGGCGAGATCGGCTACCTGCCGCAGGAAACCGTTGTGCACGAACCGAAGCAGACGGTCCTGAAGGCGTTCGGTGGAAGCGCGGACGAACTCGAAGCACTGGGCCTGCTGCACAGGGAGGACTTCGCGACGCCCGTCGGCGCGTTGTCCGTCGGCCAGCGGCGGCGGCTCGCGCTCGCCCGGTTGCTGAGCCGGGAGTCCGGTGTGCTGCTGCTGGATGAGCCGACCAACCACCTGTCGCTCGCGCTGGTGGAGGAGCTCGAGGCCGCGCTCGCGGACTATCCGGGCGCGGTCGTGGTGGCGTCGCACGACCGGCTGCTGCGGCAGCGGTGGCGAGGGGAGGAGCTTCGATTGGACCCGTACTCACAACCATAGTTGTACAACCGTGGTTGGCAATGTCAGGATTCGCGTCGTGGACCTGATGGACATCGACCTCGGGACGCTCGCCTACCTCGCGGGCCGCTCCGCGAACGACTCGATTCTCAAGCAGCTGCACGAGATCGGGCACAAGGGCGTGCGGATGTCGCACGGCTACGTGATCCAGCAGCTCGTCGACGGGGAGCCGAAGGTGGGGGAGCTGGGCGAGCTGCTCGGCGTCACCCAGCAGGCCGCGTCGAAGCAGCTGCTGGAGCTGGAGAGCCTCGGGTACGTCAAGCGCGTGCCGGACCGCGTGGACGGCCGGATCCGGCGCGCCCAGCTGACCAGCCGCGGCAGGCGCCTGGTCGAGGACAGCCAACGGCTCCGGCGCGAGCTGGACGTGCACGGCAACGACGAGGTCAAACGCGCGCTCGTCAGCGTCCTGGTGGCGACCGGGGGCGCCGAACCGGTGCTGAAACACCGGCTCGCACCGACCGACTAGGCCAGCAGGTACGGCGGATCTCCCCTGGCAACGGCGCAGGTGCGGCGATGCGCCGTTCGGTCGTGCACCCATTCGGCTGACGGTCGTACCCGTGCCCACCGGATGTCGTTGACGAGTACATGACCTGTGACAACGAAGTCCCGGTCCCTGCAGCCGGGGCACCGGTTCGTCGTCGGCGGTTCCTCACGTTCCTGGTGGCCGCGCCGGTGCTCACCGTCGCGGTTCCCGGCACGGCCGAGGCCGTCATCCCGACGCTGCCGCAACCGGCCGAGATCCTCGATCTCGGCGACGTCCTGATCCTGGCCGGCACCCCGACCGCGGGCGCGCTCGCCGTGCTCAGCGTCGGGGAGGACGGCGTCGTCACCCTCGACCTGCCCCGCGCCGAGGTCGGTCAGGGCATCACGACGGCCTGCGCGATGCTCGTCGCGGAGGAGCTGGACCTGCCGCTCGACAAGGTCCGCGTCACGCTCGCGGACGCGCGGCCCGAGCTGCTGATGAACCAGCTCACGGGCGGTTCCAACACGATGCGGTCGGTGTACGGCCCGGTCCGTCAGGCGGCGGCGGCCGCACGGGCCCGGCTGCTCGCGGCGGCGGCGAAGCGGCACGGCGTGGCGGTCGAGCGACTGTCCACGAGGGACGGTGCGGTGATCCTGCCGGACGGGCGGCCGATCCTGTACGGACTGCTGACGTCGGCCGCGGCACAACTGACCGGAGTGTTCGCCGCGCAACCGAAACCGGCGAGCGAGCACCGGCTGATCGGCACGCCGCAGTCGCGCATCGACGCCCGCGCGATGGTCACCGGCCAGTTCGAGTACACGCTCGACCACGACGTGCCGGGCGCGATGCCGACGGTCGTGCGCCGGCCGCCGACGATCAACGGCTCGGTCAGGTCCGTCGACTCGGCGGCCGCGAAGGCGATGCCCGGGGTGCTCGCGATCGGCGTCGTGCCCACGGGTGTCGCGGTCGTCGCGGAGACGTTCGGGCAGGCCATGGCCGCACGGGACGCCTTGAAGGTCACCTGGAACGCCGGCACGATCGACGCGTTGTCGGACAAGGACATCCGCGCCGAGCTGCAGGCCGCCGCGCTGCCGTTCGTGGTGCCGCCGCTGCTGACCCAGCACGTCGACATGGAGTTCGACTTCGCGTTCGTCAGCCACGCTCCGATGGAGACGAACTCGGCGATCGCGGACGTCCGGGACGACCGCGCCGAGATCTGGGCCGGGCTGAAGTCGCCGATCGTGGCGCGGCAGACCATCGCGGCGGCCGTCGGACTGCCCGAGTCGGCGGTGACGGTCCACGTGACGCAGGGCGGCGGCTCGTTCGGGCGCAGGCTCTTCTTCGACGCCGCGATCGAGGCCGCACAGATCTCGAAAGCCCTGCGGCGCCCGGTGAAGCTCATGTGGGACCGCAAGGACGACATGCGCCACGGCCGTGCGCGCGCCGCCAGCCACCACAAGCTGCGGGCGACGTTCGCGCTCGGCAACGTGCTGACGTTCGAGCACCGCGTGGCGTCCGTCGAGACCGACTTCCGGCACGGCCTGGGTGAGATCCTCACCGCCACGGCCGCGTCGCTGCCCGTCGCGGGCAACCTGTCGTTCGCGCAGACGGTGTTCCTCACGACGTGCAAGGTGCCGTACAACTTCGGCGTCGTGACCTCGTTGCTCAACGAGGTGCCGCTGCGCATGCACACCGGCTCGTGGCGGTCGGTGTACTCGGCGAACACCCGTGGTGCGGAAGAGGTCCTGGTCGACCAGCTCGCGAAGAAGATGGGCAAGGACCCCGTCGCGTTCCGCCGCGAGTACCTCAAGACCGCCCGCCAGCGCGCCGTGCTCAACAAGGTCGTGGAGGAGGGCCAGTGGGGTCGCGCGATGCCCAAGGGCTTCGCGCAGGGCGTCGCCTTCCACGACGAGTACAAGTCGTGCACGGCCTGCCTGGTCGAGATCGACGCGCGCGACCCGAAGAACCCGCGCGTGGTCAAGGCGACGATCGCGGTCGACGTCGGCCGTCCGATCAACCCGCGCGGTCTGGAGGCGCAGATGCTCGGCGGCCTGACCGACGCCATCTCCACCACGCTGCGCGCCGGTCTGCACATCGACAAGGGCCTGCCGCTGGAGGGTTCGTTCTCGCAGTTCCACTACGCCCGCCAGAAGGACGCGCCGCTCGACGTGAAGATCCACGTGATGCCGGCGACCGGTGAACCGGGCGGCGCGGGAGAGCTGGGTGTGCCGGCCGCGGTCGGCGCGATCGCCAACGCCTACGCGCGGGCGACCGGTGTGGTGCCGACGAGCTTCCCGATCATCTTCCCGGTCGACTTCGAGCCGTTCCCGCGCTGAAGGAGCGTCAGCTGTGCCTACCTACACCATGATCGTCAACGGGAAGCCGGTCACCGTCGAGGCTCCCGCCGACATGGCCCTGCTCTGGGTGCTGCGCGACAAGCTCGGCGTGCGCGGCCCGAAGTTCGGCTGCGGCATCGGTGTCTGCCGCGCCTGCACGTCCCCCCTCAACGGCGCGGAGATCCAGCCGTGCGTCACCCCGGTCGCGGAGTGCTCGGGCCAGGAGGTCACCACGATCGAGGGGCTGGCTTCCGGTGACGACCTGCACCCCGTCCAGGAGGCCTGGCTGGAGCAGGACGTCGCGCAGTGCGGCTACTGCCAGCCGGGCCAGATCATGGCCGCCGCGGCGTTGCTCCGGACGAAGAAGGAGATTTCGGACGAGGACATCGACCGGATCGCGAACGTGTGCCGTTGCGGTACCTACTTCCGCATCAGGCAGGCCATAAAGTCGGCGGCGGCCAAGATGTAGGAGTCAGCCGGATGCGTGCCGGCGCAGGAGGAACCCGTGCTGGCGCTGTCCGTCGTGCTGCTGGTCGCCGTGCTCGTCTGCGCGGTCGTCCGACCGTGGGGCTGGCCCGAGGCGGCGGTGGCGGTCCCGGCGGCCGTCGTCGTCGTGCTGGCCGGGGCGTTGCCGCTCGACCACGTCGTGGACGAGGCGGTACGGCTGGGGCCCGTGATCGGGTTCCTGGCCGCGATCCTCGTGCTCGCCCAGCTCTGCGACGACGATGGGCTCTTCCACGCCTGCGGCACGTGGATGGCGCGTGCGTCCGGGGGCAGGCCGCGGAGGTTGCTCGGCGGGGTGTTCGTCACGGCCTCGGTGACGACGGCGGTGCTGAGTCTCGACGCGACGGTCGTGCTGCTGACGCCGGTGGTGTTCGCGACGGCCGCGCAGCTCGGGGTCCGGCCGAAGCCGCACGTCTACGCGTGCACGCACCTGTCCAACAGCGCGTCACTGCTGCTGCCGGTGTCGAACCTGACGAACCTGCTCGCGTTCGCCTCGAGCGGGCTGAGCTTCACGCGGTTCGCGGCGCTGATGGCGTTGCCGTGGGTCGTGGCGATCGGCGTGGAGTACCTGGTGTTCCGGCGGTTCTTCCGCACCGACCTCGACGCGCCGGTGCACGCGCCCCGGGAGCAGCCGCCGCAGGAGCTGCCGGTGTTCGCACTGGCCACCGTCGGGCTGACGCTCGTCGGGTTCGTCGTCGCGTCCGCCACCGGCGTCGACCCGGCCTGGGCTGCCTGCGCGGGTGCGGTCGCGATGGCCGTGCGGGCGCTCGTCCGGCGCCGCACGTCGGTGGTCAAGGTCGTGCGGTCGGCGTCGCTGCCGTTCCTCGCGTTCGTGCTCGGCCTGGGCATCGTGGTGCGGGCGGTGGTCGACAACGGCCTGGACGACGTGCTGAAGCTCGCGATCCCGGACGGCACCGGCCTGCTGGCGCTGCTCGGGGTGGCCGCGGTCGCCGCGGTGCTCGCCAACGTGATCAACAACCTGCCCGCGGTGCTCGTGCTGCTGCCGCTGGTCGCACCGATGGGGCCGGGGGTGGTGCTGGCGGTGCTGCTGGGCGTGAACCTCGGCCCGAACCTCACCTACGCCGGCTCGCTCGCGACGTTGCTGTGGCGGCGGATCGTGCACGACCACGACACCGAGGTGCACCTGCCGGAGTTCACGAAGCTCGGCCTGCTCGCCGTGCCTGCCACCCTCCTCGGCGCCGTCGTGGCACTGTGGGCGTCCCTTCAGCTGATCGGAGGATGACCATGACGGTGGTCGTGTGGATCGCCGACGACACCTGGCAGGACTGCGTCGACGCCGCCCGCGCCCACGGCGGTGAGGACTTCCTACTGCTGCACGTCAGCGACGTGGCCGGGGCAGCTCACGGCGCGTTCGCCGGGCTGTTCGGCAGGCACTCCTCGCTCGACCCCGGCACGCGCCTCGACGACCTCGCCGCAGACCACGCCACGCACCTCCTGGACGCGGCCGCCGAACGCCTCGGGCGGCCGTGCGCGAAGGAGGCGCGCGTCGGCCGGGTCGAGCACGAAGTCGTCGCGGCGGTGCGGGAAGCGTCGTTGCTGGTCCTCTGCCGGGACGGCGACGTGAGCCACGCCGGTCCGCGCAGCCTCGGCCCGGCGACCCGGTTCGTCGTCGACCACGCGACCTGCCCGGTGCTCCTGGTCTGGCCGACATAACTGCCTAGACGCAAACTTGCGTGCGCGCAATTTTCTCGCATAGCCTGAGGCCATGCGAGCAAAAGGCATCGCGTACGACACCGGTTTCGTGCGCCACGGGGACATGTCGCTGGAGAAGTTCGATCTCGGCGACGTCAGGCGGGACCTGACCGCGATCAGGGACGACCTGCGCTGCAACGCCGTCCACCTCGTCGGAGGTGATCCGGAACGGCTCGAACGGGCCGCGGGGATCGCCGCCGAACTGGGGTTGGAGATCTGGTTCTCGCCCTACCCGCTGGAGCTCACGCCGTCCGAGATCCTCGACCTGTTCGCCGACTGCGCGAGGAGAGCCGAGCGGATCCGGGCGCACGCCGAGGTCGTGTTCGTGACCGGCGTCGAGCTCAGCATCATGAACTCCGGCTTCATGCCCGGAGACGACGTCCTGGACCGCCTGGGTCAGTTGCTGGGGCGGCCCGAACGGATGCGGGCCGCGGGCGAGAAGCTCAACGCGTTCCTGGCCGAGGCCGTCGGCGTGGTGCGGGAGCACTTCCACGGCAAGCTCACCTACGCCTGCATCCCTTTCGAGAACCCGGACTGGGACCTGTTCGACTTCAAGTCCTTCGAGCTGATCCGGTCCGCCGAGGTCGCCGGCGTGTACGCCGAGAGCATCAGGAACGTGGTGGCGCAGGGGAAACCGGTCGCCATCACTGGCTTCGGCACGGCCGCGTGGCACGGTTCGGGTGCCGTGGCGCCGCGCAGCATGGAGATCGTCGAGCACGACGAGTCCGGGCTGCCGGTCCGCGTGAAGGCCGGCTACGTCCGCGACGAGGAGGAGCAGGCCACGTACCTGCGCGAGGTGCTGGAGACGTTCGAGGCCGAGGGGGTCGACGCGGCGTTCGTCTACCTGTTCGCGCTGGCCGGCTACCCGCACCGGCCGGACGAGCCGGACCGCGACCTCGACATGGCGGGTCCCGGCATCGTGAAGGTCTACGACGACGGCACCTGGGAGCCCAAGGCCGCGTTCGGCGCCGTCGCCGAGGTGTACGCGCGGATTTAACCGCTTGGCGCGCACTGCGGCGGCCGCCAGACTCGGGGCATCATGAGCGCAAGGTTGCGAGCGATCGCCCACGACACCGTCGCCATCGCGGAGCGCGGTTCCTACTCCACCCCGGCGGGTGAGGTCACCATCGCCGTGACCCCCGCCGTCGAGGGGACCCGGCTCCACCTGCCGGACGAGGTGCTGTCGCTGCCCCTGGAGGTCGGCGAGGCCCGCGTCGACGTCACCAACGAGTCCACTTTGGACGCCACGCGCCGCCTCGGCGGTGACGTCGCCGCGCTGAACTTCGCCTCCGCGCGCAACGCCGGAGGTGGGTTCCTCAACGGCGCGCAGGCCCAGGAGGAGAGCATCGCCCGTGGTTCGGCGATCTACCCGAGCCTGCGCGCCGCCGGTGAGTTCTACGCGTACCACCGCGCGCACGAGAGCCTTCTGTACAGCGACCGCGTGATCTACTCGCCGCGCGTGCCGGTGTTCAAGGACGACAGGGGAGCGCTGCTGCCGCGGCCCTACGAGGTCTCGTTCCTCACCGCCGCGGCGCCGAACCGGTCCGCGATCCTGCGCAGCCAGCCGGAGCGCGCCGACGACATCCCGCTCGCGTTGCTGCGGCGTGCCATCCGCGTGCTGCACGTCGCCGCGTCGCACGGCCACCGCCGGCTGGTGCTGGGCGCCTGGGGCTGCGGCGTCTTCGGCAACGACCCCGCGACCGTCGCGCGGATCTTCGGGCTCGCGCTGAGGGACAACCGGTACTTCGACCACGTCGTCTTCGCGGTGCTCGACGGGCAGAAGGGCACGCCGACGCTGGGCGCGTTCACCGACGTGCTGGGCTGACACCATCCCTGACCTGCGCTGAGCCAAAATGATGCCAAGCTGAGCCAGAAATGCTTGCTGGTGGTGCCACCGTGTGCCATAGTGATGCCATGGATCTGACCCCGTATGTGGCTTCCCTCGGTCGCGAGCTGCTGACCGCCGTCGAGACCGGCGGTGGCGAAGCGAGTGCGCTGGTCGAGCGGTTGACCGTGACGATGGAGTCGGCGATCCGGCTGGCACTGCTCGAAGCGCTGTCCGCCGCCGCAGACGAGATCACCGCGGACCTGGCACCGGACTCGGTGCAGGTGCTGCTGCGGGGCCGTGACCCGAAGTTCGTCGTGACGCGCCGGGCGCCGGAGCCGGCCGCCGTCGCTCCGGAGCCCGCTCCCGCCGCGCCCGCCGAGGACGTGGCGGCCGGCTTCGACGACGGCACCACCGTGCGCATCAACGTCCGCCTGCCCGAGCCTCTCAAGGCGGCGATCGACGAGGCCGCCGCCAAGGAGGGCCGCTCGGTCAACGCCTGGCTCGTGCGCGCCGCGTCCGCTCAGCTGAGCCCGAAGCGCGAGACCATCGCCGAGGCGATCGAGAGCAGCATCACCGGATCGCAGCGTTTCGTCGGCTGGGTCCGCTAACCCCAGTCTTTCATCACATCGCCCCGACCTGCGGGGATGCGCCACCCACACCTTCTGAGGGGACAGCCATGCCTTCTTACGACACGCCGGAACCGATTTCCGTACTGCTCGACATCTACGCGGGCCACGTCCAGGTCGTCGCGTCCGACCGCACCACCACGGTGGTCGACGTGCGCCCCTCGGACTCGTCCGACTCCTCGGACGTCGAGGCCGCGAGGAAGACCACGGTCGACTACGCCGACGGCACGCTGATGGTGCGCGGGCCGAAGAGGACGTTCGACTTCTCCAGGAAGACGAGGTCCGTCGACATCGTGCTCGAGCTGCCGGCCGGGTCCAAGGTGGACCTGGACGTGACGGCCGGCAGCGCCCGCACCTCCGGGGTGCTCGGCGAGACCGAGGTCGACCTGTCGGCGGGCAACATCCACCTCGACCGCACCGGCCAGCTGCGGGCCGACACGGGCGCGGGCCAGGTCAAGATCGGCACGGTCATCGGCAACGCCGAGGTCAAGACCGGCAGCGGCCACATCCGCGTCGGCACGGTCCAGGGCTCGCTGGTCGTCAAGAACTCCAACGGCCACATCGACGTCGGCGCGGTCGAGGGCCAGCTGCGGGCCCGTTCGGCCAACGGCGACATCAACGTCGAACGTGCCGGCGCGTTCGTGGAGGCCCGGACCGCGATGGGCTCCATCGAGGTGGCCGAGGTCGTCAGCGACACCGTCACGCTGAACACCGCCATGGGCGGCATCGAGATCGGGATCGCCCAGGGCACCGCCGCGTGGATCGACGCCAAGACGTCGTTCGGCCGCGTCACCAACACGCTCGACGGGAGCGACGGCCCCGGCAACTCCACGCAGACCGTCAAGGTCACCGCCCACACGTCCTTCGGCGACATCTCCGTCCGCCGTGCCTGAGGGGAACTCCATGTACGCGATCGAGGCAACCGGCCTGCGCCGCTCCTACGGCGACAACGAGGTGCTCAAAGGCGCGGACCTGAAGGTCCAGCGCGGCACCGTCTTCTCGTTGCTCGGCGCGAACGGCGCCGGCAAGACCACCACTGTGAAGATCCTGTCCACGTTGATCCGGGCGGGCGGCGGCAGCGCGTCCGTCGCCGGTCACGACGTGGCGGGCGACCCCGACGCCGTGCGCGCCGCCATCGGTGTCACCGGCCAGTTCTCCGCCGTCGACAACCTGATGACGGGCCGCGAGAACCTGAAGCTCATGGCCGACCTGCACCACCTCGGCAAGGCCGAGGGCAGGGGCAGGGTCGAGCAGCTGCTGGAGCAGTTCGACCTGGTGGACGCGGCTGACAAGTCCGCGTCGACCTACTCGGGCGGCATGCGGCGCCGGCTCGACCTCGCGATGACGCTGGTCGGGTCGCCGCAGGTGATCTTCCTGGACGAGCCGACCACCGGCCTCGACCCGCGCAGCCGCCGCACCATGTGGCAGATCGTGCGGGACCTGGTCGCGAGCGGCGTCACGATCTTCCTCACCACCCAGTACCTGGAGGAGGCCGACGAGCTCGCCGACCGGATCGCGGTGCTGGACCACGGCAGGATCGTCGCCGAGGGCACCGCGGACGAGCTCAAGCGCCGCATGCCCGGCGGTCACGTCCTGCTGCAGTTCACCGACCTGCGCGACCTGGAGTCCGCCACGCGGATCATCGGCGAGGCCTCGCGTGACGGTGAGGCGCTCGCGCTGCGGGTGCCGAGCGACGGCAGCGTCCGCTCGCTCAAGGCCCTGCTCGACCGGCTCGACGAGAACGCGGTCGCCGTCGAGTCGCTCAGCACGCACACGCCCGACCTCGACGACGTCTTCCTCGCCCTCACCGGAAATCCCGAAAAGGTGACCCAGCCATGACCTACGCACTGACCGACTCGGCGACGATGGTGCGCCGCAACCTCACGCGGATGATCCGCTACCCGTCGCTGACGTTCCAGCTCCTGATCATGCCGGTCGTCTTCCTGCTGCTGTTCGTCTACGTCTTCGGCGGCACCCTCGGTGCCGGCCTGGGCGGGCCGAGCGGAGGCAGAGCCGAGTACCTCAACTACGTGACGCCGACGATCGTCCTGATGTCGATCACCGCCGCGGTGCAGGGCACGAGCATCTCCATCGCGATGGACATGACCGAGGGCATCGTCGACCGCTTCCGCACCATGGCGATCGCGCGGGTGTCCGTCCTCACCGGACACGTGGTCGGCAGCCTCGTCCAGACCGTCCTCGCCATGTCGGTCGTCTTCGGTGTCGCCGTCGCGATCGGGTTCCGGCCGCAGGCGAGCGCACTCGACTGGCTCGCGCTGGCCGGTCTGCTGATCGCGATGTCGTTCGCGATGATCTGGCTGTCCGCCGCACTGGGCCTCGCCAGCAAGTCCGTCGAGTCGTCGAGCAACGTCGGCCTGCCGCTGATCCTGCTCCCGTTCTTCGGCAACGGTTTCGTGCCCACCGACTCGATGCCGACCGTGTTGCGCTGGTTCGCCGAATATCAGCCGTTCACCCCGTTCATCGACGCCCTGCGCGGTTTGCTGATGGGCACGTCGATCGGCAACAGCGGTTACATCGCCTTCGCCTGGTGCGTCGTCATCGGGTTCGGCGGCTACCTCTGGTCCAAGAAGCTCTTCAACCGCGAATCCACCCGCTGAAGGAGAACACCGATCATGTTGCAAGGTTTACCCATGGACCGCGACGTCACCCCGTTCGATCCTCCCAGCAGGATCACCGCGGTGCGCGCGACCCGCCCGGTCAGCCCGATGCTCTTCCCCGACGGCCACGAGGGCTGGCTGGTCAGCGGCTACGAAGCCGTGCGGCAGGCGTTGGCGGACACCAGGTTCAGCAGCCGGCAGGACCTCGGCATCATCCACGTGCCGTTCCCGACGCCCGGCATGCCGGAGATGACCGAGCCGGTCCCGCAGACGCCGGGCCTGTTCATCGCCATGGACCCGCCGGACCACACCCGGCTGCGGCGCAAGCTCACCGGAGCGTTCACCGTCAAGCGGATGAAGGCCCTGGAAGAGGGCATCATCGAGATCACCGAACGGCAGCTGGACGAGCTCGCGAAGCTCACGCCGCCGGTCGACCTCGTGAAGGAGTTCGCGCTTCCGGTGCCGTCACTGGTGATCTGCGAGATCCTCGGTGTGCCGTACGCCGACAGGGACACGTTCCAGCACAACTCCTCCAAGTTCATGGAACGGCAGGTGAACCTGGAGGACAAGATGGCCGCGTACATGGCCATCAACAACTACCTGGTCGAACTGGCCGTCGGCAAGCGCGCCGAACCGGGTGACGACCTGCTGTCCGACCTCGCCCGCGACGAGGACCTCAGCATCGAGGAACTGGTCGGAATGGCGTTCCTGCTGCTGCTCGCGGGCCACGAGACGACCGCGAACATGCTGGCGCTGGGCACCTTCGCGTTGCTGGAGCACCCGGAACAGCTGGAGGCACTGCGCTCGGACCCGTCGCTGATCCCCGACGCGGTCGAGGAACTGCTGCGCTACCTGGCCGTCGCCGACATCTTCTTCCGTTACGCGGCAGAGGACATCGAGTTCTTCGGCGAGACGATCCGCGAGGGTTCGATGGTCGTGCTGTCGCTCCTGGCGGGCAACCACGACCCGGAGCGTTACGAGCACGCCGACGAGCTCGACGTGCACCGCAACGCCCGCGGCCACCTGGCGTTCGGGCACGGCGTGCACCAGTGCCTCGGTCAGCAGCTGGCCCGCATCGAGATGCGCGCCGGGTTCGAGGGACTGCTGCGCCGCTTCCCCGCGCTGGAACTCGCCGTTCCGGCCCGGGAAGTGAAGCTCAGGACCGACATGAACATCTACGGCGTCCACGCCCTGCCCGTCACCTGGGCGTAGCCGTCAGACGGTGAACCCACCGTCGACGTTGATGCTGGCGCCGGTGACGTACGCACCGGCCTCTCCAGCCAGAGCCGCGACGACCTCGGCGATCTCCGCCGGCCGTCCGTAGCGCCCCAACGCGGTCAGTCCGCGAATCGTGTCCGACATCGGCCCGTCGGCCGGGTTCATGTCGGTGTCCGTGGGTCCCGGGTTCACCACGTTGGCCGTGATGCCCAACGGGCCCAGCTCGCGCGCAAGTCCTTTCGTCATGCCGATCAGCGCTGTCTTGCTGGCGGAGTACAACGCGAAGCCCGGAAACGGCGCGTACACGGCGACATTGCTTCCGATGCTGATGATCCGGCCGCCTTCGTGCATGTGCTTCGCCGCCGCACGGGCAGCGAGGAACGGTGCGCGCACGTTCACGGCCATCGTGTGGTCGAACTCCTCCCGGCCGATTTCCTCCAGAGGGCCGACCTGGAAGACGCCCGCGTTGTTCACCAGCACGTCGAGCCGTCCGAAGTGGACCGCGGTCTCCTCGACCGCGGCCACGACGGCGTCCGGGTCGGCGCTGTCGGCCCGGATGGCGAAACCGTTGTCCGGCTTGGTGTTCTGGTACGTGACGGCGACGTGGGCGCCGAGAGCGGTGAGCTTCTCGGCGACCGCGGCCCCGATGCCGCGGCTCCCGCCGGTGACGAGAGCCGCTTTCCCTGCAAGTGATCCCATGCCGTTCAGCCTGCTGGAACCACGTGCGGGGGTCTGGCGGGAATCGGACCGTCAGTTGGCGCCCCGGACGTACGCCCACGCGGTGCGGTTGAGGGAGTCCTCGATCCCGGTGAAGCCTTCGTTGGGGTTGAGGACGTCCTCGTGGAAGTCGACGTCGACGTCGTCGGCCGTGCCACCGACGGCGTCCGGGCCCACGCCGAACATGCCCTTCGGGTTGCCGCCCTGGTCCATGATGGCGTCCAGCGCGTTGAACTGGTCCTGGTGCCAGCTTCCCGACATGTGCCCGGCCTCGTGCGCGGTGATGTTGCCGATCGCCCGGCCGATGAACGCGATCTTGTCGCTGGCCGGGGTGAGGTAGCGGTTCAGCGACGTCCCGGTCTGGGCGGAGGGGGCGCTGAGGATGTCGAGCAGCACCAGGGCGGTCTCCTCCTTGCCGAAGTTGCCCGCGTCGATCGACTGCGCGATGCCGACGGTCTGGATGCCGGACTCGGCGATCGAGCCGCCGACGACCACCCGGCTGACGTTGCGCTGACCCCACGGGTCGGCGTGGTCGCGGCTGTTCAGGATCCGCACGGCGAACCGCTTGTTGGTGCCCTTGGCGGCGAGGTCCTTCTCGATGTTCTCGCGCGTGGTAGCGACCACGCCGTCGATCACGGCGTTCTCGTCGGCGTCGGAGAGTCCCCAGCCGGGCAGGAACTTCTTCAACGGCGAGAGGTCCTTGTTGCCTGCGGAGGGATCGGAGCTGAAGATCCGGGTGTTGACGCGGGCGCCGTCGAAGTCGAGGAAGATCGTCAGGACCTCGGGCCGCTGGTTGAGCTCCGAGCCCGGACGGTAGGCCTCGACCGTGACGTCGTAGCGGCCGTCACCGTTCTCGGCGCCCACGGTGTAGCGGCCGTCCCTCGGTGCCACGAAGTCCGCGACGGCGTTGCCACCGGCGGGCATCGGCGAGTTCTCGGCGTACAGGAAGCTGAAGTCCTGCGACGAACCGAAGACCTCGCGTCCGGCCGGGTCGTGGACGACCACCCTGGTCGCCGCTCCCGCCGCCGACGCGCCGAGCACGTCGCCGGCCTTCAGGTCGACGGAGAAGTAGTCCCTGTCCACCTGGCCGGTGCCGGACGTGAAGGTCAGGTCGTAGGCGCCCTCGGTGAGCACGCGCTTGCCGGTGCCGGGCTTGAGGGGGTCGGCCGGGATGCCGCCAGGACCGGCCGCGGCGACCATGACGTACACGTCCTGGCCGGCGGGGACGCGGACCTGCAGCCTGCTGTCCGTGGTGCCCGCGAGGTTGTCGTGCTGCGCCAGCAGTTGCCCTGCCGGGTCGAACGCGGCGAGCAACGTGTCCAGGTCGCCCGTCGGGGTGTCCGTCGTGACGATGACGGACTTGCCCTCCTGGCCGCCGCTCAGCTTGTAGAAGTCGTGGTCGCCGCTGCCGTCGCCACCGCTGCCGTACGGGCCGTCGCCGATCTGACCGCTGGTCCGCAGGGGCGTGCCGACGGCGTTCGCGAGCGGGATGGCGTCGTTGGTCTCGGCGAACGGCGGCACGACGGGTGTCGTCGGGTCACCGGCGAGGTCACCGATGAGCGTGAGCTTCGGGTTCTTGCCCCTGCCGGTCCCGAACCCGGCGACGTGCTCGGCCTTCGAGGGCGCGTCGTTCGCGCCCTGCCCGGCCTCCTTCTCCGCGTAGGTCAACGGCTGGCCCGCGTTCTTCGCCGCCACACGGGCCTGCTCGCGGTTCTGCTTGCGGGCCTCCCTGCCGCGGTGCACCGCGGCCCAGTCGACCCGCGCCTCCGCGGGAAGGAAGGCGAGCATCGGATCGGGCTGGACCAGTGCCGCGGCGGGCTCCGCGGCAGACTGCCCGCCGGCCACCAAAGCCAGCGCCACACCTGCCGTGAGCACGCCGAATAGCCTTCTGCGCATGTGAACTCCCCAGTTCGGTCTCCCGAACCGAGGAAATCAGCGCCGTGGGGGTCAGGCGAGCGTTTTGGCGGACCTTTGTCCACTTTCGGACAACGAGGACGCGACCTCGTGCAGGTGTTCCAGCACGTAACCGTACGAGCGGAACAGGCCGCACTGCGCGTAGGAGATCCCGCGCTGCTCGCAGAAGTCGCGGACGATCACCTGCGCGTGCCGCAACGACGGCCGGGGCATGTTCGGGAACAGGTGGTGCTCGATCTGGTAGTTCAGCCCGCCGAGCAGGATGTCGGTGAACCAGTTGCCGCGGATGTTGCGCGAGGTGAGCACCTGCTTGCGCAGGAAGTCGAGCGTGTGCCCGGCGGACAGCACCGGCATGCCCTTGTGGTTGGGAGCGAAGGAACATCCCATGTAGAAGCCCCACAGGGCCTGGTGCACCAGGATGAACGCGACGGCGTACACGGGGGAGAGCACCCAGAACACGACCCCGAGGTACACCACGACGTTCGCGATCATCACCCACCGCTCGCGGCCGGAGTAGCGGATCGAGTGCCAGTGCAGGGCGAAGCCTTCGAGAAGCAGCAGGGGGAAGAACAGGAACGCCTGATGCGAGGCGATCCACCGCAGCGGACCGCGCTTGGCGAGGCCCTGCCGTTGCGTGAACGCCAGCACCGAGATGTCGACGTCCGGGTCCTCGTCCTCGTGGTTCGGGTTGGCGTGGTGGCGGTTGTGCTTGCCGTTCCACCAGCCGTAGCTGACGCCGACCAGCCCGCTGTGGAAGTAGCCGGTGATCTCGTTCCACCGGCGCGAGGCGAAGATCTGCTTGTGCCCCGCGTCGTGGCCGATGAACGCGAGCTGCGTGGTCATCGCCGCCAGCACCACCGCCACCGCGAGCTGCCACCACGAGTCGCCGAGCAGCGCGAACGCCACCCACGCCCCCGCGTAGACCGCGAGGTTCACGCCGATTCTGGTGAAGTAGTGACCACGCCGCCGGGCAAGCAGGCCGGCCTGCTTGATCTCGGTGGAAAGCTGGGCGAAGTCGCTCGCCTCACGGAGTGCCATTTGCGCAGAATGCCTGATGGTGACGACTAAGTCATGCACGGCCGATGAAGTCGTTACAAACCATGCGGGTCCCGTCGGTACCGGTACCGCGTCGTTCCGTTCGGACACGATGGAGTGATCATGATCTTCATCTTCGGCGAGCCGCACGCGCCCGCACCTGCCGCTGTTGTCCAGTGCTGCGGAAAATGGATCCGCAGAGAGGACCAGAAGGCGTGGTCGACCACACCACCGTGCTCATCGCGGGCGCGGGGCCGGCAGGGCTCGTGTTAGGCAACTTGTTGCAGGCGCAGGGGATCGACACTCTCGTCGTCGAACGCGCAAGCCGTGAACAGGTGCAGACCCGTGCCAGGGCAGGCTTTTTGGGTCCCCACAGCGCGCGGGTGCTTACCGAGCACGGCCTCGGTTCCGGAATGCTCCACAAAGGACGAAAGCACGGCGTGTGCGCTTTCCGTGGCGAGGAAGGGGAGTTCGAGCTCGACTACTCGCGGCTCGGCCGTGGCGAGGTGCACACGGTGTACCCGCAGCAGGACCTCGTGACGGATCTGATCGCCGAGTACCTGGACCGCGGCGGCGAGATCCGCTTCGGTGTCACCGTCACCGGCGTCGACTCCGGTACCGCGACGATCCGTTGCCGGGACGAGCGGGGCGAGAACACCGTCACCGGCCGGTTCCTGGCCGGGTGCGACGGCGGCAACGGGGTGACCCGGCAGGCGGTACCTGGCAAGCGCATCAGCCAGGACCACGGGGCCAGCTGGCTCGCGGTGCTCGCCGAGGCACCGCAGAGCATGGCGGCGGTCACCTACGCGATCCACGACGACGGCTTCGCGGGTCACATGGCCCGCAGCCCCGGGGTGACTCGGTACTACCTGCAGGTCCCGCCGGGCGACGACCCGGAGGCCTGGACCGACGAACGGATCTGGACCGCCCTCGACACCCGGATGCGCGTCGACGAGTTCGGGCAGCTCAAGCAGGGTCCCATCATCGAACGGCGGATCGTGCGGCTGCGGTCCGAGGTCGTCGAGGAGATCCAGCACGAGCGGCTGTTCCTCGTCGGCGACGCGGCCGGTCTGATCAGCCCGTCCGCCGCCAAGGGGGCCAACCTGGCGATCATGGAGGCCGAGACCCTGGCCTCCGCGCTGGTCTCCGCGCTGCGCCACGACGACGAACGGCCGCTGGCCGCCTACTCGCGCACCTGCCTGCCCCGCGTCTGGCGGGCGCAGGAGTTCTCCCGCTGGATGATCGATCTCCTCCACACCCAGGACGACGACTTCCACCGCGCTCTGCGTCGCGCCCGGCTGCACAGCCTGCGCGACTGCCACGCCCACCAGAACTTCTTCGCCGAGCACTACGTCGGCATCTGAGCCACCAGGAACCGTCACCATGATCTCGACCACCACCCGCATCATCGCCGCGGCCGACCTCGGCCGGCTGACCGCCGCGATCTCCCTCATCGGCAGGCACGACACGCACTCGGCGCTCGCCGCCGCGGTGCCGTCGCTGCCCGCCGACCAGCGCGCCGCCGTGACCAGGCACGCCGCTCTCGACCACGCGGCGTTGCTCATCTTCCCGGAGACCCTGGTGGGCCTCACGGACGAGCTCGCCCGCCTCGGCCTCGAGGTCGGCACGATGACCCCGAGCGTCGTCGTCCGCGAACGGCTGAGCGCCCGGTACTCGGTGCCCGTGGCGGACCTGAAGGTCGGCATCCTGCGCGCCCCCGTGCCCGACCGCAACGGCTGGCCGTGCGAGCTGGAGATCTTCGTGATGGTGACGCCGCCGGAGCTGGCGCACATCGCGGAGGACGAACGCCGCCACGAGCACGAGAACCACGTGGCGCTGGCCGTGCGCAGGCCGGACCCGGTGCTGCTGCGCGGGTTGCGCACGATGATCGCCGGTGTCCGGCGCTCCGACGGCGGCGGGTACAACCGCTACGAGAACAACTCGGTCTTCTACTTCCGCGACGCGCACTGCGCCGACCCCGCGTTCCGCCGCCTGGAACTGATCGCCACGGGCCGGTTCGCGCAGCTGCAGGCCACCCACCAGCGGGAGTCCTGCGCCGGCACGGAGTTGCTGCGCCTGCTGACGGGCGCGTGGGCGACGCAGGCCATCGCGACGGCCGCCGAGCTCCACCTGCTCGACCACCTCGTGACGATCCCGGACCTCGACGGCCTCGCGTCGGCGACCGGCACCGAAACCCAAAGCCTGGCAAGGCTTCTGCGCTACCTCACCTCACTCGGCGTCGTCCACGTCTCCGGCGAGCGGTACGGCCTCACCGACCTCGGCGAGCTGCTGCGGTCGGACCTGACGGGATCGATGCGCCCGCTCGCCCTGATGTACGGCGGCCCGTTCTACCGCTCGTTCGCCGAGCTGACCGAGTCCGTGCGCAGTGGTGAGGAGTCGTACGCGAAGGCGTTCGGCGCGCACCACTTCGCCCACATGGCAACGGATCCGGCGCTGGCGGAGCTGTTCCACGGTTCCATGGCGGCGAGCAACGCCATGTTCACCGGCGTCACCAAGGTCATCGACTTCTCCGCCGCCCGCACGGTCGTCGACGTGGCCGGGGGCAACGGCGAGCTGCTCTCCCGTGTCCTGCACGCGAACCCGGCGCTGAGGGGCGTGCTGCTCGACCTCCCGAACGCCCTGGCCGCGGCCGAGCCCCGGCTCGCGGACCTCGCGGACCGCGTCAGCCTGGTGCCCGGCGACTTCACCCAGGCCGTCCCGGACACCGGTGACGTCTACCTGCTGTCCCGCGTGCTGCACGACTGGGACGACGAGCAGTGCCGCACGATCCTGGCCACCTGCGCGCGGAACATGCCCGCCCACGCCGAGTTGCTGGTGATCGAACGGCTGCTGCCCGAGGCCGGTGAGGTGGACTCCCTCGCGATCCCTTGGGACATCCACATGTTGTGCAACACCGGAGGCCGCGAGCGCACGGAGTCGCACTACCGCGCGTTGCTCGCGGAGGCCGGGTTCGAGCTCGTCGAGACCCAGACGCTTCCGTTGGACGCGCACGTGATGCGCGCCCGCCTGGTCTAGTGGTGTGGCTCGGAACGTTGCCGGGGGATTCGCGGTCAGACGGGTGCATCGTGGTGCCGCCCCCACGTCCTCGTACTGGTTGTACGGGGGCGTGGGGGCGGCGCGGCGAGGTGCCCTGCTGAGCGTGGATCACCTCGCCGACGTTCCGAGTCGTGCCACCAGCTCACCAGCTCACCAGGCAGAAGGGGTGGCCGGCGGGATCCGCGTAGACGTGGAACCGCTCGCCACCACCTTCGAGCCTGCGCGCACCCAGTGCCAGCACCTTCTCGCCCGCCGACGAGAGATCGTCCACACGCACGTCGAAATGCATCTGGGCGGTTTCGTCCGGCCAGTTCGGCGGTATCCAGCCTTCGACGCGCGCGAACGCGACGCCGGGCCGGTCCGGGGCGTCACCGATGACGACGAACTTCTCGTCGTCCTGCACCCGGACCATGCCGAGCAGCTGTTCGTAGAACTCCGCGAGACTCCGCGGATCAACGCAGTCGATCACCAGGCCGTGCCAACGTCCGATCATGCGTGGGATGCTGACACGCGTCCAGGACAACCAACGCCCTGGTTCACGCGAGCGGCATCGCCATCACCGGTGGCGTGGTCGGTTCGGTCGAGCCACCCGACGGCTCCACGGTCAGCGCGACCTCCTGCACACCGGTCAGCCCGCTGACGAACACGGGCGCCGTCCGCGAGGCGAGCAGTCCGGCCGAGTGCGGGACCTTGTCGGCACCGATCGTCCAGAGCTGGTAGGTCTTCCCGGTACCGGGGTCCGGCAGGTCCTTGGCGAGGAACAGGGCCTCGTCGCGGCTCGCCGACACGACGGCGGTACCGGTGGCCCCGTTGGGCGCCTTGCCGTTGACGAGCCTCGCGTCCGGTGTGGACAGGAAGTCGGAGAACCGGCTGTACTCGCTGGAGAGCTGTGCCAGCTGCCGGTCCTGGTCCGACGTCCCCGCGTACTGGACCGTCACGAACACCGCGGCGACGAGGCAGGCGGCCGCGAGCAGCGCTCCCGCCCAGCGCTTGCGCCTCGGGTCCGGCACGCGGTCGGCGTGAGGCGACATCTGCCGGGTCTCTGCCGCGGCGGCGAGCACGCGGGCACGGAGCTGCGGCGGTGGCGGTGACTCCACCGCGACACCCAGCCGTGCGGCCGTCGCGGCCAGTTCGGTGACCTCGATCGCGCAGCTCTGGCACCGGGTCAGATGCGCCTCGAAGGCCGTGCGTTCGATCTCCGACAACGCGTTCACGGCGTAGGCGCCGGTGAGCGTGTGCAGATCAGCGGATGTGGTCCTCATCCGGTCACCCCCATGCAGTCCCGCAGTCGGATCAGGCCGTCGCGCATCCGGGTCTTGACCGTGCCGAGCGGGATGCCCAGCAGGCTCGCGACCTCCGGATACGAGTAGCCCTGGTAGTAGGCCAGCAGCACGGACTCGCGCTGCAGTTCGGTCAGGAAGCTCAGGCACCGGCGCACCTGGCGTTGTTCGAGCCGGCCGTCGACCTGCTCGCTCACCTCGTCGAAGGGCCTCGCCGGGTCGAGGCGGGCCGCGCGGTCCTCGCGGTGCGTGGCGGCCTGGGCGGAGCGGACCCGGTCGACCGCGCGGCGGTGCGTCAGCGTGAGGATCCAGGTGGTGGCACTGCCCCGCTCGGGGTCGAACCTCGTCGCGGTCCGCCACACCTCGAGCATCACCTCCTGGAACACCTCCTCCGACTGCGCCTGGTCCCGCACGACGCGCCTGATCAGCCCGAACACCGAGCCGGACACGACGTCGTAGAGCCGTTCGAACGCGGCCTCGTCCCCTCGTGCGACGAGCGCGAGCAGATCGTCGGCTGTCGGGCCGACGTCCCGAGGAGTGCTCTGCAGGCTTTGCAGCGCCCGCTCACGCTCAGGCATCCGAGGTCCTCTCCATCAAGCGTTGTCCTCTGTTGTTCGCAGCAGGAGCGCTCATGGATCGGTCCTGAATGTGCAGTCACATCCAGGCGTGGGGCGGGCGGGTTTGGTAACGGATCCATAACCACACCCATCCGGTCCCCGAGGGGCGGCGAATCACGGTCAGCAACTGCTCGAACACCCCTTGGAGATGTCCTGTCATGAAGCAGACCGTCCGCAACACCGTCCTGGCCGTCGGCGCCGTCTCGCTCGCCCTGTTCGGCGCGGCGTGCGGTTCGTCTGACACGGCCAGCACCGGCTCCTCGTCGACCGCTGCTCCGACCTCGACCGCCGCGTCGTCCTCCGCGGCGATGGCGGACCCGGCCGCGAACCTGGTCGGCCCTGGTTGTGCCGACTACGCGAAGCAGGTCCCGTCCGGCGCGGGTTCCGTGTCCGGCATGGCCGCTGACCCGGTCGCTGTGGCCGCGAGCAACAACCCGCTGCTGACGACGCTGGTCAGCGCCGTGTCGGGCAAGCTGAACCCGAAGGTCAACCTGGTCTCGACGCTCAACGGTGCCGAGTTCACGGTCTTCGCGCCGGTCGACTCGGCGTTCGCGAAGATCGACGCGGCGACGATCGAGACGCTCAAGACCGACGACGCGCTGCTGACCAAGATCCTCACGTACCACGTCGTCCCCGGCCAGATCACGCCCGACAAGATCGCCGGTGACCAGAAGACCGTGCAGACCGGCACCGTGAAGGTCACCGGTTCGGGCAACGCGATCAAGGTCAACGACGCCAACGTCATCTGTGGTGGCGTGAAGACCGCCAACGCCACCGTGTACCTCATCGACTCGGTGCTGATGCCTGCCTGATCTCAGGCACACGAAGCCGGGACGCTCACGTGAGCGTCCCGGCTTCGTCCTTTGTGGACTACAGAGCGGCCAGCGCCGACGAGACCGAGTCCGTCATCCCCCGCACCGCCAGCACCTGCGGCAGCGCCGTGGTTCCCCGCAGCCGCTTGGCGTCGTCCGAGCTGATCCCGTACTCCAGCGCGGACAGACCGGGATCGGCGCACCCGTACTGGATCGGCAGGTGGTACCCGACCAGGGTGTACAGCGGCAGCCCGCCGGCACGCGAGTAGTCGAACCCGGCGTGGAACCCGTACAGCAGGTCGTGGTGCCGCAGCCACAGGCTCATCCCGAACGGGTCCTCGCCCTCGGGGGCCGCGGTGAACGCCACGACCTCGATCCGGCGGGCGATCTCCGCGAACCACCCCGTCATCTCGTCGAGCGTCGACTCCTGCTCGTACTTGCGCTCCAGCAGGTGTGCCAGCAGCGAGAGCTGTTCGACGTTCGAGTCGTCGACCACGGTCGCGGCGGTCGTGAGGTTCGCCGACGCCACCACGGACAGTTCCTTGCGCAGTCGCGTGCGCCGATGCGAGCGCAGGGTGCCGAGGAACTCGTCGTAGTCGGCGTAGTGCGTCGGGAACACGTGCCGGTCCGGCGCGGGGAACTCCAGGAAACCCAGCTCCGCCAATGCTTTTCGCAGGTCCGTGTCCGCGGCGTCGACGTACGGGAAGTACACGGCGTCGACTCCCTGCGCCGCACCGAACCCCACCGCCGCCTCGGCGACCTCCAGTCGTGCGTGCGCCGGAGCGCGGACGGGGTCGTGCAGCACCGACGAGTTGAACCACGTGCCGCACAACAGGGCGCGGTCCAGCGGCACGGGCGCGGGCAGCATCAGGTCGAGCCGCACGGTGTCGTCCGTGACCGAGCCGTCGAACACCTGCAGCGTCGTGCCCGCCGCGACACCGTCCTCGTCCGACCACGTCAGGCAGGCGGCCTCGCGTGGCACCCACGGGCCGACGCCGGCCCGTTCGACCTCCAGCCACGCCGGGGTGCAGAACAGGTCGGCCGGGCCGCACAACGAGGCCCACGCGGGGGAGGCGGCGGCCTCGGCCAGGGACAGCCGGGTGATCATTCGGGCACGACCTGGGCCGCGCCCGTGAACCAGGCCGCGGTGTCGACGAGGGCCCGTCGCGCGTCCTCCTCCGAGTCGGCGCGGACCATGATCTTGGCCGCGAGCAGGTGCGAGCCACCGCTCGGATCGCTCACCACGTCACCCGCGCGCTTCCAGACCTGGGCCGCGGCGACACCGGGACGGGCGGCGATCTCGGCCTCCGAGGGCAACCGGGTGATCCGGCCCGCGGGCACCGGCAGGTTCGCCCAGCCCAGCACGCCGGAAGTCGTGGACACGACGGCGGGGGAGGGCACGCCGAGCACCGCGGCGGCCAGTTCGGCGTAGAGGTCGACACCGGACTTGGCCAGCACCGTCTCCGCGACCATACCGCCGCCGATGCGCCCGGCGCACTCGCCGAAGACCAGCGAACCGTTGTCGTGGAACGCTTCCAGGTGGAAAACGCCGTCGCGGTGACCGAGTGCCGCGAGCGCGGCGGAGGTCAGTTCGGTCGTGCGCCCGACGAGGTCCGGATCGTCCACGGTGGTCGAGGCGACCAGGTCGCCGTCGCGCACGCCGATCACGTTGTGCAGGTACCTGCTGACCACGGCGACCACGAGCACGCCGTCGCGGACCGCGCCGTCGACGTGCAGCTCCTCGCCGGGCACGAACTCCTCGACCAGCCACGGCCCGGCCTCGTCCGGCATCGCCGCCAGGTCGTCGGCGGTCCGCACGGCCCACGTGCGCTGCGTGCCGGCACCGGCGGGCGGCTTGATCACCAGCGGCGGTTCGATCCCGACGCCCTTGGCCTCGGCCAGCGACCCGGCCAGGGCGCAGCGCGCCGTCGGCAGACCGGCCGCGCGGACGAGCCGCTTCTGCTCCGGCTTGTCCCGCAGGGCCAGCGCGACCGGCACCGGCACCCCGCGGGCGCCGCCCAGCGCGGCCAGCACGGCGGCGGACACCACGGAGAACTCGTCGTCGGTGCCCACGGCGGTGAAGTCGGAGGGGGTCAGCCCGGTGGACGCCAGCCCGGCCAGCACGTCCTCCACACGACTGTGGTCACGCACCGGTATCACTTGCACGTTCGCAGGCAGTTCGCCCGGCACCCCGGGATCACCCGCGGTCGCCACACACGTGACCGCGACCCCCAGCTCCCGCATTGCGCCGACTGGACCAGCTCCCCACTCCAAACAGAGCACCCGGTCAGTCGGGGACAATATTGTCATCTGTTATCCCCCGAATCTCCCCTGCCATTCATCGGCATCATAACCACGACACACTTCGTCATGGCCGATTCGGAGTGGTTGCGCCGTCCGGGTGAAGCTCGGATGAGGCCTTGCAGGGCGCTGGTCGATCATGCGTATAGTCCGAAGACGTCGGGGGAATCTGGGGCGGTAAAGGTTGCATACGAAAGTTGCGCCGGCGGGGGTGGGCATGCAATTTGTCGAGTCTGAACTTTCGGACACTTCTTCCCTTTTATTGGCCGAATTCACGGCTGCGGGCAGGATCTCCTTCCGGTTGGCGCTCCAGCGCCTCACGGCGTGGGAGGCGTTGCTGACCCAGCACGCGCTCGGGCACCCCGATGTGACCGCGCACGACACCTATCCTGCAGCTCAGGGCCCTTCGCGGGTGATCGTCAAGATCACGACCGCACCCCTGTCGGGGGTGTCGTTCTGGGCGCCCGGCACCGCGCCGGAGCAGTCGGACGAACGTACGATCGGCTGGCTGGACGTGCCGCGTTCGGTCATTGAAATGGTCGACGAGGAAACTGCCGCCATCGCAGTGCGCGAACGCGCGGAAATGCGTGGTATACACGAACTGCTGGATCGGTGGGAGAAGTCGGGCGAGCTCGACAAACGACTCGCGGTCATCCAGGACATCGTCGAGCGGGTTGAAAGTATTTACATCTTCATCGGACGCGATGTTTTCTCCAAATCCGATGCGGGATCGAACACGCTCACCCGTGATGACCTGGTGGGGAAGCTTCGCCGAACCCCGCGTGAACAGTGGCGGGAAAGCGACTGCCTGTTCGTCGTCGCCGCGCACTGCCTCTTCCTCAGCGGCCGCTCGGTCCGCTTCGAGGAGTACAACGGAAAGCAACTCAGTGCGGTCAACCTGCGTGAGTTCCTCACCAATCGTTACGCTGCGTACTGCCACGCGCTCGGCCGCGACCCGGTCGACCTGCACGGTCTGCCGTTGCTCGAGCTCGCCGGCCGCATCCGCGAGCTGATGCCGGAGGCCGACCGGACCGACCACATGCGGTACCGCCGGATCAGCGGCATGACGCTGGCCAAGAGCGAGAACCTCGCCGACTTCCCGCTGCCCCGCGACCCCGCGGAGATGCCCGGTCTCATCGCGGACTTCGGGCGCGAACGCCTCGACCTCACCGCCACCGGCGACGTCCGCGCCGACCTGCGCGCGATGACCCGTGCGGCGGCCGGGCGGGACGCGGAGAACCCGCCCGGAGACGACATCGGCGTGCTCGGCGAACTGCTGGCCACCATCGTCTCGTCGGCCGTGCGGGTCACCGACTCCGACTACGGCATGAGCAGCTCGGTGCGCGACCTCGCGTCGTTGCGCGGCGCCGAGGCCGGCGGCCCCGAGGGTGTGCTGGCCCTGCGCAAGGCCGACTTCTTCTGCTGCTGCCTGCCGCACCCGACGCGGATGGCGCACGTCGGCGACGAGGACGTGCCGATCCTCTGGCGGTCGGCGCAACGCATGCAGTACAACCGCTGGCACTTCATCCCGGGCGAGTTCGACCGCGCGGACATCCCGGAGAACCGGCACTACTTCTTCCCGCCGCAGATCCCCGACATCGCCGAGCACGCCGACCACATCCACGGCGGCCACGTCGCCTCCGCGGTCCGCTACACGATCCGCGCACCCGGTGCGCAGGTGTGGCGCGAGCCGTTCACCGTCTTCGGTCACGGCTTCCGGGGCTGTTACGACATTCGCCTCGTTCGCATGCAGGGCCCGCCCTACACTCTGGGTGAACTGACCGACGCCGTGCGTCACACCTCGCTGGTCGACGCCTTCTGGCGTGCCCTCGCCGAGTGCCTCGACACCGGTGACATCCCTGTCGGGCCGATCCGCGGGTTCGACAAGGCGTGGTACGAGGACCGCGGGTGGCAGGCCGCGTTCCCGTACCGGGAACCCGCGGAGGCCGCAGCACGATGACCCAGACCACCCAGGACACCGGGGACCAGCCGACCCAGATCGGGTACTGGCAGGTCCTGACCACCCGCAACGTGGCGCCGCTGCTGCTGTCGGCGTCGCTGTCGCGGCTGGCGTCGGAGATGACGCTGTTCACCGTCGTGCTGTCGGTGCTCGTCCGCTTCGACTCACCGGTGCTGGCCGGTCTGAGCGGGTTCTTCCTGACCCTGCCCGGATTCCTCGTCAGCCCGGTGGCCGGTGCCCTGCTCGACCGGGTCGGCGCGCGCCGGGCCGTCATCCTCGACATGCTCGTCAGCGGTGTCCTCATCGGACTGATCGTGGTGGCGTCGGTCGGCGACTGGCTGACCGCGCCGCTGCTGCTCGGCGCGCTGGGTGTGTTCTCGCTGACCAGCCCGCTCAGCGCGGGCGGGGTGCGCACGCTGTTCCCGATGATCGTGCCGCCGCACGCCTACGCCAAGGCGAACGCGCTCGACCTCAGCACCTACTCCGCCATCGAGGTCACCGGCCCGTTGGCGGCGGGTGCCCTGATCGCGCTCGTCGGCGCCGACCCCGCACTCGCGGTCGTCGCGGTGATCTTCGTGCTGGCGGCGCTCAGCCTGCTCGCGGTGCGCGGCCCGTTCACCGAGCCCGAACGCGAGCCGCGCAAGCACCTGGTGCGCGAGGCGTGGGACGGCATCGTCTACCTGATGCGCAACGCCACCCTGCGCGGGCTGGCGGCCGCCTACTCGACCTACCAGATCGCGTTCGGCATCCTCGTGGTCGCCGTGCCGGTCGCTGTGGCGCAGCGGATCCCCGGCGACGGCGCGACCGAGCAGTGGGCCGGTCTGATCTGGAGCATCACGGGTGTCTGCGGCGCGGTCGGCGCCCTGGTCGCGGGCAAGGTCGTGCACGCGAGCGCCGAGCGGATGACCATCATCGTCACGCTGATCGCGTCCGCCGCCGTGCTGCCGATCAACGCGATCGCGTCGGTGATCACCCTCGGCGTCGGCATGGCGTTGTTCGGGCTGGTCGAGGGCGGGCTCAACGTCGGCGTGCTGTCGCTGCGCCAGCGCCGCACCGAACCGCAGTGGCTCGGCCGGGTCATGACGGTGTCGATCAGCGTCAACCTCATCGGCTTCCCGATCGGCACGGCACTCGGCGGTGTGCTGGCGAGCCAGTCCGTCGCGGCGGCGTTCTGGGTCGCCGCGGTCTGCGCCGCGGTCGGTGCCGTGATGGCGGCCGTGCTCATCCCGCGAGCCGGCCGGTGAGCCCGGCGCTCGCGACGACGGTGCGGGGCACGGGCCCGGACCTCGTCGTGCACCCCGGCGGGCCCGGCATGGACCCCGCGTACGTGGACACGCTGCTCGACCTCGCCGACCGGTACCGGGTCACGATCCTGCACCCGCGCGGCACCGGCGGCACCGCCCGCCCGGCGAACCCGGACGCCTACTCGCCCGACGAGTACGCCGACGACCTGATCACGTGGCTCAGCGGCCGTGCCGAGCCGCCCGTGCTGCTCGGGCACTCGCACGGAGGCGTGGTCGTGGCCCGTGCCGCCGCGCGCAGGCCCGACCTGGTGCGTGCGCTCGTGCTGCTCGCGACTCCCGCGTACGGAGGTGAGCGCGCGGAAGCCGAGGCGGACGCGCTGCACACCACCCGTGCGCACGAACCGGACTGCGCGCGGGCGCTCGCCGCGTTGGCCGCCCAGGGCGACGTCTACCCGGACGAAGCCGACCTGGGCCGCCACATCGCCGACGTCGCCCCGTTGTGGCTCGGCCCGCTGACCGGCGAGACGCGTCGCTGGTGCGAGCGGATCGCCGCGCAGCCCGCGAACCTCGACGCGTTGCGGTACTTCAACGACCACGTCTTCCCGAAGCTGGACACGGTGGCGGCCGACGTCGCCGCCGCGGGCGTGCCCGCACTGGCCGTCGCGGGCGTTCTCGACGCCTGGGCCGGCCCCACCCACCTGGCCGAGCTGGGCGTGCCGTCGGCCGTCCTGCCCGGCGCGGGACACATGTGCCACGTCGAGGCGGTGCCGGCCATCGGTGCCGCGCTCGACGGGTTCCTGGACGCAATCGGCGAGAGGGCTGAACAGGTATGACCACCGGCGTGTGGAGCGAGGCGGACTCCGCGTCGTTCATCCGATTCGCGGACTTCTTCGTTCCCGAGCGCGAGAAACAACAGGAACTGATCAGCACGATGATCGGCCCGGTCGGCTCCGGGCTGGTGCTCGACCTGTGCAGCGGCCCCGGCGCGCTGTGCGGCCGGCTGCTGGCCGACCACGAGCGGGCCCGCGTCGTCGGTCTCGACGCCAGCGCGGCGATGCTCGCCGAGTCCCGCGAGGTCCTGTCGGCCTACGGCGACCGGTTCACCGCCGAGGAGTTCGACCTCCCGGCCGCGGACTGGCGCGCCCGTGCCGAGGCCCCGGCGGCGGTGGTGTCGTCGCTCGCGATCCACCACCTCGACGGCCCGCAGAAGAAGCAGCTCTACACCGACGTGCACAGCATGCTGGCGCCCGGTGGCGCGTTCGTGATCGCCGACCTGATCGAACCGGTCGGTGCCCGCGCGACCGAGCTGGCCCGCCGCGAGTGGGACGAGTGGGTGCGCGACAACGCGCTCGCCTCCGGTCTCGGCGACGAGCCCTACAAGGCGTTCCACGAGAACGAGTGGAGCTGGCTGCAGTACCCGGACGACCTCGACAAGCCGTCCCCGCTGCGCGACCAGCTCGACTGGCTGCACGAGATCGGCTTCGCCGACGTGGACGTCTACTGGGCGCGTGCGGGCCACGCCGTGTTCGGGGCGACGAAGACAGGGGAGCGCCAGGATGGCTGACCAGCCTCGCTGCATCTTCGGCAACTTCGTCAACGAGCTGATGGTGGCGGTGCCCGACGAGCGCCACGCCCGCGCGCTGGTCGAGGTCGCGCCGCGCAAGATATGGCTCGCCGAGCCCGGCGACCTGATGGTGCTGCCGTCGGAGCCGCCCGCCGGGTTCTGGGAGTACGCCCACGAACTGCTGGGCATCGAGGTCGGTGACGTCGAGGTGATCACGGTCGACTCGGGGCCGTTGCGGCCGCTCGCGACCCGGATCCGCGAGCTCGGCCTCGTCGACCGGTTGCGCGACGCTCTGGCGGCACGGCCCGGCGTGCGGGTGCTGCCGTTCGCGTTCGACCGGCCCACGCTGGAGCTCTTCGCGGAGCTGGGTGTGCCGCTCGAGGGCTACGACGAGGTCACCGAGACCGCCGTCGAGACCGCGTACCGGCTCAACACCAAGTCGGGCTTCCGCGACCTGGCCGTCGAGCTCGGCATCCCGGTCGTCCCCGGCACGTTCTGCCCGGACCGCGCGTCCCTCGACGCCGCCGTGGCCGACCTGCAGAGCCGGGGCAAGGGCGCGGTCGTCAAGCTGAACCGCAGCTCCAACGGCTTCGCCCTGCTGTTCCTCGAAGCGGACCAGGACGCCAAGGCCGCGCTCGACGCCCACCTCGCGGGACTCACCGCGCAGCCCGACGGGTGGCTGGTCGAGGAGTTCATGCAGGTCCAGTCGATCCTGACGGTCGAGATGTGGTCACACGCCGACGGTCCGGAGCTGGTGCACACCGGCCAGATGATCACCCCGAACGGCAGCTTCAGCGGCCAGCTCACGCCGCCCCGCGAGTGGGGCGCGCATCTGGACGCACTCGGCGAGCACGGCCTCACGTGGGGCCGGAAGCTGCACGACGCCGGGTACCGGGGACCGTTCGACCTGGACGCGATCACCGCGGGCGACGAGCTGTACGTGACGGAGACGAACGTCCGCCGCACGGGCACGACGTACCTGGAGTTCCTGATCCGCCGCCTGCACGGCGACGAGCAGGTCACCTGGCTCGCGGACGGCCGCGTCGGGCAGAGCGACCTGTCCTTCACCGAGGCCGCGGAAGCGTTGCGGGAGGCGGGCATCGCCTACGCGGACGGCGTCGGCGTGATCCTCACCGCGGACACCCGGCGGCTGGACCGCAAGTGGCGGTTCCTGGTGCTGGGCCGCGACCACGACGAGGTCGCGACGCTGGAGAAGCGCCTGGTCGACGTGCTGGACCTGACCTGATGCTGCTCGGTTCCGTCGCGCCGGACGGGGGCACCACGCACGGCCTCGGTCTCCGGGCCACCGCCCCCGTTCCGGCGGGCACCGTGGTGTGGTTCCCCTGTCCGCAGTGCCCGACCTACACGCCGGACCAGCTCGGTCTGCTGCCGCCGGACGTCGTCGACCGCCTCGACACCTGGGGTCACCTGCTCTCCGACTCGCGGATGCTGGTGCCGTGCGCGGGCGCCTACCTGATGAACCACTCGTGCACGCCGTCGGTGCTGGACTTCGGCCTGGACTTCGGTGTCGCGGTCGTGGACATCCCGGCGGGCGCCGAGGTGACGTGCGACTACGGCACGTTCAACGGTGATCCGGAGTCGTGGTCCATGGACTGCGTCTGCGGCTCGCCCTGGTGCCGCGGCGAGGTCGGCACGGTGGACTTCGCCGACCCCGCCGTGCGCGCGTCGTGGGCGGCGCGGATCGAGGCGGTGCTGCCCGCCGTCCGGTCGGTGCCGCAACCGCTGGGCCGTCTGCTGTCGACGCACAGCGCGGCCTACCGGTCCGTCCTGACCGGACTGTCCAGTGTGGATGGTGCGGGTGATTCTGTGGTCCGGCCGGGGTTCCTGGGGGTGTCGGTGTGACGACGGCGGCGGTGCGGGGTGCTCTGGAGCAGCCCTACGACTACGTGCGCAGGGAACTGGTGGAGCCCGACTGGCGCCGTTTCCCGGGCTGGGCCGACGTCACGGAAGAACAGTGGCGTGATCCCCAGTGGCAACGCGCGCATTGCGTGAAGAACGCCCGGCAGCTGCATTCGCTGGTCGGTGGCCTGCTGTCCGAGGCGTTCTACGACGACCTCGCCGAGGACCAGGCGAAGTTCGCGACCATGTCGATGCTGTTGCCACCGCAGATGCTCAACACGATGGCGCCGTCCGCGTCCTCCGGCTTCACGGAGGCGTTCCTGGCCGACCCGATCCGCCGCTACATGCTCCCGGTCGCCTCCGACCGCGACCCGGTGTGGCCGTCGCACCCGCACTCGAGCCGCGACTCGCTGCACGAGGCGGAGATGTGGGTCGTCGAAGGCCTGACGCACCGCTATCCGACCAAGGTCCTCGCCGAGCTGGTGTCGACCTGTCCGCAGTACTGCGGGCACTGCACCCGCATGGACCTCGTCGGCACCTCGACCCCGCAGGTGGACAAGCAGCGCCTGCTGCTCAAGCCGGTCGACCGCCAGGACGCCATGCTCGAGTACCTGCAACGCACTCCCGGCGTCCGCGACGTCGTGGTCTCCGGCGGTGACGTGGCGAACGTGCCGTGGCGCCAGCTGGAGGCGTTCCTGATGCGGCTGCTGGCGATCTCCTCGGTGCGCGACATCCGGCTGGCCTCGAAGGCGTTGGCCGGCCTGCCTCAGCACTGGTTGCAGCCGGCCGTCGTCGAGGGCATGGCCAAGGTCGCCCGGACCGCCGCCCGCCGGGGCGTCAACCTCGCGGTCCACACCCACGTCAACCACGTGCGGTCGGTGACGCCGCTGGTGGCCGAGGCGACCAGGGCGTTGCTCGACGCCGGTGTGCGCGACGTGCGCAACCAGGGCGTGCTGATGCGCGGCGTCAACGCCACGGCCGAGGACCTGCTGGACCTCTGCTTCGCGTTGCAGGGCGAGGCGGGCATCCTGCCGTACTACTTCTACATGTGCGACATGATCCCCGCCGCCGAGCACTGGCGGGTGTCGGTGGCGGAGGCGCAGGACCTGCAGCACGCGATCATGGGGTACCTGCCCGGTTACGCGACGCCGCGGATCGTGTGCGACGTGCCGTACGTGGGGAAGCGGTGGGTCGACCAGGCCGTCGCGTACGACCGGGAGCGCGGCATCTCCAGCTGGACCAAGAACTACCGGACGCTGCTCGACACCGAGTCGCCCGACCAGGACCAGCACTTCCCCTACTACGACCCGATTTCCTCGCTTCCCGAGGCGGGCCGGCGGTGGTGGGCCGCGAGGCGCTGACGTTCGGGCCCGATCGGTCCGGTTTCCGCCCGGATCCATTGTGGACGAAAGAGGGGAAAGCGGGCCGGGACTCGTCTCGGCCTGCTTTGTTTTGTGCAGGTCCGGTATTGACAGGGTGCGCACCTGAGAACAACCATGGAAGCGCTCTCATAACCGGTCTGGACCACTTCTCGATCGGAGGCCGCCGACTGCCCTGAAGCCGGTCGGAGGCCTGGTCGCGGAGCACCCCTGCACAAGGAGTCACATGCGCACTCGAACGAAGTGGTGGAGCGCGCTCGCCGCCCTGGCGGTGACCGCGTCGACGGCTCTCGCGCTGCCGCCGGCACAGGCGATCGGCCCCGACCTGCTGCCGCTCAACGTCACCAACAACAGTGGCCGGTCCGAGGCCGTGCACCTGTACGTCCTGGGCACGGACATCCGCAACGGCCGCCTCGGGTACGTCAACCAGGGCGGCACCTTCACGCCGTGGTCGCCGGGCGGCAACCCGCCCACGCCCGCACCGGACGTGTCGATCGCCGGCCCCGGTCCCGGCGGTACCGCCTCGCTGCGGGTGCCCCGGTTCATCTCCGGCCGCGTCTACATGTCGTTCGGCGAGAAGCTCAAGTTCTTCCTGACCCCCGACGGCCTGGTGCAACCGGCACCGTGGGCGGGCGGCGACCCGAACAGCGGCATCCTGTTCGACTGGAGCGAGTTCACCTACAACGACGCCGGCCTGTGGCTCAACAGCTCGCAGGTCGACATGTTCGCCGTTCCGCACGCGGTCACCGTGACGGGCGCGAGCGGTGCCACGAAGAAGACCGGCGAACTCAAGTCCGGTGGGCGCGACGCGGTCATCAACGGCATCCGCAACCAGTCCGGCTGGGGCGGGTCGATCATGTCCCGCTCGGACGGCACCGTCCTGCGCGTGCTCGCGCCGGGCAAGGCCGCCGACGTCGGCAACTTCGACCGCAACTACCTGGACTCCTACATCAGCCAGGCCTGGAACGCGTACACCGGCAAGACGCTGACCGTGCAGCCGTTCGGTGACCGTCCGGACGTGAAGTACTTCGGCCGCACGTCCGGCAACAACATGAACTTCACGAACACCTCCGGCCAGCAGGTGGCGTCGTTCGCGAAGCCGTCCACGTCGAACGTGTGGGGCTGCGACGGCGCGCTGCACGCACCCAACGACCAGGTGGTCGGCCCGATCGCCCGCACCCTGTGCGCCGCGCTGCACCGTTCCACGCTCGGCCGCATCGACGTCCAGCCGGGAGGCGGCCCCGCCGACTTCTACCAGGGCGCGATCACCAACCACTACTCGCGGCTGGTGCACCAGAACATGGTGGACGGCAAGGCCTACGGCTTCGCGTTCGACGACGTGCAGGCCCAGGAGTCCCTGGTGCACGACGGCGACCCGCGCTCCGCCGGCATCATCCTCACCCCGTTCAGCGGCGGCTCCACCCCGCCGCCCGCGGGCAACTTCAGCAGCATCGTCAGCGACTGGCACGGCAAGTGCATCGACGTGCCGAACTGGAACTTCGCCGACGGCCAGCGCCTCATCGTGTGGAACTGCACGGGTGGCACGAACCAGAAGTTCGAGTTCGTCGGCGGCACCCTGCGCACCGAGAACAACAAGTGCGTGGACGTGGCGTGGGGCTCGACGGCCAACGGTGCCGCCGTGCAGCTCGCGACCTGCTCCGGCAACGCGGCGCAGCAGTTCGTGCTGAACGGCTCCGGTGACCTGGTGAACCCGCAGGCGAACAAGTGCGTGGACATCGCGGAGTGGAACCCGAACAACGACGCCGTCCTGCACATGTGGGACTGCGTCGGCGGCGCCAACCAGAAGTGGCACCGCGGCTGACGTCCCGAGCAAGCCGGAGAAGCAGGTGGAGATCCGTCTCCACCTGCTTCTCCGTTCCTGTGCGAGGGTCGGTGTGTCAGCGGCGGTTGTACATCGCTTCGAGCGCGGTGCGGCGGGTGGTGACCTCGTCGGGGTCGTCGCCGAAGACGAGCAGGTGCAGTGTGGTCTGGTTGACCGGGTCGTCGGTGTGGCGGGTGTCGTGGCCACCGGTGATGAGCAGGCCTCCGCGCAGGAGCGCGGGCCGCAGTGCGGCGAGCAGCGCGCCGACGGGTGCGGCGGTGGTGACCTTCATCGACTCCGACGGGCGGTCGAGGGCGTCGGGACGGATGGTCTGCAGCGCCAGCAGGGGGATGGACCCGCTGGTGATGCGGAAGTTGAGGTCGAGCATGACGAGCCTGCCGTCGTGGGTCTGGGCGCAGTCGAGGCTGCACACGCCGCGGTAGCCGACGTCGGCGGCACGCTGGGCGATCGCGAGACATTCGGTGAGCAGGTCGGCGGGAAGCGGCTCGACGAGCCCGAAGCGACCGCCGGTGTAGACGCCGTCGGCGTCGATCCGCTGGTCGGTCACGGCGAGCAGGCGGGCCCTGCCGTCGGGGGCGACGTAGAGCTGGATGCCCCAGTTGCGGTGGATGTGCAGGTACTCCTCGACGACGACCTCGGTGAGGACGTCGGTGAACGCGGGCAGAGCGACCGGATCCCCGGCTCGGTGCAGATAGACGTCGAGGCTCGCGCCGTGGGCGGCGTTGGTGGCGGCTTTGAGGACCCACGACTTCTGGACGGGGGTGGCCAGGGCGAGCTCGTCGATGCCGAGAATCTGGCGGCGGGCCTGGAAACGGGGGTCCACGAAGGTGCTGATGCTGGCCTTGTTGTTGAGATACCCGACGAGTTCGGCGCTCTTCACGGACCGCTCGTCCAGACGCAGGTCGGCGGGCTGCGGGTACTCCATCGAGAGACGCAGCCCGTCACTGAGGGCTTCGGCGACGCGGGTGGCGAACTCGGCCTCGGTGCGGAACTCGCGCGGGTCGGTGCAGACGGGCAGGCCGCCGTCGCGGAGGGCGGCCAGGAGGTTGCGTTCGGTGCCGCCCGCGCTGGTGATGACCGGGGTGTCGGCGGCGACGGCGAGAGGACGGGCGGACAGGACGTCGCGGGTGGTGCGGTGTCTGCTCGACGGCACGGCCGGTTCTTGGGCGGGGCGGGCGCAGACGGCGACGTCGGGGCCGTAGACGTCGGTGAGGGTGCGGGGTGCGGCCAGGGCCGGCGTGAGCGCGGAAGTGGTGATGGAGTTCTCCCTCGTGGGGGTGGTGCTGGGCCCGGTCCTGGGCGTGGAGTGGTGCGAATCGTCCCGGCAGCGGTGAAACGCGCCTGGATGAGGCGGCGTCCGCTCCGGTGAAGCGCGCTCGCGGGCGTGAACCGAGGCGCGTGAAGACCTCAACTGTCTCACGTTTTGCGAGGTTTCAGGGATGAGGACGGCGCCCGGAGCTTCATGAGCACCCGAAAAGCAGAGAAGCAGGAAGAGACGAATCCCTGCCTGCTTCTCTGGAGCACGCCGCCAGCGACTCGAACCCGGACCCGCTGATCAAGCCAACGCAGGTCTCAACACGAACCGGGTGCGCCTGCTTGACGAAACCTCTTCGGGCGTCGCCGAGACCGGCTACTGCTACGACGCCGCGGAGAGGCTGCTGAGCACCGTAGGTGCTTCTGTGGTCAGCGATGTCCGCTATGACAACAACGGCAACACCACGCAGTGCACGACCAGCGGTGCGACGACGCATCTGTCGTGGGACGGCGCGGACCGCAACATCGCGGCGCGGGTCACCGGTGCGGACGCGGCGGACGTCTCCTACAGCATCAGCTTGCCAGGAGGTGTGATCTACACGTGGAAGTCGACCACGTTCACGCTGGACCATCCGTCCGACCGTGCGCGGTGATCTGGCGTTGACCACGGGCGCGGACGGCGAGCAGGTCGGTGCACTCCGGACCTGCACGCCGTTCGGCGAGCCGGTCAAGTCCGATGGCGCGGTTGATCCGGGTGGCGTTCCGGACAACATGCCAGGCCAGATGGACAACGGATGGCCAGGCGAGCACCAGCGGTTGTACGAGCACGCCGGCGCGTTGTCCATCGTCCAGATGGGAGCCCGCTCGTACAGTCCGCTGCTCGCCCGATCCCTGTCGGTCGACCCCGTGGAAGGTGGTAGCGCCAATGACTAAGGATGAGTACAAGAACATCTGTGGACGCGCTGTCGGCCTCAACGCGCGCTGGTACGGGGAGCCTCGTAGGGCTACTCGCTGGGTTCGTGCAACGGACTTCTGAGATCGGGACGATTGAGGACTTGATGAGGGTTGCGTTTCGGTGGTTCGCGCTGGGCCTGGCGCTGCTGGCGACAACGTCTGGTCTGGCCGGATGCACCTCGGCCTTCACCGCACCGGAATGCGGTTCCGCTGCTGATGCCGTTGTGACGAGGCTGAAGGTGAGTCCGGTGCTGGAGTCGTTGCCGCCCGAGACGAAGGGGAGTCCGGTCTACGCGACCAAGCCCTGTGACGACGAAGACGGTTCCGGTCGGGTGGGCAGGCAGCTGACTTCCACGTCGAAGGACGATGCGCTCCTCGCGTACTTCCGCGAGGAGTTCCCCAAGCTGGGGTGGGTCCTTCGTCACGAGAAGGCTGCTCTGCCTCGTGTGCCCGAGGGCCTGGACGTGGGGGAGCCGCATCAGTGCTTCGAGAATCCGGAGGAGCCGAACGTGAATCTGGAAGTGATGCTGGGGCTTGGTGAGAACCCGGACACCGACCTGCACGTGACTTTCGTGTTCAAGGACGGCAAAGCACTCAGCTGTGCCAGCGTCGTGGAGCCGACGCGCTAGTTCGGAAGGGAGACAGGTGGAGTACCGCAACTCCGCTCTCGTCCCGAGCGCCAGGGCACTCGGCGACGACCGCACCCGCCATGCCAGCCCGAAAGCCCGCAAGAACGACGCCGGTACCAGCCCGATCACGATCGTCTCTGGCCGCAAGACCACCGTGAACTGCCGGTACGTGCGCAACAACCGGACTGGTCGACTCGCTCATGCGTCAAGCGCGCTGAGCATCTCGCCCGCCGCACGTGCCTACTACGACCGCCGGTGTGCCCATGACGTGCCGCACGACGCCGCCTTGCGGCACGTCGCCAACCGGCTCGTCGGCATCTTTCACGGCTGCCTCGCCAGTCGCACGACCTACAACGAGACCGCCGCCTGGGCCCACCACACCGAGCGGTTCGCCTGACTTCCAGGGCATGTCTCGGGCTCGCAAACCATGATCCAGAACCACGGAAGGGAGAATTCGGATGAGCACCCGAAAAGCAGAGAAGCAGGCAGAGACGAATCTCTGCCTGCTTCTCTGGAGTACGCCGCCAGGGACTCGAACCCCGGACCCGCTGATTAAGAGTCAGCTGCTCTAACCAACTGAGCTAGCGGCGCTTGTTTGTGTGCCGGAGCCTTGCTCGTTCCGACGTGGAGAACGTTAGCACAGGGGTTCCAACGGGTTTTCGCGGGGGTCACCCGTTCGACGTCTTGAACCCCGTGTGCAGGAGCCACTGGGCCGCCGCGTAGGTCGGCATCACGCCTGCTGAGGCGACTCGTGCCGCGCGTCCGTCGAGGACGAAACGGCTGGCTCCGAGCAGGGCGTCCGAGAGCGCGAACAGGGCCGCGCCACCGAGAACTCGCCGTGCGCCGGGGCCGCGGGCCGTCGAGGCGGCGGCGACCATGGTGCCCAGCGTCAGGGCGTAGAGGCCGACCGGCTTGCCCATCGGGCCCGCTGCCTTGCCGAACGCGACCGCGCCCGCCGCCGAGGCCGCGACGATCGGGACCACCAGGCGCCGGGAGCCCGGAGCCGAGCGGCGGGCGAGGGCCGCGGTGTAGCCGAGGTGGGCGACCAGGAAGCTGAAGAGTCCTGTTCGGAACGCCTTGTCCGTGTCGCCCAGCAGGGCGACGTCGCCGAGCCACGAGCCGGCCAGGCCCGTCGCCATGCCCAGGTCCTGGGGTGGGCTGGCCACGGCCAGGGCGGGCATGAGCGCGGTCTTCGTGATGGGGCGCACGGGTTTGGCGCCGCGCACGGTCGCCGCGATCGAGTCCACGATCGCGGCGACCGCGTATGCCTGCTTCTTCATGAGCACCTCTTCGTCGAGGCGCTCAGGGTAAGGCGGTCAGCTCAAGGTCACCGCCGTGTCGTCGATCACGAACGACGTCTGCAGCGAGGCGTCCTCGACGCCGGTGAACTTGATGGTCACCGTCTCGCCCGCGAACGAGGAGACGTCGAACGTCTTGAGCACGTAGCCCGAAGCCGCGTTCGTGTTCGAGAGCGTGGCGAGGGTGGTGGCGCCCGCGGCGACGGTCAGCTTGTCGTAGACCGTGCTGCCGGTCTCCTTGGTGTCGATGTGGACGTAGAAGCTGAGCGACGCCTTGCAGCCGGCGGGGATCGTCACCGACTGGGACAGCGAGTCGGTGTGCGAGGAGCCGTAGCCGTTCAGCCACGACGACCAGGTGCCGGTGCGGGCGGGCTGGCCGTCCGCGCTGTGCTGGCCGATGACGCCCGAGCTCGCGGTCCAGGAGGCGGTGCCGGACTCGAAGCCCTGGTTGGCGAGCTTCTGGCCGGAGCAGTTGCCACCGGTGGTGCCGACGGTCCAGCTGAACGACGCGGTGCCGCTCTTGGAGGCGCTGTCCGTCGCGGTGACCGTGACGTTCGAGGTGGCCGCGGTGGTCGGGGTGCCGGAGATGGTGCCGGTGCCGGAGTTGATCGACAGGCCCGCGGGCAGGCCGGTGGCGGACCAGCTGTACGGCGCGGTGCCGCCGCTCGCGGACAGCGGCAGGCTCACCGCGGTGCCGAGGGTGCTCGACTGGTTGCCGGGGCTGCTGACCGTCACCGTGCCGGTGGCGCTGCACGTCGGGTCGGCCGACTGGGCGGGCACGCTGATCGCGTCCCAGGCCGCCTTGACGGTGTTGAACTCCGCGCAGCTGCCGGGGTAGAGGTTCTTCGCCGCCGTCAGCGTCCAGGTGCGGTACTTCAGGTACGAGCTGCTGGAGGTCTTGAGCAGCATGGCGTTGTAGAAGATCTTGATGGCCTTCTCGACGCCGAGGCCCGTGATCGACGTGTTGTTGCACGTGGTGCTCGCCGGCTGGCCGTTGGTCGGGTTCGTGCCCTGGGAGAGCAGGTAGAACCAGTGGTTGCCGGGGCCTGCGGCCGCGTGGACCTCGGTGTTCGGGATGGAGCTCGAGTAGCAGTTCGCGTGGTTCAGCGCGGACGGGTTGTACATGTTGCGGATCGGGCCGCGGCCGACGAGGTTGATCGTCTCGCCGACGAGGAAGTCCGGGGTGTCGTAGGGCGACGCCTCGTTCGCGTACCACTCGGTGGTGGCGCCGAAGACGTCCGCGACGAACTCCTGCGTGCCCGCGCCGGAGATGCCGCCGGGCGTGTGGTCGTCGATGCCGTGGCCGAGCTCGTGCGCGACGACGTCGATCGACCCGATCCACTGGCCGGCGGAGTTCTTGCCGATCTGGACCTGGCTGCCGTCGTAGTAGGCGTTCTGGTCGTTCAGGCCGACACGCATCGGCCAGCCGCCGCCGTTGCCGTCGAAACCGTTGCGGCCCAGCCACTGCGAGAGCATCTTCGCCTCGGTCTGCGCGGCGAACAGGACGTCCACGCAGCCGGTCTCGCGGTTGGTCTGGGTGCCGTTGCCCCACGTGTCGGTGGTCTTGGTGAACGTGGTGTTGTTCGCCGCGTCCTGGCAGCTGACGTTGGTCAGCGTCGGGTCCTTGAGCGAGTAGTTCGAGCCGGAGTGCGTGGTGGCGATGGTGACGGGGCCGTTCCAGCCGCTGGTGCCGGTGCCGTGCATGACGCGTTCCTGCTTGCGCAGGACCTTGCCGCTGGTGGCGTCGACGACCACGTCGAGCTTGCTCGGGCCCTCGGCGTCGCGGCCGGTGACCGTGACCTTCCACGCGAGCGCCGGCGCGGAGTCGAGCGCGTACACGACCTGTTCCGCGGTGCCGACGCCGTCCACAGTGGACATCGTGGTCCTCGCGGTGGTCTCGGCCTGCGCCTTGGTGACGGAGGCCGTGGTGCTCGCGAGGTCGATCGTGGTGTTCTGGCTGACGGAGGTCTGCAGGACCTGGCCGGTCGAGTTCGTGACGACGACGAAGTCACCGCCCACGACCGGAATTCCCTTGTACGTCCGGTCGTACGGGACGTACTTCAGGCCGTTCGTCGACGAGATGACGCCGTGCCGCACGAACGCGTCGTTCGACCCGGCGTGCAGCTGTGCCGGGCGGTTCGCGACGAGGCTCGCGGCCGCGTCGACGGCCAGCGCCTCCGCGGTCGGACCTGGCTGGGCGGCGGCGGTCTGCGCGCCGGTCTGGGTGAGGACGGCTGCGACCAGTGAACCTGCCGCGGCCAGCACGAGTGTGCGTCTCGCTTGCATTTTTCTCCTCGTTGCAGGGCGAACGGACCCGGCCCTCGTTGCAGGGGGAGCCGGGTGTTCGTCGAGGTGAATGTGGTGGCGGAGCAGGGAAAGAATGAGTTCCCGGCCGACCGTTAACAAGTACTAACTTATTCACACCAACAATTCGTGCGCATTTGTAGGACTTGCTGCCGAACATTCCTTTGTCTGGCTCGATGTTCGATTTGCCCCGAGAAGTCTGCGCAGGGCGGTTGGCGTGTGTCCGAGGTGTTCGCGCACCGTCCGGCACAGGTGCGCCTGGTCGGCGAACCCGAGGTCGGCGGCGAGCATGGCGAGGCTGGGTTCGCCCTCCTGCAAGCGATCCAGCGCACGGGACACCCGGACACCGTTGCGGTAGCGGGTCAGCGACACCCCCAGCGCTCGGGTGAACGCGCGGCTCAACCGGTACGGCGAGACGCCGAGCGACTCGGCCAGCGGGATCAGTCCCGAAGCCGCCGGATCGTCGTCACCGATCGCACTCCGCGCCCTCGCCACCAAAGCCTCGTCGCCACCGCCGGACGGCACCGGTGTGGTGACGACCTGCCGGACGGCCTGCGCCACCAGGCCCACCAGCTCCTCCGCCCCGTCCTCCCGCGCGGCGCGGAGCAGCCGGCGATGGGCGAGGTCGAGCCTGCCGTCCACGTAGAGCGACGGTCCGGCGAGCCGCGGCGCGTCGCCCGCCAGCGAACGCCACAGCTCGGGCCGCAGGCTGATCGACGTGCACACGTCGCCGCCGGCGGGATGGGAGAAGTGCTCTTCCTCCCCAGGTAGCCCGAGATAGCCGACCGTGCGGTCGAGATCGGTGCACACGCCCCGGACGCGGCGGCGGAACCCACCGCCGCGCACGAGCACCAGGCACACGTCCGGGCGCGGCTGCTCGGCCGACCAGCCGCGGCGGTCGTCCGAGCAGTCCACCGCGGACACGGTGAACTCCGGGCGGGCCGCGAGAGCGTTGAAGGAGAGCACCACCCCAGGCTAGAGACGGGGTCCGACACTTTTTCGCCGCAAGGATGTTCAAGACCGGAAAGGGGGTCGCGAAGCAGGCTGGGCGCACCAACCCGGAAGGAACCGACCATGCCCGCTCTGGCCCAGCTCACCACGATCGTCCTCGACTGCGCCGATCCCGGCCCGCTCGCCGAGTTCTACCGCGCCGTGACCGGCTGGAAGATCACCTCCAGCGACGACGACTCCGCCTACCTGGGCGAGGACGGCGTCCAGCTCGCACTCGTCCGCGTGCCCGGCTACCGGCCGCCCGCGTGGCCCGGAGCGGACAAGCAGGCGCACCTCGACTTCCGCGTCGAGGACGTCGCGCTCGCGGTCGAGCGACTGCTCGAGCTCGGTGCCACCACACCTGACTTCCAGCCCGGCGAGGGACAGTGGACCGTCCTGGCCGACCCGCAGGGGCACCTGCTCTGCCTGTCGGAGTGACTCAGGTCAGCCGTGCCGTCGCGAGCGCGGGCGAGAAGTCGTAGTCCGACAACGGAAAGCGGCCCGCGGCACGGTGCGCGCTGACCGTCGAGGTCGGCCGCAGCAGCGTGGCCTCACCGTGCTGGTTGAAGTAGTAGCTGTGCGCGGTGGCGCACTGGCCGAGCGAGAACACCGAGTTCCGCACGACCTTGGACCGCATCCGTTCGAGGAACTCGTCGTTCGCCCGTTGCGTCACCTCGAACACCGACGACCCACGCGAGCGCATCGCCGTGAAGAGCCGCCGCATGTGCGTCATCTGGCACTCGATCGTCGTGAAGTACGACAACCCGCTGTAGGAGTAAGGACTGTTGAGCGACAGGTAGTTCGGAAACCCCGGCACCGTCACGCCTTCGTAGGCCTGGAAGCGGTTCTCGCGCCACCACGCACCGAGGTCCTTGCCGTCCCGCCCGATCACCTCGAACGCGGGGAAGTTGGTGTTCCACAGGTTGAATCCTGTCGCCAGCACGAGCACGTCGACCTCGGTGCGGCCGGAGGCCGTGACGATCCCGCCCTCGTCGACCCGTTCGATCGCCGAGGTCTCCAGCCTCACGTGCGGCCGCGTGAACGTGCGGAAGTAGTCGTTGGAGAACGTCGGCCGCTTGCAGCCGAACGAGTAGTCCGGCGTGAGCGCGCGCCGCAGCCCGGGATCGCGGACCTGCCGGCGCAGGTGCAGCCGGCACCACCGTTCGGCCAGCCGGTTCACCACCCGCAACTGCTTGTAGCGCACCACTCCGGAGATCATCATCAGCTCGAGGACCGAACTGCCCACCCAGCGCACGATCCGTTGCACGAACGGCAGCCGCGCGAACACGCTCCGCATCACCGGCGGAACCGGGTGGTCGGGCTTCGGGCTGACCCAGATCGGCGTGCGCTGGAAGACGGTCAGCGCGGCGGCGTCCCGTGCGAGCTCGGGGATCAGCTGCACGGCGGTGGCGCCCGTGCCGATGATCGCCACCCGCTGCCCGGCCAGGTCGACGGGCTCCCAGGCGGCGGTGTGCACCACCTTGCCCCGGAACGACCCGATGCCCTCGATGTCCGGAGTCTTCGGCATCGACAGGAACCCGGTAGCGGTCACGAGATACCGCGCGGTGAAGGTCTCCTCGCCGGCGGACACCTCCCAGTGGTCACCCCGCCAGCGAGCACCGTCCACCGTCACGCCGAAGCGCATCAACGGCCGCAGCCCGTACTTCACGGCCACGTGCTCGGCGTACCGCTTGAGCTCCGCACCCGGCGCGAACAGCCGTGACCAGTGCGGGTTCGGTTCGAACGAGTACGAGTAGGTCGAGGACGGGATGTCGACGGCGAGCCCCGGATAGCGGTTCACGTGCCAGGTGCCGCCGAGGTCGTCCTCCCGCTCGAGGATCAGCAGGTCGCGCAGCCCGAGCCGCTGGAGCTCGATCGCCGCGCCCATGCCCCCGAACCCCGCTCCGACGATCACCGCGTCGTACCGCATCCAGGCCTCCGCACTCGAACGGAATCGCATGTCAGTTCCGGAACCGTATGTCAGTTCCGCTGATGATCGCAAGACTCCGCAGGTCATAGACTCGGCCCATGACGTCCAGTGCCGAACCCGTCAGCCGCGCCGAGCGCAAGAAGCAGGAACTGCGCCGCGAGATCATCGACGCGGCCTTCGACTGCTTCGCCGAACGCGGCTACCACGCCACCGGCATCGCCGACGTCGCCACGCGGCTCGGCATCGGGCACGGCACGTTCTACCGCTACTTCCAGAACAAGCGGGACATCGTCGACCACGTCGTGGACGACCTGGTGGGCCGCATCACCGGGGCCCTCACGGCGGAGAACGCGCCGGACGCGGTGTCGACCCTCGCCGAGTACCGCGAGCAGTCCGCGCGCATCGGCGAGTCGCTCGCCCGCATCTTCGGCGAGGACCCGCGAGTGCCGCGTCTGCTGCTCTTCGAGGCGCCCGGCATCGACCGCGCCATGGCCGAGCGGATCCTCGACCTGTTCGACCTGGCCGCGGCCCTCACGTCCGCGTACCTCTCGCACGGCGTCGCGCTGGGGTACCTGCGCGCCGACCTCGACGTCGACAACACGGCCAGGGCGATCAACGGGATGATCCTCGGCACCGCGATCTCGTCCCTGCGCACGCCGGAGGCCCAGGCCGCGCAGAGCGAGGCGGTGCGGCGGGTGATGTACGACGGGATCGCGGCCGAGCCGCGCCACGGGGGAGGTGAGTCGTGAAGGTCGTCATCGACGGGGCGTTGATCGGAACCGAGAGCGATCTTCACGACGCGCTCTCGGGTCCGCTCGACTTCGGGCCGTACTACGGCAGGAATCTCGATGCCCTCTGGGATCGGCTCACCGTGGACGTCGAGCGCCCGGTCGAGCTCGTCTGGACCCGCTCCGAGATCAGCCGGAGCAATCTGGGCAGCGTTCTCTTCGGCAGGATCGAGAGGCTCCTGACCGACGTGATGGCCGGCGACGAGGGCAAGCCTCCGGACAGGAGGTTCGTCGTTCGCTTCGAACGAGAAGGGGTGCCGGGAGTGGCCGATGATCGACTCGGTTGAGCTCTTCCGGGCACTCGTCGAGAGCGAGGACACCGCCGAACGTCGTCGCGCGTCGTTCGACGAGGCGCCGGTCGAGGTCTGGCGGTCCGTCCTCGGTGGACACGAAGATCTGGCGTTCGCGGTCGCCTCGAACCGGACTCTTCCCGAGGAGATCCTCGGGGAGCTCTGCGGGAACCGAGACTGGCGCGTCCGGCACCGCGTCGCGATGAAGAACTCGTGTCCGTCCGATCTGCTCGACCGGCTTTCGCACGACGGCAGCCAGGCGGTGGCCTTGCTCGTCGCAGGCCACCGGAACACGCCGTCGTCAGCTCTGCGGCGGCTGACCACGCACGACTGGGACCAGGTCCGAGACCGGGCGCTCGATCGGTTGCGCGGCCGAGACGCGTGACGGTCGCCGGGCTCGTGGCTACCGGAGCCACGCCCGCGCGGCCACCACCAGCGCGTCGACCCCGGTGGACAGCGTCGGCTCGACGTCCGGCGCGAACTCAGGCGAGTGGTTCATCGCCACGGGCTTTCCGGGCTCACGGGTGCTGAAGTCGGTGCCGCCCAAGAACCAGAACACCGTCGGCACACCGGCGGAGGTGCCGAACACCCCAACGTCCTCGCTGGCGTTGACGACCGCACCGGGGATCAGGTTGCCCGCGCCGAAATGCTCGGTGAACGCGGCCACCGTCCTGGCGGTCGCGTCCGGATCGGACACGAGCACCGGAGTGCCGTCGTACCAGTCGAACTCGGGCTCGCGCGGCGCACCGGAGGCGGCGGCCTCGGCGCGCACGATCCGTTCCACGGCGGCGCGGACGATGCCGCGGATGTGGTCGCTGAACGCCCGGATGTTGACGCCGATCTCGGCCGTCTCCGGGATGACGTTCTCCTTGGTGCCCGCGTGCAGCCGTCCGACCGTGACGACGGCACGTTCGGACGGTGCGATCTCGCGCGCCACGATGCCTTGCAGGCGCACGACGGCATGTGCGGCCATCAGCACCGGGTCGACGGCGATCTCTGGCGCCGAACCGTGGCCGCCCCGGCCGAACAACGTCACGCGCACCGAGTCGGAGGCGGCCATCACCGGGCCGCTGCCGTGCGCGATCATCCCGGCGGGCAACGGGCCGACGTGTTGCGCCAGCACGACTTCCGGCGTGCCGAAGCGGTCGAACAGGCCGTCGTCGACCATGGCACGCGCGCCCGAACCCAGCTCCTCGGCGGGCTGGAACACCACGAGCAGCGTGCCGGACCACTCCTCGCGCGTCTCCGACAGACGCGCTGCGGCTCCGATGAGGCACGTGGCGTGCATGTCGTGCCCGCACGCGTGCGCCACCGGCACGTCCTCACCGTCCGAATTGGTCGCACGGGCCGTGGAGGCGTACGGCAGCCCCGTCGTCTCCTCCACGGGCAACGCGTCGATGTCCGCCCTCAGCATCACGAGCGGTCCGTTGCCGTTGCGCAGCACGCCGACCACTCCGGTGCCGCCGACCTCGGTCGTGACCTCGTAGCCCAACGGGCGCAACGCGTCCGCGAGCACACCAGCCGTGCGGAACTCCTGCAACGACAGCTCGGGGTGCTGGTGCAGATCGCGGTAGAGCGCGTGCAGGTCGGGCACTGTGTCTCCCTCAGCCGAGCTTCGGCAACTCGTCGACGAGCAGGGTCAGCGAGCGCAGCAACGCCTCGCGGTCGGCCGGGGCCAGCCGGGCGAGCAGGCGTTCCTCGCCGCGCTGGATCTCGGCCTGGACCTCGCCGTGGCGGCGACGGCCCTCCTCGGTGATGGCCACCAGCCGCGCTCGCCGGTCCGCCGGGTCGCGGGTGCGCTCCAGCAGGCCGTCGTTCTCCAGTTCGTCCAGCACACCGATGATGCGGCTCTTGTCCGCGCCGATGAACTCCGCGAGCGCGGCCTGGGTGCGCACCGGCTGGCCTTCGAGCGCGTCGAGCACCACGTAGCCCCACATGCTCAGGCTGTGCGCGCGCAGCACCGGTTGCTCGGCGGCGACCAGCGCTCGTTGCAACGGCGCGATCATCGCCGCGAGGTCACGTCGCCGGCCATCCACGTCCGGGATGATACCGACCTTGCGGCGATAATGTGCATCTGCTTATCGTAAGCAGATGCTTATCAATGACCTGCTGGCTCACCACCGGACAGTGGTGCTGACCAGCGTCGAGATCGTGTCCCGCACAACCGGGGACGACCTGGGCAGGCGCACGCCCTGCGCCGAGTGGACGCTCGCGGACCTGCTCGCCCACATGACCGCCCAGCACCGCGGGTTCGCCGCCGCGGCACGGGGCAGGGGAGGAGACCTCGCGGCCTGGGAGGTCCGGCCCGCCGGACCGGCCGACCACGCCGAGGCGGCAGAGGACGTCCTGGCAGCCTTCTCGGAGGTGTCACACCAGGAGTTCGAGCTGCCGGAGTTCCACGCGAGCTTCCCCGCGGTCCAGGCGGTCGGGTTCCACCTGATCGACTACGTCGTGCACGGCTGGGACGTCGCGCGCTCGCTCGGACTCGAGTACCGCCTGGCGGACGAGGTCGCCGCACCCGCTCTGGAGATCGCGCTGGCAGTCCCGGACGGCGAGGGCAGGCGCAAGCCCGGCGCACCGTTCCGGCCCGCGGTGGACGAGGAGAGCCAGGACCCGTTGCGCCGGATCCTGGCGACGCTGGGACGGTCGCCCGACTGGGTCTAACCCGACACGACGAGGCGGAAGCCGGCGTCCCACTCGTCGAGTTCGAGCAGGTCCCGGTGGGTGTCGTGCCAACGGCCGGTGCGCAGGTCCTCGCGCAGCCGCCCGATGCCCCGCTCGACGGCGTCCGGAGCGGTCTGGGCCAGTGCCGAGCACGCGCGGCGGACACCGGGGTCGAGGTAGGCGGCCGGGCGCCGCCAGTAGGCCGGGAACACCCCGTCGGTGAAGTCCCACGGCAGCGGCAGCGCGGTGACGCCGTCCGCGCCGAGCTCGGCGGCGATGTCGTCCGCGGACGGCCGGGTGCGTTCCAGGTCCGCGATCTCGGGCACGTACTCGCGGACGAACCAGAACTCGCTGTGCCGGCGCGTGTCGTAGGCCAGGACGACCCGCCGCGGCGCGATCCGGCGCAGTTCGGCGAGCCCGGCCCGCCAGTCCGTCCAGTGGTGCACGGTGAGCACGGCCAGCACGGCGTCGACGGCGTTGTCCCGCACCGGCAGGGCCTCGGCGACCGCGCGCACGGCAGGACTCGCGCCGGGAGCCCTCTGCCGGATCATCTCGCCGGACGGTTCGAGCGCGAGCACCGTCCGGCCGGGCGGCTCGTACGACCCGGTGCCCGCGCCCACGTCGGCGATGGTCCCCGCGGTGCTCAGGGCGGCGAGGATCTCGGCCATCCAGCGCGGGTCGGTGCGCCGGCCCAGCGAGTACCCGGCGCCGATGTCGTCGTAGAGCTCGGTCACGCCCGCCCCCAGATGTCCGGCTTCCCCCGACGCTACCGATGTCACCCGGTCGTGCGGGCGGGCGAACCGCTCAAACCACCGCCCGAAGATCGTGAATGTGCTGAACTTGGCCGCATGGGCACGTTCCGCTTCATCGCCGTTCTGGCCGCCCTCTCGGCCCTCACGGCGTGCACGTCACCGCCGGAGCCGCCGCTGGGCTCGCCGGGGCCGGCGCTGGACCCGCAGGCGATCGCCTACGACAACCTCGACTTCCGCCTGGACCGGCAGGAGGTCTTCGACAACACGTGTGAGACGTTGCCGGCGAACCTGCAGAAGCTGGTCGGCTCCGCGAAGAAACCGATCACGGGCAACGGCGGTGGCTGCTTCACCGACCTCGAGTGGGGCAGGCTGACGATCTCGCTGCTGGGGCCGGGCGCCGGGCGCAAGTCGAACGCGCGGCACTTCGTGGACGTCTGGAACGGCGACCGCGGGGCGGGGCACTACTTCCAGCGGTCCGTCCTGCTCGACCGCTACTACGCGACCACGGTGATCAGCGGCGAGGTGAACGAGAGCTGCACGGTCACCGTCGACACCGGCTCCGAGCTGCCGTTCGAGGTGCAGGCCTCGATGGACTTCGAGGAGAGCATGGCGCTGCAGGCCCAGGACGTCGACCAGCCGATCGACCGGGCCCTGCGCGAGTTCTGCCCTCCGGCACGGGAGGTGGCGGAGAAGCTGCTGCCGCTGATCGACGAGAACGGCGGCAGCCGCGCCCGTTAGCCCGCGTCGCGGCGCTGCAGCCGGAAGAGCGAGAACCCGAGCAGGGACAGCCAGAGGACCAGCGAGCAGATCGTCTGCGCCCAGCCCGTGCCGAGCCCCGCCAGGTGCCAGGCGGCCTCGAGCGGGTAGATCAGCCCGAACACCTCCGGCAGCGCCATCCTCGCGAGCATCAGGATCGGCACCACGATGAAGAACACCGTCAGCGCGCCACCGGTGTTGGGCACGAGCAGCGAGACGATCAACGCCGTGAGCAGCACCAGGGCGGTGGCCAGCATGGTCACGCCGAGCACCCAGCCCAGGCGCATGCCGAGCAGGTAGTTGTGGTTGTTCCCGTTCGCCGCGGACTTGATGAGCAACGGGAACAGGACGAACGTGACCAGCGAGCACGCGAGCCACACGGTCGCGAGCACCGTGCCCTGCGCCAGGAAGTAGCGCATGCGCGAGGGCTGCACCAGCAACGTCGGCTGCACGCTCTTGTACTGCCACTCGCCCGCGACCAGCTTGATCACGGTCGCGAACACGAGCAGCAGACCGAGCTGGACCACGATCAGCAGCGGACCGATCTGCTTGCCCGCGCTCGCGAGGTTCGACTGCGGGAGCGTGAACAGCACCATCAGGCCGACCAGGAAGACCGGCGCGAACGCCAGGACGAGCTTGTCCGACCTGGTGCCGACGAGCTTGCGCAGCTCGACCGCGACCAGCCGCCAGAACGGGGAGCGCTCGGCGGCACGGGCAGCCCAGGGCCCACCGGCCGCGGGCGGCGCGAGGATCGGCGGGGCGACGTGGCCGGGGATCATGCCCTGCCTCCACTCGTGAGACGGAAGAACAGGTCCTCGAGGCTCATCTGCTCCTCGCGCAGGCCCAGCAACGGGATGCCCGCGGCGAACGTGACGTCCGAGACCCGCTCGACCGGCGCGTGGGCGGCGATGTACCCGTCCGGCGCCGGTTGGATCGCGACCCCGCCCTGCTGCAACGCGCCGGCCAGGCGGTTCATGTCCTTGGCGCGCACCAGGGAACGCGAGGACGTGGTCAGGCTCGCCAGCGGGCCGTCCGCGACGATGCGGCCGTTGCCGATCACCAGCACGCGGTCGGCGGTCTGGTCCACTTCGGACAGCACGTGGCTCGACAGCAGCACGGTGCCGCCCCGGGAGGCGTGGCCCCGCAACAGGGTGCGCACCGCGCGGATGCCCTCGGGGTCGAGGCCGTTGATGGGCTCGTCGAGCACGAGCAACGGCGGGTTGGTGAGCAGGGCGTGCGCGATGCCCAGGCGCTGGCGCATGCCGAGGCTGTACTTGCCGATCTTGCGGCCGGCCGCGTCCGCGAGGCCCAGCATCTCCAGCACCTCGTCCGCCCTGCGAGCGGGCACGCCGGCGAGCGTGGCGGCCATGCGCAGGTGGCCGCGGCCGCTGCGTCCCGGGTGGACGGCCGCCGCGTCGAGCAGCACCCCGGCCACGTGCGCCGGGTTGGGCCACGCGGTGAACGGGCGGCCCGCCACCGTCGCCTGACCTCGATCGGGTCTGGTGAGTCCGGTGATCATCCGCAGGGTCGTCGACTTGCCGGCCCCGTTGGGCCCGAGGAAGGCCGTCACGGTGCCCGGTTGGAGCTCGAAGCCCACCTGATCAACGACCGTGCGACCCTCGTAGGCCTTGGTCAGCCCCCACGCCGTGAGCATCGGGCCACCGTATCGACAGGTGCTCTCCGTCGCGGGCCGATTCGCTCGGTTACGACGCTTGGGGTGAACCGCTGTGATCTGGAGCACTGCCCCGTTCGTGGCCGGAAAGCCCCGAACGGGTTCGTCGCCAATCTGGTGAGCCGTTCGTTTCGAAACACACGTGTGAAGGCAACACGATCCGTCCTCATCGGCCTGGTGTCGGTCGCCGCGGCGCTGGCAGCGGGACACCTCGTCGCGGGTCTCGTCAGCCCGCTGGCGTCGCCGTTCCTCGCGGTCGGCAACACCGCGATCGACCTGACGCCCCACCCCGTCAAGGACTTCGCCATCCGCACGTTCGGCGAGAACGACAAGCTGGTGCTGCTCGGCGGCATGGCGGTCGTGCTCGCGGTGCTCGGCGTGGTGGCGGGTCTGCTGTCGCGCCGGAGCCCTTGGCCCGGCACGGCGCTCGCCGGTGCTCTCGGCGTGCTCGGAGTCGTCGCGGTGCTGGCCAGACCGACCACGACGACCTGGGCGGTGATCGCCCCGCTGGCCAGTCTCGTGGTCGGTGTCCTGGCGTTCCGCTGGTTGTGGTCGCAGGCGCCCGCGGAGGTGCCCGGGAGGCGGAGGTTCCTGCTGTCGACCGCGGCGATCGCGGCCGGGGCCGGTGTCGCGGCGGTGGGCGGTCAGTTCCTCGCAGGCCGGGTGGACGTCGAGGCCTCCCGGCGCGGCATCACGTTGCGACCTCGGGAGAAGGCGCCGGAGATCCCGTTCAACGCCGACTTCTCCCGCGAGGGCACGCCGTCGTTCCTGACGCCGAACGACAAGTTCTACCGGGTCGACACCGCCCTCTCCATCCCCCGCCTGCGCGCCGAGGACTGGCGGATGCGGGTGCACGGCATGGTGGACAACGAGATGGTGCTGACCTACGACGACCTGCTGCGGCGCCCGTTGCTGGAGAAGACCATCACGCTCGTGTGCGTGTCGAACGAGGTCGGCGGCCCGTACATCTCCACGACGAACTTCATCGGCGTGGACCTGGCCGACCTGTTGCGGGACGCGGGGGTGCGGCCCGGTGCCGACCAGCTCGCGACGCGCAGCGTGGACGGCTGGACGTGCGGCACGCCGGTCGAGTCGATCATGGCGCCCGGCTCGAACGCCATGCTGGCCATCGGCATGAACGGCGAGCCGTTGCCGCTGGAACGCGGGTTTCCGGTCCGCATGGTCGTCCCGGGTCTCTACGGCTACGTCTCCGCGACGAAGTGGCTCGTGGACATGGAGCTCACGACGTTCGACGCGTTCGACCCGTACTGGGCGCAGCGCGGCTGGGGCAAGAAGGCCCCGGTCAAGGTGATGTCCAGGGTCGACCGGCCGAAGTCGTTCGAACGGGTTCCCGCGGGGAAGTTCGTCGCGGCGGGCATCGCCTGGGCGCAGCACACCGGCATCGACCGCGTCGAGGTCCGCGTCGACGGCGGGCCGTGGCAGGAGACGATGCTGAGCACCGAGGTCAACGTCGACACCTGGCGGATGTGGCGCATCGAGCTGGACCTCAAGGAAGGCAACCACACTGTGGAATGCCGGGCCACCGACCGCAAGGGCTACACGCAGACCAACGAGCGCGCCGCCCCCATCCCGGACGGCGCCACCGGCTGGCACTCGATGGTCTTCACCTCGGTCGCCGGCTGAGCGGCACGACGTCGCACCGGTCCCGCCGCGGCGGGACCGGTGAAGCCCGTCTAGGCGTGCTCGGCCGCGCGCTGGCGCAGGACGTCGAGAGCTTCGTCGGCGTGGACGGTGAACTTCAGCTCGCTCTTGACCACGGCGAGGACCTCGCGGTTCGTGTCGATGACGAACGTGTGGCGCTTCGCGTGCAGAGGGCTGAACCGCCGCCAGACGCCGAACTGCTTCGCCACGGTTCCGTCCACATCGGACAGCAGCGGGTAGTCGAAGCCGTTGGCGGCCGAGAACGTGCGTTGCTTGCTCACGCCGTCGGGGCTGATCCCGATCCGGTGCGCGCCCACCTCCTCGAACTCCGCGGCCAGGTCGCGGAAGTGGCAGCTCTCGGCGGTGCAGCCGCCCGTCATCGCGGCCGGGTAGAAGAACAGCACGACCGGGCCTGACTCCAGGAAGTCGGACAACGTGCGGGGTTCGCCCTTGTCGTCGGGCAGGGTGAAGTCGGGTGCGATGTCGCCTTGTTTCATGACCCTTCTTCGGGCCTGCGAGCTGCACGGATTGCGCGTCTCGCTGAAGCTCCACTGTGGACTTTCAAGTCCGCGCGAGGTGTTTCCGCTGGTCAAGGGTGATGTGCGGATCCGTTGGTAACAGCTGGATAACCACACCCATCCGCTCCCTCGGGGGCGGCGAATCACTCGTAGAAACTTCCCCGTTCACCTTTGGAGATGTCTCGCCATGAACAAGACCGTCCGCAACACCGTCCTGGCCCTCGGCGCCGCCTCGCTCGCCCTGTTCGGCGCGGCGTGCGGCTCGGGCGACATGGCCAGCACCGGCTCCTCGTCGACCGCTGCTCCGACCTCGACCGCCGCGTCTTCTTCCGCGGCGATGGCGGACCCGGCCGCGAACCTGGTCGGCCCTGGTTGTGCCGACTACGCGAAGCAGGTCCCGTCCGGCGCCGGCTCCGTGTCCGGCATGGCCGCTGACCCGGTTGCCGTTGCCGCGAGCAACAACCCGCTGCTGACGACTCTGGTCAGCGCCGTGTCGGGCAAGCTGAACCCGAAGGTCAACCTGGTCTCGACGCTCAACGGCGCCGAGTTCACCGTCTTCGCGCCGGTCGACTCGGCGTTCGCGAAGATCGATGCCGCGACGATCGAGAAGCTCAAGACCGATGACGCGCTGCTGACCAAGATCCTGACCTACCACGTCGTCCCCGGCCAGATCGCGCCCGACAAGATCGCCGGCGACCAGAAGACCGTGCAGACCGGCACCGTGAAGGTCACCGGTTCGGGCAACGCGATCAAGGTCAACGACGCCAACGTCATCTGTGGTGGCGTGAAGACCGCGAACGCCACCGTGTACCTCATCGACTCGGTGCTGATGCCTGCCTGACATCTCCAGGGCACCAGCACCACCGGCTCCGGGAACCGCGCTGTGTCAAGCGGTTCCCGGAGTTTTACGTCTACTGGTCGCCGGTGTGTCGCATGTGGACCGTCATGGTCCCGTCGGACTCGAAGATCGCGTGGTTCTCCGCCTCGCGGATGATGACCACGATGACCGTGTCGGGGTTGAGCGGGCGGACCGCCCTCGTGATCAGGAACGCGTTGAGGTCGTCCGGGACCGCCACGATGACCCGATCGGCGGCGTCGACGGCGGCCTCGTCGAGCGCGCATCTGTCCCGCCCGTCGCCGACGACCGCGACGGCGCCGTTGGCCGCGGCCTCGACGACGGCCAGGTAGTCGGTGTCGAGCACGGTCAGTCGCGCATCCGGCTGAGCCGCCAGCACCGAGTTCACGGCGCAGCGCCCGGCGTCGCCGTACCCGACGACGAGAATGTGATCGGTCACGCCCTGGATTCGGCGTGCGGCGCGGACCGGATTGCGTCCGGTTCAGCGAAAGTCGATGGTGAGGACCGGCGCGCTCGTGGGACCCGGTGACCCACCGGCGGGCTCGACGGTGAGGATCGCCTCACCGACTCCCGCGATCCCGTGCGCCAGCAACGACGTCACCTCGCTCGCCGGACGCACCGTTCCCGCCGGCCGCGGGCCGTGGGCGTCCACCAGCCACAGCTGGTAGACCCGGTCGCGCGGCAACGCCCGCAGGCCGTCGGCCAGGAGCAGCATCTCGTCGCGGCTGGGCGACATCGCCGCGGTGCCCGCCGGATCCCGTCCCGTGACGAGCCGGAGGTCCGGCGCCGCCAGCAGATCTCCGACCCTGGTGTGCGGGGACGCGGCCACGGGGGCGATCGTCGACGTCGTCAGCGCGCCGTGCACACCCGCCACCGCGGCGGCCGCCACGCAGGCGGCCGCGACGAGAGCTGCCGCACGCCGGAAGCCTTGGCGTCGCGAGAGATCCGTCGTGATCTCCGAGTTCGGTGGCGCCTGCCGGACGAGCCGGGCCGCGCCGAGGACCTGTGGCCGCAACGAGAGCGGGAACACGCGTTCGGCGGCGGCACCGAGCCGGGCCGCGGTCTCCCGCAGGCCGGCCAGTTCGTCCGTGCAGGGGCGGCACCTGTCCAGGTGCGCCTCGAACGCGTCCCGCTCGGCGTCGGGCAGCGCGCCGAGTGCGTGAGCACCGGTCAGCAGGTGCGGGTTGATCGCACGCATCGTTCCCGGTTTCACTTGGGGACTTCGAAGCCGTCCGATGAGCGGATTGCCCCAGGTGATCGCGTTCTGCCCGGAGAACGCCGAAAGGCCGCCCCGGAGCGCGGTCGGGGCGGCCTTTCGCGAGCGGTGGGTCAGAGGCTCAGGTCGAGGTCGTTCAGCACGCCGCCGACGTTGACGTCACCGAGCTCGCCGGAGATGTCGCCGATCTTGCCGATGTCACCGACGTGGCCGACACCGGTCAGGTCGCCGACGTTGCCCACGTGGGAGACGACGTCGCCGACGTTGCCCACGACGTCGCCGACGTTGCCGACGTGGTCGAGCGACAGGTCGTTGCCGGTCACGTTGCCGATGGCGGAGGTGACGTCACCGCTGAGCACGTCGTTCACGCCCAGGTCACCGGTGTGCAGGGTGTTCGTGACGTCGCCGACGACGTCCGTGACCTGCGTGGTGTCGAGCACGTCGGTGCCGTTGGTGATGTCGCCGACGGTGTTGGTGACGTCGAGGTCGGTGACGGTCTTGGTGACGTCGGTGATCTCGGTCTTGCCGACGACGTCCAGCGCGCTCGACGGGTCGCTGAGCACGTCGAAGCCGGTCGTGACGCCGTGCACGGCGGCGGTGAGGCCCGAGACGGCACCGAGGACGGTGTTGTCGTCGATCTGCTGGCCGACGGTGTTCTGCAGCGTGCTCATCAGGTCGAGCTGCTGGTCGAGGTCCAGGTTCGAGATCGTCGAACCGAAGTCGCCGAGCGAGGTGACCGGGGCGAAGTCGAGCACGAGCGGCAGCAGCTCCTGGATGTCCGCCGGGTGCACGTCACCGAGACCGGCCGCGTCGAGCGAGCCCTGCGGGTCGAGCTGGAAGGCCGACCGGGCGTCCGGGTCGCTCAGCAGGTTGAGGGTGAAGTCGTGCAGCGTCTGCGGCAGGGTCACGTCGAACTCCAGGGTGCGTCGTTGTGCTTGTGCCACTCAAAGCTACGAAGAGCAGGGTGCTCACCACATCGGGTGACATGCCTGGTTCTGTCCGCCGGGGGTTGATCGGGGATCGGCACCACCGCGCGTAGGGGAATAGGGGTGTCTCCCGATCTTGGGGCGTGACCAAACCTGAACGGGTGATGCACCGAAGCACTGAGGTAGAGGTCGGCCACCAGGAGGTTCACGCGCTCATGTCCCCGATGCCGGACTCGCCCTTGTTGCTCGACAGCGGGACCGCTCGGACGCTCGAACGGGCACGCGGCGCGGACCACGTCGTGCTGGTCGGTCCCGCCGGGTGCGGCAAGACCACGGTGCTGCGCACCTTCGGTCAGCCGATCGTCGTCGACGACGGGCACGCGCTCGGGGACGACGAGGTCGGACGCCTGCTGGACGACGTGCACGCCGGGGGCCGGCTCGCTCTCGCCCATCGGCCGTGGCCGGACAACCGGGCGCTGAACCGGCTGATCAGCGAACTTCCCGGTGCCGTGGTCCGGGTGCATCTCCGGCCGTTGACGCGCGGCCACGTCCGTTCCCTCGCCGCGCACCTGCTGGACGCCGAGGTGAGCGAGGAGTTCGCGGCACTCCTGCACGAGCGGACCGGGGGCACGCCGGGGTTCGTGCTGGACGAGCTGTCGCCGGAGCCGCGCAGCGCGTTCGCCCGCCACTTCGACGGCCTCTCCCCGGCAGCGAGCGACCTGCTGCTGGCCCGCGCGCTCGGCGCCCCGTTCGACGTCGGCCTGCTCGCGACCGTGCTCGCGCTGGACCTGCCCGCGGTGTCGGAGTCGATCGAGGCCCTCAGGTCGGCCGGTCTGCTCCAGATCGACGGTGCGCCGCTGCCCGTCGCCGCCGACGCGATCGAGGCGCTCGCCCCGGTGGAGCAACGCGCTGACCTGCTGCGCAAACTCGCTCTCGCCCAGGCCGCACGCGCACGACCGGTGCACGGCTACGCCCGGCTGTTGCTCGAACTCGGCGTGGTGGACCCCGGCCTCGCGGACGTGTTCACCGCCGCGGGCCACGAGGTGATCGACGACGAGCCAGGGCTGGCAGCGCGTCTGTTCACCGCCGCCGGCACCGGTTCGTCCACGCTCCTGGCACGGGCCCGCGCTCTCAGCGGTGACCTGGACGGCGCCGTGGAGGTGGTGGACCTCGAACACGCCGACGCGGACGCGTTGCTGGTCGCCGCGACCGTGCTGACGCTGCGCGGACAGGTGGGCCGCGGCGGCGAACTGCTCCAGCGCTCCGACAACGGCCTCGCCCTGGGCTACGCCGTGACGGGCCTGCTCGGCGCCGGACGCCTGGAGGAGGCCCGCACCGTCCAGCTCGGCACGCAGTCGCAGCCCGCCAGGTCCCTGACCGACACCCTCGGCCACCGGCTGGCAGACGTGGTGCTCGAGACCGTCACCGGACCGCCGATGGCCGCGGTGGCCGCCGCGGTGGCCACGGCCGGGGTGAACCAGGCGGGGTCCAGGGCCTCGGTGCAGCCGGACAGCCCGACCGCGCTCGCCGCGCTGATCTGCGTCCACGCCGGCGAACTGACGGTCGCGAAGTCGTTGCTGGCCAAGGCAGTGCACGGCGACGACGGCAGGGGACTGCACGCGGACCGGCACCGACTGCTGCTCGCGTGCGTCGAGCTCTTCGGCGGGGATGCCGAAGCGGCACAACACCCAGCCCTGCCCCGAGAACCCCGGGAAGCCTTGTTCGCCGCGGCACTGGAACTGGGCATCACCCGCCGCGCCGGTGACCTCCGCGCCCTGCGTTCGGCGTGGGAACCGGCCCAGCAGGCACTGGTCGTGCACCCCGTCGACCTCTACACGCTGATCCCGCTGACCGAGATCGCCGTCGCCGCGGCGAGAATCGGCCAGTTCCACCGAGTCGAGACGCACCTGAACGAGGCGTGGACGCTGCTCGCCAACCTGGGCGACCCTCCACTGTGGTCAGTGCTCCCGCGCTGGAACGCCTTCCACGCCGCCCTTCTCCTAGGCGACCACCCAGCCACGCAACAGCACCTCGCGGCACTGGACGACGCCGCCGACGCGCTCCCGTTCGCCCGCGCACTCGCCACCGCCGCGCACTGCTGGAACCAGGCGGCCCGCGGCGACGTGGACCACACGCGGGTCGAGTCGGCGGCCCAGGAACTGCACGCCCACGGCATGGGCGCGGACGCGGCACGACTGGCCGGACACGCCGCCATGCACACGACGGACCGCAAGGCGATGACCCAGCTGCTGGACGTCGCTCGCCAGTTCCACGGCACCCACGGCCAGGCCGGCGGCGGCGCGGACGTCCTGAGCGACCGCGAGCAGGAGGTCGCCGCACTGGTCCGCGACGGCCTCACCTACCGCGAGGTCGGCGACGCCCTGTTCATCTCGGCCAAGACCGTCGAACACCACGTCACCCGCATCAGGAACAAGCTCGGCGCGAAGAACCGCCGCGAGCTCGAACGAGCGCTCGAAGACATCGACCTGACGTCCGCGAGGTAGTCACTCCATCAGGTGCATCCGGCCCCCGGCACCGATCCGGCCGGGTGTCGCGCACGGATGTCCAGTGCGCGGATCCGCCAGATGCGGTTCAGCCGGCTCGGGACGGCGCCACGCACGTCCCTGTGCGTCCGTGAGCTCGAACCCGGACGCACAGGGACGAACAGCACAGCTCTGTCAGAAGCCGGGAAACACGCGCCGCAGGTCGTCGAGCGTGACAGCGCCCTCGACGGTGACGCCGGCGTCGTGGGGTGCCTTGGGGCGGCCGCTGATCAGGCGGACGAGCGCTTCCTGCGGCCCGTCGAACGTCGCGGAGGGCGACTCGAGGTGGTCCGTCACGGTGACCGCGTCGTCGATCACCAGGCCCCCACCGGGAATCGCGACGGACACGGGGGCCGCGATCTCGGCCGGCTTCGCGAAGAAGCCGAGCAGGAAGCCCATGGGCCCGGCCAGGAGGTCGACGAGCACCGCGGCCGAGTCGGCGTGCACCCCGGCGTCCGGGTCGAACGCCACGCGCACGTCCCACGAGTGGTTGGCCACCTCGTTGAGCCGCATGCCCAGGGCGGTCAGCAGCGGGACCGGCTCCGGCAGGAAGCCGAGGTCGACGGTCAGCGACGAGCGCTGTTCGGGCGTGAGCGCCTCGACCACGTCGAGCCAGCGGCCGTCGTGCTCCAGGAAGCCCTCGGCCTGCGCTCGCGGCGCGGACGCGTCCCAGCGGGCCCAGATCGTCTGGTTGTCCTCGGCCGCCACGGTCTCACCGGCGGCCCGGGCGATCGGCGCGCGGCCGATCTCCGCGCCACTGCCGAGGTGCGACAGAGCCTGGGCGACGGTCCACTCCGCGGCGCCACTGGTGAGCGCCAGCTGCTCGTCGGTGAGGGTGCGGACGAGACCGGCGAGCACGTCGTGCTCGGCACGCAGGGCAGCGATCGTGCGGTCGACGAGTTGAGTCATACCACCCCGCAACTCCTCGGCCCACGCATGTGTTCCACCGACCAACACCACCGGGACCGGCAGAGCGAGATCCGGAACTGCGAAAGGGAGAATTCGGATGAGCATCCGAAAAGCAGAGAAGCAGGCAGAGACGAATCTCTGCCTGCTTCTCTGGAGTACGCCGCCAGGGACTCGAACCCCGGACCCGCTGATTAAGAGTCAGCTGCTCTAACCAACTGAGCTAGCGGCGCTTGTTTGTGTGCCGGAGGCTTGCTCGTTCCGACGTGAAGAACGTTAGCACAGCGCCTCCGCGCCCTCCCAATCGGCTGGTCAGCACGGGTTTGGGGGTGCATCGGCCACGTAACGATCCGGCCACTTGCGCAACTTCGGGCCACCTCCTGTCGTCACCTAGTCGGGGGACGCCAAAACGCCTTCGTGCAGGCAGTCTCGGGAGCGGACACAAGCAGATCGGAAGTACGTCCATGGGGATGTGGAGCAGGCGCGGTCGTGGGGTGGTCGCAGCGGGAATCGCTGTGATGCTGATCGCAGGCTGTTCAGGTGGCGGTGACGTGGCCAGCGGTGCCGGTGGTGAGTCGAGCAGTGCTCCTCCGCCCCCGCCCAAGCCCGTCACGCTGACGCTCGCGCTGAACAACGGCGCGGCCGACGTGATGCCCGGTCTTCCGGTCATCGCGACGGCGGCGGACGGCAAGCTCACCGAGGTCAAGCTGACCAACCCCGACGGCAAGTTCGTCCTGGGCAAGATGAACGACGAGTCCACGCAGTGGACCAACACCGAGCCGCTCGGGTACTCCAAGCAGTACAAGCTGTCCGCCACGGCCACCGGTGCGGACGGTAAGACGGAGACCAAGGAGGCGAGCTTCACCACGGTGAAGCCGCGCACGCTCACCTACGTGTCGACCAACCCCCAGGACGGCACCACGATCGGTGTCGGGCAGCCGCTCGCCTTCTACTTCGACGAGAAGGTGGCCGACAAGGTCGCGGCCGAGAAGATGCTCGAGATCACCACCGAGCCCAAGGTCGAGGGCGCCTTCTACTGGTTCAACGAGAAGGAGGTGCACTGGCGTCCGGAGAAGTTCTGGAAGTCGGGCACCAAGATCACGATGAACATCAAGGTCTACGGCAAGCACATCGGTGACGGCATCTACGGCCAGGAAGACCGCACGATCACCACGACGGTCGGCGACGAGGTCATCCACGAGGCCGACGGCCAGACGCACCAGGTGACCACCAAGGTCAACGGCCAGGTCGTGCGCACCATGCCGACCTCGATGGGCAACGACGCGAACAAGACGCCCACCGGCACGTACGTGCTGATGGAGAAGCACGACCACATGGTCATGGACTCGACGACGTACGGCCTCGCGCTGGAGAACGGCGGCTACAAGACGCCGGTCGACTGGGCGTACCGCATGTCCAACAGCGGCATCTTCTTCCACAGCGCGCCGTGGTCCATCGGCGACCAGGGCCGCCGCAACGTGAGCCACGGCTGCCTCAACCTCTCGCCGGAGAACGCCAAGTGGGTGTACGACAGCAGCAAGCAGGGCGACATCGTCATCGTCACGAACTCCGGCGGCCCGGCGCTCGAGTCGTGGGACGGCTTCGGCGACTGGCAGGTGCCGTGGGCCACGTGGGTCCAGGGCAACCGCTAGAGCACTAGGAGACCGTCACCTGGCCACCCGACACGGCCAGGTGACGGTTCACCTGCACCGCCTCCAGCATCCGCCGGTCGTGCGTCACCAGCAGCAACGTGCCGGGGTAGTTCTCCAGCGCCGACTCCAGCTGCTCGATCGCGGCCAGGTCGAGGTGGTTCGTCGGCTCGTCCAGCACCAGCAGGTTCACCCCGCGGCCCTGCAGCAGCGCGAGCGCCGCCCGCGTCCGCTCACCCGGTGACAGCGACGCCGCCGGCCGCATCACGTGCGCGGCCTTCAGCCCGAACTTCGCGAGCAACGTCCGCACGTCGGCCGGGTTCATCTCCGGCACCGCCTCCTGGAACGCGTCCACGAGCGGCAGATCGCCCAGGAACAGCCCCCGCGCCTGGTCGACCTCGCCCACCACGACGCCGGAACCCAGCGTCGCGTAGCCCGAGGTGAGCTCGACGCGGCCCAGCAACGCGGCCAGCAGCGTCGACTTGCCCGCCCCGTTCGCGCCGGTGATCGCGACCCGGTCCGCCCAGTCGATCTGCAGGTCCACCGGGCCGAGCCGGAAGCCGCCGCGTTCGACCACCGCCGCCCGCAGGGACGCCACGATGGCACCGGAACGCGGGGCCGCGGCGATCTCCATCCGCAGCTCCCACTCCTTGCGGGGCTCCTCGACGACGTCCAGGCGTTCGATCATGCGGTCGGTCTGCCGGGCCTTCGAGGCCTGCTTCTCGGTCGCGTCGGCGCGGAACTTGCGGGCGTTCTTGTCGTTGTCGGTCGCCTTGCGCCGGGCGTTCTTCACGCCCTTGTCCATCCAAGCGCGCTGCATGCGCCCACGGGCTTCCAGCGAAGCCTTGGTGTCCGCGAACTCCTCGTAGTCGTCACGGGCGTGCTGACGGGCCCGCGCGCGCTCTTCGAGGTACGACTCGTAGCCGCCGCCGAAGAGGCGCACGGAGTTCTGGTGCAGGTCGAGCTCCAGCACGCTCGTGACCGTGCGGGCCAGGAACTCGCGGTCGTGCGAGACCAGCACGGTGCCGGCGCGCAGGCCCGTGACGAACTTCTCCAGCCGCTCCAGGCCGTCGAGGTCCAGGTCGTTGGTGGGTTCGTCGAGCAGGAAGATGTCGTAGCGGCTCAGCAGCAACGACGCCATGCCCGCCCGCGCCGCCTGGCCGCCGGACAGCGAGGTCATCAACGCGTCCAGGCCCACCGTGAGCCCGAGGTCCGCCACGACTTCGAGAGAACGTTCCTCCAGGTCCGCACCGCCGAGCGCGAGCCACTGGTCGAGCGCCTCCGAGTAGCCCTCGTCGTTGCCGGCGGTCAGCGCCTCGGTGGCGACGTCGAGAGCCTTCTGGGCCTCCGCGACACCGGTCCGGCGCGCGAGGAAGTCGCGGACGGTCTCGCCTTCGAGCCGTTCCGGTTCCTGCGCGAGGTGCCCGACGTTGGCGGACGGCGGGTTCATCGTCACGCGGCCCGACTCGGCTGGGATCAGCCCGGCCAGGGTCTTGAGCAACGTCGACTTGCCCGCGCCGTTCACGCCGACGAGCCCGATGACGTCGCCGGGAGCGACGACGAGGTTCAGGTCGGAGAACAGGACGCGGTCACCGTGACCGGCGGCGAGGTCCTTGGCGACGAGCGTGGTCATGAAGGCTCCCGTAAACGTGAAGAAAGGCCCCCGCGAGTGCGGAGGCCTTTCGACAAAGGGTGAGTGACGGGACTTGAACCCGCGACACCTGGGATCACAACCCAGTGCTCTACCGGCTGAGCTACACCCACCATTGCCAGTCGTTGACCGGCGAGGAAAGCATAGCAACGGTAGCTACTGATATTGAAATCGGGGGCCTACTTGACGTCCTTCAGCAGCTCAGCGGCCACGGCCTGGGCCTGCTCGGACGACGGGCCGGGCTGCGGAACGAACGCCGTGCGCCGGTAGTACGCGAGCTCCCGGATCGACTCGACGATGTCCGCGAGCGCCCGGTGCGCGAGACCCTTGCCCGGCTGCGCGTAGTAGATGCGCGGGTACCAGCGCCGGCACAGCTCCTTGATCGACGACACGTCGACCATGCGGTAGTGCAGGTGCGCGTCCAGCGCCGGCATGTCGCGGGCGATGAACCCGCGGTCGGTGGCGATGGAGTTGCCGGCCAGGGGAGCGGTCCGCGGGTCGGGGACCCACTCCTTGATGTAGGCCAGCACGGCGGCCTCCGCCTCTTCCATGGAGACGGCGGACGCGCGCACCTCCTCGGTCAGGCCCGACTTGGCATGCATCTCCATGACGACGTCCGGCATCGAGGCGAGCACGTCGTCATCCGCGTGGATCACAATGTCCACGCCGTCGCCGAGCACGTTGAGCTCGGCGTCCGTGACCAGTGCCGCGATCTCGATCAGAGCGTCCTTGCCCAAGTCGAGTCCGGTCATCTCGCAGTCGATCCACACCAGACGATCCATCACGCCCCGAACATTACTGCGCGGAGCGTCAACTTCGAGTGGCGGCGTGCAGCAACCTGGTTACGCTCCCCGTGCATGACGGCTCAAGCTGAGATCGCCGCGGGGTACGCGTCCGAGGGCGCGGCCATCGAGCTCGGCGCCGTGCTGGTCGACGGGACCGTCGAGTCGACCGCGCACGTCCGCATCCCGTTGTCCATGGTCAACCGCCACGGACTTGTCGCAGGCGCAACGGGAACCGGCAAGACCAAGACCCTCCAGCTGCTCGCCGAGCAGCTGTCGAACAACGGCGTCCCGGTGCTGATGGCGGACGTGAAGGGCGACCTGTCCGGTCTGTCCCAGCAGGGTGCCGAGAGCGACCGGACGAAAACCCGCGCGCAGGACACCGGTGATGACTGGCAGTCGACGGCGTTCCCCGTGCAGTTCCTGTCGATCGGTACGGGCGGCATCGGTGTGCCGCTGCGGGCGACGGTCACGAGCTTCGGGCCGATCCTGCTGTCGAAGGTGCTGGGCCTGAACGACACCCAGGAGTCGACGCTCGGCCTGATCTTCCACTGGGCGGACTCGAAAGGCCTGCCGCTGCTCGACACCAAGGACCTGCGCAGCGTCATCCAGCACCTCACCAGCGACGAGGGCAAGGCCGACCTCAAGGGCATCGGCGGTGTCTCGAGCTCCACGGCGGGCGTGATCCTGCGGGCCCTGGTCAACCTGGAGGCGCAGGGCGGCGACCGGTTCTTCGGCGAACCCGAGCTCGACCCGGCCGACCTGATGCGGCAGCGCGACGGCAAGGGCGTAGTGAGCCTGCTGGAGCTGGCCGAGCTGCAGGGCAACCCGGCGCTGTTCTCCACGTTCCTGATGTGGCTGCTGGCGGAGCTCTTCGAGACGCTGCCCGAGGAGGGCGACGTTGAGAAGCCCAAGCTCGTCTTCTTCTTCGACGAGGCGCACCTGCTGTTCTCCAACGCCTCCAAGGCGTTCCTCGACCAGATCACCCAGACCGTGAAGCTCATCCGGTCCAAGGGGATCGGCGTCTTCTTCTGCACGCAGCTGCCGACCGACATCCCGAACGACGTGCTGTCACAGCTCGGTGCCCGCGTCCAGCACGCCCTGCGCGCGTTCACGCCCGACGACCAGAAGGCGTTGGCGCGCACGGTGAAGACGTACCCGACGACGCCGCACTACGACCTGGAGAAGGCTCTCACGTCGCTCGGCATCGGCGAGGCGGTCATCACCGTGCTGAGCGAGAAGGGCGCGCCGACCCCGGTCGCGTGGACCCGGCTGCGGGCGCCGCGCTCGTTGATGGACACGATCGGCAACGACGCGATCAAGCAGGCCGCGTCGTCCAGTGACCTCCACGGCAAGTACTCCGAGACCGTCGACCGTGAGTCGGCCTACGAGCAGCTGATGCAGAAGGTCGCGCCACCGCAGGAAGAACAGCAGCAGGCCCCGGAACCTCCTCGCCGGCAGGAGAAGGAGGAACCGGGGATGGTCGAGAAGGTGCTGGGCAACAGCGCCGTGAAGTCGTTCCTGCGGTCAGCCGGCAGCGCCCTGGCGCGTGAGATCACGCGGGGTCTCTTCGGGACTTCGCGCAAGCGACGCTGACAGCACGGCCGCGCCGATGCAGAGGGCGCCCGCGACGTACCAGGCCAGGTCGTAGCTGCCCAGGTGGTCGCGGGTGAGCCCGGCCGCCGAGGCCGCGATGGCCGCGCCGAGCTGGTGCGACGCGAACACCCAGCCGAACATCACGGGCCCGGACATGCCGAAGTACTGGCGGCACAACGCCACGGTCGGCGGCACCGTCGCGACCCAGTCGAGGCCGTAGAAGATGATGAACACCAGCATCGACGGGTGCGCCGACTCGTCGAACAGCTGGGGCAGCAGCATCAGCGAGAGGCCGCGCAACGCGTAGTAGCCCGCCAGCAGCAGCCGTGAGTCGACGCGGTCGGTCAGCCAGCCGGACGCGATCGTGCCCACGATGTCGAACACGCCGACCAGTGCGAGCAGCCCGGCGGCGGTCGTCGTCGGCATGCCGTGGTCGTGCGCGGCGGGGATGAAGTGCGTGCCCACCAGGCCGTTCGTGGACGCTCCGCAGATCGCGAACCCACCGGCCAGCAGCCAGAACGGCCGGGTCTTCGCGGCGGTGGTCAGCGCGCCGAGAGCACGTCGGGCCGCGCCACCGGTCGGCGGCGGGGGAGTGTCCTCGGTCGCGCCGAGAGGCAGCAGTCCCACGTCTCGCGGGTACTCGCGCAGGAAGAACGCGGCCAGCGGCACGACGGCGAACGCGGCGATGCAGATGACCAGCGACGCGTACCGCCAGCCGTAGGCCCCGGACAGCCACGCCACCAGCGGCAGGAACACGAGCTGCCCGGCCGCGCCACCCGCCGTCAGCACACCCGTGACCAGGCCGCGGTGCTTCACGAACCAGCGTCCGGTGATCGTCGCGACGAACGCCAGCGCCATCGACCCGGTGCCGAGCCCGACCACGACGCCCCACAGCAGGATCAGCTGCCACGACGCGGTCATGAACACCGTGAGCCCGCTGCCGATCGCGACCATCGTCAGCGCGTACGTGACGACGACCCGGACGCCGAACCTGTCCATCAGCGCGGCCGCGAACGGCGCGGTCAGCCCGTACAGCAACAGGTTGATCGAGATGGCGAGCGAGATCGTGCCGGTGCTCCAGCCGAACTCCGCCCGCAGGGGCTCGATCAACGCACCCGGCGCCGCGCGGAACGACGCCGCGCCCACCAGGGCGATGAAGGACACGCCTGCGACAACCCAGGCCCAATGGAGTCTCACGACGACAAGGTTCGGTGAAGGCCGACACTTCAACCAGTGGCCCGATGGCCAACATGTGAAAGAATCAGGCCATGCACCGGATCGCCGTTCTCGCGCTGGAGCAGTCGGTGGCGTTCGACATCGGCAGCTCCACGCACATGTTCGCCCGGCTCGCGGACCGCTACGAGGTGGTCGTCTGCTCGCCGGACCGCCGCCCGATCCCCACGACCGGCGGCTTCACCATCACGCCCGAGCACGGCTTGGAGGTGCTCCAAGACGCGGACACGGTGCTGGTGCCGGGCACTCACTACAAACCTGCGCGCGAGGGCTGGCTCGAACCGGCGGTGCTGGAGGCGCTCACGACGACGAACGCGCGCCGGATCATGTCGATCTGCACCGGCGCGTTCGTGCTCGCTGCCGCCGGGCTGCTCGACGGCCGGCCCGCGACCACGCACTGGGGCACCACGGACCAGTTCCGCGCGCTGTACCCGAAGGTGCGGCTCAACCCGGACGTGCTGTTCATCGACGACGGCGACGTCCTCACGTCGGCGGGTGTCGCCGCGGGCATCGACCTGTGCCTGCACGTGATCAGGTCCGACCACGGCAGCGAGGTGGCGAACTGGATCGCCCGCTACTGCGTCGTCCCGGCGTGGCGGCAGGGCGGCCAGTCCCAGTTCGTCGACCGGCCGGTGCCGAGCTACCCGGACACCTCGACGGCGCTCGCCCGTGAGTGGGCCTTGGAGCGGCTCCAAGAACCGCTCGACCTCGCCGCGATGGCCGCGCAGGTGAGGATGAGCGTGCGCACGTTCACCCGCCGGTTCCGCGCTGAGACCGGCATGTCACCGGGCCAGTGGCTGACGCAGCAGCGCGTCGACCGGGCGCGGCACCTGCTGGAGTCGACCGACCTGCCGATCGACCAGGTCGCGAACCACGCCGGCTTCGGCACCGGCGCGGCTCTGCGACAGCAGCTGGCCGCCTCGATCGGGGTCTCGCCGAGCGCCTACCGTCAGACGTTCCGCTCGGCTTGACCGTCCACACCGGACTCGACCAGGAACGGGCGCAGCAGGTCCGGCACGGCCTCGTCCGCGAGCGCCAGGCCGTGGGACTCACCGACGTCCGTGACGTGGTAGACGCCCGCACCCGCCGCGGTGGTCGCGCCGATCGTCACCAGCCCGCTGCGGCGCTGGAAGAACGACCGGTGGATGCGCCACCCGATGATGCCGGTGCGCTGCAACGCCACGGTGCTGCGCACCAGGGAGTTGTTGCGCGTTACCAGATAACGCTCGTCCAGCGCGTTGCCGAGTGACCGGTAGTTGTCCCAGCCGACCAGCGCGGCGAACGGGAGGATCGCCACCGGGATCGGCCACGCCCACGACGGCGCCCAGATCGCGAGCCCCACGGCGATCACGACCCACGGGACGGTGTGCCGGAACATGCTGCGGCGCAACGCGGCGAACGGGTGCTTGCGCAGCCTCAGCGTCGTCGGGTCGTTGCCGACCTTCAGCACGTCCCGCGACACCTGGTGCGCCACGGACAACGGCGCGGGCGGCAGCAGCAGGTTGCTCTCGCCCTTCGAACCGAGGCCCGTCGTCACCGCGGCGAGCTTCGCGCCCTTGCCGGCGCGCACCAGCAGCGGTTCCTGGATGTCGACGCCGCGAAGCCGTTGCTCCTCCACCGAAACCGAGCGGGTGGTGAGCAGACCCCGTTGCACGCGCAGGGTTCCGTCCGGTTCGCGGGTCAGCCGGTAGTTCCAGAACTGGAGGATGTAGAGCGGGACCGACAGGATCAGCCCGACCACGGCCAGACCGACGAGGAACGCGGCGATGAGCGCGAGGCTCGGGTTCTCGAACAGCCACTCCCACAGGTCCTGCACCGGGTGCAGGCCCAGGTCGTCGGCGTAGTTCGACAGCACGCCGAACACGGCGCCGATCGCGACGAGACCCGACAACGACAGCGGCGCGTACTTCAGCCACTTCAGGTCGAGCTGCGAGATGACCTCGGACTCGGGCAGCGGGAGTGGTTCCGCGTGCTCGCCCTCGGCGGCGGCGGGGCGCGGTGCGACTCCCTTTTGCAGCAACAACAAGCGGAGCCGCTCGGCCTCCTGCTGCGTCACGGCGTCGAGCGTGAGCCCGTCCGTGCCCGGCACGTCCTGCTGCCCGGTGCCGATCCGCACCGCCGAGAGCCCGAAGATCCGGTGGCCCGGCTTGGAGGTGAGGTCGACGGTCCTGATGCGATCACGCGGCACCGCGAGCTGCTTGCGGGTCAGCAGACCCGTGTGCAGCTCGACCTGGTCGTCGGTGATGCGGTACCTCGTGGTGCGCCAGATGAGGTAGCTGAACGCGAGGATCGCCGCGACCGTCGCGCCGGACGCGATGAGCCGCCACTTCTCGCCGTTGCCGGTGAACAGCAGCACGAGGATCGGCACCAGCATCGCGATGCCCTCGTTGAGCGGCCGCACGACGAGCATCCGCACGTGCAGGCGGTGCCACTCCTGCAACGGCTCGGTGAACTCCGGTGCGGCGGGCAGCCCGGACGGGACCTCGGCCGGGGTGGTCACGTGGCATCACCGGGCGTGGCCTGGGTGGTGTTCGTCAGCTCCACCACGAGTCTCTGCGCGACCTCGTGCTCCAGGCCCTCGATCTCCACCGGGCCGGCCGCGGACGCCGTCGTCACCGTGACGGTCGAGAGGCCGAGCATCTGCTGGAACGGCCCGCGTTTCGTGTCGATCGTCTGGATGCGCGAGACCGGCGCGACCCGCCACTCCTGGTTCAGCCAGCCGGAGAGGGTGTAGACGGCGTCCGGCGTGGTCTCCCAGCGGTGCACGCGGTAGCGCCAGCTCGGTTCGACCGCGGTGTGCACGACGCCGACGACGCCCGTGGCGACCAGGAGCACGAGCTCCCACGTCGGCGGGGTGTCCACCAGCAGGAACACGATCAGCTGGGGCACGAACAGCACGAGCCAGAAGACGGCGGCCTGCATCGTCCACAGCAGGACGGACTTCGGGCTCACCTGGTGACGAGGCGTGCGCAGTTGCAGAGTCACCCCACAAGGGTGCCTCACCCGCACCTGCCGGTGTGGTCAGGTGTGTCAATTGGTGTGTCGGTGTGACCGGGGCGGTCCTGCTTGCGAGGGAGGCAGGACCACCACGGTCAGCGCGAACCGGTCAGGGCTGGACGACGTACGGCGGTGTGAAGGAGTCGGTCTCGTCCGCCGACGCCGCACCGGACATCGCGAACAACGCCCCCAAACTGAGGATCACGGCCGCGACGGTTCGAGCGATAGTGTTCAACTTCATTGAGGGGCTCCTTCGTTAGGTGGCGGCCGTGGATGAGGGCAGGAAGTCGTTGACCAGGTTCGGTGCGCGGCTGCGCGCGGTCCGGCTGCAGCGTGGTCTGTCGCAAAAGGACCTCGCGTGCCCCGGTGTCTCCATGAGCTACGTGTCGCGGCTCGAGTCCGGCGAACGGGTGCCGTCGCCCACCGTCGTCCGCAGGCTCGCCGAGGTGCTCGGCGTCGACCCGTCCGAGCTCGTGGTCGACGAGGACCGCACCGTCATGCAGGACGAGGCACTGGCGTGGTGCGAGGCCCTGATGGCGTACCACGACGGCGACCTGGTGCTCGCCGTCGATCTGCTGGAAACGCTGGGAATGCGCTCCGACGAGGAGATGTTCGGCTGGTGCGTGCGCTGGACGCGCCTGGTGATGCTCGCCAAGCAGCGCGACCACGAGGGTCTGCTGCTGGCGGCGGCGAAGCTGCGCAAGTCGTGGTCTCCCGGTCCGGCGGTGGACGCGCTCGTGGAGATCCTGCGCGCATCCTCGTTGCGGCGCCTCGCCCGGACGGCCGAATCCGTGAAGGCCGCGACCGAGGCCGTCGAGCTGGCGAGCGGGGACGGTGAACGGGTGCGTCGCGTCCACACTCGCGCGCTCATCGCGTTGTGCGCCGAACTCACCGCGGCCGGGCGCCTTGCCGACGCCGAACAGGTCGTGGACCAGCTTTCCGTGCGGCTGCCCGAACTCGGCCGCGAGCGGCTCGCGATCTCCACGTGGTGGGTGCGCGCCAAGGTCGCGGACCGCCTGGGAGACCGGATGGAGGCCGCGCACTGCATCCGCGAGGCCATCGGGATGCTCGGTGGCCACGACGGTGATCCCGGGTACGCCTGCCGCGTCCGCCTGGCCGGGGCGGCCATCGTGGTGCGCACGCCGGGAGCGAACCTCGACGACGTGGCCGCGTTGCTGGACCTGGTGGAGACGACGGCGGTGGCCCTGCACGGGCAGGACGGCCTGCTCGCGCACGCCCGCGCGCTGCGGGCGGAACTGGCGTTGCGCGACGGGGAGGTCGACCGGGCGCGCGCCCTCGCCGAGGCCGCGCTCGAGACCGGACGGCTCGACGCCGAGCAGCGGTTGCGGTGCCACCTGCTGCTCGTGCGGGCGGCGGACGAGGGTGATCCGGAGGACGGTGCCGGGGCACGGGCGGCGCTCGCGGCCCTGCTGGAGAACATCGACCCCGAGGGCGTCGACCCGCTGCTGTGGCGAGACGTGGCACGCATCGCGCTCCGGAAGCACTAACGCTCCGGGAGCCAGACGGCGTTGCCTCCCCATGACCGTCCCTCGCTCACCGACCGGACACCTTGTTAACGGAGCATGACACAGACCAGTTACCCATCACATCACCCAATTCCACCTCGTGGACATGGGTAGAAAACCCGGGAACCGGCAGTTGCCGGTGAACGGCAAGCGACCGAACGGGCGATGGTCAACCGGTCTGGTCGGACCAGTTGTCAATAGTGTGACAATGCATGTCTACGTCGTGGTCAGGTTCATCCACCACACGATGGCGCCGGCACGGCCGTTGACGTCCAGGGTCGTGTAGATGCGCTGGAGGTGGTTCTGCACGGTCTTGGGGGACAGGCCGAGCGACTCCGCGATCATCGCCGTGCTGGCCCCGGCCGCCACGAGCCGCAGCACCTCGATGCCGCGCTTGGTGAGTCCCGCCCGCAACGCGCGGGCGATCCGGGTGTTCGTGTGTTCCGCGGTACCGGTCTCGTGGAGCTCGCCGACACGCGGGACACGCACCACCGCGTCCTCCCGCTTGGGCTCGAAACGCTTGTGCGCCAACTGTTCCACGAGCCGTGACGACAGGTCGTGCTCGCGCATCCGCAACAGGTCGCGGCCTTCTTGCAGTTCCCACAACCGGTACTGCTCCAGCTGCATCCGCGCGTGGCGCAGTGCCCGTTCGAGGTCGCCGGTCCGTTCGTGCGCCGCGCTCAGCTGCTGGTGCGCGTGCACCGCGACCTCCCGTGCCAGACAGCTCATCGCGAGCTCGGCTGCCTGGTAGAGCTGGGCGATCTGCTCGGGGTGACGCCCCCGCGCCCCGCTGAGCCGCGCCCGCGCCATCAACGCCTCCGCCCGTGCCACGGGACGGTTCCTTCCGGCAAGCAACTGGTCAGCGCGCTGCCAGCTGCGGTGCGCGCGGTCAAGTTCACCCAGATCGATGCGCACGTGTGTCAGCAGCACGTTGACCATCGCCATCCGCACCGGGTCGCCGAGCGTCTTCCAGCGGTCGCGCACCTGGGCGCACAACGCCTCCGCGCGGCGGAGCTTGCGCACGCACGGCTCCCCGTCGAGGCTGCAGCGGTTCTCCTCGGTGCGCATCATGCAGTGCTCGTGGTACTGCATCCGCATCACCCGTGCCTGTTCGAACAGCACCGAGCCGATCAGCTCGTTGTCCCCGGTGAGCTCCGCGAGGCCCAGTGCGCGGGCGAAGGAGTTGAAGCTCCGCTCCCGCGAGTCGAGACGCAGTTCCACCACGGCACGGGAAAAGCTGCACCGCGCCTGGAGTCCGATGTGGCGGTTCGCCGCCGCGATCGCCTGCACCTTGTCGATCGTGTCGAGCGCGCTGGGCCACAGTCCCCGCTTGCCCAGCGCCACCGACTGCGCCAGAACCCCTTCGGCCACACCCTCCGCGTCGTCGAGCCACGAGAACGCGGCCACCGCCTTCTCCGCGTACTCCAACGCCTCGCCGGGCCTGCCCTCGTCCAGGGCGATGCGTGCCTCGCGCAGGTTGTGCACGGCGTTGGACCGCGGATCCGCGGTCCTGCCGGGAACCGTCATGGTGAAGCCCCCTCACTTCGAGGGCTGACTCTAGTGGTGCTCGCGCAATTGACGTTTCAACACTTTTCCCGCTGCGTTGCGCGGCAACTCGTTGACGAAGAAAACATCCCGGGGAACGGAGTAACGCGCCAGGTTCGCCTTCACGTGTTCACGTACGTGTTCGGCCGTCAGGGTTTCCGCTCCCACGACGAATGCGGCGAGACGCTGGCCCCATTCCTCGTCCGGAACGCCGAGGACCGCGACTTCCGTGACGCCGTCGAGCGTCGACAACAAATCCTCGACGTCGTGCGGGTAGACGTTTTCACCACCTGAGACGATCATTTCGTCGTCGCGGCCCGCGACGAAGAGCAAACCGTCCTTGAGATAGCCGAGATCGCCGGTCGACATCAGGCCGTCCAGCGACTCCTTGCTGGTGCCGTTGGTGTAGCCGTCGAACAGCATCTCGTTGCCGACGAAGATCCGTCCGGTCTCTCCCGGCGCCACCGGCTCGCCCTGGTCGTCCACAATGGCCAGTCTGGTCCCGAGCGGTGGTTTGCCCGCCGTGCCGGGTTCGCGCAGCATCTCCTCGGGGGTGGCGATGCTCGCCCAGCTGACCTCCGTTGAGCCGTAGAGGTTGTAGAGGACCGGCCCGAACTCCTGGAGGGTGCGGGCGGCGACCTTCGGCGGCAGGGCCGAGCCGCTGGACGCGATGATCCGCAGCTTCGGCCGGTGCTCGGTCTCCAGCATGCGTTGCAGCATCACGGGAACGACGAACATCGCGGTGCACCTGCCGGCGTCCTGCAGCGCCTGCGCCGGGTCGAACCGGCGGCGCAGCACGAGGGTCGCGCCGAGCACGAGCCCGAGCTGGAACGCGGCGAGGCCCCAGGCGTGGAAGAGCGGGGAGGTGATGGAGATGACGTCGCCGTGCCGGAGCGGGATCCGGGAGAGCAGCGCGGCGGCGGGGGCGAGGCTCGCGGGTTCCGGCCTGCGGGCGCCTTTCGGCATTCCGGTCGTGCCGGAGGTGAGGATGATCAGCCGGCCGCGCGGAGGCCTGCGGGGCAGCGGGGCCGTGGACCCGTCGGTGATCAGCGACTCGAGCTCGTCGGTGAAGAACGTGGGCAGGTCGGGCAGCACGTCCGCGAACTCGCGGTCCGCGACGATCCGGTCGATCTCCTGGTCCCGCGCGACCTGGGCCAGCTGTCCCTTGCTCAGCCCGGTGTTGAGCAGCACGGCGTCCGCGCCGATCTTCGTGCACGCCGTCATCGTCTCGATGAACGCGCGGCCGTTGCGGCACAACAGGCCGACGCGTTCCTTGGCGCGGAAGGAGTGCGCGAGCCTGCTCGTGCGCTCGTTCACCTCCGCGTACGTGAGCACACCGTCGTCGTCGATGATCGCCGCGCGGTCCGGGTGCCTGCCCGCGCCCGTCTGGTACCCCCACGCCAGCGTGATGTCCCACTGCAGATACCCGCGCACGGTGCCGGAGAGCCCACGCGGGCCCAACGGCCGGATCACTCCGGCTTTGACCAGGGTCAGCAGCACGCGGGTCACCATGAGGCCCACTCTGCCATCTACCTACTAGCGAGTAGGTAACGGTGTGGCGGCGGTCACATATCGGTGTTGGACGCGCTCACGACGGCGTCGCGCAGCGCCGCCCGCAGTCGGCCTACCTCCAGTGGTGTCAGCACGGCGGCCTCGCCCGGCGGCACGGTGATCACGATGTGTCCCTGGCTGACGAACACCGTCATGTCCCGTCGGCGCGAAGCGATGTCGCGGCAGCTCACCTGCCACTCCTCATTGGCTCCCACGGGTTTCTTCCTCCAGCTCACTCGGCACGCCGGCTCGGTGCCGCCGGCGCTCACGTCAGAGAGACGTGCGTCACCGTTGGTCATGACGGAGGTTTCGAGCTCTCCGTTCAGCGACCGCGCCGAGCTGCGGTTAGCGTCGCACGTGGGACGGGAACAGGTCACCTGGAGGGGTGAACATGGCGGAACCGCAACGCATCGTGATCGTCGGCACGGGCCTCGCCGGTGCCTCCGCGGCGAGCTCTCTGCGCGATCGCGGCTACGACGGCAAGATCACCATGTTCGGCACCGAACGCCACCGCCCGTACGAACTTCCCGCGCTGTCCAAGGACGTGCTGCTCGGCAAGGCCGCCGAACCGGCGTGGGTGCACGAGCCGAGCTTCTACTCCGACAACGAGATCGACCTCCGGCTCGGAGTGTCCGTCCTGGACCTGCGGCCCGGCGATCACACGATCGTGGACTCGGATGGAGCAGTGCGTTCCTACGATCGGCTCTTGCTCGCCACAGGTTCCCGCCCCCGTGTCCTGCCTGGCGCACAAGGACATGTGCTGCGCACGATCGACGACTCGCTGGCGTTGAGGTCCGCGTTGCGCGAGGGCAGGCACGTCGTTATCGTCGGCGCGGGCTGGATCGGCTGCGAGGTCGCGTCCGCCGCGCGCACGCACGGCTGCCGCGTCACGGTCGTCGACCCGCTGGCCGAACCGCTGGTGCGCGTGCTCGGCGCCGAGATGGGCGCGATGTTCCGCGGCCTGCACGAGGAGCACGGCGTGGAGTTCAAGCTGGGCGCGGGTGTCGAGAGCTTCTCGCCGTCCGGCGTTCGGCTGGACGACGGCACCGAGCTGCTGCCGGACGTGACGGTGCTGGCCGTGGGGGCGACACCGCGACTCGAACTGGCCGAAGCCGCCGGGCTGGAGCTGGCCTCCGGTGGCGTGGCGGTCGACGCGCAGCTGCGCACGTCCGCTCCCGACGTCTTCGCGGCCGGCGACATCGCGGCGCAGGACCACCCCCGCTACGGCGACCGGATCCGCGTCGAGCACTGGGCGAACGCGAAGGACCAGGGCACGCACGTCGCGGGATCGTTGATGGGGCTGGACGAGCCCTACACGAAGTCGCCGTACTTCTTCACCGACCAGTACGACCTGGGCATGGAGTACCGCGGGCTCGCAGGCCCGGACGACGAGCTGGTCGTGCGCGGGGACGTGGCGTCGCGGGAGTTCATCGCGTTCTGGCTGCGCGACGGGCGGCTGCGGGCGGCGATGAACGTCAACGTCTGGGACCACGGCACGGCCTTGAAGGCGCTGGTGGACGCGCAGGCGACGGTGACGCCGGAACAGCTGCGGGAAGCGGATCTGGGCGCTTTGGCCTAGGCGCTGTCCTGCAAGTTCGTTCGGTGACAGGCGCGGGCGAGAGACCCGGAGGCGGTGCCGCCGCGACGCCCTCATACCGGGCGTGTTCGGGCGTTGCGGCGGTGCCGCCTCCGGGTCCCTCGGCCGCCACTGCCGCCCAACGAGACTTGCAGGACAGCGCCTAGATGCAGGAGCCGTGCATCGGACCCTCGCCGCGAGAGAGGTCCTGCAGGGCCTTGCGGATGATCGCCATCTCCTGGGGGGAGAAGCGGGACTGGAAGCCGCGCTCCACCTCGGCGAGCGCCTCACCCGCCTCCTTCTGCAGCTCCCGGCCCTTGTCCGTGATCACCGGCGTGCGCACGCGGCGGTCGTTCGGGTCGGGGACGCGCAGGACCAGACCGGCGCGCTCGAGCTTGTCGAGCTCGCTCGTCAGCGTGGTCTTGTCGAGGCCGAGCATCGCGCCGAGCTTGAGCTGGGTGCGCTGGAGCTCCTCGTTGGCGAGCGCCTGCAGCACCAGCTGGCCGCGCAGGGAGATGCCGAACTTCGCGATCTCCTCGGCGAACGCGCCGCCGACGCGCTGGGTGGCGCGGTGCAGCAGCCAGTTGAAGTCCCACTTCTCCAAGCAGGCTTCGACGAGTTCTGACTGCTCCTCCATGTGTCCCATCCTACATCCCGGAGGAGATGTTCTCAGCTCGGAACATCTTGACTCGGAAGTTCTTCACTCGTATGTTCTGGGTATGACCAATCTGCTTCACATCGACACGAGCATTCGGTACGAGGGGTCCGTGACCCGCGAGGTCTCCGGTGCGTTCGCGCAGAGCTGGCGCGCCGCGAACCCGGACTCCGGGTACACCTACCGCGACCTGCACGCGTCGCCGATCCCGCACAAGGACGGCACCGACCAGGGCGTTTCCGCCGGGCTGATCGCCGAGATCGACGCCGCCGACGTGATCCTCATCGGTGCGCCGATGTACAACTTCTCGATCCCGTCGACCCTCAAGGCCTGGATCGACCAGGTCGCGACGTCCGCGAACTTCGCCCGCGAGGACGGCACGTTCGCGTGGGGCGGCAAGCGCGTCGTCGTCGTGACGGCCCGCGGCGGCTCGTACAAGCCGGGCACGCCCCGCGAGGGCTTCGACTTCCAGGAGCCGTACCTGCGCGCGGTGCTGTCGATGGTCGGCCTCGACCAGAACCTGGAGTTCGTGCACGCCGAGCTCACGCTGGCGGACGTGGTGCCGCAGATGCACCAGTTCCGCGAGCTCGCCGTCGAGTCGCTGGCCGACGCGCACCGCGTGGTCAAGGAACTCGCCAGCGCCTAATGTCGGTCGCGTGATCGACAAGGTGGCTTGGATCTACTTGAAGGACGGCCGCGTGCTCGGCACCCGGTCGGCGGGCAAGGACACGTACTACCTGCCCGGCGGCAAGCGCGAGCCGGGCGAGTCCGACGTCGAGACGCTCGTGCGCGAGATCCGCGAGGAGCTGTCCGTCGAGATCGACGCGGCGTCGGCGAAGTACCTGGGGACGTTCGAAGCGCAGGCGCACGGCCACACGTCGGGGGTGACCGTGCGGATGACCTGCTACACCGCGTCGTTCGACGGGGAACCGGTGGCGTCGGCCGAGATCGAGGAGCTCGCCTGGCTCACCACCGCGGACGCGGACCGGATCTCACCGGTCGACCGGATCATCTTCGCCCACCTGCGGGACACCGGGGTGCTGTCCTGACGTTCGCGGACCGCGGCCGCGAACGCCTGTCCACAGCGCCGTTGCAGCGGTGAGTGCCGTGATGACCAGGTAGATCACCTCGAAGCTCGCGCCCGCCACGAGAGCGGCACCGGCGGCCAGCCCGAGCGGCACGGCACCGAACACGATGCTCATCGCCGTGGCGCTGACCCGGCCGAGCACGGCGGGCGGCGTGCGTTGCTGGACCAGCGTCGCCACCGCGATCACGGTCCAGGCGAGACCCACGCCGTTCACGAACCCCGACGCCAGCACCGCGGGCAACCACGTCGACACGCGTGCCGCCGCGGCAACGGCCATCAGCACCAGCCCCGCCGTGACGCTCGCGCGCCTGCCCAGCAGGCCCGCGAGCACCGATCCCGCGCCCTGGGCAGCGGCGAGGACGCCCAGGAACTCAGGCCCGTAGTGCAGGCCGTGCTCCACCAGCGGAAACGCCGCCGCCGTGTTCAGCGAGGACGCGAACAACGCCACCGCCGTGCCGATGATCGGCCACCTGAGCGCCTTGAGGTGCGGCAGGCTCGCGAACTCGCGCGGAGCCGGCGGCGGTTCGTCGACCTTGATCATCGCCGTGGCGCCGGCCGCGAGCAGGAACGACAGCGCGTCGATCGCCACCACCGGCCACGCCCCGTGCGCCGCGAACAGCGCCGCGCCCGCCAGCGGCGCGATGAGCTTCATGCCCTCCTGCAACGACATGCGCAGACCGTTGACCTTGGCCAGCCGGTCGGGCGGGAGCATCGCCACCAGCAACGCCGGTTCCGCCGCGCTGACGAGCACGGCCTTCGTGCCGTAAAGCAGCAGCACCACGAAGATCACCCAGATCTCGTCGGTGAACAGCAGCACGGCCAGCGCGGGCACGATCGCGAGGTCCGTGCAGATCAGCAACGGTTTGCGGCGGTAGGAGTCGGCGAACCGGCCGATCCAGGGCGACAGCACGCCCGGCGCGTAGACGCACAGCAGGGCGAGGGTGGCGAGCGCGTCGCTGCCGGTCAGCGACTTCACCCACACACCGGAGACCAGCATCATCGCGCTCGTCCCGAAGAAGGACAGCACGAGTCCGGCGAAGTACCACCGCACGTCGTGACCCCAGAAACGACGAAAGAGGAGAGCAGCGCTCTCCTCCCACTTCAACATATAGCGCACCCGGGGTCTTGCCACAAGACCCCGGGTGTACTCCATCATTTCCCGGCCAACGTCATCCACCTGGGGAAATGGGGAAGACTCCATGATCGACGTCATCATCGCCGGCGGCGGGCCGACCGGCATGATGCTGGCTGGCGAGCTGCGTCTGCACGGCGTGGGCGTGGTGCTGCTGGAACGGGACCCCGAGCCGACGAAGGTCGTCCGGGCGCTCGGCCTGCACGCGCGCAGCATCGAGATCCTGGACCAGCGCGGCATCGCCGACCGGTTCCTGGACGCCGGCCAGACCCACCCACTCGCCGGGTTCTTCGCGGGCATCGACAAGTCCGCACCCGAGAAGCTCGACACGAAGTACCCGGTCGTCCTCGGGCTGCCGCAGCCCGTCACCGAACGGCTGCTCGCCGAGCACGCCGCCGAGCTCGGCGCCGACATCCGGCGCGGCAGCACCATCACCGCGTTCACGCAGGACGACGAGGGCGTGACCGTCGACCTGGCGGACGGCACCTCGTTGCGGGCGCGGTACCTGGTCGGCTGCGACGGAGGCCGCAGCACCGTGCGCAAGCTCGCGGGGATCGACTTCCCCGGTGAGCCGTCGCGCGTGGAGACGTTGCTGGGCGAGATGGAGATCGGCATCCCGTGGGAGGAGGCGATGCCGTTGATGCTGGAGGTCCGCAAGACCCAGAAGCGGTTCGGCGTCGGCCCGATCGGCGGCACGGCGACCTACCGGGTCGTGGTGCCCGCGGAGGGGGTGAACGAGGACCGCGCGGCCGTGCCGACGCTCGACGACTTCAAGGAGCAGCTCGTCAAGGTCGCGGGGACCGACTTCGGCGTGCACTCGCCGCGCTGGCTGTCCCGCTTCGGAGACGCCACCCGCCAGGCCGAGCGCTACCGGTCCGGGCGCGTCTTCCTCGCGGGCGACGCGGCGCACGTCCACCCGCCGACCGGGGGACAGGGACTCAACCTGGGCGTGCAGGACGTGTTCAACCTGGGCTGGAAGCTCGCCGCGGCCGTGCACGGCTGGGCTCCTTCCGGCCTGTTGGACACCTACGAGGCCGAGCGGCACCCGGTGGCCGAGGAGGTGCTCAACAACACCCGCGCGCAGATCGAGCTGATGAAGGTCGAGCCCGGTCCGCAGGCGGTGCGGCGGCTGTTCACCGAGCTCGTGCAGTTCGAGGAGGTCAACCGCTACCTGATCGAGAAGATCATCGCGGTCTCGGTCCGGTACGACCTCGGGTCGGACGACGACCTGGTCGGGCGGCGGATCGGGGACCTCGCGCTGAAGCGCGGAGGGCTGTACGCGCAGATGCACGCCGGTCGCGGCATCCTGCTCGACCAGGCAGGGACGTTGTCCATCGGCGGCTGGGCGGACCGGGTCGACCACGTCGTCGACGTGAGCGAGGAGCTGGACGCGCCCGCCGTGCTGGTGCGGCCGGACGGGCACGTTGCGTGGGCCGGCGAGGACCAGGAGGGGCTGGAAGGACAGCTGCGGCGCTGGTTCGGGGAGTCCACCGGCTGAGCGCCCGGCGCGTTCGCCGAGGTCACCCGTTCGGGGGCCGGAGACGCTTTGTCACACTGTGAGGCGTGTCCGAGCCGATGACAGCGGTGGTCCTGCGTGCCGCCGACCTCACCGCCTCGGGGAAGCCGCGGCAGGCGATCGACCTGTTGCGGCCCCTCGTGGCGGCGAACCCTCGGCACGCCGAGGCGTGGTGCCGGCTCGCCGCCGCCCACCTCGACCTGGGTGAGGCGGACCAGGCGCTCGACTCGGCCAAGCGCGCGATGGTGCTCGACGGTGAGCCCGCGTGGCCCCAGAGGCTCGCCGCGCTGGCGTTGAGCGACCTCGGCCGGCACCAGGAGGCGGCGGTCGCGGCGCGCGAGTCCGTGCGGCGCAAACCCGGCGACTGGCGTTGTTACGTCGTGCTCGCCGAAGTCCTGGCCGACTCTCCCGACGGTGCAGTCGAGGCGTTCGACTCCGCCCTGCACGCCTCGCAGCTCGCGCCGACCGAGGCACGGGCGTTCCAGGTGCTGGGTGACGCGGCCCTGCGGATGCGGGACTGGGGCACCGCCGAGCACGCGTACCGGTCGGCGATCAAGCTCGACCCGTCCGACGCGGACTCCAAGGCGAACCTCGCGACCGTGCAACGGCGGCGGTCGTCGAAGCCCGTGCAGCTGCAGTTGAACAAGGTGCAGGTGTGGCGTGCGCTGCGCATGCTCTCGTTGCTGCTGATCGGCGGCGGTTTACTCGCGTTGATCGCGGGCATGCCCCGGCCGACGCCCTACCTGGGGTTCTTCACCGGCGCGCTGGTGCTGTGCTGCCTGGTCGTGGCGTTGCGGCTGCGTCCGTTCAAGCTGCTCTTCAGCCTGCGCAAGCTCGCCGTGACGGTGTCGCTGCTCGCCGTTTCGGCCGCGGTCCTGGTCGGCTGGACGGTCGCGTTGTTCTTCGGGGCTACGACGATGCAGCCACTTGTGCTTTCCTGGTTGTGCGCTGTCGTGGGGGGAGCGCTCGTCTACGTCGGTGGAGGCAGGAAGCGGTGATGCGTCGCAACGCGGTCGCGCTCGCGTTCCTGCTGTTCCTCGGACAGCTGTTCATCGTCGCCGCGCCCGCCGAGCCCGCTGTCTCCGGTTCCGTCGTCCGGCACGGCCACGACTTCGCGAACCTGCCGGTCACCGCGCCGAAGCCGCACAACCCCCACGCCGCCCAGGTGCCGCAGGCCCAGGTCGCCTCCGACGTGCCGCCGGTCGCGAAGCCCGCGATGCCGCTGCGGTTCGTCGTCTCCTTCGCCCGGCGCGTGCACCGCACGCCCGAGGGCATCCGCTGGACCCCGCAGCCCGCCCGTTCCCCGCCTTCCGGTCGCTGAAGTCCTCTTTTCCAGCAACCCACTCCGGAAGGTCTTCTCACCCATGTCGCGCGACAACGCGCGACGGGGTCTCCTCCTGCGTGCTCTCACAGCGCTCGGGGTCCTCGTCGCATCCGCATTTCTGCTGCTCACCACTGATCCACGCCTCGGCCTCGACCTGCGTGGCGGCACCCAGATCGTTCTCGAGGCCAAGGGCGACGCCGACGCCGCCGACCGTTCGATGGAGGTGCTGAGGCGCCGCGTCGACGCGTTGGGCGTGGCCGAACCGGTGATCGCCCGCTCCGGCGAGAACCGCATCGTCGTCGAGCTGCCCGGCGTCCAGGACCCGGCCGAGGCCGTGAAGGTCCTCGGCCAGACCGCGCAGCTCACCGTGCAGCGCAACGGCCAGACCGTCATGACCGGCGAGGGCATCTCCGACGCCCAGTCCACGCGCAACCCGCAGGGCACCGGGTTCGTGGTCAACATCCAGTTCCAGGGCGAGGGCTCCAAGACCTGGCAGAAGGTCACCGGCGAGGCGGCCTGCGAACCGTCCGGCACGCCCGGCCGGCAGATCGCGTTCGTGCTCGACGGCAAGCCGATCTCGTCGCCCGAGGTCAGCCTCGACACGCCGTGTGGTGCTGGTCAGGGCGGTGGCGCCACCACGATCACCGGCCGTTTCTCCCAGCCGGAGGCCAAGGAGCTCGCGCTCGTCATCCGTTCCGGCGCGTTGCCCGTGCCGGTCGAGGTGATCGAACAGCGCACCGTCGGCGCCACCCTCGGTGCCGAGGCCATCGAGGCCAGCGCCAAGGCCGCGATCATCGGCATCGCCCTGACCTCGCTGTTCCTGATGTTCGCCTACCGCCTGGCCGGGTTCCTGGCCGTCGTCGCGCTGGTCGGGTACGCGGGGGTCGCCTACGCCGGGCTGCTCGCGGTGGGGGCGACGCTGACCTTGCCGGGCCTCGCCGGCTTCGTGCTGGCGATCGGCATGGCGGTCGACGCGAACGTCCTGATCTTCGAGCGAGCGCGCGAGGAGTACGCCCGAAAACCGAATCTCCGGCGTGCTTCCGAGAGCGGCTTCCGCGGCGCGTTGAGCGCGATCGCGGACTCGAACGTGACGACGTTGCTGGCGGCCGGTCTGCTGTTCTGGCTGGCCACGGGACCCGTCCGGGGCTTCGGCGTCACCCTGACCATCGGTGTGCTGGCCTCGATGTTCAGCGCCCTGGTGCTCTCGCGCGTGCTCGTGGTGTGGGTCATCGGCTCTCGGTTTGTGGCTCGTCGCCCTCGGCTGAGCGGCCTGCACACGGTCGGCTGGGTCCGCCAGCGCCTCACCGTCCTGCTGTACCGCCGTCCGTCGTTGTGGCTGATCAGCGCGGGTGCCGTGGTGCTCGTGGCGATCACGGGCCTCTTCGCGCGGGGCCTGAACCTGGGCGTCGAGTTCACCGGCGGCCGCATGCTCGACTTCACCGCGGGCGGTCCCGTCGACGCGGGCCGCGTGCGCACGGCCCTGTCCGACGCGGGGTTCTCCGAGGTCGTCGTCTCGTCCTCGGGCAACGAGGTCTCGCTGCGCACCAGCCCGATCGACGAGGCCACCTCGTCGCGCCTGGGGCAGATCGTCTCCTCGGCCGTCGACGGCGGCGCCCGTCAGTCCAGCAACGAGCTGATCGGCCCGTCGCTCTCGTCCGAGCTGCGTCGCAACGCCGTGATCGGCCTGGCCATCGCAGTGCTCGCGCAGCTCGGTTACCTGGCCGTGCGCTTCGACTGGCGTCTCGGCCTCGCCACGGTCGCCGCGCTGCTCAGCGACGTGCTCGTGCTGATCGGCATCTTCGCGTGGATGGGCAAGACGGCCGACGGCGTGTTCCTCGCCGCCCTGCTGACCGTGATCGGCTACTCGGTCAACGACTCGGTCGTCGTGTTCGACCGCCTGCGTGAGCTGCGGGGCTCCCGGTTGAAGGCGCTGTACCCGGACGTCGTGTCCGACGCGGTCGTCCAGACCGTGCCGCGCACCGTCAACACCGGCATCGGCGTGCTCTTCGTGCTGTCGGCGCTGCTCGTGCTCGGCGACGGCTCGCTGGCGAACTTCGCCGTCGCGCTGCTGATCGGCCTGGTGGCGGGCACGGTGTCCACAGTGGTCACCGCCGCACCCGTGGCGATCTGGCTCGAGTCGCGCTGGCCGAGGCGGGCGGTTTCGCGAGGATCTCTTCCTCGGGTGGCTCGATCCGGGGCAAAGTAGGCGCATGACCTCCTTCGCCGCGTACCAGAACGAGATCTATCTCCAGGGGCTCGGTGGCGCCGTGCCGCCGTTCACCACCGATCCGAACGCGCTGGAGCAGTCCGCGCGCGACAGGCTCGGACCGGGTCCGTTCTGGTACGTGGCGGGAGGCGCGGGCTCGGGCGCCACCGTCCGGGCCAACCGCGAGGCGTTCGACCGCGTGCGGATCGTGCCGCGGATGCTGACCGACGCGACCGAGCGGCACCTCGGCGTCACCGTGCTGGGCACCGAGCTGCCGGCGCCTGTGATGCTCGCACCCGTTGGCGTGCAGTCGATCCTGCACCCGGACGGCGAACTGGCCACCGCGCGTGCCGCCGCCGACCTCGGCCTGCCGATGGTGCTGTCGACCGCCTCCTCGCACACCATCGAGGAGGTCGCCGAAGCCAGCGGTGACGGGCCGCGCTGGTACCAGCTGTACTGGCCGAACGACCCCGACGTGTGCGCGTCGTTGCTGGACCGCGCGCGCAAGGCCGGGTACACGGCGCTGGTCGTCACGCTCGACACGTGGACGTTGGCGTGGCGCCCGCACGACCTGGACCAGGCGTACCTGCCGTTCCTGCGCGCGGTCGGCACGGCGATCCCGTTCAGCGACCCGGTTTTCCGCGCGGGGCTGGAGAAGGCGCCCGAGGAGGACCTGCCGATGGCGATCCTGAAGTGGGTGCAGCTGTTCACCGGCACTGACAAGTCGTGGGACCAGCTCTCGTTCCTGCGCGAGCACTGGGACGGGCCGATCGTCCTGAAAGGAATCCAGCACGCCGACGACGCGCGCAAGGCCGTCGAGTACGGAATGGACGGTGTCGTCGTCTCGAACCACGGCGGGCGTCAGGTCGACGGTGCCGTCGGGTCGCTGGACGCGCTGCCGTCGATCGTCGAGGCGGTGGGGGAGCAGGTCGACGTGCTGTTCGACTCCGGGATCCGCACCGGGGCCGACATCGTGAAGGCGCTGGCCCTGGGCGCCAAGGCCGTGATGGTCGGGCGGCCCTTCGCGTACGGGCTGGCGCACGGCGGTCAGATCGGGGTGCGGCACGTGCTGCGCGGCCTGCTCGCGGACTTCGACCTGACGCTCGGGCTGTCGGGTCACCGCAGCCCGGCCGACCTGGGGCCGGACGCGCTGCGGTTCTCCTGAAGACGACGTCGGCCGGGCCGCGACTGCGACCCGGCCGACGTTCTCCGTCTCCTACGGCATGGTGGCGGTCATCCGCGCCAGCGTGCCGAAGTCGGCCGGCTGCACCCGCAGCCAGCCGTCGCTCTTCGCCGCGAGGTACCGCCCGCTCGGCGTGTCGATGTACGTCAGCGGGTTGGCACAGCGCTGCTTGCGCCCCAGGTGGTCGCGCTTGGCCGAGAAGACCTGGCCGCCGCCGGTGCGCGGCTGCGACATGATCTCGTTGAGCTGCGCGACGAGCTGGTCGTTCGTCGTGCTCGTCGGCCTGCTCTGCTGCAGGAACGAGCCGGTGTCCTCGTAGGACGGCTGCCGCTTCTGCTGCAGCGCGTCCTCGGGCAGCGTGATCGGGTTGCCCCGGCCCGCCGGCGTGGGCGGCAGTGCGCCGACCAACGCCTGCGGCGCTTCCTCCGGCCGCACCGGTTCGAGCACGAACTGCTGGTCCGGCGTGAGCAGGATCCGCAGGGCGTCCTGTCCGTTCGACACGACCAGCACGCTCTGCTGCGGGCCGTCCTTCAGGCTGAAGAACGCCCAGTACTCCACGCCCGCCTCGACCACGAGCCGCAGCGCGTTGGTCAGATCCGGGTGGATCTGCCCGCCGCGCGCAAGCCCGTACTGCTCGAGCTGCGCCCACGCCGAGCGCTGCAACCGTTCGAGCTCGCTCACGTCACCCGACTCGAGGAGTCCCTCGTCGAAGTCGACCTGAGCGAGCAGCGCACGGTGCAGCGTCGGAAGGCCCGCGGCCTGCCACGCCTGGTAGAGCGCCGTGACAGGGATGGCGACCCTGCTCCGCAGCACGTTTCCCCCTTATCCGCCGATGACCGGCGGAGCGACCATCGTTCCGTCGCCGAAGATGTCTTCGGTCTCCTGAAGGTACGACGCGGACTTGTGCTCCGCGTCCTCAGCACCTTCACCACGCTGACCACCGGCACCCATACCGCCGGCGCCCATGCCGGCCGCGCCACCGCGACCAGCGGCACCAGCCGCACCGGCACCGGACGGCCCGAAGCCACCAGCACCACCGGCACCGCTACCGGCGACACCGGCCGCGCCACCGAAGCCACCGCCCATGCCGCCAGGACCCATGCCCTTGGCCGCCGCGGCACCACCGAGGCCGCCACCAGCGCCGGGACCACCGATGCCACCACCGGCGCCGCCACCGCGACCGCCGCCGGCACCACCGCCCGCGCCGCCACCGCCGGGCCCACCGATACCACGACCACCAGGGCCGTTGGGACCGTTGGGACCGCCAGGACGGTTGCGGGGGTTGTTCGGGTCGAGCGGCCCACCGGGCCGCCGCGGGTCGTTCGGGTTGTAGACGCCGTCCGGCGGCACCGTCGGCACACCGATGTTGGGAGGCGGCCGGTTGGGGTCGGTGGGCGGGGGAGTGAACTTGGGGTCGTTGACGCCGGACGTGCCGGTGTCGTCGCCACCGCCGGTGCCCGGCGGCTTCCAGCCGGACGTGCCGGTGTCCCCGCCGCCGCTGCGGTCGCCCGTGCCGTTGCCGCCCGGAGGGTTGCTGCCGATGCCGGGAGGCGGCTGGCTCTGCGTGCCGACCTTGTCGATCAGGCGGTCGTTGCCAGTGCCCTCTTGGACGCTGCCGTCCGTCGCCGTGGGCGCGATGAACGTCGGCTGGTTGCTCATGCTCGCGTTGACAGCACCCGCGTACTGGTTGAACGCGCGGATGTTCTGCTCGCTGACCTGCTGGTTCTTCTCCAGCGCCTTGTCGTAGTCCGTGTCCCACGGCCGGTAGTCGTTGAGGAACGGCTTGTCCGGCACGGTCGGGGGCTTGGACATCGAGTTCTTGGCATCGGCATACGCGGTACCGACCGTGTCGGCGGTCGTGCCTGCCTGAGTGGCCGAATCACCCGTGACCGTGGCCCAGGTCGCCAGCGGTGAGGTCCCGCCACGCGCCGCATCACCGGCTGAGCCCTCCCAGGAGGCACCGGAGTCGCGCACGGCCTTCTCGATCAGCTGGGCGACGTCGCCGTGGCCGCTCGAGAGATCACGCCAGCCCTCTGACATCAGCGAGGTGCTCTGGCTCGGCCCCTTGCCGTTCTCGAACCACTTGTAGATCGTTTCGCCACCCGCGAAGGGAAGAATGGCGAAACCAGTGATGTTCGGCTCGTCCCCAGCCATCTCGCTACCCCTTCAGGTTTGTGATGATCAGCTGCGCTACGCGCTCGGTCTCCGGGCAGGGCTTCTTCGTCGCGCGCTCGTCCGTGGCGCTGGAGATCTGCACCGTGACCGAATCGGTCTTGGAGGCCTGGATCGAGGTCAGGCAGCTGATCGATCCGTCAGTCTGGTCGGTGGAGATGACCCTGACACCGTCCAGTTTCTTGTCTACGAAGACCCCGTTGTTCTTGACGTTCTCGACCTGGGCCTCGAAGTCCTTGTCCTTGGTCACCGAGATCTCGTAGGTGGAGTTCTTGATGGGGTCCTTGCCGTCCCACACGCAGTTGGGACCGAGTTCGGCAGTACCGGCTTGAGGCGCCAGCACAGAACCGAGCGTCGCGGCCTGGCTGGTGGTGAGGATGCTGCACGGGTCGCTGACGAACTTGGCGATGCTGAGCCCGGCGCCGGAGCCGTCGCTGGTGGGCTGGCTGCTCGTCTGCCCGTTGCCAGTCGGAGCAGCTGTGGTCGGGCTGCCTCCGGTCTGATTGTCCGTGCACCCAGCCAACGCCACGGAAGCGAGCACTGCGGTGAGCAGAACGGTCATGCGCTTCAAGATCCTGTCAGCCCTTCATCGCGGTCGACGCCGCTTCGTCGGTGGCCCGGTACTCGGCGAGGGCCTTCTCGATGTTGTTGATGGTCTGTTCGAGCGCCTTCACGGCCTGATCGTTCGCCCACTGGTAGCCGCCAGGCTCAGCACCTGCGGTCTTCCGCATGGCGAGAGTCGCGTAGCCGCTGTAGGGATCGGGGCCGGGGGCGCCGGAGAGCTTGAGCTTCTCGCTCGACCTTCGCAGCTTCAGCAGTTCCCGGAGAGCCTCTTTCAGGCCGTCGATCATCTTCTGCGCCTGGTCAGGGTCGACGCTGAACTTAGCGACTCCGCCGCCGCCAGCGCCTGCCGCCGCTCCGGCGGACGCGCCGAGTGCCGCACCGACACCCTTACCGACGGCCCCGGCTGTCTTCACGGGTACGAGTGCGTCGAACATCAGCATCCTGGCCAGCTCCCCTCAGAACTCCACACCCCACTCAGAGGATTTTCGCATAGGACCGGTTCCCCGCGGAGGCGAACGAATCAGCAGATCAGGTCACATGGCCGTTTCGTTCAAGACCTCGTCCCACGACCGGCATAGGTTCGGGGCATGATCGGACAAGCGAGGACCTTCCTCTGGCTCAACGCCCGCACGCTGGAACAACGCTGGTTCGAGCACGCTTTCGACGGCGGAAAGGCCGAGCACGTGGTCAGGGCGGTGCTGGCCTACCGCAACGACGACGGCGGGTACGGCCACGGCCTCGAACCCGACCACCGGGGGCCCACCAGCCAGCCGCTGCACGCCCTGCGCGCGCTCCAGGTGTTCGCCGAGGTCAACGCCCCCGAGCACGCCGAGTCGGTCCTGACCTGGCTGAACGCCGCCTGCCCCGACGGCAGCGTCCCGTTCGGCCTGTCCACCTCGAAGGACCACCCCAAGGCGCCGTGGGTTCAGGCCGACGACCAGGGCGGACTCCTCCTGACCAGCCAGATCGCCGCGGCACTGCACGCCCTGAAGGCCACCGGCCCGTGGCTCGACAGGGCCACCGACTACTGCTGGCACCACATCGACCAGCTCGACCAGACCCACCCGTACGAGCTGCGGGGTGCGGCGATGTTCCTCGACGAGGTGCCCGACCGGGCCCGCGCCGAACTCGCCGCCGAGAGGCTGAAGAGCCTCACGCCGAGCACCGAGGGCTATGCGGAGGGCGAGGGCCTCGACCCGCACGCCTACGCCCAGAAGCCCACCAGCCTCGCCCGCGCCTGGTTCACCGAGGACGAACTGACCAAGGACCTCGACCAGCTCGAAAACGGCCAGCAGGAAGACGGCGGCTGGAACTTCGGCTTCCCCGCCTTCACCCCGGTCGTCGACTTCGAATGGCGTTCCATCGCCACGGTCGACGCCCTGCTGACGCTGCGCCGCTACGGCCGGATCAGCTGACCCAGGGACACGCCGGCCAACGCACGCACTTCGCGGGCCAGGTGTGCCTGGTCCGCGTACCCGGCCTCGACGGCCACGGCCGAGAACGGCACACCGTCCCGGGCCAGCCGCAGAGCCGCGTCGAACCGCAGCACCCGCTGCAACACCTTGGGCGGATACCCGAACGCGTCCAGACATCGCCGCCGCAGCTGACGTGAGCTCAACCCGATCTCCCACGCGACGGCCCCGACATCACGAGACCGCAGCAACGAGGCCGTAGCGGCCAATGCCGGATCGACGACCACCCGCGAGGCGCAGAACTCGACCATCGCGGAGAAGGAGTCCAGCCGAGCCGAAGGCACCAGCTCGGCCAACGGCACCCGCAGATCCCGAACGGCATGCGCCGGCACCCCGAACACCGACGGGAACGCGCCAGGCGGCAACCGCACCCCGTACAACGTCCCAGGGGCAACGGAAGCGAGCTGTGCGGACGTGTCCGGGCCGGCGACGAACAGTGCGCCGGACGCAGGCGTCCACATCAGGTCCGTGCAGCCGTCCGGCACCACGCGCTGCACGGTCGGCGTGGCCACCGTGCGCGTCCACAGGCAGGCCAGACCCGCAGGAGCAGGACGTTCGGCGTACACGCCCCGACCGTACCTGTTTCCGGTCCCTGCAAACGTTGTCCCCAACAACGGCCGCACCGACGAAAGGCCCCCGGTCAGCTGACCGGGGGCCTTTCCGAAGAGGTCGACACCCAGGGGGTTCCGGGGGCGAAGCCCGCCGGGCGGGGTCTGGGGGTCGCACCCCCGGAAAACACAACGGAGCGAGCAGGTTCGCGCTTTCCGCGAACGCAACTCGCTCCGAGTGAAGTGGACGATACTGGGATTGAACCAGTGACCCCTACCGTGTCAAGGTAGTGCTCTCCCGCTGAGCTAATCATCCGTTGTCGTGCGGATGCCATCTTAGCGGACAAGCCCAGCGGGTCGCTAACCCAGGGGTCAGGTTCCGAACTTCACCCAGTTCACGCTCACGTACGGCGAAGGCTGCCCGCTCGTGAAGGTCACGTACACGTCGTGCGTGCCGGTGATGTTCGAGATGTTCGCGGGGATCGTTCTCCACGCGTCCCACCCACCGGTGTTGCCCACCGCGATCGACCCGACCGGCGTGGCCGTGCGGGACCCGAGCCGCACCTCGACGAGGCCGCTCACCCCGCCGCCTGCTCCGGAGGCCACGCGGGCGTAGAACTGCCGCGCGGGTCCGGTGCCGAAGTTCACGCCGGAGAACTTCAGGTAGCCACCGTTCGCGATCTGATGCACGCCCGAGCCACCGTCACCGGGCGCAACGGACCCGCCGGAGCGCTCGGAAGCACTCTCCGCCTGCAGGTCGTTGTACGCGGAACCCCCACCGCCGGGGTTCGACGTCGTGGTCGTGGTGGTGGTGGTCGGGGTTGTGCCACCAGCCGAGTAGACGGCCACGTAGTCCACGACCATCGAGTGCCCGGATTGCGTGGCTGCGACAGGGGTCGGCTGGTTGTTGTTGAGCGCGTTCGGGAACGCGCCGCCCATCGCGAGGTTGAGCAGGATGAAGTGGCCGGCGTGCGACGTCATCGCGTTCCACACGTTGACGCCGACCCGGGCCTGCGTCACCTGGTGGAACGACTGGCCGTCGACGAACCACGTGAAGGTCTTCGCGGCGTCGTCCCACTCGAAGCGGTACGTGTGGAACGCGGACTGGCAGGACGAGCCGGGGCACGCCCGCGAGTTGCCGATGCCGGTGAACTCGCCGCAGGCACCGCCGGGAGCGACGTCGCAGTGCAGGACGCCCCAGACGGAGTTGATGCCGTTGACGTTCTCCATGATGTCGAACTCGCCGATGCCCGGCCAGTTCCAGTAGTTGCCGCGGTACGGCGCGCCGAGGGTCCAGAACGCCGGCCAGTAGCCCAGGGCGGCCTCGCCCGAGACGTTCGGCATCTGGATGCGACCCTCGATGGCGAGCTTGCCGCCGGCCGCGGGCTTGAAGTTCGAGCGCTGGGTCTCGATGCGCGCCGACGTCCAGTTGCCGCCACCGTCCTTCAGGGCGGTGATGCGCAGGTTGCCGTTGCCGTCGAGCTTCAGGTTGTTGGTGCTGTTCGTGTAGTTCTGGATCTCGCCGGTACCCCAGTTGGCAGGTCCTCCGGGGTAACCGTGGCCGGTGTCGATGATCCAGTTGGCGCTCGACGGCAACGACCCGTTGGAACCGTTGAAGTCGTCACCCCACACCTGCGTCCATCCCGATGCAGGGGGTGGGATCGAGGCGTTGGCGGACATGGCGGCGATCGCCAGGGGTACCGCGGCAATTAGCGCTGTCGTGGCCGCGAGTACGCGGCGGCGTTGCTTCATGCGCGAGTGACCTCCTTGTCACGGGTGCAGTCCATTTATGAGAGCGCTCTCACGGTGTAAGAACAAGCGCCCGTTCGGACCAACGCCGCTGAACGGACAGTCTCGTTTGGACTTATTTCGCGTCCGCGTAGCAGGTCACGGGCACCGCGTTCATCGGGAAGCGCACCGATGTCTCGCCGAAGAGCAACCGGGTCGCCTCGCGCCCGGCCTCGGCGATCGCCTCGACCACGGCGTCGGCGTCGGCCCACGGGCAGTGCACGAGCACCTCGTCGTGCTGGAAGAACACCAGGTGCGCGTCCGCGGGCAGACGGGTCCGCAGCACACCCAGCAGTGCGGCCGTCCAGTCCGCCGCACTGCCCTGCACCACGAAGTTCCGGGTGAACCGCCCCCAGTTGCGCGCCGCCTGTCGCGACGAGCTCGACGACTCGCCGAAGTCGTCGGCGCCCCCGGTCAGCTCCTGCCACGCCGCGGACGGCGTCGGCGACGTGCGGCCCAGGCGCGTGCGCACCATCCGGCCCTGCTCGCCGGCTCGCGCGGCGTCCTCCACGTACCCGACCGCGATCGGGAACCTCTTGCGCAGCACGGCGAGCAGCGGTCCGGCCTCGCCCGAGGTGCCGCCGTACATCGCCGACAGCATCGCGATCTTCGCGCGCGGCCGCTCGCCCTTGAACGAGTCCTCCGCCAGCGCCGCGTAGAGGTCGTCGTCCCCGCAGACCTCGATCAGCCGCTCATCCCCTGACAGGGCAGCGAGAATCCGCGGTTCGAGCTGGGAGGCGTCCGCGGCGACGAGGCACCAGCCCTCGTCGGCGATCACGGCCTGCCGCATCAGCCGGGGGATCTGCAACGCGGCCCCGCCCCGCGACGCCCAGCGACCGGTGACGACACCACCCACGACGTAGTCCGGTCGGAACCGCCCGTCCTCGACCCACGTGTCGAGCCACGACCAGCCGTGCGCCACCCACAGCCGTGCGCGCTCTTTGTAGTCCAGCAACGGTTTCACCGCGGGGTGGTCGACCTTCTTCAGCACCCACCGCCGAGCCGAGGGCACCTCGACGCCCGCCCGCGCGAACGCCTTCACGATGCTCGCCGGCGCGTCCGGGTTCATCTCCCGGCCGCCGAACGCCTCCTGGATCTGGTCCGCCAGCGCCTGCAGCAGCTTCGGCCGCTGACCGGGTGCCGGACGCGGCCCGAGCACCTCCTCCAGCAACCGGTTGTGCACGTCCTCCCGCCACGGCAGCCCGTGGAACGTCATCTCCGCCGCCACCAGAGCCGATGCCGACTCCGCCGCGATCAGCAGCCCGAGCGCCGGATTCCGTTGCTGCGCCTGGAAAACCAGCGACAACGCGACCAACGGGTCCGTGTCGCCCGGCAGCACCACCGGCTCCGGCCCGAACAACGTCAGCGCGTCGTCCTTCTTCGGCGGCCCGACGTCCGCCGGAGCGGGTAGCCCCAGCACCCGTGCCAACGCTCCCGCGAGCTCCTTCGGCTCGCGGTGCCGCCCCTCGACGCCCAGCAGCAACGCCTCGGTCAGGTGCAGGTCCCAGCACCGGTCGACCCGCACCCCGGCCGCGAGCAGCACCGGGTAGACCTCGGAGGTGTCCGCCCACACCCAGCGAGGCCGATGGGCGCGCTCCAGCGACGCCACGGCGGCCGCCGGCGACGAAGCCGTCATCGCGGGACCCGCCGGAGTCCCGTCGTCGTGCAGCTTCTGCCACCGGCCGGCGCCGTCAGCGTCGAGGACGAGGGCGACCAGCACACCTCAGATTGTGCAACGGGGGTCTGACAATTTCAGTCCAGGCTGAAACGGACGTCCGCGCGGGTAGCCGGTGGACTTTCTCCAAGCCAGTAGACATCAGGGTGAAGGAAAAACGGGAAAAGGCCACGATGGTGTGGTCTTGCTACCCCTGGCCTGACCTGCGGCCGACTATGAGGTGGTGGACCGAGCACTCAGCGTCGCCGCATTGCTGGATCCCACCCATCAGGTGGTCCCCTTTCACGGCAGAGAATCCGAGCTGGACACACTCGTGCTCTGGCGTGACAGCGCCGTGCCCCGGGCGTCGCTGTTGCTGCACGCCCCGGCGGGCGCGGGCAAGACGAGGCTGCTCCAGCGCTTCCAGGAGAAGCACTGGGACGAGGCCGTGCACGGAAGGCTGCTCGTCATCGACGACGCCGACCGGCTCCGGTGGCAGGACGTCTTCGCGCGGCTGCAGGACACGCTCCGGCACGGACCGTCCCGCACGCGAGTCCTGCTCGCCTCGCGGACCACGGGCTGGTGGTGGTCCTCCACCCGTCAGCGCATCGCGGACTTCGACCACGAGGTCATGGCCGTCGAGCTCGCCGCGACGCTCGAGGACCGAGAGGAGTCGTTCACGCTCGCCTGCCAGCACTTCGCCAAGCAGCTCGACGTCACGGCCCCGGACGAACCGCCGCCCAACATCGCCCAGGAGACGGTCCTCGACCTGCACATGGCCGCGCTGACGGTCGTGCACGGCGACCCGTGCGACGTGAACCGCACCCAGCTCGTCCGGCAGCTGCTCCAGCGCGACGACGGCCGCAAGACCGGCCGGATCGCCGAGGACTACCTGGCCGTCGCCACCCCGGCCACACCGGACCCGGACCTGCTCGCCCGTGCCGCACAACGCTGGCCGCAGCTGCGCCCCAGGCTCGACGAACTGGTCACGGGCACGCCGGCGGTCGTGCGCGACATGGCCCGCGACAGCCTCCGCGCCGCCGCGGAGATCGGGTCGCTCGCCACCGTGGAGGCCATCGCCCGCGAGGTCTTCCGCGACGAGCGGTTCGCCACGGACGCGATCCCGTCGATCCTCACCCGCCGCCTGATCGACCGCGCCGAGGAGACCCTCGACCGCGCCGAGATGTACGGGATGCTCAGCGCCAGGACGATGTTGTGCGGCCTGCGCCAGGAGTCCGTCGAGGCCTCCCAGGCCGAGGTCGAGTGCTACCGCGAGCTCGCGAGGCAGGACCCGGAGAACCGCCCGTTGCTCGCGGACGCGCTGGGCGACCTGGGCCTGCGGCTCATCAACGCCCAGCGCAACGACGAGGTGCTCGCCGTCTCGGAGGAGGCGATCGACCTCTGGCGCGCCATCGCGGAGGCCGACCCGGAGACGATTCCGCAGCTCGCCTCGGCCCTGGAGCAGATCAGCTACCGCTACCAGACGCTCGGCCGCGACGAGGACGCGATGACCGCCATCAGCCGCGCCACGCTGCTCTTCCAGGAGCTCGCGAAGACACACCCGGCGCTCTTCCGCGCCGACTTCGCCAGGGTCGCCGGCGTGATGGCCCGCCGATTCCACATGGAGGGCAACGGGCAGCACGCCGCCGACTCGATGCAGCTCTCCATCGCGAACTGGCGGGTGGTCGCGCAGGAGGACCCGCGCTTCGAACCGGAGCTCGCCCGCAACCTCGTCACGGCGGGCACCATGTTCCTCGACCTGGGCAGGGCCGAGGCCGCGAGCGAGACGCTCAAGGAGGCCGTGGACCTGTTCCGCCACCTCGCCGTCGCGCACCCGGAGACGTTCGGCACGGAGCTCGCCGACGCGTTGACGCGGCGCAGCCAGGCGTTGCTGGAGCTGGCCGACGACATCGACGCCGCGTTCACCGCGCGCGAGGCCGTGATGCTCTGGCGCGAGACGGGGGACCGCAAGGGCCTCGGCACGGCCCTGCTCAACGTCGCCACGGTCGTGGGCGACGTGGACGCGGCCGCGGAAGCCGTCGAGGTGTACCGGGACCTGGTCTCCGAGGACCTGGTCTGGAACCAGGCGAGCCTCGTGATCGCCCTCGCGACCCTGGTGCGGCAACAACTCCTGCACGGCCAGGACGGCCAGGCGATGGACTCGGCCGACGAGTGCCTGGAGCTCTGCCACCGCCTGCCGTCGCAGCTCGTCGAGTTCTTCGGCGCGACACTGGCGCCACCACTGCAGAACACGGCCCGCGCACTGTCCGATTCGGACCACCACGTCCGCGCGCTGAGGATGTCCGAGTTCACCGTCGAGATCTGCCGGGCGCTGCGGCCGAGGACGGCATCCACGGTCTACCTCGGGGCCCTCCAGCGGCACGTGCGCAGACTCCGTGCGGCGGAACGGAAAGAAGAGGCGCGCGCCACCGCCCACATCGCGATCGTGCTGTGGCACACGGCAGGCCTCGACCTCGAAGCGCACGTCGACTACGCCGAGGCGGTGACGACCTACGGCAGGCTCTGCGCGGAGACGAAGTTCGAGACGGAGAAAGCACTCCGGCTCACCCGCCGCGCGGTCGAGATCCTCCGCGTGGCCGGTGAGCCGGTGAAACTGCAGTTCGCCCTCGAAACGGCCGAGGAGCTCAGCTCTTGGTGAGCAGCGACCGCGCGAAGAACGCCACGTTGGCCGGACGCTCCGCGAGGCGGCGCATGAAGTAGCCGTACCACTCGTCGCCGTACGGCAGGTACACGCGCATGCGGTTGCCCTCACCGGCGATGCGCTTCTGCTCCTCGGGCCGGATGCCGTACAGCATCTGGAACTCGTAGGAGTCCTTCGACCGGGCGGACGCCAGGTCGGCGGCGATCGCGATCAGCCGCGGGTCGTGCGAGGCCACCATCGGGTAGCCGTCACCCTCCATGAGGATCTTCAGGCACCGCACGTACGACAGGTCGACCTCGTGCTTGTCCTGGTGTGCAACGGAAGCAGGCTCCTGGTAGGCGCCCTTGCACAGCCGCACGCGCGAACCGGCGTACGCCAGGTCGCGGCAGTCCTGCTCGGTGCGGTGCAGGTAGGCCTGCAGCACCGCGCCCACCCACGGGAAGTCGACGCGCAGCTCCCGCAGGATGCTCAGCGTGGAGTCCGTGGTGGTGTGGTCCTCCATGTCCAGCGTCACGGTCGTGCCGACGACGGCCGCCGCCGTGCAGATGCGACGCGCGTTCTCCAGCGCGATCTTCTCGCCGTCGACCGCCAGCGACTGGCCGACGGCGGACAGCTTGACCGACACCTCCGCACCCCGCGTGAGCCCGAACGACTCGAGCCGTGCCAGCAGCGTCAGGTAGGCCTCGACGGTGTCGTTGGCCTGCGACTCCTCGAAGGTGTCCTCACCGAGGTGGTCGAGGGTCACCAGGCGGCCGTCGCCGAGCACCTCGGCCGTCGCGTGGATCGCCGAGTCGACGTCGGCACCGGCGACGAACCGCTCGACGACGGGCCGGGTCAGCGGCGTCGACTCGACGAGCTTGCGGGCACCCGCGCTGCGGGACGCCAGGAGAAGGCTGGAGCGCAACATAGGTTCACGTCCTCAGGGTGTGAAAGGTGAGAGGAACGTCGAAGTGCTTGTGGCGCAACGACGTTCCCCTCACTCAGGAGGGCCGGATCTAGCCCTGGTGCGGGTGGAGGTGGGTGGTGGGCGCCACGAAGGTCTCCTTGACGGAGCGCGGGCTGACCCAGCGGAGCAGGTTGTGGACCGACCCCGCCTTGTCGTTCGTGCCGGACGCGCGCCCGCCGCCGAACGGCTGCTGGCCCACGACGGCACCGGTGGGCTTGTCGTTGACGTAGAAGTTGCCGGCGGCGAACCGCAGCTCCTCCTGCGCGTGCGCCACGGCGGCACGGTCACGCGAGATGATCGAGCCGGTCAGACCGTAGGGCGCCGCGCTCTCCATCTGCTTGAGCACGGTCAGGTAGTCGGCGTCCTCGAACACGTGGACGGCGAGCACCGGGCCGAAGAACTCGGTGGTGAACACGGAGTTCGCGGGGTCGGTGCCGAGGAGCACGGTCGGCCGGACGAAGAAGCCGTCCGAGTCGTCCGCGGTGCCCCCGGCGGCGATCTCCAGCGAGGAGTCCGCGCGAGCGGCCTGCAGCACGCCCGACAGCTTGTCGAACGAGCGGCGGTCGATCACCGCGCCACCGAAGTTCGAGAAGTCGGTGACGTCGCCGTAGGTCAGGGCGTCGACCTCGGCCAGGAACTGGTCCTTGATCTTGTTCCACACCGAGCGCGGCACGTAGGCGCGCGACGCGGCGGAGCACTTCTGGCCCTGGTACTCGAAAGCACCGCGGATCATCGCGACGCGCAGGACGTCCGGGTCGGCCGACGGGTGCGCGAGGATGAAGTCCTTGCCGCCGGTCTCGCCGACGATGCGCGGGTAGGAGCGGTAGTTCGCGATGTTCGCGCCGACCTGGGCCCACAGCTTCTGGAACGTCGGCGTGGAACCGGTGAAGTGGATGCCCGCGAGGTCGGGGGCGTTGAGCGCCACCTCGGACACCGCGAGGCCGTCACCGGGCAGCAGGTTGATCACGCCGGGCGGCATGCCCGCCTCCTCCAGCAGCCGCATGGTGAGGTGCGCGGCGAACGACTGGGTGGGCGACGGCTTCCACAGCACGACGTTGCCCATCAGCGCGGGCGCGGTCGGCAGGTTGCCGGCGATGGCGGTGAAGTTGAACGGCGTGATCGCGTAGACGAAGCCCTCGAGCGGGCGGTGGTCCGTGCGGTTCCACACACCGGGGGAGGAGATCGGCTGCTCGGCCATCAGGTTGCGGGCGAACTGCACGTTGAAGCGCCAGAAGTCGATCAGCTCGCAGGCCGCGTCGATCTCCGCCTGGATCGCGGTCTTCGACTGGCCGAGCATCGTGGCCGCGTTCAGCGTCTGCCGCCACGGGCCGGCGAGCAGGTCGGCGGCACGCAGGATGATCGCCGCGCGGTCGTCGAACGACAGCGCGCGCCACGCCGGGGCGGCCTCGCGGGCCGCGGCCAGGGCGTCGACGGTGTCCTGCTGGGTCGCGCCGGCCAGCGTGCCGAGCACGGAGCGGTGGTTGTGCGGCTGGACGACGTCGAAACGCTCCCCGCCACCCATGCGCTGCTCGCCACCGATGGTCAGCGTCAGCTCGAGCGGCTCCTTCTGCAGCTCGGCCAGCTTGGCCTGCAGCTCGGCACGCTCCGGGGTACCGGGGGCGTACTGCAGGACCGGCTCGTTGACCGGGGCGGGAACCTGGGTGACCGCGTCCACTCGCAACTCCTCTTCGAATCAGCGTCGGTACGCACACCGTAAGTCCGCGCGACCTGGCCTCGGTTGTCCGACAAGCCAAGATTCACCAGGTCAGATGTACGATCGAACAGTGTCGAGCCTCCGCCACGTCCTCATCGCGCTCGGCGACCCGCTCGTCGAACTCCAGGTTGCCCCCCACGGCCTGGAAGTAGACGTGCGCGATGTGGTGATCATGGATCCGGACGACCCGCCGGACGTGGCGGCAGGAGACCTCGCCCTGCTCATCGGAGCACGGGGCCGGGCCGCGTTGCCGCTGGTCAGAGCTGCCGGGCGGGCGAAAGCCGCAGTCGTCGCGGTGAAAGAGTCGTCCCAGGCGCTCGAACAGGCCGCGAACGACGCGGGCGTCGCGCTGCTCGAGGTCCGGCCGGAGGTCCGCTGGGGCCACTTGGAGTCGCTCGCCAAGAGCGTTCTCACGACCACGACCGACGACGGCGAGGTCCTCGGCGACCTGTTCTCGCTCGCGCAAACGATTGCCACCCTGACCGGCGGCATCGTCAGCATCGAGGACACGGCGAGCCGCGTCCTCGCCTACTCCCGCTCGTCCGACGAGGTCGACGAACTGCGCAGGCTCTCGATCCTCGGCCGCCAGGGCCCCGAGCCGTACCTCAAGATGCTGCGCGAGTGGGGCGTCTACAACCTGCTCCGCTCCGGCGAGGAGGTCGTCCGCATCGACGAACGCCCCGAGCTGGGCATCCGGAGACGCATCGCCGTCGGCATCCACGCGGGCCAGCAGCCGCTCGGCACGATCTGGGTGCAGGAGGGCGACCAGCCGCTGACCGAGCAGGCCGAACGCGCGCTGCTCGGCGCCGCCCGCGTCACGGCCCCGCACCTCATCCAGCAGCGCAACCAGCCCACGTCGAGGTTCCGCGAGAACCTCCTCGCCGCCCTGCTCACCGGCCGCATGGACGCCGCCACCGTCGCCGGCCAGATCGGCGCCGACCCGAAGAAACCCGCCGCCGTCGTGGTGTTCGCGGTCCGCGGCGCCGAGGGCGACCGCAGCGAGCACGAGCTCCGCCGTGCCGAGATGACCGGCCTGATCTCCGTGCACGCGGCGGCGTACCGGCGCAGCGCCCTGGTCAGCGACTCCGGCGGCCGCACGTACGTCCTGCTGCCGGACCTCGCACCGAACGCCCAGCTCCTCAGCCTGACCAGGGAGATCGTCACCACCGCACGCCGCCACCTGCACACGGCGGTGCAGGCCGCGGTCGGCTCGACGGTGTCCACACTGGACGACGCGCAGATCTCTCGCCAGGAGGCCGAACGCGTGCTCGACGCGATGGCCCGCGACCTCGACGCCGAGGTCGCGACGCTCGCCGACGTCCGCTCGCAGGTCCTGGTGAGCGAGATCCTCGCGCTGTTGCAGGACAACCCGCGCATCAGGGACCCGCGCATCGACGCGCTCGACCCCGAACTCGCGAAGTCGTTGCTGGCCTACCTCGACGCGTTGGGTGACGTGCGCGCCGCGGCGGACAAGCTGCACGTGCACCCGAACACGTTGAGGTACCGGCTCAAGCGGATCGACCTGGATCTGGACGACCCGCTCGTCCGGCTCGTCGCCCAGCTTCAGCTCAGGATGCGGTAGAGCAGCGCCCGTTCCGCGATCGTCCAGGTCGTCGTGGTGAGCAGGTACAACCCCGCGGCCAGCGGGAGGTAGGCCGCCACCAGGATCGTCCCGAACGGCAGCACCTTGACCAGCCCGGTCATGAACCCCGGCTGAGGCGTGGTCGTCATCCGCGACTGCTGCCACTTCACGGTCAGATAGGCGACCACGGCCATCAGCCCGAACAGCACGAAGAACACCCACGCGAAGCCGTTCGTGAAGTGCGTGCCGAGCGAGATGCCGAACAACGTGCCCTCCAGCAACGGGTTCGGCGTCGTGACCACCTGGTAGATGACCATGAAGAACGGGACGGTCGCGAGCATCGGCAGCATGCCCGCGAACATCGAGATGCCGTTGCGCTTGTAGACCTTCTGCGACTCCTCCGAGAACCGCACCAGGTCCTTGCCGTACTTCTTCTGCAGCTTCTGGATCTCCGGCGCGAGCCTGGCCTTGGCCTTCTCGCCGCGCACGGCCGCGCGGTAGAAGGGGTGCAGCGCGAGCCGCACGACGATGGTGAACAGCACGATGGCGAGCGCGGGCATGCCGAAGCTCGCCAGGGCAGCGCCCAGGTCAGCGAACAAGGGGTGTTTCTCCGTCTTGAGTTGGGGTGAGCGGACGTGTCAGAACGTCCGGCATCCCGGTGCTCGAGGACGGGACTTGCCTGCGGCATCAGGGTTTCGCAGCCGCAACTGTGCTGTTCGCTGGGCTCGTTCGCGGATGGAGAGCGACCGCGCCGGTGCCACCGACAGCGGCACCAGCGCGACGACCACGATCAACGCGAGGGCGAGCGCGGTCACGGCCGCGACGACCTCGGTGGGCGACGAGAACAGCGTGAAGGCGTAGAGGGCGGGCAAGAACACCGCGAGCAGCAGCATCGCTCGCTGCTTGGTCTCCGGCCGCCACATGCCTTGCAGACTACCTGTGCTCGACGGGAATCGGGGCGGTCTCCAGCAGGCTGCCCGCTTCGTCGTAGAGCCGGACCTGCTTCGGCTTGCCCAGACTCGGCCACCACGTCACGATCCAGCCGTCGCCGAGACTCGCGGTCACCTCCAGCGCGTCCTCGGTGACGATGACCGCCTTGCCGACCTTCGGGCTCACCCGGCCGGTCAGAACGGTCGTGCTGGTGCCGCTGCTCACCTCCGTCATGCCGACCTGCGGGGCGAAGTCGGCGAACAGGCGGTCACCGAGCGGCTCGCGTTCGGCGATGCCGCCGCGAGCGCTCATGCCGACGCCCTCCGGTGTTCCCCAGCACAGCGCCTCGGACCGCGGACCGGTGAACAGCACCATCGTCATGTCGCCGCGGAGGTCGGTGACGGACACCTCACGCGGGGCGGGCCACACCGGCCGGCCCTCGACCCCGCGCTCCGCGTCGTGCCGGTCGAGCGACTCCCCGCATTTCGCGAGCACGGGCGCCAGGTCGCCGGGAGCCCTCGGTTCGGCGGTCCACGCCGCGGAGGCCTCCTGGTTCGTCGGGGTCCACAGCACCAGCGTCACGGCGAGGGCGGCCACGAGTGCCGTCGCGGGCACCGCGAAGCGCCACCAGCGTCGCGACGGCTTCGAGTCGATCTCGTTCAGCAGCGCGTGCTTGCGCACCTGCAGCCGCATGGGGTCCATCCGCGGGATGTCGGGCTTGATCACAGTGCCTCCTCAACCAGTGCGCCACGCACGGTGCGTTGCGCGCGAGCGAGTCGGGACTTCACCGTGCCGACCGGGATGCCGAGGACCTGCGCGATCTGCGCCTGGGTCAGGTCCGACCACGCGGACATCTCCAGCACCTCCCGGTCCCCGGCGGGCAGCTTCTCCAGTTCCGCGATCACCTCTCGTGTCCTCGCCTCCGCGTCCACGCGCCGTGCCACGTCATCGGCGTGGTCGTCGTCGGCGTGCTGCGGCGAAACCTTGCCCAGCGCGGCCTTGTACCGCGTGCGGGCGCGCTGGTGGTTGCGGGTGACGCCGAGTGCGACGGTGTAGAGCCACGGCAGCAGGGAGTCCTCCACGGTCACGGACGTGCGTTTGCGCCACGTCTCCATGAACACCACGGACACCAGGTCCTCGGCGACGGCCCACGTACCGGTGCGGCGTAGGCAGTAGGCGAACACGGCCTGGGCGTGGCGTTCGAACAGCAGCCCGAACGCCTCGCTCACACCGGCCCGGACCTGCCCCCAGAGTTCTTCGTCGGTCACGGACCCTCCTCTCTGCCCCGCCTATGTCCGCAGGGGGAGGTCCGGTTCACGCCTCGACCAGACCGGGCCGTTCGGGGTGGTCGTAGCGGACGAGGAGATCGGCCACGGGCTCGTAGTCGTCGAACGCGGGCAGCGTCCACTCCTCGGCGGTCTTGCGCCTCAGGGCACCGGGGGAGAGCCACAGGTGCACGGTCAGCTCGGCGGGCAGCCAGCGGTCGAGCATCAGCGTGCCGTCCACGAGCACGACGCCGTTCTCCGGCAGGTCGACGTACTCTGCGCGGCTGGCCCGGTCGGTCGCGGCGTTCCACAACGACGGCAGCACCCTGCCGTCCATCGCCGGGTCGAGCACCTCGCGCTGCAGTCCCTTGTAGTCGAACCAGTCGTGCCGGTACGAGTACGAGTCGGTCCGACCGTGTTCCAGGCGCACCGACGCCGGGCGCAGGAAGTCCTCGAGCGACACCCGTTGCACCGCGCGACCCAAGGCGCGCAACGGTTCCACGGCGGCGTCCGCCAGCCGGCGCGGTTCGGCGGCGGGTGCGCCGTCGACCAGGACGCGCACCCGCCCGTCGATCTCCGACACCTGGTCGACGATCTCGGCGACGAGCGTGTCGAACGTGAGCGGCCGCACCTTCAAGGCGTCCACGCCGCCCAGGCCGTGTCCCACCAGATCTCACCGGACGCCAGCATCTTCTCGATCTCGCGCCCCTGGGCCCTGATCTCCTCGGCCTCGACGGCCGAGTACTTGCCCGACGCGACCTGCTCCTCGAACTCGTCGAGGTCGCGCTGCTCCCACGTGCCGTCCGGCGCCAGCGTGTAGTCCAGCGCGTGGTCGAGGGTCTCGAACCCGTCCTCGACGCGGCGGTAGGGCGCCTGCAGGTTCAGGTAGTAGTTGCCGAACACCCTGTCCTCGCCCTTCCAGAACAGGTCGACGGAGTAGGCGTCCTGCGGGCGGTGCAGCATGAGCTTGCCGTGGCCGCGCCAGAAACCGCGTTCCGGCTTGTCCCACGGGTGCGGGTGGTGGTGGTCGGGGTAGGTGAGCCGGGTGCCCGGCTCCACGAACACCGCGAGCAGTCCCGGCTCGTCGACGACCACCCTGGTGGGCATCTCCGACCAGACCTTGCCGTGCAGCACCTCACGCCGCACCACGACCTCACCGGGCGTGAACAACCTCATGCGCAGAACTTACGTGATCACGCTCGGCGGCGTCCTCGGCCAGCATCCTCCGCTTGAGCACGGGCACCGCGTTGGTCACGCGCAAGAACGTCCGGGAGAACACGGCCGCGACCCGTCCGATCACGGGTTTGTGGATGAGGCTCCGGCCGTCCATCATCTCGCGCGACGCCTCCACCGCCTGGAAGCCGTACTCGATCATCTCCTTCTCGTACTCACCGATCGCCTGCACGGTGTCCTTGCCGTGGTGGGCCTCGACGAGCTTGCGGCACAACAGCTCCGCGTCCCGCAGCGCCGTGTTCGCGCCGATGCCGCGGCCGGGGGTCATGAGGTGCACCGAGTCACCGATCATCGTGACGTTGTCCGGCTCCCACGGCCGCAGGCGTTCGGAGGTGCGGATCTTGATCTCGAACACGGTCTCCGGGGTGGCGAGCGCGAAGAGCCGGCGCAGGTCCGGGTGGAACCCCGGGGTCATGTTCAGCACGACCTGCTTGAGCTCGGCCTGGCTCATGCCCTTCATGTCCGGGAACTTGTCGCGCGCGGCCGCGTAGCCCCACATGATGTAGTCGTCCTCGACGCCCGTCCCGTCGAAGCGCATCACGTGGATGATCACGAACTCGCCGTGCGTGCCGAACAGCAACGTGATGCCGCCGTCGGCCAGCGGTGGCAGCAGTGCCGCGTTCTCGTCGGTCAGCGGCAGCTTGCCCGCGATCGACGTGATGCCGGTGTCGACCACCTCGGCGTCGGGCAGACGCAGCTTGCGCACCTTCGACTGCGCGCCGTCCGCGCCCACCAGCACGTCACCGGTCTCGGACGTGCCGTCGTCGAAGTACGCGGTGACCGTGCCGTCGTCGTTGCGGCTGTAGTGCCGGAACGCCTTGTCGAACCGGACGACGTCGTCCAGGCCGCCGAGCAACGCCGTGCGCATCGCGATCCTGCTGACCGACTTCTCGCTGCGGCTGTCGTCGCGGTCCGTGTCGACCTCGCCGACCAGGAGCTCCTTGTACTTCTCGGTCCGCATGACGATGTGCTTGGGCGGCCGGGCCGTGGTGCGGACGAACTCGGCGAACACGTCCGGGGGTAAGCAGCTGTGCAGCGCTTTGCTTCCATCCGGACTGATGCCGACCCGGTAGCCGATCAACATGCTGCGCGGCGTGCGGTCGCGTTCGAACACCGCGACGTCCACACCGGCCTTCTTCAGCCCGTGCGCCAGGCACAGGCCACCGGTCCCCGCTCCGATGATGAGTACGCGCATGGAATTATCCCCCTCAACTAAGTCTCTTAGTCAGGAAGATATTCAGATCGTGAGACTCGTGTCAATCGTCCTGACTGAGCCTTCTCAGTCTGGCTGTGGCGATCGCGAGCCGCACGTCGTCCGGCGGCAGCAGCTTGACCAGCTGTTCCAGCGCCTCGACGTCGTGTTCGCCCGAGTCGGTCTGGGTGAACGTCCACAGCGCGTTCGCGTCGCCGCGCTGCAGGACCGCCTTGCGCACCCCCGACGCCAGGTCGTCCCGTTCGGCCAGCACGACCGGCGCCTCGGAACGGCGCAGCAACGAGCCGCGGTACCTGCTCGCGGCCAGCGGCACGTCCGCGTCCTTCAGAGCGGCCCGCACGGCCAGGAAGTCCGTCTCGACGTCGGCGGTGAGCCGGTAGGGCCTGGTCGCGAGCACGTCCGCGCCCAGCTGCGCGCGCAGCCGGTGCAGCTCGGCGCGGACAGTCGTGGGGTTGCCGCGCTCGCCGTACAGGCGCAGCGCGAGCTGGTCCGCGGTCAGCCGGCCCTGCAACGTCAGCGCGGCCAGGATCTCCGCGTGCCGCAACGAGATCGGCACCTCGCGGCCGTCCAGCACGACCTTGGGCTCGGGCAGCAGGAACGACAGCGACAGCACGCTGCGCCGGACGAGCCGCTGCCGGGGGATGCGCAGCAGGTAGCCGTGGGCGAGCGGTTCCAGCACCGCCTCGCGACCGTCCGGGAGCTCGACCCGGTCCGCGGAGACGTCGACGCGCGGGGGCAGCAGCCCGTACGGCTCCACGGCGACGACCCGGCCGGTGGGGCTGAGCAGCGCGCCGGGCTCCCCGCGCAACGCGATCAGGTGCCGCATGTTGCGCGCCCGCAGCTCCTCGTCCTGGGCGTGCATCCGCGCGAGCATCTCCGACTCGGCGAGCCGGGCCGACGCGGAGACGAGCGCCACCATCGAGGGATGGACGGTCTCGATCGGGCCGCTGAGGTCGACGACCCCGATCGTGGTGCCCGTGTCGGGGTCGCGGATCGGGCTCGCCGCGCAGGTCCAGTGGTGGTAGGTCCGCACCAGGTGCTCGGCCGAGTGGACCGTGACGGGGGAGTTCACCGCGAGCGCCGTGCCCATGCCGTTCGTCCCCGCCGCACCCTCTGACCAGAGCGTTCCCTCCGCGAGACCGACGTCCTCGGCGCTGCCGCGGGTGTGCTTGGAGCCCTCGCACCACAGGATGTGGCCCTGGGCGTCCGCGACGATCATGATGTGCCCGGCTTCCTCCGCGAAGCCCAGCAACGTCTCGCGCAGCAACGGCAGCGTCGGGTGCAGCGGATGCCGTTCGCGCAGGTCGGAGAGCTCGTCGGCGGCGAAGACGGTCGGCGCGGTGTGCAGGTCGGGATCGACGTTGGCGGCGAGTGACCGTTGCCATGACGCGGAAATCACCGAGCGTGGCAAATCAACCGTGTGAGTACCACTCAGCACGGCATCTCTGACTCGACTCAGCAACAGTGCGTGTTGCCCGGGTTCGTGGGCCACTGATCCATCCACGGCTTGCAACGAGCATGCAACGTTCTGCTGCCTACTTTCTCACTTCGCCCACTTCTGGTATCCGGTGGGCCAGCTCTGGCAGGGAGACGAGAAATGACGCAGTACGCGGCACCGGGGCAGCCCGGCAGCGTGGTCGCGTACCGGGCCAGGTACGACCACTTCATCGGCGGCGACTACGTGTCGCCCGTGACCGGCGAGTACGTCGAGAACATCACGCCGGTGACCGGCGACGTGTTCACCGAGGTCGCTCGCGGCACCGACGCCGACCGCGCCCGTGCGATGCACGCGGCCAGTGGCGCCGCGCGCGCGTGGGGCAGCACCACGCCCCGAGAGCGCGCCACGGTGCTGTGCGAGATCGCGGACCGCATCGAGGAGCACGCGACCGAGCTCGCCGTCGCCGAGACCTGGGACAACGGCAAGCCCGTCCGCGAGGCCCTGGTCGCCGACGTGCCGATGCTGATCGAGCTGTTCCGCCAGTTCGCCGCCGTCATCCGCGCCGAGGTCGGCGAGGTCGAGCAGCTCAGCCGCAACTCGTACGACTACCGCTCGTTCCAGCCGCTCGGCGTCGTGCACGAGCGCATCTCGTGGGCGTTCCCGCTGATGCACGCGTGCCGGGTGCTCGCGCCCGCGCTGGCCGCCGGCAACGCCGTCGTGCTGGAGCCCGCCCTGCAGACCCCTGCCTCGATCCACGTGCTGCTGGGCGTGATCGCCGACCTGCTGCCGCCCGGCGTTGTCAACGTCGTCACCGGCTCCGACGACCACCCCGTCGTCGCCGGCCGCTGCCCGAACATCTTCTTCTCCGACGTCACCGCGCAGCGCGACGGCTTCCTGGACAAGGCCCTCGAAGGCTTCGCGATGTTCACGGCGAACCAGGGCGAGATCTCCACCGCCCCGTCACGCGCGTTGATCCAGACCGCCGTCTACGAGGAGCTGCTGCACCTCGCGACCCTGCGCACGCAGGCGTTGCGGCTGGGCGACCCGCTCGACACGGACACGATGGTCGGCGCTGTCGTGAGTCTTGCGCAACGCGATCGCGTTCTTGCGTACGTGGAGCGAGGCAAGGCCGAGGGTGCGCGTCTGGTCGTAGGCGGCGAAGCCTCGGGCCACTACGTGCAGCCCACGATCTTCGAGGGCGACCACCGCTCGTCGGTCTACTCCGACGACGTGCTCGGCCCTGTCGTCTCCGTGACCCGCTTCGACGACCGCGACGACGCGCTGAAGATCGCCAACGAGGCCGCCGCCCAGCTCGGCGCCGGCATCTGGTGCCGCGACGTCGCGCTGGCGCACAACGTCGGCCAGGACCTGCGCGCCGAGCGGGTGTGGGTCAACAACTACTACGCGTACCCGGCGAACACCGCGGTGCTCGCCGAGTACCGGCGGGTCAAGCACCTGCTGGTCAGCTACTCCGACCGCGGGCAGGGGTACTTCTAGCGCTTCCAGGGCACCTGCGGGCTCGCGTAGAAGTTGATGCCCTGGACCTTCCAGCGCGGCGCCTGCGCGCCCAGGCGCGGGGCGAACCCGTCCCAGTCGTGGACGCTTGCCTGGGCCCAGCCGAGCTCCGCCGCGACCGGGAGCCTGGGGAAGGCCATGTACTCGATGTCGGCGGAGGTGCTGATGGTCTCCGTCCACAGTGGAGCTTCGATGCCGCGGACGTCGGCCTCTGCCACGCCGTCGAGATAGGCACCGGGGTTCCAGCCGTAGGCGTCCCTGACCTCGACGAGCCCGGCCCAGTCGAGGCCCAGCCTGGTGTTCTTGTCGTACTTCATGTCCAGGTAGATCTTGTTCGCCGGGGACATGAGGACCTTGTTGCCCCGCTTGGCCGCGGCGGCCACGTTCGCGTCGGTCGTGGTGGTGCCCCAGAACTGCGGGATCGTGGCCGTGTCCGTCGTGGTCTTCACGAAATCGTGCCAGCCGACCGTGGTCTTGCCGTACTTCTGGACCAGCGGCAGAACGCGGTTCATGAACGTCGCGTAGTCGGCGTCGGGGGTGCTCAGGGCCTCGTCACCGCCGATGTGGAAGTACGGGCCCGGGGTGATCGCGGAGACCTCGCGGATCACGTCCTCCACGAACCTGTAAGTGACGTCCTCGTTGATGCAGAGCGAGCTGAAACCGACCTCGGTGCCGGTGTACAGCGGGCGCTTCTCGCCGTCGCAGTTCAGCTCGGCGTAGCTCGCCTGGGCCGCGTTGGTGTGACCCGGCATGTCGAACTCCGGGATCGTGGTGATGCCCCTGGCCCGGGCGTACTCGACGATGTCCCGGTACTCGGCCTGGGTGTAGAAGAGCTTGCCGGTGCGGCCGCCCACCTCCGTGCTGCCGCCGATCCTGGTGAGCTCGGGCCAGGACTTGATCTCCAGGCGCCAGCCCTGGTCGTCGCTCAGGTGGAGGTGGAAGTAGTTGATCTTGAACGCCGCGATCTGGTCCACGTAGCGCTTCACCTGGGCCGGGGTGAAGAAGTGCCTGGAGACGTCCAGCATCGCACCGCGGTGGTGGTACCGGGGGTGGTCCAGGATGCTGGCGCCCGGGACCTGCCACGGGCCTTGCTGCCTCGTCTTCGCCTCCGCCTTCGGCGGGAGGAGCTGGCGCAGGGTCGCTATGCCGTTGAAGTGACCCGCCTCCGAGTTGGCCCGGATGACCACCTGCTGTGGGGTCACGTCGAGCTGGTAGCCCTCCGGGCCCGTTTTCGGGTCCGCGCCCGATGTGAGGACCACGCCCGCGCCGGAGACCCCGTCCGTGATCGGCAGCGCGTAGCCGGTGGACCTGCGGAGGACACCCGCCAGGAGCTCCGCCGGCTTGCGTGCGTGCGCGGTGGCCACTTGGATCTCGGCCTGTGCGGTCAGGGTGAAGGTCTCCTGGCGGGGCCGCACCTGGACCGGCTGGGGGACCAGTTCCTGCAGCGAGGTCGGGGCTGCCGCTTCTGCTGTGTTGGTCACCAGCACTCCTGATCCGGCGATCACCAGGGCCGCCAGTGCGGCCTGGAGTCGTTTCGAGTTCACGCCATCCTCCGCGGGCATGGGGGACTCGGCGGCGTTCTCCCACCGTTTCAGGAGGCCGATTCGGTGTCAAGGTCCAGACCAATTCCGCGACCCCGCCCGGCTCGCGGGCGGGGTCGCGGTGTCAGAGGTGTTCCTTGCTCAGCTTGTGCCACAAGGCGGGGAGCGCCGCTTCCGTCCTGTGCGCCAGCTCCACCTCCTGGCCGTACAGGAGGCCGAAGGTGAAGCCGTTCTCATCGCCCCTGCCCAGTTCCAGCAAGACCGGGCGCGCCACCACCGAGTCCTGGTGGTCGCCCAGCAGCGTCTGGACGTCCTTCGCCCGCTTGCGCAGGGCCTTGGCGTGCTTGCCGAGTGCTGGTTCCGCCACTTCCGCCGAGTAGCGGAGGCGCTTGCCCGCCTTGCGGGCCTCGTGCAGGGGCTCGTCGTTGTTGTTGGCGTCCAGCGCCGCCTGCACTCGGACGTCCAGGCGGTGACGGGCCTTCTCCACCAGGCGGGGGAGGACGTCCTTCGCCTTGCCTGACGCCAAGGCCGTGAGAGGCGGTGCGGTGAGAAGCGTGTCGATGGAGTTGAGGAGGGTGAAGTAGCGCCTGCTGTCCAGCGCTGCGACGGAGTCCTTGTGCGCCTTGGCTTCCAGTGGTGCGAAGTAGCGGGTCATGCGGGCCGCCACGTCGCCCAGGGCCAGCTCCGGTGGGAGGGCGTGCAGGGCGGTTTCGAAGCGCTCGCGGAGTACTTCCAAGTCACGTGAGGTGCCCAGGACCGAGGCGAGCCACTTCAGCTCGTCCGTCAGGGCTCGGGTCTTGTCGCGGTCGACGATCTTGCCGAACGCCTGGAGGGCCGACCGCATGCGGCGGGTGGCCACCCGCATCTGGTGGACGGCGTCGTCCTCGTTGCGGCGGACTCGGGGGTCCTGGTTCTGCAGGGCCGCTCGTTGTTCGTAGAGGTAGGCGAGGACGACGTCGCCCGCCGTCGGCTTCTTGCCCAGGGTGGGGCCCGCGTCGCGCTTCACGCCGATCACCTGGGAGAGCTTCGACTTCGAGGAGCTCGGGACTATGCCCGCGTCTCCCAGGTGGCGCTCGACGGTGTCGAGGAGGTCCCGGTCGCCGCTCTCGCCCAGTTCCACCTCGATCTCGCGCCAGCTCGTGGTCGTGGTGGAGGAGCCCATGGTCTGTGCGGTCACCACGTCGTCGACCACCTCGGCGAGCATCTCGCCGGTGCCGTTGGACAGTTGCCAGCGGCGGCGGTTGGTGCGGATCTCGGCCACCGGGGACAGGGACTGGCCTCGGGTGTGGGCGCGGACCAACGTGGAGAGGTCCTTCGGGGGCTTCTTCGTGCCTTTGCCCAGGGGGACTCGGAGTTCCTGCCTCGAGTCCTCGCCCGCCGGGAGTTTGAGGTGCCAGCCCTCGTCGTTGCCGCCCGTGCGCCTGCGGAGGGTCACGCCGGCTCGGGCCAGGCGGTAGTCGTCGGTGTCGAAGTAGGTGGCCTCGAGGTCGAACTCCTCCGGGCCGGTCGCGATGCCGGTGATCTCTGTGAGGTCCGGCAGACTCGCGTCCGATGGTGCCTCGTACTTGCGTTCGGTCTCAGTAACGGAGGTCGCCATTTTCTATTAATACCTCGTTTTGTCCGGGTTCACCCAGTGTCGTGACGGTGCGTGAGGGTGGGTGCCACGGGCGGGCGGAACCACGCCTCCAATGCGTGTATTCACCGGGTACCCATTTTGTGGATCCTCAGTGTCCGGTTCGCTGGTCGCGTGCCCACGGAGAAGGAACGGCTCGACGTGGTCGAGCCGCAGGTCGCCACGTTGATCAGTCACGTCGGTCAGCTCTCGGCCGAGCTCGAGCGCGTCACCGCCCGGCTGACGGTGCTGGAACGGCGGTTGTCCGGTGCCGGGGACGGGCCGCTCGCCGACCTCGACGCCGTGTCCGGTGACGTCGAGCCGCTGGTCGAGGCGTTGCGGGCGGGGTGGGACGCCGAGCAGGAGATCCTCGCCGACCCGGCCAGGGTCGACCTGCGGCAGGAGGTGCTCGAGTTCGACGGCCTCAAGGCCCGGCGGGACGACGCCCGGTCCAAACTGGACGGTGGGCGGGTGCCCCGGTTCGAACGGGACGCGCTGTCGCACGAGGTGCGGCAGATGGAGTGGCTCATCAACGCGAACGAGGCCAGTGCGAAGCGGGCGGCCGAGCGGCTGGAGGCCGACGAGGACGCCGTCGGCGAGGAGTGGCGCACCGAGGCCGTGCTCGCGGGGGACAAGGCTCGCGGCGAGATCAAGGACGCGGCCGCGCGGCGCATCTCCGAGGCCCTCGCGCAGTACGCGCGGATGCCCGTCTGGTTCCGGGTCGGGCTCGGGGAGATCCCGACGCCGGACCCGTCGTTCTGGCTCGAGTCGGCGATCGCGGTGCTCGCGTACCGGCTGGAGTACGGGGTCACGGACGCCGTCACTCCGCTCGGCACGCCGCCGTCCGCGTCGTCCGGCACCCAGAACTGGGTTCGCCGCACCAATGTCCACGCCGACATCACCGACCGCCTGACGACGTTGGCCGCGACCTTCCACCTGCAGTAGCCTGTTCTGCAACCGTCGGGTTGCAGAAGGGGTGTGCGCGTGAGTCAGGTCGATGACGTCTTGGCCGCGCTCGCCGACCCCATGCGCCGGCGGATCCTCGACCTGGTCGCGGCGAAGGGGGCCGCGTCGGCGTCCGCGCTCGCCGCCGAGCTGCCGGTGAGCCGGCAGGCCGTCGTGAAGCACCTGGCCGTGCTGGAGAAGGCGGAGCTGGTGGCGTCCGAGCGGGCCGGCCGGGAGAACAACTTCTCGGTCCGGTCCGGCGCGCTCGATGTCACCGCCACCTGGATGGCCTCGCTCGCCTCCCAGTGGGATCAGCGGCTGGCCGCCATCAAGAAGATCGCTGAGTCATGAGGGTGCCGCCGACCATCGTGGCGAGCACCGGGACGTCCGCGATCGCGTCGCTCGTGCGCGGGTCCTCGCCGAGCACGACGAGGTCCGCGAGCTTGCCCGGTGTGAGGCTGCCCAGCACGTGCTCCTTGCGGCACGCGTATGCGCCGCCGAGCGTGTAGGCGCGGATCGCCTCCTCGACGGTGACCGCCTCGTCCGGCCCGACCGGCCTGCCGCCCGACGACCTGCGCCGCACCATGAACTCGATGGCGCGCAACGGTGCCCCGTCCGCGACCGGGCGGTCCGAGCTGCCCGCGATCGTGATGCCGTGGTCGAGGAACGAGCGGCCGCGGTACATCCACGGGGCCCGGCGTTCGCCCATGATCTCGCTGTAGTCGTCGCCGTACGCGTGCAGGAACGTCGGCTGGATGACCGGGATCATGCCGAGAGCCGCGATCCGGCTCAGCTGGTCCGGGCGGACGAGCCCGCAGTGTTCGACGCGGTGGCGGGCATGGGGGCGCGGGCGTTGCCGTTGCGCCTCCTGGACCGCGTCCAACGCGAAGTCGATCGCTCGGTCGCCGATCGCGTGGATCGCGAGCTGCCAGCCGGCGTGGTGGCCGTCGACGATCGCGGCGCGCATGAGCTCCTCGGACTCGGCGAGCAGCCCCGAGCCGTCGGTGCCCTGGTAGGGCTCGGACAACGCGGCCGTGCGCGCCATCATGCCGCCGTCGGTCCACAGCTTCATGGCTCCCAGCGACAGCATGTCGTCGCCGAAACCGGTGTGCAGGCCCAGGTCGATCGCGCGAGGGACGCCGTCGAACGGTGCGGCGGCCACGTCGTGCAGAACGTGCGCGGACACCATGAGCTGCACGCGGATCGGCAGCTTCGCGCGTTGGTAGGCGGCGGCTTCGAGCGGGCTGCTGGCGATCAGGCCCGCGCCGATGCCCGCCTCCGCGCACATCGTGATGCCCTCGGACAACACCTGCCGCGCGCTCGTGTGCAGTTCGGCGGTGATCTCGTCGAGCGAGTACGGCAGCCGCAACGTGCGGGCGGCCAGCTGCTCGTTCTCGGTGAGCCAGCCGTCGCTCGTGATCTCCGGGAGCTGCTGGAGGACCTGTGAGTTCACGACGCACGCGTGGCCGGACAGGTCGGCGACGTAGACCGGCCTGCCGCCGCTGATCCGGTCGAGGTCGAGTGCCGTGAGCGGGCGGTCCATGATCCGGCGGTCGTAGCCGGACGCCTCGATCCAGCCCGTGCCGGGGGCGCCGGCGAGGCGGTCGAGGACCTGGGCGACCGTCGCCAGGCCGGTGATGTCGAGGGTGCGGCGGCCGTTCCACGCGAGGTGCGTGTGGGCGTCGATGAAACCGGGCAGCACCACGGCGCCGCCCAGATCGAGGGTCTCGGCCGCGGGCAGATCGGCGACCTGCTCGTCCAGCCCGGCGATGCGGCCCTGCCAGATGCCGATCGTGTGCGCGGCGGGGTGTGCCGAGTCCATCGTGAGGGCCCGGCAGCCCGTCAGCTTGAGATCGAGTTTCACCCGGTCATTGTCCTGCGGTCGCGAGCAGCACGAGGTCTGCGGCAGAGCTGCGTGATCAGGCCGACGTCGACCACCGGAGCAGTCGGTGTTGCGGGCGTGGTGCGCGTCACCCACGGCCGTCGTCATCTCGTGCAGGTCGTCCCGGATCGCTTTCACGCCAACGGCTTCGGTGGCCCCCCGAGCTTGCTTCGCAAGCGGTCCTGCGCGACAGGCGCCGGAGCTCAGCACGGCAAGACCCGAGGCGTTGCTGGTCAAGGAGGTTCGTACCGCCGATGACACCGAGCTGAAGGCGCACGAGCACCTCGAGAACATGGGTGGCTACCTGACCTCGCGCCCGCGGTCCCGACACGCTGATCGCGGGCCGGGTGACCGGTCCGTGATCAGCATGGTCGATCATTGGCGCATGAATCGCGCGGCGGTGACGTCACTGGTGGTCTTCGTGCTGCTCGTGGCGGTGGGCTGGTACCTCACGAATCTCCAGTCATCGCAGGAGAATCCGCCCACGACGCCCGTGCCCACCGGGTCCGCTCCGGCCGGTTCGTCCGATCTCGGCGCGTTGAAGATCGCGCCCGAGGGCAAGATGGCGGGCTACAGCCGCGACCGCTTCCCGCACTGGGCCTCGCAGGGAAACTCCTGTGACACCAGGGAGATCGTGCTGCAGAAGCAGGGCGCCGAGGTGAAGACCGACAAGGAGTGCAAGGCGGTCTCCGGCACCTGGAACAGCGTCTACGACGGCGTGGTGATCAAGGTGGCCGGTGAGGTCGACATCGACCACACCGTGCCGCTCGCCGAAGCCTGGCGGTCCGGCGCCGACAAGTGGACCGACGACGAGCGCAAGGCGTTCGCCAACGACCTCGGCGGCATCCAGCTGCTGGCGGTGACCGCGAAGTCCAACCGCTCCAAGGGCGACCAGGACCCGGCGAAGTGGAAGCCGCCGGTCGCGGCGTACGGCTGCACGTACGCGCAGCACTGGATCGCGGTGAAGATCAGCTACAAGCTGACCGTCGACCAGGCCGAGCACGACGCGCTGGCCGGGCTGCTCAAGACCTGCTAGGTCAGAACCCGGCATCCGCCGCTCCCGGAAGCCATGCGCGGCCCGGCTGTGTCGTCAGGTCTCTCTCCGGGCACGCCGCCGTGCTCCCGCCCCACGCCCTGCACCGTCGGGCGAGATCCTCGCTCTGCCGATCCCTCGTCCGGTGCCGACGACACGGCCCGACCCCCCAGGCGGGCCGCGTCGGCCTTCCCCTCTACCCGACCTGGACGGACTCGAACAGGCCGGACAGCTTCCAGTGCGTCACGTACCCCATCGCCTCCGCGGCGATCAGCACGTCGAGCTTCCCGAGGTTCGTGCGCGCGGGCATCTGGTACGCCTTGCCGCGCCGCACGTCGAGCACCATCGGGACGGCGCCGGGCAGCGTGTCCGCCACCGTGTGCTGCAGGATCCGCAGCCCGACGTTCGCCGCCTCCCTGATCAGCGGCGCCTCCTTGGTGTGCACGAGCACCGCGTACGTCGTGCCGTCCTTCTTGCGCAGCCCCAGGTGAGGCCGCACCTTCAACGTGAGCTCCCCGGCGCGGTAGGTAGCCCCCTCCACCGGCACCCCCGTCGCCTTGAACGACGCCAGCCAGGGCAGGAAGCCGTCGGCGATCTCCTCGAACGCCCGCGGCTGCCCCGTGCGGTTGGCGTTCGTGATCGCCTTCTTGAGCTCGATCTCGGGTTCGGTCGAGTTGACCGCTCGTCGCATGGCGTCGCGGATCGGGTTGTAGAACCCGCAGACCCGCGTGTCGGAGGCCAGGTACATCCCCCGCTGTTCCGACACGATGTTGATGCGTCCACGCTGACCGCTCATGACGTACTCGGTGAACGACAGTGCGGTGACGCTGACGTTGTTGTCCGGCAACGTTTTCTCCCCTCGTACCGCGAGCTTCACCTGACGTTATCGAAGGGGTCTGACAAAAACGGCACTGCTCCGAACGGCGTAACCGTCACTTTGTGTCAAACGGTCACCTGAGTGGGTGACACGCAGAGTTGCGACCTAGATCGCAATCGGTAAACGGACGGTGACGGACTGGCAACCGATCACGCGGATGACCGTTCGTCTGCCGTTCGCCGACGCTCACCGAACGCTCACCGCAAGACCAGCGGAAGTAACACTCCGTAGAAGATCAACTCGGGAGAATGGAGTTCGTCAGGAAGAATTGCGGCGAGGGAGCACGATGACGGTCAAGGCGGAGCGTTCACCCGATAGAGCGGGTGACGTGGAGGTTCCGCAGCCGCGGCAGCTGGAGAGGTGGCTCGTCCACCCCGGCAACTGGCCGCACGCGATGCAGGTGACGGTCATCCTCGTGCTGATCGCGCTGCTGCTGTGGGCCATCGCCGTGACCCTCGGGCCCGATCAGGCCTTCATCGTCGGCTCCGCGGGCATCGCGGCCAAGCTGATCTGCATCTACCTCGACACCCGCGTGCGGAGCTAACGCCCGTACCTCTCCGCGGAGCGCGCCTTCGCCTTCGCCGCCTCGACCTCGCGGTCCTTGGGCGGCGCCGTGGTCACGAGTGCGTCCAGCAGTTCCTGCGTCGCCGCCGCGACGGCCGCGACCGCCTTGTCGTACGCGGCCTGGTTCGCCGCGGACGGTTTGGCTGTCCCGCCCACCTTCCGCACGTACTGCAGCGCCGCGGCCTGCACCTCGTCGGACGTGGCGGGCGGTTCGAAGTTGTGGAGCACCCGGATGTTTCGGCACATGCCTCCACTATGACCTGTTGGGCGGCGCCGCGCGGGTGTGGATGCGTTCTCCCTGCTTGCCGAACAGGCTGAGGATCTCGGCCGGCCGTCCGTCGGCGCTGCACAGGGCGTGCGGCTGACGGCAGTCGAACTCGGCCACCTCGCCCGCGCGCAGCACGACCTCCTTGTCGCCGAGCCGCAGGCGGATCCGTCCGCTCAGCACGTAGAACCACTCGTAGCCCTCGTGCACGCGCGGTTCGTGCAGGTCAGCGTCGGAGAGGATCATCTTCCACGCCTGCAGCGGCCCGATCGACCTGGTCAGCGGGATGCCGACGCGGCCGTGGTCGAGCTCGCGCGGTTTCATCTGCACCCGCGGATCGCCCACCTCGGGCGCGCCCACCAGGTCGTCCAGCGTCACCTGGTAGGTCCGCGACAACGGCAGCAGCAGCTCCAGCGTCGGCTTGCGCTGGTCGGTCTCGAGGCGCGACAGCGTCGACTTCGAGATGCCCGTCATCTCGGACAACGCCGCCAGCGTCAGATCGTGCTCGGCCCGCAGCGCGGCGAGCCGTTGCCCCACGGTTGTTGCCATAACGGCAACTTACTTTGCCAAAACTGGACTGTCGAGCGCAGGCTCTTGGCATGACTTACGAAGTGGTGATCATTGGTGGGGGAGCGGCCGGACTGAGCGCCGCTCTGATGTTGACGAGGGCGCGCCGCAGCGTGCTCGTGGTCGATGGTGCCGAGCCGCGCAACGCCCCGGCCGCGCACATGCACAACTACCTCTCTCGCGACGGCCTCTCGCCGTTGGAGCTGCTCAAGCACGGACGGACTGAGGTCGAGGGGTACGGCGGAGAGATCGTCAACGACGAGGTCCGCGGTGTGACGAAGCTCGACGACGGGTTCGCGGTGGAGCTCGCCGGACGCACGGTGCACGCCCAGCGCCTGCTGTTCGCGACCGGTCTCGTCGACGAGGTGCCGGACCACCTGCGCGAACGCTGGGGCCGGGACGTCTTCGGCTGCCCGTACTGCCACGGCTACGAGGTCCGCGACCAGAAGCTCGTGGTGTTCGGCGAGGAGATGAAGGTCGCGCTGGTCCGGCAGTGGTCCGACGACGTCACGCACGTGCCGTCCGTCGACGCCGTCGAGGTCGAGGACGACCGGCTCGTCGCGGTGATCTCCGGCGGCGAGCGGGTGCCGGCTGATGCGCTCGTGTACTCCGCACCGGTCAAGCCGCGTGACGAGTTCCTGCTGGCGTTGGGTGCCGAAACCGCAGAGACGATGGCGGGCCCGTTCGTGCGCACGGACGACAAGGGACGCACGAGCGTGCCCGGCGTCTACGCGGCGGGCAACGTCACGGACCCGACGGCCATCGTGATCGTCGCCGCCGCCCAGGGAGCCCAGGCCGGCGCGATGATCAACGTGGACCTGCTCGGCCTCATGCCGAAGGCAGGCTGATCCGGAACGTCGACCCCTCGCCGAGGGTGCTCGTCACCGACACCGTGCCGCCGTGGGCCTCCACCAGGTGCCGCGTGATCGCGAGCCCGAGCCCGCTGCCACCGGTGCGGCGGCTGCGGGACTTGTCCGCCCGCCAGAACCGGTCGAACACGTGCGGCAGGTCCTCCGGTGCGATGCCGGTGCCCGTGTCCGCGACCTCGAGGACCGCCCTGTCCTGCCACTGGAACAGCTTGACGACGACCTCGCCGCCCGGAGGGGTGTAGCGCACGGCGTTCGCGACGAGGTTGCCGAGCGCCTGCCGCAGCCGCACCGGGTCCGCGCTGAGGTGCACCGGCGTGGTCTCGGCGCGCAGCAGGATCTCGCGGTTCTGCTGCGCGTTGACGACCTGGTCCACGACGTCGTCGAGCGCGATCGGCTCGGGGTGCAGCCGCAACGTGCCCGCGTCGGCCTGCGCGAGGTCGTGCAGGTCGTCGACGAGTCGTTGCAGCAGAAGGGACTCCTCCAGCAGCATGCCGATCAGGTGCGGGTCGGGCTCGGCCAGCCCGTCCTGCGTCGCCTCCAGCCAGCCGGTGATGTTGCCCAGCGGCGTGCGCAGCTCGTGCGCGATGTCGCTGACCATGGCCTGCCGCTGGCGTTCGGTCTCGGCGAGCTTCTCCGACATGGCGTTGAACGACTTGGCCAGCTCGCCGATCTCGCCGGCGCCACCGTCGACCCGTGCCGTGCGGTCACCTTCGGCCGTGCGCTTGGTGGCGGCGGTGAGAGCGCGGATCGGCCGCACGAGCTGCGTCGCCGTGACCCAGGACGCGAAGCCGGCGATCGCGAGGATCCCCAGCGCCACCAACGTGATCCGGGTGGCTCCGGTCGTCGACAGGTCGATCGGCTGCGGCTCGTCCCCGGTCACCTGGGTGAGGAACAGCTGCATCGGCTCGGCGACGTACGGCTTCAGTTGCTCGCGGCGCGCGATGTCCATGCAGTTCACGACGTCCGGTGGGGAGTCGCGGACCGTCAGGATCTCCCAGTCGAGCGCCACTCGGCCCGGCGGTTTGTCCACAATGGATGGATCGCCCTCCTGCGTGGCGACGCACTTCATGAACAGGGTCTGCAGTTCCTCGTAGGCGGCGGTCTCCGTGGCCGTCATCGTGTACAGCCGGTCGCCGACCGTGCAGTCCTCCCACTTCGACAGGTTGCCGGGCTGGTCGTTGGAGAGCCTCGGCCTGCCGTTCGGCGCGTCCACGATGGTGATGTAGCGGTTGCATTCGGTGAGCTGTGCCGAGTAGGCGTGCAGCAGCCGGTACTCCTCGTCGGTCAGCTTGAAAGGGCCGACCGCCCGCGGGTCGATCTTGCCGTTGACGTTCAACGGGTCGACCACCGCTCTCGGGGTGACGGGCAGCTGCGGCGAGCTCTCGGTGCCGGTGTCGACGAGCTTCTTGCCGTTGTGGTCGGCCAGTGCGATACGCCGGTTGTACTTCCGCGCGATCTCGTCGGCCGTGGGCTTCGCACCCGACCAGTCCTTGTGCGTGGCCGCGTACTCCACCAACTCGTCGACGATCGCGGCGTCCGTCTCGAGCGCCTCGCCCTGCTCCTGCCGGATCGCACCGGTCGTCGCCTGGGACGCGAGCCACGCCGTGACGGCGATCGAGCAGGCCGCGATCACCAGGGAGAACAGGAAGAACCGGACGAGGAGGCTTTTCATACGAGCTTGTATCCGATGCCGTAGACGGTGAGGAGGCGTTCCGGCCGGCGGGAGTCCTGCTCGATCTTGCGGCGCAGTTTCATCATGTGCACGTCGACCGTGCGTGCGGTGATGAACCCGTCCTCCAGCAGCTGTTCGCGCGTGAACACCCGTTGCGGCTGAGCGGCCATCTTGGCCAGCAGGCGGAACTCGGCGGGCGTGAGGCTCACCAGCTCGTCCTTGATGCGCACTTCGTGGCGGATCGGGTCGACCGTCAGATCGCCGACCTTCAGCACCGTGGCGTTCGTCTCGCGCGCACGGCCGGTGCGCCGCAGGATCGTCCGCACCCGCGCGACCATCTGCCGTGGCCGGAACGGTTTGGTGATGTAGTCGTCCGCGCCCAGGTCGAACCCGAGCAGCACGTCGTCCTCAGTGGACCGCGCGGTGAGCAGCACGATCGGCACGTCCGACTCGGACCGGACGGCGCGCATCACGTCGATGCCGTCGACCAGCGGCATCATCACGTCGAGGACCAGCAGGTCGGGGTTGCGGCGCCGCGTCTCGTCGATCGCCGCCCGCCCGTCGTGCACGACGACCACGGAATGCCCGTCGTGCTCCAGGTACCGGCGGACGAGCTCAGCCTGGTGAACGTTGTCCTCCGCGACGAGAATGTGGGCGCACACAGGTCGAAGTATGCAGTCCTTCACGACAGTCAAGCGGGACGTAAACAGGTTCTTCATCAGTTCCGGCGAGCGTTGCCGTCATGAAGGCGCACCTGGCTCTGGCGGCCGTCGGCCTGACGGCGGTTCTGCTGACGACGGCCCAGCTGGCGGGCGAGACGTCCCCGGCGGCGGCCCCGACGACCACCACGCCCTCGCTGGTGACGTCCGTCCCTTTCCCGTCCTCCTCGGTCGCACCGCCGCCGCCCCGCGTGTACACGTCCAGCTCGGACCTGCCCGACGGCCCGGAGTTCCCGGTCGCCGGAGCCGGCACGTTCCACGTCGTACCGGGAAACGGCCCGGTCGTCGGCACGGGACCGGTGCGCACCTACGCCGTCGAGGTCGAGGACGGCATCACCGTCGACGAGCAGGCGTTCGCCGCTTTCGTGGACGCCACCCTCGCCGACCCGCGCGGCTGGACCGCACGGGGCGCGCGTGCGGTGCAACGCGTCTCCGGCGCCGCATCGGTGCGGGTGCGGCTGACGTCGCAGCAGACCGCGCGGAACGTCTGCGGGTTCGAGATCCCGGTCGACGTCTCGTGCCGTGACGGCAACTTCGTGTTCCTGAGCGCCGCCCGCTGGATCCGCGGCGCCGTCGCCTTTCTGCCGGACCTGAACACCTACCGGACGTACATGGTCAACCACGAGGTCGGGCACGCGTTCGGGCAGGGCCACGCGCCTTGTGGCGTGGCCGGTGGTCCGGCGCCGGTGATGATGCAGCAGACGTTCAGCGTGTCCAACGACGAGATCGTCCGCATCACCGGCGGCGTGCCCCAGGGCGCGTTCATCCCGCAGGACGGGAAGGTGTGTGCGCCGAACGGGTGGCCGTATCCATGACCTTTCGGCTGTGCTCACTTGTGGTTGATGTCCGGCTCCATAACCTGACGGCATGGATGTGGACACGAGGCTGCTGAGATATTTCGCCGCCATCGCCGAGGAGGGCAACCTCACGCGCGCTGCGCACCGGCTCTTCGTGTCGCAACCATCGCTGACGAAGCAGCTCAAGCACCTCGAGTCACAGCTCGGCGTGCGGCTGTTCACCCGTTCCAGCACCGGGATGAGGCTGACCGAGGCGGGTCACGCCCTCGCCGCGCGCGTGCCGCCGGTGCTCGCGGGCTGGGACGCCGCGGTGGGCGAGACCCGAGGCGCCGCCCGTGTGCTGCGCGTCGGTTTCCTGGCCAGTGCGGCGAACGACGCGACGCAGGCGATCGTCACGGCGTTCGGCAGGGTGCGTCCGGGCTGGCGCGTGGACCTGCGGCAGGCCCCGTGGTCGGATCCGACGGCGGGCCTCGCCGGCGCGGAGGTGCCCGTCGCGTTGCTGCGATTACCGTTCCCGGGCGAGGAGACGTTCGGCGTGCGGACGCTGTTCAGCGAATCCCGTTGCGTGGCACTGCCTTCCGGGCACGCGCTGGCCGGCCGTTCGTCGGTCGGGTTCCGCGAGCTGTGGGACGAGCCGGTCATCGTCGCCCCGGCCCTGAAGGGCGCGTGGCGCGAGCACTGGCTGGCGTTGTCCGAAAGGGACGGTCGCGAGGTCCGCGTCGGTGCCGTGACCGAGCAGCCCGACGAGTTCCTCAGCGCGATCGCCGCGGGTTACGGCGTCGCCCTGGTCCCGGCGTCCACGTCCCACTTCTACTCGAGGCCGGACATCGTCTACGTGCCGGTGACCGGCCTGAGTCCCAGCGACGTGGCCGTGGCGTGGTTGCCGAACGCCGGCGACGCGGCCGCCGACTTCGTCCGCTGCTGTCTCGACGTCACGCGCTCGCGGCGCACCGGCTGCGGCACTCGCTCGGGCTGAACCCGTGCACGCGCTTGAACGCGGCGCTGAACCCGAACGCGTCCGCGTACCCGACCCTGCGCGCGACCGACGCCACCGTCGCCGACGACTCGGCCAGCAGGTCGGCCGCCAGCGCCATCCGCCACTCCGTCAGGTACGTCAGCGGCGGCACCCCGACCAGCTTCGCGAACCGGCTCGCCAGCGTGGTCCGCGCCACCCCGGCCTCCTTGGCGAGCAACGCGAGCGTCCAGGCGCGTTCAGGCCGTGCGTGCATGGCTTTCAGGACCGGCCCCACCACCGCGTCCGCCTGAGCGCCCAGCCACCCGTCACCGTGCTCGCGGTCGAACCACTCCTTGAGCGCGCACACCATCAACCAGTCCAACAGCCGATCCGTGACCACCCTCGGCGCGTCGGTGTCCACGGCCCCGTAGAACTCGGCGCACCCATCGGTACCCGGCGCCACCAACGCGTTGGGCAACACCGCCGTGAGCCGCCGTGCCACAGCCCCCTTGACCTCGTACGTCCCACTCACCACGGACGCCCGCCCCTGCGCCGCGACGGACTCCTGCACCACCAGGATGTCCCCGGCCCTGGCGACCTCTCCGCGCACGCTGATCTCGCCCGAAGCCACCGCGTACAGCGTCAGCCCGGGCAGCACCCGAGTCCCGTCGATCTCGGTCCGGCGCACCCCGGCACCATCCGCGCGCACCCCGCGCAGCAGTTCGTCGAACGGCTCCATGAGCCCCACGATACGGCCCGAACGATCGAACATCGTCGATGAACTCTCACCCATGTGCCTGGCGCCCCCGCGCGGCTTGGCTTGAGGACATGAGCGAAGAGATCCTCGTCCTGGGCGCCACCGGCAAGACGGGCCGCCGGGTGGTCACCACCCTCGAAGCCACAGGTGCGGTGCCGCGCAAGGCCTCCCGAGCGACCGGCTTCGACTGGAACGACCAGTCGACCTGGAAGCCGTTCCTGCACGGCGCCACCGCCGCCTACGTCATCGCCCCGGAGGACCCGTCCGCCGCGGCCCCGTTCGTGCAGGAGGCGGCAACCGCGGGCCTGCGCCGCCTGGTCCTGCTCTCGGGCAGGGGCCTCGACAAGACCCCGCCGAACGTCTTCCAGGGCATGCACGCGGCCGAAAAGGCGGTCCGCGAAGGCTCAGTCCCCTGGACCATCCTGCGCGCCAACAACTTCAACCAGAACTTCTCCGAACAGGTCTGGCAGCCCGAGATCGAGGCAGGCCGTCTCTCCCTGCCCGCAGACGACACCCCGGAACCGTTCGTGGACGTCCAGGACATCGCCGAGGTAGCCGTCCTGGCCCTCACCACCGACAACCACGAGGCCCGGACCTACGACCTGAGCGGCCCGGAAGGCGTCACCTTCACCGACGCCGTGGCCAAGATCGCCAAAGCCACCGGCCGCACCATCGAACTGGTCAAGCTCACCCCGGCCGAGTACCGCGAGGCCCTGCTGGCGCTGGGCGCCCCCGAAGAGGTGGCCACCGAACTGAACGGCATGTTCGAAGGCATGCGAGCCGGCCACCTCGCCACCCCGTCGGACGACATCGCCCGCCTGCTCGGCCGCCAGGCCAAGAGCTTCGACGCCTACGTCTCCGAAACCTGGCGCTGACGAGGCAACAACAGGTGCACGGCAAACCCAGCAGCCGTCGCCATCACCGCCTGGTAGACGACCGAGGCCTGGTACCCGCCACCCACGAGGAACGCGGCGTCCAGCCCGGTCGTCCACCAGCCGGCCAACTCCCCGAGCCCGAGCACGTGCCACCCGAAGAACCCGGCGCACCACGCACCGACGACCCACGCCGCCCGCCCGCCGCGCCTGATGAAGAGGAACGTCGACACCGCGGCCACGGCGTTGAAGGCGAGGGCGATGCCGGTCAGCGTCGCGTCCGGATTCCACACGAGACTCGCCACCGTCTGCACCACGAGCACACCGATGACCAGCCCGATGCCCAACCGCGTCTTGTCCACGAGCCGATTATTCCGTTTCTGCCGGGTAGCGCTCACAGCCCGTTGAACATAAATAATGTTCAACGGGCTGTGAGCAGGTGCCGCGCGTGTCAAAGGATGGTCACGTCGCCGGAAGCGTGTCTTTTCGGTAAGTGACTGCGATCCGACGCATCAGTTCGCCAAGCAGCAGGCACACTCCTGTCACCCACACAGCCTTGACGAGGACCTGTCCTGCGACAGCAGTGGCTGTGAGGCCGAAGCCGGACAACCACAGGAACAGCATGGTGTCTGCGACTGAACCCACTGCGTTGGACGACACGAGCGCGAGACGCCAACTGCGCTCCCGCAAGCGCGTATAGACCACCATGTCTAAAAACTCCGAGAGCGCGAACGCGGCGCCGGAAGCCAGGGCGATGCGACCATCAGCAACGAGAACAGACAGGATCGTCCCGGTTGCAATGCCAACCCAGACCCACGACCGTCCGGCGAACTCCTGCACGGCGTCCCGCAGGCTGAGAGCGAGTGCTGCGGTGTAGGTGCCAGCAGGAACCAAGAGCCCGAATCCTGCAGCGATCAAGCCGAACTGACTGGTAACGATGTTTGCCAGCAGGACAGTTCCGACGTACGCGGCGACCGTGAGCAGAAGGATGAACCGTGTCATCGGGAAGAAGGTCGCTTTCTCTTGCTCTTCGCATGCTTGCGATAGCTGTCGAGTAGATGGTTGGTCAGCAACTGGATGTCTTTCGAGGTGTTCTGGAGTTCGTTCCAGCGGCGGGCAGACCCGTCCTTGAACTCCCAGTTGCCTTGAGTCCACCGGCAGATCGGCGCGAGCGCCTTCAACTCGACCTCGAAATCTTCAACCGTAAGCTCTTGATCGCTGGACTTGACCTTCACGATCTCGTCCATGACAAAGCCGAGGCTGATGATACCGACGCCGTGAGTGAGGCGAGACTTCGTTGGCTTCAGGTCCCAAGGCAAGCTGAAAACCTTCGAGACAGCCCTCCAGTAGGTCTTCAACACCCGCAGCATCGAGGCCACATCTCCGTCGCCGGCACCGGCGTTGCGGTACTCGTGGAGCGCGCCGTTGTCGAGGCTGTTCTCAAGCATGCGAAGGATGGAGTTGTCCTTCACGAAGCCGTCCGGCATCGTCGTCGTGTGGATGCGATGCTTGAGCGGGGAGTCCTCGTCGTAGTTGAGCCGCTCCAGAAGCAACGCTGGAAACTGACGGAGCTGAAGAGGCAGCGGGAGTTGACCCGAAGCTGTCGGCAGCAGTTCGTGGATCAAGCCCTTTGGCAGAGGCTTGGTGTTGTTGACCAAGATGAACTGAGACCGTTGCTCAGCGGCATCGTCTGTGATGAACGCCGTGACACACACGGGAAAGCTCTCGACACGGGCCTGGCGGATGGCGGAACTGCGTTGCTGACCATCGACGATCCACCCAGGCTTGTCCGACTCATTCCATTCCTCGTCAACAGGGATAACCAGCATCCCTGCACGGCTGTGACCGTCAGCCGGCGCACCCTTCGCCGCCTCGAATGAGACTCGCTTGTCGAACGCTACTACGAGTGCGTTCGGCAGCATCGCGTCAGCGGACTCGATGTAGCGCTTGATCGCGTTGATGTGCGACGTCACTGCAGTACGTTGGTACCCCTGCAGTCGTGAGTCCTCGTCACGGCGGATACGGGCGATCGTGGCGACCTTCGGCAACTGCTTGCCGTCGATCGCGAACGTGTAGAGGGTTCTATTGGGCCCCTGCTTGACCTCGATAGCGGGGATCCGCAGCGTCTGCTCGGTCTCTATGAGGCTGTCGGTCGCGGTCACGCGATACTCCCTGCTACCAGTTCTCGGTCGAGTTTCTTGCTGAATACGTACAGATTGTGGAACCCACGGCTCTTGTTGCGTTCGGAGCCACGGAAGAGGATCACCTCGACACCGATCCGCTTGCAAATCGCGCAAGGACATTTCTCCCAGGGGCGATCGCCAAGCGTCTCGCGGTACGCGGCGCGATGGTCTTTCTTGGGGTCGTACAACTTCTCGTACGCGCACAGCGCATCGACGACCTCGTCCAAGTCAGCGTTGCCATCGGCGTAGGAACGCACCAAATGAAGGCATTTCTGCTCGTGATCGAACGCGAGGTCCTGCTCGATCCGGCCTGCGCTGATCTCCTTCCGCAGGCGGGGACTACCGTCCACCTGAGGAATTCGGACCGCAACGTAGTTCCGGTCAAGCGCGTAGTAGTTGTCCTTGTCGTCCTTGAACGCCTGCCGGAACGCAGAGGTGGAGTCGAAGCTCGTCACCCCGTAGCGCTCGAACTCCAGGACCTGCTCACATCGGCTGATGCCCAGAAGGTGCAGCTCCGTCTTCGAATCGCGGTCGTCGGCGATTCGACGCAAGCTCAGCAGGATGTCTGCCGTCTTCAGCGGCACCATGCCACCCAGCGCGATGCGCTTGAAGCCGATCTTCTGGAGCACTGCCACCGAGTGAGCGTACGAGTCGGGGTCCCATCCCTGCGCCACACCCATAGGGGTGAAATCAACCTTGCGTAGCCTGCACAGCTTCCAGAATTCCGCGGCCAGGTCCAAGGTGATCTCTTGACGTCGTGTCCACTCCGGCAGCTTCGGCTCGTCAGCGGGGGTGACCGGCTTGAAGCCGAAGATCACGTGGTCGACGGAGATGCCGATGTGCAGCCCAGTTTCCTGGTAGAAGTCGATGACCTCGTCAGGCGTGTAGGGCGGGTACTCCTCGGCGACGTAGTTGAAGGCTCCACAGTCACCCATGATCTGCAGGTCTCTGCTCTGGCCTGAGAGCCGGAAGAACTGTTCGGCGCCTTCACGGTAGAGCCTGTGGCGCTGAGCGACCGTGTACTTTCCGGTACCGCTCATCGTTCCGTCCACGATGGCCTTCGAGACGAGCAGACCGTCGAAAGGCGGCTCGTTCAACGCCTCGTGGGCGTACAGGTCGTCGCGCTGACGGATGCGGAACGCCTTCTTCTCTTCGGTGATGAAGTCGAACGCAGGATCGATCTGATCCTGCGAGTCAGGGAAGAAGAACTTCATGACGTAGGCGTCCTGCCACTCGTGACGTAGGTGCGAATGAGGAAGTTGGACAGCTCTTGGATGTGCTTGGGGAGATTCTCGATGGCGTTCCACTTCATGCCGAGCTCTTCCCACGTGCCGCTGGTCCACCGGCACTCGGGAGCGATCTTCGCAAGCTCGCGGCGAACGAGCTCCGGCGCATCGTCGCGCAAAGGATCTACTGCGACGAGCACCCGATCCATCAACCTTCCCATCGCCCGGATCCCCGCACCGTGGCTCAGCCGACTCTTGGTCGAGGGCTTGCCCCACGCGTCGGGGAAGGTGTCCTTGACCGCCGTCCAGAACACCATCAACGCGCGCCACACGCCTTCTACGTCGGTGTTGCCGCTGCTCATGTTGCGGTACTGGAACAGGCATCCGGTGTCTTTGAGTGACTCCTCCAGCATCTTGATGATGCTGGTGTCGGTGATCACTGTTGTCTTCCGTGCCTTGGTATCCGTGGAGGAGCGGCTGATTAGCCCGTGGAACGGAGATTTCTCATCCTGGTTCAGCATGTTGCACAGCTGCGACGCCAACTGCTTGAGAGTCAGCCTGCGGGGAAGTTCTGTGGTCACCTCGGGCAGCAGTTCGGTAACCAGGCTGCGAGGCAACGGCTTAGTGTTGTTGACCCGGATGAACTGGTCTCGCTGGACCGACACCTCATCAGCGATGAACGCGGTGACTGGAACGGGGAAGTTCTTGTTCCCGGCCTGCGCGAGCGCGAGTGCGCGCTGCTGGCCGTCCACTATCCAGCCTGGTTTCGGCCGGTCCGGCGGCACGAGCGGGATGTCGATCGTGCCGGCAGTCGCGACACCATCGTTGGTCTTCGGCCCTCGACTGCCGGTGAAGTGGACGTCAGACGACAACGCCAGGATGATCGGGTTCGGAAACAACACGTTGTCGCCATCCAGGTACTCGACTATCTCCTGGATGTGGGCGCGCACCGGAGCGCGTTGGTAGCCGATCAAATCCCCGGCGTCGTCGCGGTTCACTCGAGAGATCTCGGCGACCTGGAGGATCTCGGCTGCCGTCAGGGTGAAGAGGTACAGCGGTCGCTGCACGCTCTGCGCGATCTGGAGTGCGCGCCTGCTGATGATGAGCGATGACGGGTTTGCCATCAGGCTCCCTCCATCGAGTTCAGGAACAGTTGCCTGAACCGGCTCTGCTCACAGGCGAACCCAGCATCTCGAAGCTCGCGCAGCATGGATGTGTGTGTGCTCCTCGGAGTCAGCCGTTGCGCGATGAAGCCCAGTACTTCAGCATCGTTCATCGGCACCCGCTCGAACTTGCGACGCGGTGCACTGCTTGAACGCAGCCGTACCAGACGTTCAGAGAGAGCTGGCCTGGTCAGGTCGCCGCTTTCCAGTAGTGCTGCGGCGATGCGCACGTTCAGCGAGCCGAGGCTACCACCGAGGCTGTTCTGCAATCGTGCGTCAGTCGGCAGGAGGTATCGATCCCAGTCGCCGGCGGTCGTGGCTCCGGCTGAGATGATCGAGAGCCGTTCCGAGTCGTGAAGGTGGTTCGCGGCGTTGGCGATGTCTGGCCCGACTGCTCGCAGATAGCTGCTGGACAGTACGACGATGAACGTGGACTCGGGGTCGCTGTGTGCGAGAGCAGCCAGTGAACGTGGCGTGCTCGTGCCATGCATCCTCCAGGTAGCCAGGTACTGCCACCATTGTTGGATCTTAGCGGTGGTGTTGCCCACGCTGTCAGCCTGATCTGTCGCGAAGGTGGCTGCGTAGGGCCGGAGTTCTGCTTCCAACGGCACCAAACCGTAGCCCGCTGAGCAGATCCACGTGCTGGCGTTGTCGATCTTGGCGTGTAGCTTCCGTGCGATCTGCCACTGGTCGCCTGCGTAGAGTTGCTCGGCCGGAACCTCGGGAACGTCGGAGGTGCTCAAGCGTTTGATCCATGCGTCGAAGCGCCCAGCAGTGCCCAATTGAGTCAGGCTGCGTACCTGTAGTTCCTCGGGGACAACGCGTTGCTTGCGATTTGTGCAGGTGACGACGATGTGGGTGCGAGACGCGCCCATCACGTCGTCTCGAGCGTGTACGCGCCACGGTGAGGCCATTCGGTTACCGCGTAGGCCGCGTGATCGTGAATGCTCTCGTCGTTGGCGGCGTGCACTCGGAACGCGAGTACACGGTCATCGGTACGCAGTTGTTCGGCAACAGTTCGCGCCATGTCCTCGACGAACACAGGGTTGTCATACGCCTGCATCGTGACGAAGCGTTCGTCAGGTCGCTTCAGCAGTGGGTAGACGGGAGCCGATGCCGCAGACTCCGCGAGGTCGAACAGATTGATCAAAGTCAACTGCTCGGAATCGTCTGCCTGCGCGGCGATCAGTACACCGATGGTGATTTGTCCACGCTGGTTGTGGGCGCCGTAGTCGCTGATCGCTTTGCTGCAGGGACACACACTCGTCACCGGCACGGTCACCTGAACGCGGACCGCGCTGTCATGGTCTCCACCTACGACGCTCCATCGAACGCGATGACCAAGCAGTGCCCGAGCACCGCTTACAGGAGCTAGTCGCTCACGGAAGAATTCGGTGTCAACGGCCACCTTCGCCCATGGCGCAGTCAGCCTGCGAAGCACTTCGCGGTGCACAGCCTGTACGCCGCTGGCGCTGATCTCGGACGCGCACTCGTGCAGGATCTCCACAAAACGGCTCATGTGGGTGCCCTTGACCTCAGCGGGCAGCGCAACGGCGAACGCGAACGCGCCGATGCTTTCTTGCTTGGCGCCAGGACCGTCGGAGATCAGTACGGGGTACCTCAGGCCGGATATGCCAACCTCGTCGAGCGCGACGCCGCGGATGTCCGGTCGGCTCTGGACGTCTTCCAGAGTCATGCTGCCTCTCCTCGATAGACGCAGCCGGAGGTGCAAGTCTCACGAACCACGATCTTTGACAGCGGAAGGTCGGCGGAGAGTCGGTCCCAGATCCAGCGTGCCAGGTTCTCGCTGGTCGGGTTTTCCAAGCCAGGCACTTCATTCAGGTAGTGGTGATCGAGTTGGGCGTCAACCGGCTCGAACGCCCTCTTCACATCGCCGAAGTCCATGATCCAACCCTCGACGGGGTCCACGTCACCGGTGACGTGGACCTCCACGCGGTATGAGTGACCATGCAGTCGAGCACATTTGTGGCCATCCGGCACGTTCGGCAGCCGGTGAGCTGCTTCGAAGGTGAACTCGCGGAAGATCTCCATCACGCAATTCCTAGATACTTGTGCGTCTGCAAGCTGAGACTCCACTGTGGATTTTGCAGGCAGTACTCGACAGCGGACTTCGTGTTGGCTTCGACCTCAGGTCCGTCCATCGGCTGAAGTCTGAAGTGTGCGAAGTCTAGATCTTCGAACATCTCAGGTGGGGCCGCCTGCTGTGGGAAGACCAGCTTGAGCTCATCGCCAGACGTGAGGACCATGTTTGCCCCGGCCTTGGGGCTGACGCAAACCCAGTCCAGTCCAGCCGGAGCCGTCTGAGTGCCGTTGGTCTCCACTGCGATTTCAAAGCCGGCATCGTGCAGTGCATCGACCAGTTCGGTGTTCAACTGCATGAGTGGTTCGCCGCCGGTGCAGACGACGAATCGCTTCGCACGCGGATGTACTTGGCCAGACCATGCACGGCTGATGGCGCCAGTCAGTTCCTCTGCTGACCGGAACATGCCGCCGCCAGGACCGTTCGTGCCGACGAAGTCCGTGTCGCAGAACTGGCAGATGGCCTTGGCGCGTCCCGATTCCCTGCCGTTCCAGAGGTTGCACCCAGAGAACCTGCAGAACACCGCTGGTCGGCCCGCGTGTGAGCCCTCACCCTGCAACGTATAGAAGATCTCTTTGACCTGGTAGGTCACCTTGACACCGACCCGGACAGAACGGGATCTGTGAGACCGAGGTCCTCAAAGCCGCGCTTGCGGAGCAAACAGGAATCGCAGGTCGCACATGCTTGCCCGGAAGGGGAGGGGTCATAGCATGAGTGGGTGATCGCGTAGTCGACGCCGAGTTCGAGCCCACGCTGGATCGTCTGTGCCTTGGTGAGATCCACGAGCGGAGCCTGCACGCGGAACCTCATGCCACCATCTGCTCCTGCGACGGTACCGAGCGTCGCGGCTTCCTCGAATGCGTCGAGGAAGGGACGCCTGCAGTCCGGGTACCCGCTGTAGTCCATGGCGTTGGCGCCGATGAAGATGTCAGTCGCACCAACGGTTTCAGCCCAGCCGGCGGCAACGGACAGGAAGATCAGGTTTCTTGCGGGTACGTAGGTGATCGGCGCCGAACCCGAATCGAGATCGTCGACGCTGTCGTGGTGCGGAACGTCGATGTCTGCGGTCAACGCTGATCCACCGATGGCCCGCATGCCGAGGTCGAACACGATGTGTCGTGCTGCGCCGAGTTGCCCGGCAACGCGGTGCGCGGCGTCCAGTTCTACGGTGTGTCGCTGCCCGTAGCTGAAACTAAGCGCGTACGTCTCGTAGCCCTCCGCGTTGGCGATGGCCAAGACTGTTGCCGAGTCCAGGCCACCGCTGAGCAGCACAACAGCCCTGCGTGGGGTGTCCACCGATGCCTCCAAGATCAGACCTGCTCGCAAACGAGCTGATCGGCCAAACTGTGACGGTCGCAAGATCCTAGCAGTGCACTTTTTGGCGACTGTCCCGCGCGTAAACTGTACCGCCGGAACTCGTGATCCTGGGGACACCAGGCCGTGTCTCGGCAATCACTCCATGTGTTCGCGCAACAACTCACCAGACTTGCGGTGCGAAGAAGCCGGCCGCCACCATCAGCGAACACTACGTTTTCGGTTCGTGTCCCCGATGAGCCCTGTCGTCGCATGCTTGGCGGCGCGTGTCGCCAGAACGACGACGTCTGCATTACGCGCGAGTTGTCAGTCTTGCGTTGGGTCTTCTGCACGAGTAGGTGACAGCGGTAGTCACGCAGACTGGCTGGCTGGCGTAGCCATGGTTGTCTCGTATTTGATAGGGGTCAACCGGACGAGGGCGGCTTGGCGTCTGCGGCGGTGGTAGGTGCGTTCGATCCAGGTGACGATCGCGGTCCGGAGTTCGTCGCGGGTGGACCAGGTACGCGGGTCGAGGCATTGTTCTGCAGCAACGCGAAGAAGCTCTCCATCGCGGCGTTGTCCCTCGTGGAGCCGCCCCGCCCCATCGAGCCGGACAGGCCGTGGCGTGCGAGCGTACGGACAAATTTCCTTGATCGAAATCGCAATCTGCGGTCGGTGTGGACCACGTAGCCGGCGACCTCGTCACGCCTCGCGACGGCGTTGGTGAGCGCGGTGCCGGCGAGGCGGGACTTCATCCGGGAGTCGATGGAGTAGCCCACGATCCGGGTGGAGCAGACGTCTTTGACCGCGCAGAGATAGAGCTTCCCTTCTGTGGTGCTGTGTTCGGTGATGTCGGCCAGCCACAACAGGTTCGGTGCGGTGGCGGTGAAGTCACGGCGGACCAGGTCGTCGTGGACCGGCGGGCTGGCTTTCTCTCCGTTGCGGCCGCGTTTCTTGCCGAACGCGCTCCGCCAGCCCATGGCCGAGCAGATCCGCCTCGCGGTCCGATCCGCCATCGACAGGCCGGCGTCGCGGGCTTCGTCGGCCAGGAACCGGTAGCCGAACTCCGGATCGTCGCGGTGCGCGTCGAACAACGCGTTCGCCTCATATGCCCGCTCAAGCTCGGTTGCGGTGACCGGCCGGGCACGCCACCGGTAGCACGGCTGCCGAGCGATCCCGAGTACCCGGCACGTCACCGCGACAGGGACACTGTCGGCGGGGAGTTCGTTCACGAGCGGGTAAAGCCTTTCCCGGCAGATTCGCCTGCGACAGATACGCCGTCGCCCGGCGCGGGACCTCGTTCTCCTGCTGTGCACATGGTCCGCCGCAACGCCCGCGGTAAGACCATTCGGTGTGCCTGCGGCGCCTACCACCACCCGGTGGACCCGAACGTCTCGACGCCGCTCGACCCGGACACCTACGACTACAGCGGATCCGTTCTGTGGCAGGCCAATGTCGGTGCTCTGTGGTCGCGTTTCGCTCAAGCCCTGCGCCGCACGCTGGCACGCTCAGTGGGCTGACGGCCCGGGAGTTCGCGGACATGCGCGCGTGTCGTACGCCAAGGTAGCCGAGTACCAACGCCGGGGCCTGGTGCACTTCCAAGCCGTCATACGCATCGACGGGCGGACGGTGCCGCTGACGAGACGTCGCCTGGGCGACGGCCGAGTTGCTCGAGCACTCGATCCGGTAGGCCGCACGCGCTGTCGCGCTGGAGGTGCCTCGCCCTGACGGTAAGGTGCTGCGAGTGGCCTGGGGTGAGCAGGTCGACGTCCGGCAGAGCCGGGCCAGCAACGCCAACCAGGTCGAGGAGAACGGCGAGATCAGCGAGTCTCGTCTAGCGGCGTACGTCGCCGAGTACGCCACTAAAGGCACGGCAAGAGCGAAGCTGCGGACAAGCTCATTCGGTCCTAGCTGGACATCGAGCTGTTGCGGGTGTCCGAAGACCACCGCCGGATGATTCAGACCGCCTGGGAGTTCGGCGCAAACCCGCTCTACGAAGACCTCAAGCTGCGAGGCTAGGCGCACATGCTGCATTCCGCGGCCACTTCCTGAGCAAGTCGCAGCGCTACCCGGTCATGTTCAAGCGCCTGCGCGAGGAACGCCGGGAGTTTCGCGCTGCCGAGACGCTTGACCGCCTCGGCTTCGACCCGGAGTTCGTCGTGGTCGTCAACGACTGGCAGTACGCAGCCAGCGGCTACGCCAACCCCGAAGAACGAGAACTCGCCCTGACTAGCGCAGAAGGCAGGAGAGAACAACGCCAACGCACCTACGCGAGGGAGAACGCGTCATGAGCAAGTTTTGGGGCATTCAGGACGTCGCGGACTTCCTCGGCGTGCCTGCCCAGACCCTGTACCAGTGGAGGACGAAGAACTACGGCCCGTCGGGACGTCGGGTCGGCAAGTACGTGCGCTACATCCCGGAGGACGTCAAGGCGTGGTTCGAGTCGCAGCCGCAGGGAGCGGGATGATGCCCAGGCCACCGATGGCGCTCGGGACGTACGGAGAGATTTGGTACGTCCGCACTCTAGCCGGCAAGGTCCGTGCGATCACCAACTGCCGCGACTACGACGGAGTTACGCGGCAGGTCGAGCGGACGGCCAAGACGGAGAACGCGGCGAAGAACCGGCTGAAGGAAGCTCTGAGAGACCGCGCTCGCAGTGGCGGGGGAGGAGATCACCGACCGCACGAAGGTCTCCGAGGTCGCGGACAAGTACTTGACGGAGCTGGACGAGTCGAAGAAGGCCGCGCGGACCAAGTGGACCAATCGGGAGTCCTGGGACCGTGACCTCAAGGACGCAGTCGGCTCGCTCACCGGACGCGAGATCACGACGGGCACAGCTGAACGTGTTCTCCGGACGATCCGCGACACGGCAGGCTTGGGGAGCGCCAAGCACGCGACGGTCGTGCTCACCGCGATCACGGGCCTCTACGTTCGGTACGACGCGATCGGCACCAACCCGGTCCGGGAGGTCGGGACGCTGGGGGAGAGCAAGAAGGTCAGGCCGGTGCGGAAGAAGCTCACGAAGATCGAGTGGGACGACTACCTCCGGCTGCGGGCCTACCTGGTGGGCAACGAGCGGGCGCGGAACCTCGACCTGGTCGACCTCGTGGACATGCACGCGGCGGTCGGTCCGCGGCTCGGGGAGTTCCTGACGCTCGACTGGACCCGCGTCCGTGAGGACCAGGACGTGATCCTGCTGGAGGGCACGGTCATCCGGCTGACCGGTGTCGGGCTGTTCGTCCAGCCGCATACGAAGTCGGTCGCCGGGATGCGGACGCTGAGGATCCCGGTGTGGGCGATGGACGTTCTCCGCAGACGCCGGCCGAACTCGGAGAGCGAGTGGGTGTTCCCGTCCTCGTCGGGCACGCTGCGGGACCCGGACAACACACGGAAGGCTCTGCGCAGCGTCCTGGAGGGTTCGGAGTGGGAAGGCCTCCACCCGCACGCCTTCCGGCACCTCGTCGCGACGCAGCTCCATGCGGCCGGACTGAGTGCGAGGGAGATCGCCGACTACCTCGGCCACGCCCAGGTCAGCATGACCCAGGACGTGTATATGAACCGGAAGTCGGTGGGTCACAGGGCGGCGGACGCCCTGGAAGGTTTGAGGCCGACCGACTGAAACCACTGGATAAGCACTGGAGCCGACCTCCGAAGAGACCGGCTCCAGTTCATCTACCAGCTATCCAGCGCCCCTGGCAGGATTCGAACCTGCGACCTCGGGATTAGAAGTCCCTCGCTCTCTCCACTGAGCTACAGAGGCTGGAGGGGTGCGAAAGTGACCACGACGCGTGGCCACCGGTGCCCCCACCGGACACATCGTCCGGAGTCGATCGACTGTTTCCGCCCTACGACCAAATGGGTGACGAAAACTGTCTAAACGTGATGCGAATCACGTTCGTGGGGCCGTCGAGGCTCTCTCCACGAGGGAAACGTCGAGTCTCGTTGGCCGGGGCGGTCTCCCGCCGGCCAGTAATTTCAGTGCCAGTTCGCCGGCTCGGCGGCCCTTGTCGGCCAGGGGTTGACGCACGGTAGTCAACGGCGGGTCGCTGTAGGCCGCTTCGGGGACGTCGTCGAAGCCGACGACCGAGATGTCGCCTGGGACGGTCAACGTCAGGTCGCGGGCCGCCTGGAGGGCGCCGAAGGCCAGTTGGTCCGACGCGCACAGCAGGGCGCTCGGGCGTGGCGTGCGGGTGAGCAGCCACCGCGCGCCTAGTCGTCCGAGTTCGCGATCACTGCCGCGGGCCTCCCACACCGGAACATTGTCCGGTTCCACCCCGCCTTTTTCCAAAGTGTCGAGGTAGCCGCCCAGGCGGTCGCGGCTCACGCGGAACGGCACGGCCGAACGGCGCTCGTGCGACACCGGTCCGGATACTCCGTCCGGGTGCAGTGCGAACGTCAGAACGCCGAACCTGCGGTGTCCCAGGGCCAGCAGGTGTGCCGCGGCCGCCGAGGTGCCCGTGTAGTCCTGCACCTCGACTCGCGCCGAGCCCGGCAGGACGGGCTGGTCGATCACCACTAGCGGCAGTCCGCGGGCGGCGACGGCGTCCAGGGCCGGGGCCGAGTCGGGTAGCGAGTAGGCGACCATCACGTCTGCCTGTGCGCGCGACACGATCGATGGGCGCGGTCCGCCCGTGGAGTCGCCTGGCATCAGCACGAGGCTGTGGTCGTGGCCGTCGACGGTCTGGGCCAGGCCGTCGAGCACGATCGAGAGCGCCGGATCCGAGAACGCGCCGGACAGGCCCTGCGGCAGCATGAAGCCCACGGCGGCGGACGAGCGGGTCGCCAGCGAGCGGGCGACCGGGTCCGGGCCCGCGTAGCCCAGGGAGCGCGCCGTTTCGAGGATGCGTTCGCGCAACGACGACGACAGCTGGTCCGGCCGGTTGTACGCGTTCGACACCGTCGCCCGCGAGACCCCGACGGCCGCGGCGACGGTGTCCAGCGTCGGCCTGCGTCGGCGGTCGGACTCCACTGACGCATCGTATGCGAGAGATCGCTCCCTGATCGCTGGCGCTGCTGAAGCGCTTCAGTCATGCTGGAGCGCATGTCTCCACGCCTGGCCACGTTCGTCGTCTTCCTGCTGAACGGCGCCGTCTTCGGCACCTGGGCCTCCCGCGTGCCCGCGCTCGCCGAGCAGGTCGGCGCGGAGGTCGGCAGTCTCGGCCTGGCCTTGCTCGGGGCGAGCGTCGGATTGGCGTTCACAGCGCCGTTGGCGGCACGGGTGTGTGCGCTCTACGGATCGCGTGGAGTCCTGATAGCGAGCAGCCTCCTCAGTCCGCTGCTTCTGCCCGTGCTCGCGTTGTCGCAGTCGCCGCTGCAACTCGGTCTGAGTCTCGTGGCGCTAGGGGCGAGCATCGCCGCGATGGACGTGTCGATGAACATGGCCGCGGTTGTCGTCGTCCGCGCTCTGCAACGGCCGTTGATGCCGCAGTTCCACGCGGGGTTCAGCGTCGGCGGCCTCATCGGGTCGTTGGGAAGCGCCGCCGCCGCTCATGCGCACTGGACGCTCATGAAGCACTTCCTACTGGTGGCCTTCGTCGGTGCACTGGTGACCGCTCTCATCGCGAAGACGATCCCCGGAGGAGTAGGGGAGCGTCATAGGGAAGAAGTCGCGGAGAACGCCAACGTGCTCAAGAGCCCTGTCCTCTGGCTGTTGGCGAGCGTCGCGCTGTGCAGTGCCATCGCGGAAGGGGCGGCGGCGGACTGGTCGGCGTTGTTCATGGTGCGTGAGCGTGGGATGGGCGACGCGGCAGGCGCATACGCCTATGCGGGCTTCTCCGTGACGATGGCGCTCGCACGGTGGTTCGGCGAACCGATCCAACGCCGCCTGGGTCCGCACCGCCTGCTCGCCGCAGGGGGAGGCCTGGCCGCGACGGGGCTGGCGCTCGCGGTCGCGGTGCCCCTCCCCGTGGCCGGCTACCTCGGGTTCGGCCTGGCCGGGCTGGGGCTCGCGTTCTCGTTCCCCGTGGTCATGGACCTCGCGAGCGAGACCGGCAAACGCGCGGACGGCAGCGGTGGCGAACGCCAACTCGGCCTGGTGACGACGATCGCCTACACGGGGTTCCTCGCGGGGCCGCCGATCGTGGGCGGGCTCGCGCACGTCAGCTCACTCGTGGTCTCGCTCGGGTTCGTGGCGTTCGTCACGGCGCTGATCATTCCGACGACCCTGCTGGCCAGGAGGGCCGCTAGGCAGGCGGCATCCGTTTGAGCGCTTCCACGCTGAGCGGCTCCAGCGCCGTGCTCGCCTTGCTCTCGGCGACGTCACCGGGCATGCCGAGGGTGACCAGCAACGACTCCTCGCGCGTCACGGCGATGGTGGCCGAGCAGACCAGGTCCTGGTCCGCGGACGGCTTGGAGCAGCTCAGCCACGTGGCGTGCTTGGACGTCTCGACCTCACGGCCCTTTTGCTGCGACTTCTTCGACGCGTCGAACGACCGGTAGGGGACCGCCACCAGCACGTACGGCCCCTCGTTCAGGGTGTAGAGGCACGAGTTCGCGATCTCGGTGCGCGGCACGGGCTTGAACTTGAGCGTGCCGAGGGGCTTGAGGTCCTTCTCCGTCACCAGGGCGCACGGGTCGACCCCGGCGGTCTTGCGCGCCGTCGCGATCGCGAGCGGTGGCAGCGGTGCCGCGACGGGTTCGCCCTGGATGGAGTACGTGCACCCGGTCAGCGAGAGCAGCACGAGCAGGAGAAGGGGAGAACGTCTCACACGGCGCAACACTAGAGGGTCGTAGGCTCCGGGGCGTGCCAATCGAACGCTCCACCAGAACGGGTTTGGTGCCCCTCGTCGTCATCGGCTTCGCGGTGGCCTCGCTCGCCGCCGTCGCGCTGAGCTCGATCGAGAGCAACCCTCCGGCAGGGCTGCTGATCGTGCGCGTGCTGACCGAGACGGGTGCGGTGGTGACCATCGGCTCGTTGTTGCTGGCGGCGTTCCTCGTGCCACCGCAGAAGTCCGGCACTCTCGCAGCGGACGGTTACGCGGCGATGCGCACCGCCGGGTGGTTCGCGCTCGTGTGGCTCGTGGGTGCACTGCTGTCCGTGCCGTTCAACACAGCGGCCGCGATCGACCGTCCGGTGAGCTCGTTCACGTTCAGTCAGATGGTCGCGACGGCGATGCTGCTGGAGCAGTCGAAGGCGTGGCTGCTGACGGCGATCATCGTGGCGTTGCTCGCGCTGGGCTGCCGTCTGGTGTTGTCGTGGGGATGGACGACGGTTCTGCTGTTCGGTGCCGTCTTCGCGTTGGTTCCGGTTGCTGTCACGGGACATTCGTCGTCCGGTGGCTCGCACGACATGGCGACGAACAGCCTGTTGTTCCACCTCATCGCCGCGGTGTTGTGGGTGGGCGGCTTGATCGCGTTGCTCGCGCACGGCAGGCGTGGCGGCGCGCACCTTCCTCTCGCCGCGTCGAGGTTCTCGAAGATCGCACTGGTCTGCTGGATCGTGATGGCCGTCTCGGGCGTGGTGAACGCCCTGGTGCGCATCACGCCGGTCGACCTCGTGACGTCCACCTACGGCTGGCTGACGCTCGGCAAGCTGGCGTGCCTGCTGCTGCTCGGCGTGTTCGGCTACTTCCAGCGCGAACGCGGCGTGAAGGGCGTGGCCGACGGCAAGCCGCACGCGCTGCTCAAGCTCGCCGGCATCGAGATCCTGCTGATGATGTTCACCATCGGCCTGGCCGTGGCGCTGGCCCGCACGCCTCCTCCCGGCGGCGGCACCGAACTGCCCAGCCGCACGGAGATCGCGATCGGCTACGACCTCGACGGCCCGCCGACGCTCGCGGCCATCCTGTTCGACTGGCGCTTCGACCTGATCTTCGGAACGGCGGCGCTGGCACTCGCCCTGTTCTACGTCCTGGGCGTGCGCAGGCTCACCCAGCGCGGCGACAAGTGGCCGGTGGGCCGCACCGTCGCGTGGCTGTGCGGGTGTTTCTCGCTGCTGTTCGCGACGTCGTCGGGCATGGGCCGGTACTCGCCGGCGATGTTCAGCGTCCACATGGAAGCGCACATGGTGCTGTCCATGCTGACGCCGATCCTGTTCGTCCTGGGGGGACCGGTGACGCTGGCGTTGCGCGCGTTGCCCGTCAACAAGGAGGTGCCGGGTCCGCGAGAGTGGGTGCTGGCCTTCGTGCACTCACCGGTCGCACGGCTGTTGACGAACCCCTTCGTGGCGCTGGGCCTGTTCGTCGGCTCCTTCTACGCCCTGTACTTCTCGGGGCTCTTCGAGGCCGCTCTGCCGTTCCACTGGGCTCACCTCGCGATGAACGCGCACTTCATCCTCGCGGGCTACGTCTTCTACTGGCCCGTGATCGGCGTGGACCCCGCACCGAACAAGCTGCCGCCGCTCGGCCGGTTGGGGCTGTTGTTCGCGTCGATCCCGTTCCACGCGTTCTTCGGCGTCATCCTGATGAGCTCCGCGACCGTCATCGGCGAGCAGTTCTACCGCGGCCTGGCGTTGCCGTGGGTGCAGAACCTGCTGGAGGACCAACGGCTCGGCGGTGGCATCGCGTGGGCGGCGGGGGAGATCCCGTTGCTCGTGGTCATGGTCGCCCTGCTCACGCAGTGGGCGCGGCAGGACGGCCGGGACGCGAAGCGGTACGACCGCAAGGCCGACGCCGATGGGGACGCCGACCTCGAGGCCTACAACGCGATGCTGCGGAAGATCTCCGAGAAGGGTTAGACCGACAGCGGACGGCGGAAGCCGCGGACCGCGAAGAACGCGCCGATCGCCGCGATCACACCGCTCGTGACCAGCGCGCCGGCCACTCCCGTGACGGGGTGGGCGAGCGCCAGGCTGCGGGCGGCGTCGACCGCGTACGTCAGCGGGTTGACCTTCGCGATCGCCTGCAGCCAGCCCGGCAGGCCGTTGATCGGCACGAACGCGCTGGACGCGAACATCAGCGGGAACATCGCCAGGAAGCCCACGGTCTGCATGAGCTCGGCCTTGCGGACCCAGGCGGCGATCGCGATGAACACCCAGCTCAGCGCCCATCCGACGACCAGCGCCAGACCCAGCGCGGCGAGGGTGCCGAGCATGCCGCCGTCCGGGCGGAACCCGAACACCAGGATGCCGAACGCGATCATCAGCACCAGCTGGAACGCGGTGCGGACCGCGTCGGACAGGTTGCGTGCCAACAGAACCGTGCTCGGGCGGATGGGCAGTGAACGGAACCGTGCGAGCACACCGTTCGACATGTCCTGCACGAGCCCGATGCCGGACGCGAGAGAGGACTGCATCGCGGTGTTCACGAGGATCGCGGGCAGCAGGTAGTTGATGTAACTCATGCCTGCTGGGAAGTTCGCCGTCGACGTGATGCTGCCGAAGATCTGGCTGAAGAGCGTCAGCATGATCAACGGTTGCAGGATGCTGAAGAAGACGAGTGCGGGCGTGCGCAGCAGTGCGCGCAGTGAACGGCCAGTCAGCACGAGGACTTGCGTCGGGTAGCTGCTGCCGTGCCAGGTCAAAGTCGCCATGATTTCCCCCTAGTTCGCGGCGAGCGTGAGGTAGACGTCGTCCAAAGTGGGCTCCTTGAGGCCGATCTCGTGCGCCTCCAGGCCGTTGTCGTCCAACGCGCGCACGACCGTCGCAAGGTCGCGTGACGCGCTGACGGGGGTCGTGAGCGTGAGGCCTTCCGCGACGGGGTGGAGCCCCACGGAGTTGACGGCCTTCAACGCCAGGTCCACTTCGGACACCGAGTCGAGCGTGACGGTGACCGTGCGCTGGCCGACCTGGGCCTTGAGCTCGGCCGAGGTGCCGGACGCGACGACCTTCCCGTGGGACAGCACGGTGATCTGGTCGGCGAGCCGGTCGGCCTCGTCCAGGTACTGGGTCGTGAGCAGCACGGTCGTGCCGTCCGCGACGAGCTTCTCGACGATCTCCCACATCGCGAGGCGGCTGGCCGGGTCGAGACCGGTGGTCGGCTCGTCGAGGAACAGCACCTCGGGGTTGCCTACCAGGGACGCGGCCAGGTCGAGGCGCCGCCGCATGCCGCCGGAGTAGGTCTTGGCGTTGCGCTTGGCGGCGTCGGTGAGGTCGAACTGCTCCAGCAGGTCGTCCGCGCGCTGGTGGGCCTGCCCGCGGCTCGCGCCGAGCAGGCGGGCGATCAGGACGAGGTTGTCGTGGCCGCTGAGCTGCTCGTCGACGGCGGCGAACTGGCCGGTGAGGCCGATGCGGCTGCGGACCTCGTGGCTCTGCTTCACGACGTCGAACCCCGCGACCTTCGCGCTGCCGCTGGACGGCGGCAGCATCGTGGTGAGGAGGTTGACCAGCGTGGTCTTGCCGGCGCCGTTGTGGCCCAGGAGACCGAGAACGGAGCCCTTCTTCGCGGTGACGCTCACGCCGTCGAGCGCGTTCACGTCACCGAACTTCTTGCTCACCTCGTGGGCTTCGATCATGAGCTCACTCATTTGTCTCCCCCTTGAGCGCGCCGTGCAGGAAAAGTTCGACGATGGCGGCGGGTTCCGCCTCGGTCTGGCCGAAACCCGAGCCCATCCGGTTCGTGAAGACCGCGCCGAGCAACATCCGTCCGGCGAGGTCGGGGCTGACGCGCAGGTCGGCGTCGCCGAAGAGACTGGCGACCGCCTCGGACAGCTGCTGCATGCCGATCGGCGGGCCCTTGTGCTTCTTGTGGTCCTCGTCGTTCGGGTGGTAGCCGGACTCGCGCAGCGCGCCGATGAGGCCCCACATGCGGTCGAGGTAGCCGCTGAACGTGGCGACGCCCGTGGTGAGCCGTTCCTCGAGTGGTACGTCCGCCGGGATCGCCGCGAGGCGGGCGACCTCCTCGTCCGAGTGCAGAGCGCGCTGGATGCACGCGTCGAGCAGCTCCGCCTTGTCCTTGAACACGCGGAACACCGTGCCTTCCGCGATCCCGGCCGCGGCGGCGATCTGGCTGGTGGTGACGTTCGCGCCGGACTTCACGACGAGCGGCAGCGTGGCCTGGACGATCGCCTCGCGGCGATCTTCCGGGCTCATCGCGGGGGCGCGGCGGCGGCGAGGTTCCTCTGACACGTCCGCCACTGTATGAGTGAGTCCTCACTCATGTCAATGAGTGGGCGCTCACTCACTCGACTCCGCTCCAGGCCCGCCTAGCACGCACCCCCGACAATTCCGTGGTTCGAAGCCGTCCAAGATCTCGACCTGTCCACAGCCCGCGAGTTGTCCACAGATCCGCCGCCGCCCCGTCCCGGCCCACCGCCTCCGGAGCAGCCTGGACCAGAACCCCGCGACCTGGAGGCGAACCGATGTCCTGGAATTCCACCGTGATCACCGTTGTTGGCACTGTCGTCAGCGACATCACGTACAAGCACGGCGAGGACGGCAGGACGAACGCGTTCTTCCGCGTCAGCTCGACCGAGCGCCGGTACAACACGGCGTCGGCCGAGTGGGAGGACGGCGAGACCCTGTGGTTCGGCGTCTCGTGCTGGCGCAAGCTCGCCGACAGCGTGAAGACCACGCTGTCCAAAGGTGATCCCGTGATCGTCCAGGGCAAGCTGCGGATCCGTCATTACGAGAAGGACGACGTGAAACGGCAGGCGTTCTGCGTCGACGCGTCACACGTCGGGCTGGACCTGAGCCGGGTGCAGTCACTGGGCGCCGCCGCCGTCGTTGAACCGCGGTCCGCCGAAGATCCGGCGGAGGAGCCGGTTCCGTTCTGATGGAACTTGAGCCGTTCGGGGCAAACGAGTGCCGTACTTCGGGGAACTCACCCGATCGGGCACCACGCGCCGGACAAGATGTACCTACTGCGAACCACGAAGAAGGAGGGAAGCTCGTAGATCGGAGCCGCTGAGGACCGATCGCCGAGGGTCGTTCACGTTCGAACGGAACGGGCTGGTCACCGAGTCGCGTGACGCTCGTTGCGGGGGTGGGCGGCTGCTTGTCGGCGACCGAGGTCAGGAGCCTCTGGGCACCGCTCTACGATCGCCGCCATGGCCGAGTTCATCTACACCATGAAAAAGGTGCGCAAGGCGCACGGTGACAAGGTCATCCTCGATGACGTCACGATCATGTTCTACCCCGGCGCGAAGATCGGTGTGGTCGGTCCCAACGGCGCCGGCAAGTCGAGCGTGCTCAAGATCATGGCGGGGTTGGACACGCCCGGCAACGGCGAGGCCTACCTCGCCCCCGGCTACACGGTGGGCATCCTGCAGCAGGAGCCGCCGCTCAACGAGGAGAAGACCGTCCTCGGCAACGTCCAGGAGGGCCTGGGCGAGATCAAGGTGAAGCTGGACCGCTTCAACGAGATCGCCGAGTTGATGGCGACCGACTACTCCGACGAGCTGATGGAGGAGATGGGCAAGCTCCAGGAGGAGCTCGACCACGCGAACGCGTGGGACATCGACTCGCAGCTCGACCAGGCGATGGACGCCCTGCGCTGCCCGCCGCCGGACGCCGACGTCACCAAGCTCTCCGGTGGTGAGCGCCGCCGTGTCGCGCTGTGCAAGCTGCTGCTGAGCAAGCCCGACCTGCTGCTGCTCGACGAGCCCACCAACCACCTGGACGCGGAGAGCGTCCTGTGGCTGGAGCAGCACCTCGCGCAGTACACCGGCGCCGTGCTCGCCGTGACCCACGACAGGTACTTCCTCGACAACCTGGCCGAGTGGATCCTGGAGATCGACCGGGGCAAGACCCACCCCTACGAGGGCAACTACTCCACGTACCTGGAGAAGAAGGCCGAGCGTCTCGCGATCTCGGGCAAGAAGGACCAGAAGCTGCAGAAGCGCCTCAAGGACGAGCTGGAGTGGGTGCGCTCCGGCGCCAAGGCCCGCCAGGCGAAGTCGAAGGCGCGACTCGACCGCTACGAGGAGATGGCGGCCGAGGCGGAGAAGACCCGCAAGCTCGACTTCGAGGAGATCCAGATCCCGCCGGGCCCGCGTCTGGGCAACGTCGTGGTCGAGGTCGACAAGCTGAAGAAGGGCTTCGGCGACCGGGTCCTGATCGACGGTCTGTCGTTCACGTTGCCGCGCAACGGCATCGTCGGCGTCATCGGCCCGAACGGCGTCGGCAAGACGACGCTGTTCAAGACCATCGTCGGTCTCGAGCAGCCCGATGCCGGTGGCGTGAAGGTCGGCGAGACGGTCCTGCTGTCCTACGTCGACCAGAACCGCGGCGGCATCGACCCGAAGAAGAACGTGTGGGAGGTCGTGTCCGGCGGGCTCGACTACATCCACGTCGGCAACGTCGAGATGCCGTCCCGCGCGTACGTCAGCGCGTTCGGCTTCAAGGGCCCGGACCAGCAGAAGCCCGCGGGCGTGCTGTCCGGTGGTGAGCGCAACCGCCTCAACCTCGCGCTCACGCTCAAGCTCGGCGGCAACCTGATCCTGCTGGACGAGCCGACGAACGACCTGGACGTCGAGACCCTCGGTTCGCTGGAGAACGCTCTCGAGCAGTTCCCCGGCTGCGCCGTGGTCATCTCCCACGACCGGTGGTTCCTCGACCGCGTCGCCACGCACATCCTCGCGTGGGAGGGCACGGACGAGGACCCGTCGAAGTGGTACTGGTTCGAGGGCAACTTCGAGGGCTACGAGAAGAACAAGCTCGAGCGCCTGGGTGCCGACGCCGCGAGGCCGCACCGTGTCACGTACCGCAAGCTGACACGGGACTGAGAGGGCAACGGCGACGTCGTGGCGGCGAGGGGCGAGACGCAGGCGAACGTCGAGGTGAGCACGCTGGTCGTGCCCGCCTGGATGCTGCGTTGGCGCGCACCGGAGCTCGCTCTGGTGCTGGGTGAGCGCGCGGTCGCGCTCGCCTCGACCCGCCGCGACGAAGCCGACCGCCTGCGGGCGGAGTCGCTCGTGGTCTTCGCGGGCAACCGCATGGGCCGCGAGGTCCGCTTCGCCGACAGGGCGATCGACGCCCTGAAGGCGGCGGAGGCCGCCGGCGAGTACGAGACCGCGTGGATGCTGCGAGTCGAGCTCGCGGCGTGCGCGCGGTCCGTGGGAGCCCCGCTGACGGGGTTCGCCGCGGTCACACCGGTGCTCGAAGCGCCGGACGTGCCCGCGGAACTGCGGGCGTCCGCGCTGGTGCAGGCCAGCGAATGCCTCGTCACGGTCGGCCGCGGCGACGAGCCCACCAGGGCGCTCGCCGAGGCGGACCAGCTCTACGTCGCCGACACGACGCTCGACGAGGACACGCGTCTGCTGCTGCGCGGCCTGATCCGCGCGGTGCAGGCCGCGCAGCACCGGAGGTGGGGCGACATCGCCGCCGCCATCGGTGCCGCCCGCGAAGGTCTCGACCTGCTCAGCAGGTTCTCCGATCCGTGCGCGGACAGCGGTCAGGGCGTCGGCCGGCTCACGCTGGAGCTGGTGCTCTCACTGATGGACGCGAACCGCCTGCTCGACGCGGGCGATGCCGGAGCGCCGCTGCTCGACCGCCCGGTGCGCTCGCCCTCGGCGTCCACGACGGGCTGGCTCCGCCTGGCGCTGGCCACGCGCGTGCACCTGCCCGCAGGCCGCGTCGCGCTGGCCCGCGAGATGCTGCGCGAGGCCGCCGCGAGCGCCGAACGCCACCAGCTCGACACGTTGCTCGCCGAGAGCCTGCTCGCGCTGGCCCACGTGCACGAGGTGTCCGGTGAACTGGCCGACGCGCTCACGAACCTGCGCTCCGCCCACGCCGCCGAACGCCGCCGTGCCCGCGCCGTCTACGCGGTGCGCGCCCGTCTCGCCGCCGAGTTCTCCGGCGTCCACCGCCAGCCGGCCGACCTGCACCAGCAGCTGGCGAGCGTGCTCCGTCCCGTCGAGGGCATGCAGGTGGTCACCGACGGCGTGCTGTCCGCCGCACTGAAGCAACAACTCCGGCAGTGGCGCCCGGTCCAGGTCCGCAAGGGCGAAGGGCTGAAGGTTCAGCGCGTCCGGCGCGCTGCCGAAGACATGACCGTGGAAGGTTTGTCCGCGGCCCGACAACACGCCGCCGACCGGTGGCGCATGGTCCAGCCGTTCGGCGAACCCGATGACAAGACCCCGGAAGCCGTGGAACCGCCACCCGCACCCCTGCCGTCCTCCTCTTCGTCTTCCTCCGACCGCACCGTCCCCGCCTCCGGCCTGATCGCGTCCGCGGGCGCGATGGTGAGCGGCCGCCGCCGCGCCGCCCGCGTGGCCGCCGGCGAGATCGACGACGACCGGCCGACCACCATCGCCGAAATCCCCATCACACCGGCACTTCCGGATCCCGAACCGCAGCCGGTCCAGCCGCAGCCCGCTCAGCCTGAGCCGGACCGGCCTCAGCTGACCGTGGAGCAGGAACGCAAGCGCAAGGTCGAGCAGCAGCTCATGGAGCTGCAGCGCGAGGCGCGCCGCCAGATAGAGGCGGAGCGCCAGGCCCGCGCCGAACAGCGCGCCCAGGCCGAACGCGAAGCCCAGGCCGCCGAGGAAGCCGCACGCCAGGAGATCGCTCGCCAGAACGCGGTCCGCGAAGAGGCAGCACGTCTGGAAGCCGCCCGCGAGGAGGCGGCCCGCCACGAAGCCGCTCGCGAAGAGGCGGCACGGCGGGAAGCCGAGCGCGAAGAAGCCGCCAGGCAGGCCGCCGCCCGTGAGGAGGCGGCGCGTCAGGAGGCTGCCCGCCAGGACGCGGCTCGCGAGGAGGCGGCGCGTCAGGAAGCCGCCCGCCAGGAGTCCGTTCGTCAGGAACTGGCGAGACAGGAAGCGGCCCGCCTGGAGGCCGTGCGCCAGGAAGAGGCCCGCCGCGAGGCAGCGCGCCAGGAAGCGGTCCGCCGCGACGTGGCCCGTCAGGAGGCGGCGCACCAGGAGGTCGCCCGCCTGGCCGTGGAACGCGAGGAGGCGGCCAAGGAAGCCGCGGCCCGCGACGAAGCGGCTCGTGCGGAGGGCGCCGCGCGCGACGAGGCGTCCGGTTCGGAAAGCGTGCTGGACATGCTCAAGGCCCAGGGCCTGCGAGCAGGAGGCCGCCGCCGCGCCCGCGACGCCGATCCCGAGGGCAGGACCCCGTCGTGGCGAGTCGAACCCCCGTCGGGCCTGCGCAAGGACACTCCGGCCTCGGAGCCGTCGCAGAACTACTTCGCGGACTCGGGCCTGTCGTCCCGCTCCGACCGCTTCGGCGACCACACGTCCCGCCCCGACTACCTGGGCGACCAGGGCACCCCGCCCGGCTCTGGCCTGGCCGCGGCGTTCTCCCGTGCGCCGGCGGCCCCGGACTTCGGCCCCCACCTGGACGAACCGGCCTACCCGCTGCACACCCCGGCGGGCGGCTTCCCGGCAGCCGCCCAGGACCCCGACGAGCGCAAGCTCCCGGACCTGGACTTCAGCAGCCTCGACTTCAGCACCCCGAAGCCGAAGAACCCCGCCCCGCCGGAGGAACCGGCCCCTGCCGAGGTCCCACCGGCCCCGGAACCGGACCTGATGACGACGACGTTCCTGAGCTCGGCGGACGTGGACGACGACCCGGCGGACGTCCCCACGAGCCCGGTGCGCGTGCAGTCCCAGGCGGACCAGCCGACGTTCGGCACCCAGACCAGCTTCGGCACGCAGTCGGCCTTCGGCACCCCACCGGCCTACGACACCCAGCCCGGCCACAGCGCCGGCACCGACCCGCTCCCGGCCGCCGCCGAGGCGCCGACCGAGACGGGCTTCCGCGCGGTCGGCGAGCCGGAGCAGGCCGAGGCGTACGACTTCTTCGCCTCGAACCCGGCGGCGTCGACCACCGAGCCGGCCCAGGCACGAGACACACCGGGCAGCACCGCGAAGCCCGAGTCCACCGACCGGACGGGCCGCCCGAGCAGCCGTCGCAGGCCGAGCGAACTGAGCCTCGCCGACCTGCTGGCCGAGGCACTGGTCGCCTACGAGACGGGCCGCCGCTCCGACGAGGAACAACTCGACGCCGTGGACCTGACCGCCCCGGACTGGTCAGCGACGGAATCCACCCCGGACACCCCCGCGGCAGAGCCGAGCCCGTCCGGCGCGGAACCCGCTACCACGGACCCGGCGTCACGGCCGGGGGAGGCGTTCAGCGCGGTCACGGACCTCCGGACCCAGCCGGTGGCGGAAGCCACGTCCGGTTCGGACGCACTCTTCGGATCGGGTCAGTCCGCGGACGCCCGGCAGGACCCGGCGGAGGAGAACCCGTCGAGTTCGGAGGCGTTGTTCCGGTCGGGCTTCTCCTTCGGCACCGAGCAGGACTCGGAGGCCGCGCCGTCGTCGGACACGGGCAGTTCGTTCGGCACGCAGCCGGACGCCGTGACCTCGTCGGACAGGTTCGGCTCGGGCAGCTCCTCCGGTGCTCGGCAGGATTCCGCGGGCTCGCCGGATCCGCTGTCCGGTGCTGGGCGGTCCTTCGGCACGCAGGACTTGTCGACCGCGTCGGACGGGTTCGGCTCGAGTCGACCCTTCGGCGCGCAGCAGGAGTCTCCGGGATCGTCGGACGGGTTCGGCTCGAGTCAGCCGCTGGGTGCGCGGCACGGCGCCGCGGACTCCTCCGACGCGGTGTTCGGCTCGAGCCGGCCCTTCGGCGCCCAGCCGGAGCCCGAGCCCGCTCCGGACCCGCTGTACGGCGCGAGCCAGTCCTTCGGCACCCGGCAGTCCTCACCGGAGCCCTCCACCGAGAGCTCGCTGCGCCCCGTCCAGAGCTTCCCCGCACAGCCGTCGAGCCACGACTCCTACGCCCTCGGCAGTCAGGCCGAGTCCGCGCAGGAGAAGACCGGACCGATCGCTCCCGTGTCGTCGGACAGCGAGACCACCGGTCCGATTCGTCCCGTCCGGGCGGACGGGTCTCCCGGCTGGACGCTGCCGGGGGTGTGAGGGTGGCCAGCGCCACACCTCAAGCCTTGCCCAACCCCTCCTGCCTGGCGCTGACCCGGCGTCGGGCAGGAGCTCGAGCGGGTGGCCGGGCGGCGACCTGCGGTGGGCGGGTCGATGTTGTCTGATGGTTCCACGGTGGTCACGACGCCGTGGGGCCCATGATCGGATGAACCTGTGGATCGACGGGGTGTCGGGGCCGGCGCAGCAAGCCGGTGCCCTGTCGTGTCCACCGAAGCGGAAAGCCTTGTCGCCACTGATGATGTGACTCGATTCAGCCCACGATTCAGTGGCCCGTCAGTGCACCTCCCGTTGCCGGTGATCCCCGCCACCCCATCTATGGTGGGGCCGGACCCGGCACACAGAGGTGCCGGATAGCGTGGAGTCGCCTGAAGATGACCTCGACTGGAGCCCCGACCCGAACCGACGACGTCTCCGCGGCCCCCGCCGCGGGTGATGGCAGTCCAACGGCCAGTCCTGAGCAGGTCCGTGACGAGCTGATCGAACGGGCCGCCGCCAATGCCCCCGAACTCGCTGACCTGATCCGCCTTTTCTACCGCCACGTGCCCGCCGAGGAAGTCAACGACGACGACCCGGTGGACCTGGTCGGTGCGGTGCGGTCGAACTACCAGCTCGCCGAGAGCCGCGTTCCCGGACGCGCCGCGGTGCGCATTCTGAACCCGACGCGCGGGACCGACGGGTGGCAGTGTCCTGTCACCGTGGTCCAGGTCGTCACGGACGACATGCCCTACCTCGTCGACTCGGTCGCGTCCGAGCTCACGCGGGGTGGTGTGCAGGTGCAGCGCGTCGTGCACCCGATCGTCGTGGTGCGGCGCGACCCGGTCACCGGCGAGCGCACCGAGGTGCTGCCGACGGCCGATCCGGCCGATCCGCCCGCCGACGCGCTGGCCGAGTCGTGGATGAACATCGAGGTCGACCTCATCACCGACCCCGATCGTGCCCGCGAGCTCGAGACGCGGCTGCTGACGGTGCTGACCGACGTCCGCGAGGTCGTCGAGGACACCGACCGCATGGTCGCCACGGCCCTGCAGCTGGCCGAGGAGCTCAAGAAGGACGCGTCCGAGGCCACCTCGGACGGCTCGAACCTGCTGGAGTGGCTCGCGGACGGGCACTTCACCTTCATGGGCTACCGGCAGTACGAGCTCGTCCAGGAGGACGGCGAACCGGCGCTGCGGGCCGTGCTCGCGAGCGGCCTGGGCGTGCTGCGCCAGGACAGCCTCGCCGCGCGCAGCCTCACCGCCGGGCCGGACAACGGCGCCCAGGCGCTGAGCCCCGACCTGCTGGTGCTGACGCAGGCCAGCGCGCAGAGCAGCGTGCACCGCAGCGTCTACCCCTACTACGTCGGCGTGAAGACGTTCGACGGCGAGGGCAACGTCTCCGGCGAGCACCGCTTCCTGGGCATCTTCAGCACCACGGCGCTGCACGAGAACGTGCTCGACATCCCGGTGGTCGAACGCCGCGTGCGCGAGGTGATCCACCGCGCGGGCTTCCCGCTGCAGTCCTACTCGGGCCAGCGGATGCTCGAGGTCATCCAGAACTACCCGCGCACCGAGCTGTTCTCGGTGGACGCGGAGACGCTCTACCAGACGACGACGGGTGTCATCGCGCTCGCGGAACGCCGCCGGCTGCGGCTGTTCCTGCGCCGCGACCCGTTCGGCCGCTTCTTCAGCTGCCTCGTCTACCTGCCGCGTGACCGCTACACGACGACGAGCCGCCTCGCGATGCAGGAGGTGCTGCTCGCCGAGCTCGGGGGCCTGAACCTCGAGTACAGCGCGCGCATCGGTGAGTCCGCTCTGGCGCGTGTGCACTTCATGGTGCACACGGACCCGGCGCGCACCCTCGAACCGGACGTCGCGGCGATCCAGGCCAAGCTGGCCGAGGCCGTCCGCAGCTGGGACGACCGCATGGTCGAGGCCGTCGTGGGCGACGAGGGAGACCTCGGCGCGGAGTCGGCCACCGAGCAGGGGCAGCGGTTCTCCACGGTCTTCCCGGAGGCCTACAAGGAGGACTTCCCGGCCTCCACGGGCCTCGAGGACTACCGGCGCATCGAGAAGCTCGTCGAGGGCGACCTCGACATGGTCTTCTACGTGCCCGAGGACGCCGAGCCGGGGGAGCGTCGCTTCAAGCTCTTCGTGACCGGCGAGGGCATCACGCTGTCCGACGTGCTGCCGATGCTGCAGCGCATGGGCGTCATCGTGGTCGACGAACGGCCGTACGAGATCGCCCGCGAAGACGGCGTGCAGTGCTGGATCTACGACTTCGGCCTGCGCATCGACAAGGCCGCGCTGGCGCAGCTGTCCGAGGCCGACCTCGACAACGTGCGGGTGCGGTTCCAGGACGCGTTCGCCGCCGTCTGGCGCGGTGAGGCCGAGGTCGACCGGTTCAACTCGCTGGTGCTGCAGGCCGGGCTCACCTGGCAGCAGGCCGCGATGCTGCGCGCGTACGCGAAGTACCTGCGCCAGGCGGGCACGCCGTACTCGCAGGACTACATCGAGGACGCCGTGCTCAGCCACACGTCCGTGGCGATCGCGCTGGTCGCGTTGTTCGAGGCCCGGTTCGACCCGCGGCTCGACGACGGCACGCGCACCGACCGCACCGAGACGATGGTCGTCGAGACCGGCAAGCTCATCGACGACGTCACGAGCCTCGACGCGGACCGGATCCTGCGCAGCCTGCTCACGCTGATCAACGCCACGCTGCGGACGAACTACTTCTTCCGCGACGCGGACGGCAACGCGCGGCCGTACCTGTCGGTCAAGCTCGACCCGCAGGCCATCCCGGACCTGCCGCAGCCGCGGCCGAAGTTCGAGATCTTCGTGTACTCGCCGCGGGTCGAGGGCGTGCACCTGCGCTTCGGCAGCGTTGCGCGCGGTGGCCTGCGCTGGTCGGACCGCCGCGAGGACTTCCGCACGGAGGTGCTCGGCCTGGTCAAGGCGCAGGCCGTGAAGAACGCCGTGATCGTGCCGGTCGGCGCCAAGGGCGGCTTCGTCGTCAAGAAGCCGATCGCCCCCACCGGCGACCCCGGCATCGACCGCGAGAACTTCATGTCCGAGGGCATCGCCTGCTACAAGATGTTCATCTCGGGCCTGCTCGACCTCACCGACAACCTGATCAACAACGAGGTCGTGCCCGCGTCGCAGGTCGTGCGCTACGACGGCGACGACACGTACCTCGTCGTGGCCGCGGACAAGGGAACGGCGACGTTCTCCGACATCGCGAACGGCGTGAGCCAGAGCTACGGCTTCTGGCTGGGCGACGCGTTCGCGTCCGGTGGCTCGATCGGCTACGACCACAAGGCCATGGGCATCACGGCCAAGGGTGCGTGGGAGAGCGTGAAGCGCTCGTTCCGCGAGCTCGGTGTGGACACGCAGACCCAGGAGTTCACCGTCGTCGGCATCGGCGACATGTCCGGTGACGTGTTCGGGAACGGCATGATGCTGTCCGAGCACATCCGGCTCGTGGCCGCGTTCGACCACCGGCACATCTTCATCGACCCGGACCCGGTCGCGGCGAGCTCGTTCGCCGAGCGCGTGCGCCTCTTCACCGTGCCGCGTTCGTCGTGGGACGACTACGACCGCTCGCTGATCAGCGAGGGCGGCGGCATCTTCCCGCTCACCTCGAAGTCGATCCCGATCTCCGAGCAGGCCCGCGTCGCGCTGGGCCTGCCCGAGGGCGTCGTGAAGATGTCCCCGCCGGAGCTCAAGAAGGCGATCCTGCTCGCTCCGGTCGACCTGCTGTGGAACGGCGGCATCGGCACGTACGTCAAGGCGTCGACCGAGTCGCACGCCGACGTCGGCGACAAGGCGAACGACTCGATCCGCGTCGACGGCAACGAGCTGCGCGTCAAGGTGGTCGGCGAGGGCGGCAACCTGGGTCTGACCCAGCGCGGCCGCATCGAGTTCGCCCGCAACAACGGCAAGGTCAACACCGACGCGCTCGACAACTCCGCGGGCGTCGACTGCTCCGACCACGAGGTCAACATCAAGATCCTGCTGGACCACCTGGTCCGGGAGGGGTCGGTCGAGCAGCAGCAGCGCAACGAGGTCCTCGCCGAGATGACCGACGAGGTCGGCGAGCTCGTGCTGGCGGACAACTACTCGCAGAACAACGTCCTCGGCGTCAGCCGGGCGCACGCCGCGCCGATGCTTTCGGTGCACGCGCGTCTCACGGCCGACCTCGAAGCTCGCGGCGCGCTCAACCGCAAGCTGGAGGCGATGCCGAGCGCCGCGGAGTTCAAGGCGCTGGAGAAGGCCGGCGAGGGTCTCACCTCACCGGAGCTCTGCACGCTGCTCGCGTTCACCAAGCTCACGCTGAAGGAAGAGCTGCTCGCGAGCGACATCCCGACGATCGACACGTTCACCCGCAAGCTCCCGGACTACTTCCCGAGCCTGCTGCGCGAACGCTTCGGCGCCGCGATTCCGAACCACCCGCTGGCGCGGCAGATCATCACGACGGTCGTCGTCAACGAGGTCGTCGACGGCGGCGGCATCTCCTACGCCTTCCGCCTGGCCGAGGAGATGAGCGCGTCGGCGACGGACGCGGTCCGCGCGTACGCCGTCGTCACCCAGGTCTTCGACCTGCCGCGGATCTGGCGCGAGATCCAGGCGCTCGACACCGTGGTGGCGACGGACGTCCAGGACAGCATGGTGCTGGAGACCCGCCGTCTGCTGGACCGCGCGTCCCGCTGGCTGCTCTCCAACCGCCCGCAGCCGCTCGCGGTCGGCTCCACGATCAACCGCTTCCGCGGCGTGGTCGAGGAGCTCAGCCCCTTCGCCTTCGAACTGTTGCAGGGCAAGGAACTGGCCGTCGTCGCGGGCAAGGCGGAGCGGTACGTCGAACAGGGCGTCCCGGCCGAGCTCGCCCGCAAGGTGGCCGCGCTGCTGTACATGTACGGCCTGCTCGACGTCACCGAGATCGCCGAGCTGGCCGAGCGCGAGTTCGGTCCGGCCGGCGGAGCGGGTCCGGAGCGCACGCACCGCGAGACGGCCGAGCTGTACTTCTCGCTGTCCGACCACCTCGACATCGACCACATGCTGGACTCGGTGACGAGCCTGGAGCGCGGCAACCGCTGGCACGCCCTGGCCCGGCTGGCACTGCGCGACGACTTCTACTCGTCGCTGCGGGCCATCTCGGTCGACGTGCTGCGGGCGAGCGACGAGGATGACACGGCGACCGAGAAGATCGCCAAGTGGGAGCAGGCCAACGCCTCCCGCCTGGCCCGTGCGCGCGGCGCGCTGGAGGAGATCAACCGGGTCCACCAGCTGGACCTCGCGACCCTCTCCGTCGCCGCCCGTCAGGTGCGGAGCATGGTCAGGTAGAACGAGCAACGAGAACCGGGGCGCCGCGGAATCCCCTCCGCGGCGCCCCGGCGTCTTCTCAGACGACCTGCTCCAGTTCGGCGCGCTGGGCGATCGCACGGCCGAGCCACTGCCGTCCGACGTAGACCAGCAGCGCGACGCCGACCGCCGCGACCGTGCCGACGGCGGACCCCATCCACAGCCCCAGGACCTCCATGCCGTCCGCGGGGGAGGGGATCTCGGTGAACGTGACGTAGACGAACAACCAGGCGAGCACCAGGGCTCCCGCGGCGATGGCGCCGATCGCGACGTTCGTCCAAGTGAGGGCACCGGACTCGAACACCGTGCCCTCTCCTGCCCGGTGCAGCATCCCGCCCAGCGCGACCGCCAGAACCTGAAGGCACGCCACGAAAACGATCGCGGACACCACGAACGGCACTCTCACCGACTCGTACGGCGGGAAGTTCTCGACCTCGTTCGCGGCGGTCCCCGGGATGATCGCGACCTGCGCGAACACCCCGCCGAGGAACGCCATGGCGAGCAGGGCCTGCAGGAAGAACACCACTACGCGAGACATGAATCGAGTATCGAGAGCTGCCTATCGATTTTCAATCGGCTGGTGTGGAGGTCCTGTGAAGGTCCGTGAACGGTAGGGTCCCTGCATGGGAGTCTTCGTCACGGGTGTGCGGCCTCGATGGTCGGACATGGATGCGTTCGGCCACGTCAACCACGCGAACACGGTGACGTTGCTGGAAGACGCCCGGATCGAGCTGCTGTTCACCGAGGCGGCCCGCCACGGGGTCAAGGAACTGGCCGAGGGCATGGTCGTGGCGAAGCTCGTGGTCGAGTACCTCGCGCCGATCGTGTTCACCGGCGAGCAGGTCCAGGTGGAGATGTCGGTGCGGGAGCTGAAAGCGGCCTCGCTGACGCTCGACTACGTGGTGCGCACCGGCCGCGACGTGAACAGCCCGGTGGCGGTCAGGGCGGAGACGCTTCTGGCGCCCTACAACGTGACGACAGCACGACCGCGCAGGCTGACCGAGGCCGAGCGCGACTTTCTCGCCGGGTGGCGTGCAGGGGGAAATGGTGCCTGAGCTGGTGTTGGCCGACGCGGCCGAGAGAGACGACCTGGGGGCGTTCGCCGCGCGGGCGGTGCGGCTCGACGCGCAGAGCGTCGTGCGGCTGCGCAACCGCGACTCCGAACGGCTCGACGCGTGGGTGGCCACGCCGTTCGACGCGCTCGCGACGCGAACCGTTGCGGGACAAGCGACTCCGGCGGACGTCACGGTGTCCGGCTCGGAGCTGCTGACGGGCCTCGCGGTCATGCGCGACGAACGCATCGACCCGGGCCCCGCGAAGGACCTGATGTGGCGCACGGCCCTGCCGCCCGCCGAGGGCTGGCTGATGGTCGACCTGCTGCCGGTCGAGGTCGTCGCGAAGCTCGCGGACGAGGGCGTCGAGGTGGCGCGGGAGAACACCGGTCCGCAGGGCACGCCGCCGGCCTCGTTGCTGGACCAGACGGTGCTGACCGTCAGCGGGTCCGGACTGGACGTCAAGATCCCGCTGAGGGTCCTGTTCGCGTTGTCGGGCATGGGTTTCCTCGGCGACGACGGCGAGGTGCGGGTGACCGCCACGGACTCGTGGCTGCGCATCGACGCCCGCTTCGGCGCGGTGGTCCGCCGCCGCCACTCCATGCTGCCGCTGATCGTCTGACGCGCTGAGGGGCGGCCACCGGGTGGTGACCGCCCCTCAGAGCGACTTCAGAGCGGCTCAGACGAGCCAGACGGCCGTGTCGGGTGGCAGCTGGTCGCCGTCCATCGGACCGGACGACAGCAGCACCTGGCCGGGCGGCAACGGCACGGACGCGCCCGAGGTGTTGAGGGCGCAGATCAGCCCGCCACCCTTGCGCCGGAACGCGAAGCAGCCGGCCGGGGCGCCGTACCACTCCAGCTCCTCACCGGCGAAGCCCGCGTTGGACTTCCGGTGCTCCAGCGCCTCGCGGTAGAGCGAGAGCATCGAGCCCGGGTCCTCCAGCTGCGCCTCGGCCGTGAGGTGGTCCCACTCGTTCGGCTGCGGCAGCCAGGTGTTCACGGCCGTCGAGAACCCGAACGGCGGGCTGGTGCCCTCCCACGGGATCGGCACGCGGCAGCCGTCACGGCCGCGCTCGGTGTGCCCGGAACGCTCCCAGGTCGGGTCCTGCAGGGCCCAGTCCGGCAGCTCCACGTTCGGCAGGCCGAGCTCTTCGCCGTTGTAGAGGTAGATGACACCCGGCAGCGCCAGCTCGACCAGCGTCATCGCGCGGGCCCGCTGCTCGCCCGCCGCACCGCCGCCGTACCGCGTCACGTGGCGCACCACGTCGTGGTTGGACAGCGTCCAGGTGGCGGGGGTGCCGGTCAGGGCTACGGCGCCGAGCGAGTGCTCGATGGCCGTGCGGACGGCGTCTGCGTCGAAGCCCGCCTCGACCAGCCGGAAGTTGAAGCCCAGGTGCAGCTCGTCGGGACGGACGTAGGCGGCGAAGCGCTCGTCGTCCTTCACCCAGATCTCGCCGACGGCCATGGTGCCGGGGTAGCCGTCCATGACCTTGCGGATCATGCGGTGGATCTCGTGCACGCCGTCGTTGTCGAACCGCGGGTCGTGCACGTCGTCGCTCAGCACACCGGGGACCTGCGTGCGGATCTCCATGTCCGGCAGGCCTTCCGGCTTGGCCATGCCGTGCGCCACGTCGATGCGGAAGCCGTCGACACCGCGGTCGAGCCAGAACCGCAGCGTCTGCTCCAGGTCGGCGCGGACCTCCGGGTGCTCCCAGTTGAGGTCGGGCTGCTCCGGCGCGAACAGGTGCAGGTACCACTGGCCGTCCGGCACGCGGGTCCACGCGGGGCCGCCGAAGACGGACACCCAGTTGTTCGGCGGCTGCGAGCCGTCGAAGCCGCGGCCCTCGCGGAAGATGTAGCGGGCGCGCTCCATGCTCCCGGGACCGGCCTGAAGGGCCTCCTGGAACCACACGTGGAGGTCGCTCGAGTGGTTCGGGACCAGGTCGACCGTCACCCGGATGTTGTGCTCGTGCGCGTCCGCGACCAGCCGGTCGAACGCGGCCAGGTCGCCGAACAACGGGTCCACGTCACGCGGGTCGGCCACGTCGTAGCCGTGGTCGGCCATCGGCGAGCGGTAGAACGGGGTGAGCCACAGGGCGTCCACCCCGAGCAGCTCCAGGTAGCCGAGGCGGGAGCGGATGCCGTCCAGGTCGCCGACGCCGTCGCCGTTGGAGTCGGCGAAGGAGCGCACGTACACCTGGTAGAAGACGGCGTCACGCCACCAGGCGGACTCTTCGGCGATCTCGGGGCTGAGGTCGGAGGATCGTCGCACGGGGGGTCATCCTGCCATTCGTCTCGCTGCTAAAGGACCCGATCGGGTGATGGTCGGTCAGGACAGGCTGTTCATCAGACTGTTCGCCGCCATCTCCATGTAGTCCCAGAGCTGCTTGCGGTGAGCCTCGTCCAAGCCGGCCTCGTCGACGGCGATCCTCATGCAGCGCAGCCACGCGTCCCGCTCGATCGGACCGATCTTGAACGGCACGTGGCGCATCCGCAGCCTCGGGTGGCCCCGGTTGTCCGAGTAGGTGTGGGGGCCGCCCCAGTACTGCATCAGGAACAGCCGCAGCCGCTCCTCCGCAGGTCCGAGGTCCTCTTCGGGGTACAGGGGGAGGAGGATCTCGTCGGACTTCACCTCTTTGTAGAAGCGCGCGACGATGCGGTGGAACGTCTCCTCGCCACCGACCTGTTCGAAGAAGCTCACGGGGTTTCCCACACACCCATCCTGACTCACGCGGGCCACCGCGCGCAGGCCGCCCCGGCTGTTGGGGGGTCATAGGGGTGTGAACTGGCAGGACGCCGGATGATCACTGTCTCGAATGGGTGTTCTAACTCACCCGGCGCCCGCGTTTGAGCTACTTCGCGGTGAAGCCGGCTTCCTCGAGGGCCGGCATCAGTTGGGCGCGCAGGTTGCGCTGGACCGCCCACTGACGGCCGGGGCGCGTCTTCACGGTGACCCGCAGGGTGATGCCCTCCGGCGTGAACTTCTCGACGCCGAGCACCTCGGGCTTCGCCGTGATGTCCGCCTTCAGCGGGTCCTTGTCGGCGACCTCGCGGACCGTGCGGTCGAGCACCTGGGTGGCCTCGGCGAGGTTCGCGCCGTAGCTCAGCGGCAGGTCGACGACGGCGACCGCGAAGCCCTGCGACGAGTTGCCGACGCGCAGGATCTCGCCGTTGCGGACGTACCAGACGGTGCCGCCCGTGTCCCGGATCGTGGTGGTGCGCAGCGCGACGGCCTCGACGGTGCCGGTCGCGGGACCCAGGTCGACGACGTCGCCGACGCCGTACTGGTCCTCCAGCAGCATGAACATGCCGGCGAGGAAGTCCTTCACCAGGTTCTGGGCGCCGAAACCGATGGCGACGCCCAGGATGCCCGCGGAGGTCAGCACCGGCGTGATGTCGAGCTTCACCACGATCAGGACCTCGAGGAACGCGATTCCGAAGATCAGGATCGTGACGATCGACTTCAGCACCGAGCCGATCGTGCGGGCGCGCTGCTCGCGGCGCTCGGAGATGAGGTTCCCGAGCGCCTGCGGAGCGCGTTCCCGCAACGGCTTGAGCAGGCCCGGCTTCTTGCCTTCCTTGCCGGGCGTCGTGATCCGGTCGATGACCTTGCGGAGCATGGCCCTGATCACGAACGCGGCGATCAGGATCAGGACGATCTTGATGCCGCCCGCGATGATGTCGGGGCCGTACTTCTCGAAGAAGCCGACCGCCTGGGCGGTCCTGTTCTCGATGTCATCCACGGGACTGGTCACGTGGTCGTGCCCTCCTACAACTCCATGCCGGTGGCATTCGCGAGAAACGTCAGCTGGTCCACGGCGAGAGCCACCGTCCGGCTGACCGACCGGCCCGCGTGACCGACCTCGGTCTCGCGGCGGATCAGCACGGGGTGCTTGGTCGGATCACTTGACGAAGCGTGCTGCAGAGCTGCGCACATCTTCCTGGCGTGGTTGGGGTCCACACGAGAATCCGACTCGAACACCGTGAACAAGACCGAAGGGTACTCAACGTCCGTTACCACTCGGTGATAAGGCGAGTAGGAGAGCAGCCAGCCCAGTTCCTCGGAAACGCTTGCGCTGCCGTACTCGTCGGCCCACAACCGTCCGAGCAGGAACTTCTCGTAGCGCACCATGTCGAGCAGTGGCGCTGAGCACACCACGGCCGCGTAGAGCTCCGGGCGCTGGGTCAGCGCGGCGCCCACGAGCAGGCCTCCGTTGGAGCCTCCCATGATCGACAGCTGCTGCGGCGTCGTCCACCCGTCGCGCACCAGGCGCTCCGCCGCGGCGTGGAAGTCGTCGAACACGTTCTGCTTGTTGGCGCGCATGCCGCCGACGTGCCAGTCCTCGCCCTCCTCGTCGCCGCCGCGCAACGACACGTGCACCCACACGCCGCCCGCCTCGACCCATGCGAGCGTGGTCGCGCTGTAGCCGGGGCCGCGGCCGATCGCGAAACCGCCGTAGCCGGTGAGCAGCGCCGGACGGGGCAGGTCGGGCTTCTGCTCCCCGCTGACGACGAACATCCGGACCGTCGTGCCGTCCTTGGACTCGTACGCGATCTGCTGCGTCGTCACGGTCGGCAGCTCGACCCGGCCCGGCGCGGCCTCGTGCAGCACCGTCTCCCCGGTGGCCTTCGAGTACCGGAACACCGACTGCGGCGTCACGAAGTCCGTCCACCCGAACCACAGCGTGTCCTGGTCGTGGGTGGTCAGCGCGTCCACAACGGACATGCCGTGCAGCGAACCCGTGCCCGGCAGCGGGATCTCCCGCTGGTGCGCGCCCGTCGCGGCGTCGTGCAGGTGCAGCTCGGACACCGCGTGCCGGGTGCGCAGGACGACCAGGTCGCCGTTCAGCCAGCGCACGCCGTCGAGGACCGAGTCCGGCTCCTCGGCGATGAGCTCGGTCCACTCGGTGGGGCGCTCGGGGTCGGCCACGCAGAGCCGCTGCCGGGGCGCGCCGTGGTTGGTGTGCAGGTAGAGCCTGCCGTCGCGGGCGACCGACGCCGAGCACTGCACGCCCGCCTCGGTCAGGACCACCGGCTTGAGCTCGCTGTCGCCGTGCAGGTCCGCGATCCAGACGGAGTCGTGCTTGAGCGTGCTGGGCGCGCCGCTCACGACCAGCCAGCGGCCGTCGTGCGAGACGTTCAGCGAGTAGTAGAAGGTGGGCGCCTCGGCGTCGCCGTGCACGTTGAGGTCGGTCTCCGGGTCCGTGCCGACTCGGTGACGCCACACGCGCCGGTGGAACAGCTTCTCGTCCTCGGGCAGCAGCGCCGGGTCGAGCTGGCGCACGTAGTAGAACTCGTCGCCGCCCGGAAGCCAGCCGATGGAGGAGTAGCGGCACCGGTCGATCGGGCCCTCGACGAGCTCGCCCGTCGTCACGTCCAGGACGTGCAGCAGCGAGTGCTCGTTGCCGCCCACGGACACCTGGTAGGCGAGGCGCTCGCCTTCGAGGCTGGGGGACCAGCCGTCCAGGGTGGTCGCGCCGGACGGGTCGAGCGCGCTCACGTCGAGCAGCACGCGTTCGGTGCCGTCGGTCTCGCGCACCACGACGACGGGGTGGTCCTGCTCGGGGCCGCGGCGGGTGAAGAACGCCCTGCCCGCGCGCCAGGCCGGCGTGGACACCGAACCCGTCCGCATCAGCTCCTCGAGACGGTCGCCCAGGCGTGCGCGGCCGGGCATCGCGTCCAACCAGGAGCGTGCGAGCACGTCCTGCGCCTGCGACCACTCCGCGGTGCGGGGGTCTGCCGTGTCCTCGAGCCAGCGGTAGGGATCGGCGACGTCGCGCCCGTGGAGCTGCTCGGTGAGGTTTAGCCGCTCGGCGATCGGGTAGGTGATCGTCGCAGGCAGTGGGGTGGAGGGTGCCTCTGTCACCTTGTCAAGGGTAGCGGGCTCTTGAAAACCATCTCCGATAGGCGTTCGTTCACCCCAGGTTGGATCACGCATCCGTGACACGTCACTTATCACACGTGATTTTTTCCTGGTAAGTGTGGTCTCCTATGGCTGAACCGGTGGAGGTGGTCGCGTGCCAGACCGACAACCGACCCCTATCGGCGGCTCGCTGCACGGCGAGGCTGCGCCGACGGTCCCCCCATGCCGAAATCAGCCCGAGCTGCGGGTCGTGCCGGATGGGGATCGAGATGGGGGAGGGCCCGGTCCGACGCCGGCTGTTTTCCCCTGGGGAAGACGCAAGGTCCTGCTGCTGAACGCCACGTTCGAGCCGCTCACGGCGTTGTCACTGCGCCGGGCGGTCGTCCTCGTGGTCTGCGGGAAAGCCGAAGTCGTGCACGGAGACGCCTCCGGGCTGGTGCTGCACTCGTCGAAGTCCGAGGTGCTCGTGCCGTCCGTGATCCGGCTGAGCTCCTACGTGCGAGTTCCTTATCGCGGCCGCGTGCCGATGACCCGTGCCGGGCTCATGCACCGCGACCGTTATCGCTGCGCCTACTGCGGCGGGCGGGCCGAGACGATCGACCACGTCGTGCCGCGCTCGCGTGGCGGACCTCACACCTGGACCAACTGCGTCGCCTGCTGTGCGAAGTGCAACCACCGCAAGGCGGACAAGCTGCTGTCCGAGCTGGGCTGGCGGCTGCGCGTTGTTCCGGCGGCGCCGCGGGGCCCGCACTGGCGGTTGCTCGCCGGGGTGGCCGAGGCTGATCCGCAGTGGTTGCCGTACCTGGGTGAACCGGCGGCCTGAGCCGGCTTTCGGAGGGTTCAGGCCGCGAGGGAGAAGTCGTTCCGGCGTGCCGTGATGCGGACGCTGTCGTCGTGCGCCGTGATGCGCACGGAGTCGTCCATGGTGATGCGGACGCTGTCGTCGTGCGCCGTGATGCGGACGCTGTCGTCCATCGTGATGCGCACCGAGTCGTCGTGCGCGGTGATGCGCACCGAGTCGTCCATCGTGATGCGGACGCTGTCGTCGTGCGCCGTGATGCGGACGCTGTCGTCGTGCGCCGTGATGCGGACGCTGTCGTCCATCGTGATGCGCACGGAGTCGCGGGCGGTGATGCGCACCGAATCGGACGCGGTGATCCGAACGGAGTCGTCCATCGTGATCCGGACGGAGTCACTGGCGGTGATACGCACTGAATCGTCCTTGTACTTCGGAAGAGTGAAGGTCACGGCCTGGGGGCGGGTCATCGTGAACATTTTGTGTCCTCCAGCTCGCTCGGGGCGGGTGCGCAAGACCCGTATAGGTGAAAAGCTAAGAGGTGGGTGTTCCGGGAACAAGACCCCAAACCGGCACCCGTTCGCCGCCGACCGGGTGAGGCCTGACCGGGTGTAACCGCTGCGCCGCACGAGAGCACTCGTTGGCCTTACTGGCCGGTATGGACACGCTCTGTAGCGTGCAATCCGATGGAACGTGACATGCGTCATACGGCAAAAGGCGTGCACGGACGGGGTTTCCGAGCGCTCACCAGGGCTTGGGCGGTGTCGCTCGTGGGCGACGGCGTGCGCGTCGTCGCGTTGCCCTTGTTCGCGGCCGCGAGCACCCGCAGCCCGCTCGCCGTCTCGGCCGTCGCCGTCGCGCTCACGTTGCCCTGGTTGCTCGTCGCGCTGCCCGCTGGGGCCCTTGTGGACCGCTGGAGACCACGAACCGTTGTCGTCGTGGCACATTGGGTGCGCGCCGGGGTGACCGGTTCGCTCGCCCTGGCCGTCCACACCGGACACGCCACGGTCGTCGTCTTGTGCGCCACGGCTTTCGTGCTGACCTCCGCGGAGACGTTCGCGGACTCGGCCTCCCAGGTGCTGCTCGTGGAACTCGCGGGGCCCGGCGACCTGGAGGCGGCCAACGGCCGGTTCGTGGCGGTCGAGACCGTCGGCATGGACCTGGCCGGCCCGCTGGCCGCCGCGGCGCTCTTCTGGTGGGCCCCGGCGGCCTGCTTCGTCCTCGACGCGCTCTCGTTCGTCGTCGCGGCGGTGTTCGTCTCGCGTGTGCCGGACGTCGCTCCCGAACGCTCCGGAGGTGATCTTCGCGGACAGCTCGCCCAGGGCGCGCGGTTCCTCGTGCGGACCCCTGGCCTGCGGTCACTGGTAGTTGCCGTTGCAATCACAGCGATCTGCGCGGCCGCGATCAACGCCATGCTGGCGCTCTACTCCATCCAGGTACTCGGCCTCGCCGAACCGGTGGTTCCGCTGCTCGTCGTGTGCATGGCGGCGGGTGCTCTGCTAGGCGCCTGGGCGTCCCCCAGACTCGCGGCGCGCTGGGGTGCCGGCCGGGTCATGGCCGCGTTCCTGCTGCTGCTCGGCGCCGGATTCGCGGTGTTCGGCCTCACATCGTGGCTGACCTTGGCGTTGTTCGCGTGCGCGGTCTTCGGCCTGGCGTCCGCAGGCTGGAACGTGCTGTCCGCGACCCGGCGGCAACGGCTCACGCCCGGCCCGATGATGGGCCGCGTGACCAGCGCTTACCGGGTGCTCGCCTGGGGCCTGTCGCCCCTGGGCGCGGGGCTCGCCGGACCGCTCGCGGACGCGACGTCGCTCGGCACCGTCTACGTCGTGGCGGGCTCGATAGTGGGAATGACCGCGATCTTGCTGGCCCGGCCGCTCGTGCGCGGCTGAGTTCGGCTACCGTACCCGCCGTGACCATCGTGGAGACCGTTCTCGTCTTCGCGCTGATCCCGCTGGCCATTTACGGCGTGATCACGCTGCTGACGGTGAGGCCAAAGGCCACCCGGATTCCCCGGTACCGGCCCGGCCAGGAGTGGGGCTACGCCCCGGTGTGGTGGAGCGCGAACCCGGCTGGGTTGAGCGCGGAGCACCACAGCGCCGCCGAGTCCGGTACCTCGGGCTCGACCGCCAAGGGAGGCGCACGTGGCAACTGGTAAGGCGATCGAGGCCGTCGACCCGTCGACGCTGCCGCTCGGTGCTGTCGTGACGAACAGCGGTCGTGTGTCCGCGGCGAAGATGTACGAGCCGCACGCGCCGGACCTGCCGTTCACGCCCTCCCAGCTCGCGCAGCTGGACGAGGCGCTGACGCTCTCCAGCCGCAGCACGGGCCTCGACTTCAGCGTGTACCTGGGTGAGCTCGGGGCGAACGCGCACGAGCGCGCGCAGGAGCTGCACGGCTCCACCGAGCGTCCGTCGCACCACGTCCTCGTGGCCGTGTCGCCGGGCGAGCGCGTCGTCGAGATCGTGACGGGCGAGGAGTCGCACCGCCGTCTCGCCGACCGAGGTGCCAAGCTCGCGGTGATGAGCATGGTGGCGTCCTTCAAGGAGGGCGACCTCGCGGGCGGCCTCGTGTCGGGCCTGCGCATGCTGACCGACCAGGCGGGCAACCGTTCCTGATCTTCTTCTGAACGCCCCCGGCACGCCGCCGGGGGCGTTTTTCACGCGCTGACGTCGTTGCGGGCCACCACGAGGTCCGAGATCTTCTCCCAGCCGAGGCTGCGGTAGAGGTGGATGCCGTCCGTCGACGAGAACAGCAACCCCGTCGTCGCGCCGTCGGCCACCGCCTCGCGCACGAGAGTGCCCATCACGACGCTGCCGAGCCCGCGCCGCCGGTGCGCCTCCGCGGTCTCGATGCGATGCGCGACGGCGTCCTGCCCGACGACGGCCATTAGCCCGCTGGCCGCCACCTCGCCGTTCGCGAGCACGCGGACGCTGATCACCGGGTCTCTGGTCACCTCCACCGAGTAGCCGGCGGGTGGTTCGGGGAACGGGTGGCCGGCGAGCGGGCGCCGCATGAACGTCTCGTCCGGGCGTGCCACGACGAGCCCGGCCGCCTCGACCTCCTCGGCCACCTTCCGCGGCGAGTGCGTGGGAACGCTGAGCCAGCTCGGTTCCGCGGTGGCGGCGACGATCCCGGCCAGCGCGGCGACCTCCGCGTCGTCCGTGGCGATCCACTCGAACATCCGCTTCGACCGGTTCACGTGGACGACCAGGTGGCCGTCACGCCACTGGGACGTCAGCCCGTCGGCCGTGATCCAGCCGCGGTGCCAGCGCTCCACCAGTTCACCGATCATGCTTTCCTCTCGCCGTTGGCCGCGATCACGACGTCGGAGATCGTGTCCCAGCCCAGTTTCCGGTACAGGTGCAGGCCGTCCGGGGTGGCGAACAGCAGCCCTTCGCTCGCCCCGGCCTTGACCGCCTCCCTCGCCAGCACACCCATCACGACGCTGCCTAGCCCACGCCGCCGGTGCTCGGGTCTCGTCGCGATCCGGTGCGGCACAGCGTCTTCGCCCACCACGGCGATCAGGCCGCTCGCCGCCTCCTCGCCCTCGAAGGTCACCACGACCTCGATCACGTCGTCCTCCGGCCTCACGCGCACCGAGTAGCCGTCGGGAGGTTTCGGTGCGGGGTGGTCGAAGAGGCCGCGTCGCATGAACGTCTCCCGTCCGCGCGCGACCAGTCCGGCCTGCTCGACCACATGGGTCACCCGTCCGGCGAGTCCGTCGCCACCGTCAGCCAGGTCGGCACGGACTGGAGCTCGACGTCCTCGGCGTGCTGCGACACGTTCGCGTCACCGGCGAGGATCCGTTCCTCCTCCCGGCCGGGCAGATCGGCCCAGACGTGCCAGTTGTCCAGCAGGTCGTGGGGTTCGACCTGCTCCGCCCTGGCCCAGCCGGCGATCCAGCGGTCGACGAACGCGCCGAGCTCCACGCACCGGTCGAGGCGGTCGGCCAGGTCCGGTGTGGACGATTCCAGCACCACGTCGACCCCGTTGCGCCGCAGGTTCTTCAGCAGTCCGAGGAAGTAGCCGGGCATCGCCTGGAACGCCACGCCCGGTTCGTGCCACACGAGCGTGATGCCCGGCACGAACCACCACTCCTCGTACATCCCGGTGATGGCGTAGACGCTGCCCAGGAACCGGCCGGGCCCCACCAGCGCCTCGCTCAGCGCGAGGTGCAGGCCGAACTCGTCCGTGGCGTGGCTGCCGTCGACGTGGTGCACTCCGGCCGTGGGACGCGTGCGCGGTGCTTTTGCGGCGATCTCGTTCCACCACATGCGGCCCTCGGGGCTCAGCGGCGCCCACAGGTTCCGTTCCGCCGGAACGCCTTCCATCCAGACGCGCCACGCACCTCGCGCGGCCGGGGTGGGGCGTTGGCCCACCACCCAGTCGTCGCTGTAGCGGGACTGGTCGAGCACGACGTCGAAGAGGCCTTCACCGGCAGCGGACTCGCACACCGACGCGACGTCCAGCGCGACACCGGCGTGCGTCACGACCCGTCCGTCGCGGTCCAGCGCGCGCAGCCCCACGTACGGTCCTCGTTCGGCATCGGGCTCGGCAGGGCGGATGCGGCCGGGGTTGTCGCAGCCGATGAGCGTCACCGGCGGCCAGACGTTCTCGAAAGAACGCGGAAACCCTTCCACGACACGGCATGTGCCGGTTTCGCGAAGGTCCTTGTAGAGAGTGTAGGTCGGTGCGGTGCGGAAGTCGCCGTCGATCAGCTGGGTCACGCAGGCGCTGGCGACGAGATCACCGCCGGGCAGTTCGGCGTGCACGACCAGATCGGCCAGGAGCCACCACTGCGAGCCGGAGATGCCGAGGTGGAAGTCGCCCGTGAGCTCGGTCACCGCGGCCGTGCAGCCGCGCAGCACCAGCCGTTCGCGCTCGGGCGCCACGGGGTCGGCGAACAGACCGTCGACGTCCACGACCCGGGCCAGCACCTCGTCGACGAACTCGCCGTCCACGAGCCACCAGCGCACGACCTCGTAGCGAAACCTCACGGGACCTCCCCAGGAGACGCTAACGCGAAAGCCCCGCAACGCGCGAACACATTGCGGGGCTTCACGAGCACTACGTCAGGAGCGGTCGAACTCCTGCGCGGCCAAGGCCCGCACGATGCCCGCGCGACCCTCGGACACCAGGCGGCGCAGGGCGGGCGGGTGCTCGTCGGCCAGCCACGCGTCGGCGGCATCCACAGTGGACCTCGCGATCGACCACGCCGGGAACATGCCCACGACCATCGACTGCGCGCGTTCGGAGGTGCGGCGGTCCCACACGCCCTTCACGTCGCGGAAGTAGCGCTCGACGTACGGCGCGAGCAGCTCCTTCTGGCCGGGGTGCGAGATGCCCGCGATGATCGCCTCGCTGACCGCGTTGGGCAGGTCGTCGTCGTTCACCGCCCGGTCCCAGGCCTCGTCCTTGGCCTCGGTCGTCGGGCGCAGCGCGCGGGTGGACTGGGCGCGGCGGTGACCGGTGGAGGTCGGGTCGCGCTCCTCCTCGGCCGTGATCTCCGCCAGGTCCGCCTTGCCGTGCGCGACGAGAGCCTGCAGCAGACGCCAGCGCAGGTCGGTGTCGACCTCCAGGCCCTCGAGGCCTGCGGAACCGTCGTACCAGCCGCGCAGGACGTCCACAGTGGAGTCGTCGAGCACCGACGACGCCAGCGCGTTCACGAACGCCAGCTGGTGGTCGGAGCCCGGCTCGGCCGCCTGCGCCAGCTCCAGCGCCTTCGCGACGAACCGGCGCCAGCCCTCGGCGCGCCACGAGTCGTCCGCGTAGGACGACAGCGAGGTCTGCGCCTGCAGCAGAAGCCGTTGCACCACACCGACCTCGGTCTCGGAGCCGAGGCCGCCGAGCACGAGGTTCACGAAGTCGCGGGCCTTCAGCTCGGCCTCGCGCGTCATCTCCCACGCGGCCGACCAGCACAGCGTGCGCGGCAGCGGCTCGGCGATGTCGGAGATGTGGTCGATCAGCGCGGCCAGCGAGTCCGGGTCGAGGCGCATCGTGCAGTACGTCAGGTCGTCGTCGTTAACCAGCACGATCTTGCCGCGGTGCACGCCGACGAGTTCGGGGACCTCGGTGCGGTCACCCGTCACGTCCAGCTCGTGGCGGTGCGTGCGGACGAGCTTGCCCGAGCCGTCGTCGTCGTAGACGCCGATCGCGATGCGGTGCGTGCGCAGCTCGCCGGCACCCGGACGCGCGCCGCCCTGCAGCACGGCGAACTCGGTGAACCTGCCCTGCGCGTCCACGGTGAACTTGGGGCGCAACAGGTTCAGGCCCGTCGTCTCCAGCCACTGCGCGCTCCACCACGACAGGTCGCGGCCCGACGCCTCCTCCAGCGCACCGAGCAGGTCGGCCAGCGTGGCGTTGCCCCAGGCGTGCTTGGCGAAGTAGACCCGCAGGCCCGCCAGGAAGTTCTCCAGCCCGACGTACGCGACGAGCTGCTTGAGCACCGACGCGCCCTTGGCGTACGTGATGCCGTCGAAGTTGACCTCGACCGCCTGCACGTCCGAGATGTCGGCGGCGACGGGATGCGTGGACGGCAGCTGGTCTTGCCTGTACGCCCACGACTTCTCGATCTTCGCGAACGTCGTCCAGGCCTGGCGGTACTCGGTGGCCTCGGCCTGCGCGAGCACGGACGCCCAGGTGGCGAACGACTCGTTCAGCCACAGGTCGTCCCACCAGCGCATGGTCACCAGGTCGCCGAACCACATGTGCGCCATCTCGTGCAGCACGGTCTCGGCGCGGCGCTCGTAGAGGTAGCGGGTGACGCGGCTGCGGAAGACGTAGTCCTCGAGGAACGTGACGCAGCCCGCGTTCTCCATCGCACCCGCGTTGAACTCCGGAACGAAGCACTGGTCGTACTTGCCGAACGGGTACTGCACGCCGAACGCCTTGTGGAAGAACCCGAAGCCCTGCTTGGTCTCCGTGAACAGCCGCTCGTGGTCCATGTGAGGAGCGAGCGAGGCGCGGCAGTAGATGCCGAGCGGGATCTTGAAGTCACCCTCGACGAACTCGTCGCGCCACTCGGCGTACGGGCCGGCGACCAGGGCCACGATGTAGGTCGACATCGGCTTGGTGGTGGCGAACGTGTGCACGTCCGAACCGCCCTCGCCGTCCTCGGTGGCGGTGATCTCGCCGTTCGAGATGACCTTCCAGTCGTGCGGCGCCGTCACCTTCATCGAGTAGACGGACTTGAGGTCGGGCTGGTCGAAGCACGCGAACATGCGCTTGGCGTCCGCGGTCTCGAACTGGGAGTACAGGTACACACCGCCGTCGACCGGGTCGACGAAGCGGTGCAGGCCCTCGCCGGTGTTCATGTACCGGCAGTCGGCCTCGATGGTGAGCTCGTTGGTCTCCGCGAGGTCCGGCAGGGGTACGCCGTCCTCCTCGCGGTACCCGGAGACGTCGAGTTCGCTTCCGTTGAGCACAGCGCGGTGCACGGTCGCCGCCACGATGTCGATCCACGAGGAAGCACCCGGAGTCCGGCTGCGGAACACCACGGTGGTGGTGGAGCGGAACGTGTCCGTACCCGGCTTTCCGCCGCCGTCGGTCAGGTCCAGCTCGATCCGGTAGGACTCCACTTCCAGCAGCTCAGCACGGTCCTGAGCCTGGTCGCGGGTGAGGTTGGGCGCGGCCACTGGTCACCTCGTCTGCCACGCGTGTGGTTACGCGCTGACGTCGTCGGGAATGGTTATGACTCCCGCATCCAATCACGGAACCGGCGTGCGGGAAGAGATGACAGGGTGATCTCGTTGGGCTGATGGGGCGATAACCGCTCACAGTGACTTAAGGGGCACGCATGACCGACAAGGCGAAGGTCGACTTCTACTTCGACCCTCTCTGCCCGTTCGCCTGGATCTCCTCCCGCTGGATCCTCGAAGTGGAGAAGGTCCGCGACATCGACCTGAGCTTCCACGTGATGAGCCTCGCGGTGCTGAACGAGGGCCGTGACCTGCCCGAGCAGTACAAGGAGCTCATGACCAAGGGCTGGGGCCCGGTCCGGGTGGCGATCGCCGCGGAGCAGAAGTTCGGCAACGAGGTGCTGCCGAAGCTGTACACGGCGCTGGGCACGCGCATCCACAACGAGAAGAACCAGGACTTCGACGAGGTCATCAAGCTGGCCCTGGCCGACGCCGACCTGCCGGCCGAGCTCGCCGAGGCCGCCACCTCGACCGAGTACGACGAGGAGCTCAGGGCGTCGCACCACCGCGGCATGGACCCGGTCGGCATGGAGGTCGGCACCCCGACCATCCACATCGACGGCGTCGCCTTCTTCGGCCCGGTGCTGACGAAGATCCCGCGGGGCGAGGAAGCCGGCAAGATCTACGACGGCGCGCAGCTGCTCGCGAGCTACCCGTACTTCTTCGAGCTCAAGCGGACCCGGACGGGTGAACTCGACTTCAGCTGAGGCCCTGGCGCCTTCGCCTCGGTTTTCTGTCAGGGGTGCCCACTAGCGTCATCCGCGTGGCACACCGAGTCGAAATCGCAGTTCAGGGCCCCTGGTCGTTGGCGACGTCCAGGGCGTTCTGGGAGGGCTTCACGCCCTCCGCACTGCCCGCGCGCGAGGGAGGGGCGCTGCGGGCGACGTTCCTGGTCGAGGGCGAGTGGCGCCGTGCCGAGGTCTCCGTGACCCAGCGCGGCGCCACTGCCGTTCTGTCCCTGTCCGGCCCCGGCGACCTGGACCGGGCGGCAGCCCAGGTGTGCCGCTTCCTGTCGCTGGACGTGGACGGCCGAGCCTGGCCGGAAGTCGGCTTGCGCGACCCGGTCATCGCAGCGGCCCAGGCTGCCTTACCCGGCTTGCGGCCGTGCGGCTTCTACTCGCCGTACGAGGCGGCGGCGTGGTCGGTGCTGGCGCAGCGAATCCGCATGTCACAAGCCTCCGCGTTGAAGGCCTCGCTGCTGCGCGACGGAGTCTTCCCCACACCCGCGGAGCTCCTGGCCCTGGACCTCGACCTGCCAGGCCGCAAACCCGAGTACCTGCGGGCGGTGGCCGAGGCGGCCCTGGACGGACTGCTGGACTGCGTGACGCTGCGCGCGATGAAGCCCGCCGCCGCGGTGCTGGCGGTGCAGCAGGTCAAGGGGCTGGGTCCGTTCGCGGCCGAGCTGGTGGTGCTGCGCGGGGCCAACGCCCCGGATGCGGTGCCGCACAACGAGTCCCGGCTGACCGACGAGGTCGCGGAGCGGTACGGACGGCCGTTGGCCGAGGTGTCGGAGGCTTGGCGGCCCTTCCGGACCTGGGCGGCGGTGCATCTCCGGGTGCTGCGGGAGCGGCGGCTGGGAGGTGAGCTGGCGTCGGCTTGAGCGTCGGCTTCGCCTCGACTCGACTCGCCTCGCCTCGCCTCGCCTCGACACGCCTCGCCTCGCCTCGCCTCGACACGCCTCGCCTCGACACGCCTTGCCTCGCCTCACCTCGACTCGCCATGCCTCGACTCGCCACGCCACGCCACGCCACGCCTCGACTCGCCTCGACACGACACGCCTCGACTCGACTTGCCGCCAGCCCAGCTCCTGGTACCGCACTGCTGTGCCAACTCGCCGCCCACCAGCCCACCGCCACCCGTCCTCACCGCCCCGCGGCCCACCCCTCACCGCCCGCAGCCTGCGGCCCTCGGCCCTCGGCCCTCGGCCACCGGCCACCGACCCGCGGCCCTCGGTTACCGACCTTCGGCCCGCCAACCCACGGCCCACCAATCCATCGCCACCCGCTCTCACACCCCACCGCACCTCCAGCAGCACCTCCCGCCCCCACCAGCACCACCACCTCCTCGACGTGACCCCCGCCCCCAGATGTGACAGGCTGACCCGCTGTAAGCGAAGTGGTGTCACATCCGCTAGGAGGGCTCGTGCTCGAGGTCGTCAACCCCGCCACCGAGGAAGTGATCGGCACTCTCGCCGAGTCCACCCCGGCCGACGTGGACGCCGCCGTGGCCAAGGCGGTCGAAGCCTTCCCGGCCTGGTCGGAGACCTCGCCAGAGGAACGGGCGAAGACCGTCCGGGCGATCATCGACGGCCTGAAGGAGCAGGCGGCCGAGCTGGCCGCCACCATGACCCGCGAGATGGGCACCCCTCTCACCTTCAGTCAGAAGGTGCAGGTGGCGAACCCCATCGCCATCGCCGAGGGTGTCGCGACGGTGATCGAGGCCGGCTACTTCGAGCCCGAGGAGATCGGCAACTCGCTGATCTTCCGCGAGCCGATCGGGGTGGTCGCGGCCATCACGCCGTGGAACTTCCCGTTGCAACAGATGGTCGCGAAGGTCATTCCGGCCCTGGCCGCGGGCAACACCGTGGTGCTCAAGCCGAGCGAGCTCGCCCCGCACACCGCCGACCTGCTGGCCGGGATCGTCGCGAAGGCCACGCCCGACGGCGTGTTCCAGCTGGTGCACGGCACGGGGCCGACGGTCGGCGAGGCGCTCGCGAAGCACTCGGACGTCGACATGGTGTCGTTCACCGGGTCCACCAAGGCCGGGCGCCGGGTGTCGGCGGTGGCCGCCGAGACGGTCAAGCGGGTCGCGCTCGAGCTGGGCGGGAAGTCCGCGTGCATCGTGCTCGACGACGCCGACCTCGGGCGGGCGGTGAAGATCGCGGTCGCCAACTCGTTCATGAACAACGGGCAGGCGTGCAGCGCGTGGACTCGGCTGCTCGTCCCGCGCGAGCGGCACGACGAGGCCGTCGAGCTCGCCGCCCAGGCCGCGAAGAAGTACACCTCGGCTGATCCGGGGGAGCCGTCCACGCGAATCGGACCGGCCGTGTCCAAGGCGCAGCGCGATCGGGTCGTCGGGTACATCCGCAAGGGTGTCGAGGAGGGCGCGACGCTGGCGGCCGGTGGTCCGGACGCGCCGTTGCCGCAGGGGTTCTACGTCACGCCGACGGTGTTCGGCGGGGTGACGCCGGAGATGACGATCGCGCAGGAGGAGATCTTTGGGCCCGTGCTGTCGGTCATGCCGTACGCCGACGAGGCCGACGCGGTGCGGATCGCGAACTCCACCATCTACGGGCTCGCGGGTGCCGTGTTCTCCGCGGACACCGAGCGCGCCCTGAAGATCGCCAGGAAGCTGCGGACCGGGCAGGTCGACATCAACGGCGCCGCGTTCAACACGAGCGCGCCGTTCGGTGGCTACCGGCAGTCGGGCAACGGGCGTGAGTTCGGGAAGTTCGGGCTGGACGAGTTCTGCGAGGTCAAGTCGGTTCAGCGGTAATTGAGCTGCGAGCCTCGCCGCACCCGCGTATCACTGCGGGCATGGCTGACTCTGCGCTGAGCATCCGGACCATCGACGAATCCGACGTCCCCGACTTCCAGCGGGTGATGGCCTGGGCGTTCCTCGCCGATGTGACGGGGGAGGACAGCAAGTGGCTCAAGGTCCTCGAACGGGACCGGGCGCACGCGGTGTTCGACGGCGACGAGATGATCGGCACCGGCGGGGTCCTGACCCGCGAGATCACCGTTCCGGGTGGTCGTCAGGCCCCCGCGGGCGCGGTGACCGTGGTCGGGGTGAAGCCCGGTCATCGACGTCGTGGCGTGGCGTCGTTGCTGATGAGGACACAGCTGCACGGCATGCACGAGAGCGGTGAGCCGCTCGCGATGCTGTGGGCGTCGGAAGGCTCCATCTACCGCAGGTTCGGCTATGGCGAGTACTCGACGAGCATCGCCATGCTCACGATGCCCACGCGTATGCCGTTCCACCCCAACGTGCACGTCAGCGACACACGAATCCGTCAGGTGTCGCGAGAAGAAGCGCTGCCCGTCATGCGTGAGTTCTACGAGCAGGTGCGGTGCACACGGGTCGGCTGGCTCAGCCGAGTCGAGCACACCTGGGACGTGCAGCTCGCGGACCGAGAGGTCGACCGCGACGGCCTCAGCGGGTACCGGTACTGCCTGCATCCGGAGGGCTACGTGGTGTTCCGGGTGAAGGGGAAGGGCGATCCGGGCGGCCCGGCCAACGAACTGCACGTGCGCGAGCTGGTCTGCACGACCGAACAGGCCTACGTCGACCTCTACCGGTTCCTGCTGGACATGGACCTGGCCGCGTCGATCTCCTTCTACACCGCCTGGGACGACCCGATCCTGCACATGGTCGACAACCCGCGGAAGGTCCGCCGCGAGGCCACCGACGCGCTGTGGATCCGGATCGTCGACATCGACCGCGCGCTGCCGTTGCGCGCGTATTCGTCCGATGTGGACAGTGTGCTGGAGGTCGAGGACTCGTTCTGCCCGTGGAACTCCGGCAAGTGGCGCCTGACGGTCAAGGGCGGGGAGGCGACGGTCACGCGCACCGAGGACCCGGCGGACGTGTCGCTGGACATCGCCGCACTCGGCAGCGCTTTCCTCGGCGGCGCACGGCTTTCCGTGCTCAAGCGTGCACACCGCGTGGTCGAGCACACGCCCGGACACGTGGACGCGCTGACGATGGCGTTCCTCGGAGCACACGAGCCGCACTGCCCCGAGGTGTTCTGACGGAACTCCCGGCGGTGCTTGCTCGTTGACGGTTCACCTGGTGTGGGAGGTAAAGCCGTGGGCACCATCGTGTGGGTCGTAGTGCTGGTACTGCTGGTCGCAGGCGTGTTCTACCTGGTCAGCCAGAGCAACGCGCGCAAGGCGCGGGAACTCGACGACGCCAAGGCGGAAGCACGCCGTTGGGTCGAGCGGCTGGGTGGGCAGGTGATGAGCCTCACCGGCAGCAACACCGCGTCGACGCAGGCGATGGCGGACGCGTCCGAGCGCTTCACCGCCGCCGGGTCCCAGATGGAGCAGGCGCGGACGATTCCGCAGGCCAAACTGGTCACCGAGACCGCGATGGAGGGCCTGCACTACGTGCGTGCGGCGCGGGAGGCCATGGGCATGGACCCCGGCCCGGCGCTGCCCGAGAGCGCGGGCCAGAAGCAGGCGGGTGCCGTCAGCGAGGACCGTCAGGTCAGCGTCGAAGGCCACCAGTACGCCGCGTCGGCGCACTCCGGCCAGGGCACGCCCTACTACTACCCCGGTGGCATGGTCGCCGGACGTCCGGTACCGCGTGGCTGGTACTCCGAGCCGTGGTGGAAGCCCGCGCTCGTGGCCGGCGCTTGGGGCGTGGGCACGTTCCTGCTGATGGACGCCATGTTCTCCGGTATGCACGGTGTCGGCGACTACGGCATGGGCGACGTCGGCATGGGGGACATGGGCGGCGTCTCCGACGTGGCCGACATCCCCGACACCGGTGGCTTCGACTTCGGCGACATGGGCGGGTTCGACTTCTAAGTGCTCATCAACTGAGCACTTTCCAGCCGCACCCCAAAAGCCCCCGACCTAAAAAAACTCAGGGCTGACAGACAGGGCACCAGAAGAGGTTGCGGGCCGCCAAAGAGGTGGTCAGGACCTCGGTGCCGCAGACCAGGCACGGCTCCCCGGCACGGCGGTAGACGTACACCTCACCGCCGTGCCGATCCACGCGTGGCGCGCGGCCCATGGCACGGGGCATGTGCTCGGTGCGGACGGTGTTGATCTGGCCGACCTTCACGCCGTCCTTCATGAGCACGACGAGGTCCGCCCAGATCGCGTCCCACAGCTCGCGGCTGACCTTGTTGCCGACCAGCAGCGGGTTCACGTTGTGCCGGAACAGCACCTCGGCGCGGTAGACGTTGCCGACGCCCGCGAGGACGCTCTGGTCCATCAACAGCACCGCCAGCGACTGCTTCGACCGGATGATCCGCTCGTAGGCGCGGTCCGAGTCGGCGTCGCGGCGCAACGGGTCGGGCCCGAGCCGCTCCTGGATCGCCTTGACCTCGGCCTTGTTCAGCACCTCGCACGCGGTCGGGCCGCGCAGGTCGGTCCAGTGCGTCTCGCCGACCATCCGCATGCGGACCTGGCCGACGGGCAGCAGGACCGGCAACGGCGACTCGGTGAACGTGCCGTACAGCCCGAGGTGGACGTGCACGATCGCGTCGGGGCCGTAGACGTGGAACAGGTGCTTGCCGTGCGCCTCGGCGCGCACCAGCTTCCGTCCGTCCACAAGGGACGCCGAGAAGCGTCCCTGCGGACTGGTGACGGACACGGGCTTGCCCGCGTACCGGCGCTGGTGCAGCCGCGCGAGGCGGTGCAGCGTGTGGCCCTCAGGCACGCTTGTCTTCGTACGCGCTGACCTGGTCGATGCGGCGCTGGTGGCGCGGCTCGCCCGAGAACGGCGTCTTGAGGAACGCGGACACGATCTCGGTCGCCTCCTCGGCCGTGTGCTGACGCGCACCGATGCCGACGAGCAGGGCGTCGTTGTGCTGACGCGCGAGCTGCGCGGTGTCGACGTTCCACGCCAACGCGGCGCGGGCGCCCTTCACCTTGTTCGCGGCGATCTGCTCGCCGTTGCCCGAGCCGCCGATCACGACACCCAGACTGCCGGGGTCGGCCACGACCTTCTCGGCGGCGTCGACGCAGAACGACACGTAGTCGTCCTGGGCGTCGTACTCGTGGGCGCCGACGTCGACGACCTCGTAGCCCTGCTCGGTGAGAGCGGTGGACAGGTGGGACTTCAGTTCGAAGCCAGCGTGGTCTGCTGCCAGATAAACGCGCACGTCAAGGAGTCTGACACGCTGGTGGGTGTGTTCAGCCAGGAGGGGTACCAGCTGAGGCTGGAGTGGGGGCCCGAGGGCGTCGGCGCTCTGCGGGACTGCGACGTGCTGATCGTCGTCGACGTGCTGTCGTTCACGACGTCCGTCGACCTGGTGGTCGGCAACGGCGGCCAGGTGCGGCCGTCGCTGTGGAAGCCCGCCTCGGGGAAGACGCTGCGACCAGCGTCACTCGTCGAGGCCGCCGGGCTGGTCGAGCTGCCGTCTCCGAACGGGTCGAACCTGTGCTCGCTCGCCGGGGAGACGGGCGCCCACGTGCTCGCGGCGTGCCTGCGCAACGCGACAGCGGTGGCCAAGAGGGCGCAGGAGCTGGGAAAGACGATCGGCGTCGTTCCCGGCGGCGAGCGGTGGGGTCTCGACATCCTCAAGTCCGGCCCTCGGGAGTTCGGGCCGCTGAGGCCGTGCGTCGAGGACTACCTGGGTGCGGGCGCGGTGCTGGCCGCTCTGCAGGGCACGGCGTCGCCGGAGGCTCGGATGGCGGCCACCGCGTTCCGCACCACCGACGTCCCGGCCGCCGTGCGGGGCTGCGGGTCGGGCCGCGAGCTGATCGAGAACGGTCACCGGGCGGACGTCGACCTCGCGGTCCAGATCAACGTCAGCGACGCCGTCCCGGTGCTGGTCGACGGGGTGCTGGTGGACGGGGTGCCGCGGTGATCGAGATCGCACCCGGCGTGTTCGTCCGCCGCCACACCGAGCTGGACCTGACGCTCGGCCTCGTCACCGGCTCGGGCGACTCGCTGCTCGTCGACTCCGGCATGGACCCGGCGCTCGCGCGCGAGGTCCGCCCGTCGCGGATCGTCTTGACGCACAACCACTTCGACCACGTGCTGGCCACCGACGCGTTCCTGCCGTGCGAGGTGTGGGCGCACGAGGGGTGCGTGGTCGACGAGTCACTGCTCGAAGACCGCGCGAAGTACTACGACGACCCGTTCGAGGGCAGGCTCGTCGCGCCCACGCACACGTTCCGCGACACCGTCACTCTCGACGTCGGGGGCAGGCGGGTCGACCTGCACCACTTCGGTCCGGCGCACACCTCCCACGACGTGGTCGTGCACGTGCCCGACGCCGGCGTCGTGTTCGCTGGCGACCTGGTGGAACAGGGTGCACCGGCCCAGGCGGGACCGGACGCGACGCCGTCGAACTGGCGCCACGTCCTCGACCTGCTGCTGGAGCTCGACCCGCGGATCGTCGTGCCGGGCCACGGGGACCCGGTCGACGCCCGGTTCGTGCGGGAGATGGTCATCCCGGAGGCCAGGTGAGGCCGCGTCCGCCGAGGACGTGGCAGTGCACGTGGAAGACGGTCTGGCCGCCGTCCCGGCCGGTGTTGAAGACGAGGCGGTAGCCGGAGGCGTCGACGCCCTCGGCCTTCGCGACCTGGTGCGCGGTGGCGAGGATCTGCCCCGCGAGCACCGGGTCGACGTCGCCGATCGCCGTGTGGTGCTCCTTGGGGATCACCAGGACGTGCGTGGGCGCCTTGGGGTCGATGTCGCGGAACGCGAGCGTCGTCTCGGTCTCCGTCACGACGGTCGCCGGGATCTCGCCCGCGACGATGCGGCAGAACAGGCAGTCGGTCACAACGGCATCGTATTGGTCCCGATGGACTCTGTTGTTCTTCCCCGGCACCGATGAATCATGGCGGGGTGAAGGGCACCAAGCTGCTGGTCGTCCTGCGGTGCCTCATCAGCTTCGCGATCGGCGTGCTGCTCCTGGTCCTCGCGATCCGCTTCGGTGAGGCGCTCTGGCGCGCGGTCCAGTAGTTCCTCAGCGGACGAAGCAGAACTCGTTGCCCTCGGGGTCGCGCATGACCTGGAAGCTCCCCTTCTCGTCGGTGTGCACGACACCGTCGCGGGAGGCCCCGAGGCTCACGGCCTTCACGACCGCCGCCTCGATGTCGTCGACCTCGAAGTCGAGGTGGAACCGGTTCTTCACGTCCTTGCGCTCCGGCACCGGCTGGAACGACATCCGCACGCCACCGGGAGGCTCGACGTGCGCCCACCCGAGCTCGCGGTTCACCGGCTCACCGCCGAGAAGCTCGGCCCAGAACCGGACGAGCTTCGCCGGGTCGTTGCTGTCGATGACGATCTGTTCGAGCCTCACGTCTCCACCAGGTTCTCTCGGGCCCAGTCACAACACAGGTCGAGCAGTCCGAGCACCTTGCGCCCCCGAGCCGTCAGCTCGTACTCGACCCGAGGCGGGTTTTCCTCGAACGCCTCGCGCGAAACCGTGCCGTCGCGCTCCATCGCCCGCAACGTCTCGGCGAGCACCTTGGGCGTCACCCAGGGCATCCCGGCCCGCAGCTCACCGAACCGCAGGCGCCCACCTTGCAGCCCCCGCAACACGTGCGCGGTCCACTTGTCACCGATCTGGTACGGCAGGTCGTGCGTGCATCGCACCTGCTCACCCCCGATATCGTTGCGGAAACCGGCTGCCCGCACCCTACCTTCGCGCTCATGGCGAAGATCGTTGTTTTCGGTGCGTCCGGCAGGGCAGGACAGCGGATTGCGGCCGTCGCGGAGTCCCGCGGCCACGAGGTCACGAGGATCGGCCGCGACCCCGGCGTGCAGGCCGCGGCGGAGGTGGCGGCGGGCCACGACGTCGCGGTGAGCACGGTGGTCGACCTCTCCCGGGACCCGGCCGAGTTCTACGCGATGGCGGCCCGAGCCCTCGTCGCCTCCGGCGCCGGCCGGATCATCGTGGTCGGCATCTACCCGCTCCTGGAGACCGCGCCGGGCGTCCGCTTCCTCGACGCCCCGGACTTCCCGGCCGAGCACAGGCCGTTCTGCCTGGGACACGCCGCCGGCGTCGAGGTGCTGGCCGCCTCCGACGCCGACTGGCTGGTGATGAGCCCGGCGGGCGACTTCGGCGGCACGTCCACGGGCCGGTACCGGGTGAGCGGGGCCGATCCGGCCGACGACCTGACGTACGAGGACTTCGCAGTGGCCGTGGTGGACGAGATCGACCGCCCGGCCCACCGTCACACGCAGATCGGCATCGCCTCGGCGTGACCTGAGGTGACCCACCCCACACGGGGGTTCTGGGAGCTCGGCCCCACTGAAAAGACGAAAGGCCGACCCGGTCTGCGTTCTCCGCAGACACGGGTCGACCTCGGTCGAGAGCGGGCGACGGGAATCGAACCCGCGTAGCTAGTTTGGAAGACTAGGGCTCTACCATTGAGCTACGCCCGCGTTGCCGCCCTTTGCGGGGCTGCAGTCAATACCTTAGCGGGTGGCGGTAAGCTGGTTGCAACCGGGGCGTGGCGCAGTTTGGTAGCGCACCCGCTTTGGGAGCGGGGGGTCGCAGGTTCAAATCCTGTCGCCCCGACGGTGGACGAAAGCCCTCGACGAAGCACGTGGTCGAGGGCTTTCGGCTTACCTGAGGTAGCGGCCCGCCCACGCCGCCAGCACCTCCGCCACGTACGCGGCGTCCGCGCGGTCGGTCAGCAGGTGGTCGGCGCCGTCCAGCGACACGAACGACTTGGGGTGCCGCGCCGAGTCGAAGACGAGTCTCGCGTTGTCGATGCCCACGGTGTCGTCCTGCGGCGAGTGCATGACGAGCAGGGCGCGGCCGAGGTCCGCGATGCACGCGGTCTGGTTCTGCTCGTTGATGTCGCGCAGGAAGCCGTCGCTGATCCGGAACGGGCGGCCTGCCAGCAGCACCTCGGCCACGCCGTGGGCCTCGATCTTCTCCTTCGCCGGGCCGAGCAGGTGTTCGACGTGGGAGGTGTCGAACGGGGCCCCGATCGTGACGACGGCCCTGACCTCGGGGATCTGGTGTGCGGCGGCGAGCACGGCGGCGCCGCCCAGGGAGTGTCCGATGAGGACGCTCGGGGCGCCGATGGTGTCGCGGAGGTGGTTCGCGGCGCAGACCAGGTCGTCGACGTTGGACGTGAAGGTCGTGTTGGCGAAGTCGCCGTCGGACTGGCCGAGACCGGTGAAGTCGAACCGGAGCACCGCCACTCCTCGTTCGGCCAGGCGGCGGGAGATGCGGCTGGCGGCCACCGAGTCCTTGCCGCAGGTGAAGCAGTGCGCGAAGACGGCGGTGGCGGTGACGTCGCCTGCGGGCAGTTCGAGGCGGCCTGCCAGGGCTTGGCCGTCGATGCCCGCGAAGACCGCTTTCCGGTTGTCCATGACCTCTATGGTGCGTCACGTGCGCTATCAGTACCTCGACGACCGGCTGCGGCAGGCGTTCGACGACGCCGGGCTCGGCCGGGGGCAGCGGGCGTTGCTGCAGGGGGTGCTGCGGGCGCTCGACCCCGACGCGCACCTCGGGGAACACGTCGCGGGGCTCAACAGCGCCGTTCTCGCCGTGACGCGTGCTCAGACCGCGTTGGAGAGTCACGCGGCGGAGGACCAGCCGCGGTGGAACCTGTTGCGGCGCATCATCGCCACCTCGCTCGCGTGCATGGACGCGGCCAAGCCCGCCTACGCGCACGGTGGTGGGGTGGAGCTCGCCAAGGCGCGCCGGGTGCTGGTGAAGGTCGACGCGGCCATCGCGGCCGACGGCCAGAAGGTCGATCCGCAGGTGACGGCGGCGGCCGCGGCGAAGCTCGACCCGCGGGCGTTGCGCAAGGCCGTGCAGAAGTGGATCACTCCACTGTGGGACGGAGTGGAACTTCCCCTGCGCGCCAGGATGATCGGCGAGGTCGCGGTCGTCGTGGCGATGCACGGGCGGGACGGCAGGCAGCTGCGCACGGACCTGCTGCGGTGGCTCAAGAAGCCCGGCGATCTCGGAGACGTGCTGTGGCCGAGGGAGCGCAAGCACGTCGTCGCGCTCGTGGTCAGGGGTGCGCGGGTGCTCCGGCACCTGGACGGGTTGCTGCCTGGCGCGCGGCAGGAGCCGTTGCACCGCAACAGGTTGCCGAAGGACGACTTCCTCAAGGACGCCGTCACCGGGTCGTCGGTGCTGGTGCGCGTGCCGGTGGTCGCGGCGGACGTGCACACGGCCGCGCTCCGGGGGCGGCGGATCCTCAGCGAGGTGCTCGACCAGTACGCGGCGGGGGAGCGGCTCACCGAGCTGCACATCGCGCCGGTCTGGCAGGTCAGCGAGCCGGGCGGACGGGTCACGCGCGGCACCGAGCACCAGCGCACGGTCGGCAACGCCTACCCGCTCACCGCCTACTGGCCGGCCGAGCTGCGCAGTGCGATGCGGGTGGCGAACCTGGCGCGGCAGGTCGACGCGCCGATGGCCAGCGCCGGGCTCGCGTGGAGTGCGCTGGAGGCGACGGGGCTCGACCCGAGCAAGATCGCGTGGCTGGCCAAGGCGTGTGCGCTGCAGATGCTGCGGCAGCACCTCGTCAGCCTGCACGTCGTGCTCACCACCCACGACACCGAACTGCGCAAACCGCTCGACGCGCACGTGCCGACCACGGGGGTGAAGCACCACCTGAAGTCCGTGGACGCGTGGCTCGAGGTGCTCGTCGAGCACAACCGGCCGAGCGGGCCGGTGGACGCTGCCCAGAAGTCCATCACCGCGCTCGCCGAGAGCGAGGGCGGGCTCGTGCAGGACCTCACCGAACTGTGGCGCGCGCGGCTCGCGGACTCGAAGGTGCTGGCGGGCTGGCTGCGTGAGCAGGAGGACACCGCCGCCGCGCTGCTGGAGTGGCTCTACGTGACGAGGAACCTGGCGTTCCACGCGGGACGGTTCGCCTCGCCCGCCGACACGCTGACCGCGCACGCCGGGCAGGCCGTCGCCGACCTGACGCTCGAGTTCCTCGGCAACTGGCGCACGGTGGAGCGACGAGGCCAGGCAGGACAGCAGAGCCGGCAGGAGACCTCCGCCGTGGAGATCTACCGCCGGCTCGCGCAACGAGAGGATCAGCTGGTGGCCCGGCTCAAGCGGTCGGGGTCCGTCCGCAGGCTGAGCGTCGAGGACATCTCCGGCCCCGACGAGAAGTGGTGGTCGCGCGGCAGGGCTCGAGGGGCGACAAGTTGAGGACGGAAGTTACGGCTTGGCCTTCGTCAGCCAGTCCTCGACGCGGTCCGGGTTCGCCTCGACCCACCGCTTCGCCGCCTCGTCGGGCGACATCTTGTACTTGGCGATGAACGACGCGACCGTGTCCTGCTCGTCGTTGCTCCACTGGAAGTTCTGCACGAGCCTGACCGCGGGGCCGCCCTTGTCGACGAACTTCTTCGAGGCGATCTTGTCGAGCTCGTAGCGCGGGTAGTCGCAGGCGACCTTGGCCGCGTCCGCGTCACAGCCCGCCGTGTACTCGGGCAGGTCGATCTTGACCAGCTCGATGTCGAGGTGCAGCCACTGCGGCTCGAAGAAGTAGCCGATGAGCGGCGTCTTCTTCTCCTGCGCCTGGCGGAAGGCCTTGATGCTGGCCTCTTCGCTGCCCGCGTAGACGACCTTGTAGTCGAGGTTCAGGTTCTTGACCAGAGCCTCGTCGTTGGTGACGAACGACGGGTCGCCGTCGAGCACCTGGCCCTTGCCGTCGGACTGCGGGGTCTTGAACTTCTCGGCGTACTTGTTGAGGTTCTGCCAGTTCGTGATGTCCGGGAACTCTTTTTTCATCCACGGTGGCACGTACCAGCCGATCACGCCCTTGTTGCCGGACGGGCCGACGCGCACGGCGGTGTGCTTCTCGTCGATGTACTTCTGCTTCAGGTCCTCGTGACCCCAGTTCTCCAGGATCACGTCGATCTCGCCGGAGTCGAGGCCCTGCCAGGCGGTCTGCTCGTCGACTTCCTTCTTCGTCACCTTGCAGCCGAGCCGCTTCTCGGCGAGATAGGCGACGACCGCCGCGTTCGCCTGGTAACCGACCCAGGGATTGACCGCGATGGTGATGGAGTCGCAGGGCTCGGTCGGTGCTGCCGAACTGGAGCGCGGTGATGCCGTTGATCCACCGCCGCATCCGGCAATTGTCAACACGAACGTCATTGCCAGAGCGATTCTGGGGGCTTGCACGAACAGCTCCTCGTTGAAGGGGGAGAGCGGTGCAGAAGACCGGTCCGTTCAGCTTTTCCTCATCGATCAGACTGCGTCAAGTCATGGGATGATTGGTTGTCCACAGAGGATCAGATCTGTATCGACCCTTGACCGTACTCGTGCAAAGGTCGATGCTGTCGCGCATCGAGAAACGGTGTGCGCAGTCCGCAACAGGTCGGAGTGGTTTGGCGTGGATCCCGTGATTTCGGTCAGGGACCTGTGGAAGGTGTTTGGCCCCAACGCATCTCAACTGGTGGCCTCGGACGAGCTCAAAGCCTTGTCACGGCAGGAGTTGATGGACCGCACCGGCTCCGTCGCCGCCGTGCGGGGAGTCGACTTCGACGTCGCTCCCGGCGAGATGTTCGTGGTGATGGGACTGTCCGGATCAGGTAAGTCCACACTGGTCCGCTGTCTCACGAGGCTCGTGGAACCTACTGCTGGAACGATTGTGTTCGAAGGCGAGAACATTCTCGAGGCGGACGCGAAGCGCCTGCGCGACCTGCGCAGGAACAAATTTTCCATGGTGTTCCAGCACTTCGGTCTTCTCCCACATCGGACGGTGGCCGACAACGTCGGTTACGGCCTGGAAATCCGCGGGGTACCGCGGGCGAAACGTGGAGAGCGGTCGCAGGAGGTGATCGACCTCGTCGGGCTTTCGGGTAACGAGAAGTCCTATCCGGACCAGCTCTCCGGCGGCATGCAGCAACGTGTCGGTCTCGCGCGCGCACTCGCGGGCGATCCGGACGTGCTGTTCTTCGACGAGCCTTTCTCCGCGCTCGACCCGTTGATCCGGCGCGACATGCAGTCCGAGGTGATCAGGCTGCACCGCGAGGTCGGCAAGACGATGGTGTTCATCACCCACGACCTCAGCGAGGCGCTCAAGCTGGGCGACCGCATCCTGATCATGCGCGACGGCAAGGTCGTGCAGGTCGGTACCGGTGACGAGCTGGTCGGCGCCCCCGCGGACGACTACGTGCGCGACTTCGTGAGGGACGTACCGAAGTCGCACGTGCTCACCCTGAAGTGGATCATGCGCCCGCCACGGCCGGACGACGAGCTCGACGGACCCGAGCTGTCGCCGGAGACCGTGGTGCGGGAGGCCGTCCGCAGCGTGCTGAGCGCCGACAAGCCGGTGAAGGTCGTGCGGGACGGCGAACTGCTCGGCGTGGTCGCGGACGAGGAGATCCTCGGGGTCGTGGCCGGGGAGGCGTGACATGGTCGCCGTCGCCGCCCCTCGGCAGGCCCCTCGTGTGTTCCAGCACAAGAAGCCGCTGATCTTCGCCGGCATCTTCGTCGCCTGGCTGGTGCTGTGGCTGGTGTTCCGCAACGTCGGGACGCTCTCGCTCGGCGCCGCCGACCTCACGCCGTTGCACCGCTGGATCAACAGCGTCAACGACGCGGTCGGCGCGTCCAGGAACTCGAACCCCGTCTTCCTGTACTTCTTCAACGAGATCCGGCTCGTCATCGACGAGTTCGTGACGTTCATCCAGGCCCTGATCGCGCAGCCGTCTTTCGGCCGGCCCGTGCCGGTGATCGGCTGGCTCGGCGTGGTCGCGATCGCGGGCTTCGTCAGCCTCGCGGTCGCCGGGTGGCGCATCGCGCTGCTCGCCGTCGCGGGCTTCGTGTTCCTCGGCCTGCAGGGGTTGTGGCAGGAGAGCATGGACACGCTCTCGCTGACGCTCGCCGCCGTCGTGATCTCCTTGCTCTTCGGCATTCCGCTGGGAATCTGGGCGGGACTGTCCGATCGGGCCAACCGGGTCCTGACGCCGGTGCTCGACTTCATGCAGACGATGCCGACGTTCGTCTACCTGGCGCCGCTGACGCTGTTCTTTCTGATCGGTCCGGCGAGCGCGACGATCGCGACGCTGATCTACGCCGCCCCGCCGGCGATCCGGATCACCGCGCACGCCATCCGCTCGGTGCCGCGCGCCACCGTCGAGGCCAGCGAGTCCCTCGGGGCCACGCGGAACCAGACGCTGGTGAAGGTGCTGCTGCCGTCCGCGCGCAAGACCATCGTGCTCGGCGTCAATCAGACGATCATGGCCGCGCTGGCGATGGTCACGATCGCCGCGCTGATCGACGCGCCCGGCCTGGGCAAGACCGTCGTGAAGGCGTTGCAGACCCTCGACGTCGGCACGGCGTTCAACGCGGGCCTCGCGATCGTGGTGCTGGCCATCGTGCTGGACCGCGTGACCACCGCCGCCGCGGGCGAACGCCGCAAGCTCCCGCGTTGGGCGTTGTACGGCGGTGCCGGTGTCACGGCCGTCTGCGTCTACCTCTCCTACACCTACCTGTGGGCGGCGGAGTTCCAGTCGGACGTCGAGATCGGCAGCTCGATCAACAAGGGCGCCACCGCCGTGACGGAGTGGGCGCAGGACTCGCTTCCGGTGCTCACCAACGGGTTCAAGGACTTCGTCACGGTCGCGCTGATCAACCCGCTGCAGGCGCTGCTGGCCGAGTCGCCGTGGTTCCTGGTGGCGCTGGTGATCGTGGCGCTGTCGTTCCTGATCGGCGGCGTCCGGTCCGCGATCGTCTCCGCCGTGTGCGTCGCCCTGCTGATCGCGACCGGCCTCTGGCAGGACTCGATGATCACGCTGGCGTCCACGCTGGTCGCCACGATCCTGGTGATGCTGCTGGGGATCGTCGTCGGTGTGTGGATGGGACGGAGCAGGCGGGCCGACCGGTTCATCCGGCCGATCCTCGACGCCGCACAGGTCATGCCGGCGTTCGTCTACCTCGTGCCGTTCCTGGCGTTGTTCTCCGCGTCGCGCTTCACCGCGATCATCGCCGCGGTGGTGTTCGCGGCGCCGGTCGCCATCAAGATCATCGCGGACGGCATCCGCGCGGTGTCGCCCGCGACCGTCGAGGCGTCCACGGCGCTGGGGTCGAGCTCGTGGCAGACGATCGTGAAGGTGCAGCTGCCCATGGCGCGCGGCGCGCTGACCCTCGCCGCCAACCAAGGACTGATCTACGTGCTCTCGATGGTCGTCGTCGGCGGTCTCGTCGGCGCCGGCGCGCTCGGATACGACGTGGTGGCCGGGTTCTCGCAGGGCCAGTTGTACGGCAAGGGGCTCGCGGCCGGACTCGCGATCGTCGTGCTGGGCGTGATGCTCGACCGCCTCACCCAGGCGGCCGCCAAGCGGTGGACCAACTAGGAGGTCTGGAAAGTGGCAAGGCACAGCGTGCTGGGAGCGGTGCTCGTCGGAGCACTCGCTTTGGCTGGTTGCGGTGGCGCCAAGGTCGGTGACACCTCCTCGGGTGCGACCGGTGACTGCGGCACGTTCAACCTCGCGATCAACCCGTGGGTCGGTTACGAGGCGAACGCGGCCGTGCTCGCGTACGTGGCCGAGAAGGAGCTCAAGTGCAAGGTCACCAAGAAGGAGCTCAAGGAAGAGGTGGCCTGGCAGGGCTTCGGCACCGGTGAGGTCGACGCCGTGGTCGAGAACTGGGGCCACGACGACCTGCGCAAGAAGTACATCGACGAGCAGAAGACCGCCGTCAGCGCGGGTTCCACGGGCGTGAAGGGCCAGATCGGCTGGTACGTGCCGCCGTGGCTCGCCAAGGAGCACCCCGACATCCTCGACTGGAACAACCTCAACAAGTACGCCGACAAGTTCAAGACCTCCGAGTCCGGTGACAAGGGCCAGCTGCTCGACGGCGACCCGTCGTTCGTGACCAACGACGAGGCTCTGGTGAAGAACCTGAACCTCAACTACAAGGTCGTCTACGGCGGCAGCGAGACCGCGCTGATCCAGGCCTTCCGCCAGGCGGAGAAGGACAAGAAGTGGGTCATCGGCTACTTCTACTCGCCGCAGTGGCTGCTCAACGAGATCAAGCTGGAGAAGGTGAAGCTCCCCGCGTACACGCCGGGGTGTGACGCCGACGCCGAGAAGATCGCCTGCGACTACCCGGACTACGACCTCGACAAGCTCGTGTCGAAGAAGTTCGCGGACGCCAACGGTCCGGCCTTCCAGCTGGTCAAGAACTTCAAGTGGACCAACGAGGACCAGAACACCGTGGCGAAGTACATCGCCGAGGACAAGATGAAGCCCGAGGACGCCGCCAAGAAGTGGGCCGAGGCCAACGCCGACAAGGTCAAGGCCTGGCTGCCCAAGGCTTAGCGGACACGAGGCCGTAGGGGGTGTGGTTCCTGGACGAGAGGAACCGCACCCCCTACGACCACCCCCGGCATCACGCAGCCTGTGGCCCGGCGGGAACCTCAGGCTCGTGCCGATGCGTCATCCGGTGCCACCACGACCGCGGCTTCCCGCCGTTGCGGTAGTACTCCTGGACGCGGCGGGCGTCCTCCCGCAGGGCCTCCTGCCGGTAGTCCATCTCCGCCTTGATCGCCTCGGGCGTCCATTCCATCCGACTCACTCCTCAGTTCGTCTTCCTGATGACGATGAGACTGCTCCTGAGGGGTGTGCTCCTACATCGGACGATCACCTAAGGTCGCCCCGCGAGACCCCTTACGCAGCACTCCGGTAGCTGGATCAGCGGATCCCCGCGGGCGGTGTAAGGGGCCACGATCGAGGGCATGACTGTCGCCCACTTACCCACCCGACCTGCGAAGTTCTTCGATCCCACCACCGAGGTGCACTTCGACGAGCAGCTCGGCACCTGGCACGTGTTCGGCCTCGCCGACGTGCAGAGAGTGCTGTCCGACGAGGAGCACTTCTCCGCGGGCTACGGGCTGACCGACGAGACGCGCCCGCTCGCCAACGCCATGCTGAGCGGCATGTGGGCCGCGGACGGGCAACGCCACCGCGACCTGAGGGCCGCCGTCGCCGACCCGTTCAGCCCGCGCGTGATGGCGCGGCTCGAGGAGCGGATCCGCGCGATCTCCGTCGAGCTGGTCGACGACCTCGACCCGGCGGGCTTCGACGTCGTCGCGCGCATCGCCCGGCCGTTGCCCACGCGGGTGATCTGCCACCTGCTCGGCCTCGACCTCAGCGCCGAGACGCTCATGACCGCGTGGCTGGAGGAGTGGTACAAGGCCTCGGTCACGACGAACACGCTGCCGTCGCAGTCCGAGATGGCGCAGTTCTTCGCCGACGAGGTCGACCGCCAACGGACCGAGCCGAAGGGCGGCCTGATCGCCGAGCTGATCGCGGCCCAGGACCGCGGCTACCTCGTCGACGGGCGGCCCCTGACCGACTGGGACCTCGTCGGGTACTGCGCGATGCTGCTCGGCGCCGGGGTCGACACGGTCTACGCGAGCATCCCGAACGCGGTGCTGTTCCTGACCGAGTTCGGCTGCTGGAAGGAGCTGCGCGCCGACCCTTCGCTGATCCCGGGCGCCGTCGAGGAGACCATGCGCTGGTACCCGGTGTTCCCCGGACCCCGCCGGCTCGTGCTGCGCGACGTCGAGATCGGTGGGCGGACGATCGAGGCGGGCCAGTGGGTCACCGGGTGGCTCAGCGCGGCCAACCGGGACCCGTCGCGCTACGCGGACCCCGAGGTGTTCGACATCCGCCGCAGAACGCGGATCATGACGTTCGGGCACGGGCCGCACCACTGCCTCGGCGCGGGCCTCGCACGACTGGAGCAGCGGGTGCTGCTGGAAGAGATGGTGCGCCGGCTTCCGTTGCTGCGCAGGGAGACCGGCGCACCGCTCGTGCGGCGGGAGTGGATGCTCGACAACCTCGAGACAGCCACCTTCCGCTTCGACTAGAGGTGTGGCCCGGAACGTTGCGGGCGGCTTCGCGGTCAGACGCGCCGCGAGGTGCCCTGCTGAGCGTGAGTCGCCCAGCCGGCGTTCTGGGCCACCCCGCTAGTTCGCCACGGCGTTCGTCCCGGCCGCCTTGCGCACGCTGGTCGTCGTGGCGAGCGCCTTGTTGTCCTCGGGCCTGGCGTCCGAACCCCAGTCGCGGTCGGGCAGGGTGGCCTCCACCCGGAACTCCACCGTGCCCTTCGCGGCGTCCGCGGCCGAGTAGGTGTAGGCGAACGGGAACGTGGTCGTGCCGGACGCCGACGCCGCGACCCACTGCGTGGTGTGGCCGATCTCCAGGTCGTAGCCGCCACCGGCGGCACCGACCTTGTAGAGCGTCACTCGGACGTTCTCGTCGTGCCGGGTGTTGGCGACGGTCACCTTGACCGGCTTGGTCTGGCCCGCCCGCGCCGACGCCGGGACGGAGAACGAGGTGACTGCGACGTCGTGCGTGTCGACCTTCAGCACCTCCGAACCGGTGCCGGTGCGGCCGTCCTTCGTCGCGCCGGTCACCGTGATCGTGTAGTCGCCGTCGGCCGCGTACCGGTGCTTGATCGTCTGACCCGGCACGATCGGCGCCGAGCCACCGTCACCGAACGACACCGTGCCGCTGACGAACGGCCGCTGGTCACCGGTGTAGGGCGCGAAGGTCACGTCGGTGAAGACCGTGGGGTTGTTGGGGTACGGGTTGACGAACGGGCTCAGCGGTTCGGCCTCGGTCAACTCCACGAAGAACGGTCCCGCGTACTCCGTCGAGTCCGCCACCCGGATCAGGTACGACTCACCGGGCGTCGCCGAGAACACGTTGTGCTGGTAGTTGCTTTCGCCGGACCACTCGCAGTCCACTTCGGACAGGTCGGAGGCGCGGTACACGCTCACCGCCGTCCGGTCGGACAGCACCTGCACGAACTTCTGCTGGGCCGGCGTGTATCGGTACCAGACCGACTGCGTCGCACCGGCGTCACAGCTCGCCACCGGCTCGCCCGGTTCCGCCGACGCCCGCCGCAGATCGCCCTCGTAGCGCTGGGAGAGCTGCACGGGCTCCGCCGACGCGCGGTCGTCGTTCGGTGAAGCGGTGACGGGAGTGATGGACACGTTGACCGGTCCGGCGTACCACGAGTAGTACTCGACGAGCATGACGTGGTACGTCACGCCCGCCTGGACGCGGAACGTGTCGTCGTGCGGGCTGTTCGAGTCACAGGCACCCGGCACCGGCGTGAGCGCACCGCGTTCTCCGGTGAACACGCCGAAGAACGGTCCGAACCGCTCGGACTCGGTCTTCAGCCGGACGAGGCCGTCGGCGGGAGCGGTGTAGCGCAGCCAGACCGAGCTCTCGCCCCAGTGGTTGCAGGCGTTGGGGTCGTCGGTCGCCTTGGTGGCACCGGTGGTGTCGAGCGTCTGCTGGAACGGCAGCGCGGTGACGTCGGCCGCGGTGTCGAAGTCGTCGCCGGCCGCGGCGGCCAGCGCCACCGCGGGCGCGCACGTCGCGAGCACGGCCGCGGCGAACGCGGACGCGAGAACTCTCTTGGACAGTCTCATGATCTCCCCCGGATCAGTTCGCGACGGCGGCGGACGCCAGCGCCGGCTTGACGGTCGTGGCGATCGTGATGACCTCGTTGTCGGACGGGATCGCGTCCCGCACCGGGTACTCGAGCCGCGGCTCGACGACCGCGCGGAACGAGACCTTGCCGGACACCGCGTCCTGCGGGGTGAAGGTGTAGGCGAAGGGGAACTTCACCTTGCGGGTCGGGTGCGCGGGCACGTCGATCGTGAGCGTCCCGACCTCCTGCCAGCCGTTGCCGTCGCCGTTGTCCCGGTAGACGGTGGTCTTCACGTTCTCCAGGTAGCGGGTGTTCGACACCTGGACGGCGAGCTGCTTCTGGTCACCGGCCCGGGCACTCGTGGGCACGGTGAACTTGGAGATGCCGACGTCGTGCGTCTTCACCGTGACCGTCGTCGTGTCCGTCGCGGTGCGGCCGTCACCGGCCGTCGACCGCACTGTCGCCGTGTAGACGCCGTCCGCGGCGTAGCGGTGCGACTTGTGGGTGTCCGTGCTGGGCGCTGCGGTCGTGCCGTCGCCGAAGTCCCACTCGGTCGTGACCGGGTCGTCGTAGTCGGCCTGGTGGTCCACCGAGAAACCGATGTTCTCGAAGATCGAGCGCTCGTGGCTGTACCCGGTGTAGACCTGCGTCCTCAACGGCGCTGACTCGCTGAGCCGCAGGGTCGAGGGGTAGCTGTAGTAACCGCCGCCGGACCACTGGAAGTAGTAGGTCTTGCCCGCCGTGACCGCGACCGACTTGCCGCTGTAGTACTGGGGGCCTTCGCAACCGACGACGGTCAGGTCGCCGATCGAGGTGCCCTCGTAGACGGACACCGTGGGCCCGGAGCCCCACCCGTCGACGTGCATGAGCACGGAGTGGTTCGTCGTGGGCGTGTAGGCGTACCAGACGGACGGCGCGCCCGAACCCGAACAGGCGGAGGCGATCGGCTCGTTCGGCTCGCGGGAGGCGCGGCTGAGGTCCGGGTGCGGCGCGCTGAACGGCAGCGACGTCACCCGCTCCGCGTTGACGAGGTCGTCGTTGGGCAGGTGGGAGATCCGGTCCAGCGCGAGCTTGACCTGACCACCGGCCGAACTCGTACCGCTGACCATGAAGTGGTAGGTGGTGCCGGCCTTCGCCGGGAACGTGAGGGGCGTGGCCCGCTCGGTCGTGCACCCGTCGTAGAACGCGTTCCAGACCTGCTTCAGATCGCCGCGCTCACCCGTGAAGGTGGCGACGTTCAGGTCGCGGTCGCTGCCCTCGGTCTTCAGCCGCAGCAGGCCGTCCTCGGTCGCGGTGTAGCGGAACCAGGCCGAACCCGGGACCGAGTAGCCGCGGCAGCCGTACGGGTCGTCGGGCGCCTTGGTCGACTCCGTCGTGTCCTGCTCGACGGAGTACGGCAGGGACTCGACGACGGTGGCCGTGCCGAAGTCGTCGTTGGACGGTGGCGCCGCGTGTGCCACACCGGGCACCAGCACCCCCAGCAGCACGGCGGTCGCGACCGCCACTGATCTTGCAGAAGGCATGCGAAAGTTCCCCCTAGCCCCAGACCCCAGCCTCCAGTGGCTGGAGGTTCCCCGCGCTTTAATCGCATCGGGCGGGGTGTTTGTTGCCCACCCCGCCCGAATTACGCCGTTCGGCCTACTTCTGCATGGTCGTCACGTCCGCCGCCCACCGCCACGGCTCGGCGGTGCCGCCGGGCAGCGAGTTGAAGTACTCCCAGCCCGCGACGCCGCCGAAGTTCGTGTACCTGGTCTTCAGGCTGGTGACGGTGTTCTTCAGCGTCGTCATGCTCACGTAGCCCGACCCGCCGTTGGCCGTGCTGGTGAGAGTGCCGAGCACGACCTTGTTCGCCGGGATCACCCGGCGGTTGACGATCTGGTCGTAGTGCGCGGTGCTGCCCGCGTTGCCCCAGCCGTTGTAGAACTGGCCGTTGAACCACGCGATCTTCGAGCCGTGGCTGCGGTACAGGTCCTCGTAGTTGAAGCCGGACAGGTTGCCGCCGCCCCACAGCGCGCTCGCCACGGGGGAGAGCGTGACGAGGAAGCCCGTGCCGAAGTCGGTCTTCAGCTGGTCGATCACGCGCCGGATGCCCGCGATCGACATCCGCTCCTCGACGTCGAGGTCGACGCCGTTGAGCTTGTAGGTGCGGATCGTGTCGCGCAGCAACGGGTAGTAGGTGTCGAACTGGGTGTCGAGCCGTTGGAACGAGCCCTGTGCGGCGCCGCCGACCATGCCGATCACGTTGACGCCGCGGGCCTGCATCGCGGCGAGGTCCGTCCACATCTGCGTGTACCGCGAATGTGACGGCGGGTGGTCGTTGAGGTGGACGATCCTGTTGTCGTTGAGGTGGATCGCGGCGACGAGCACGTCGGTGACGCCGGTGCCGCGGTCGAGCAGGGGCTTGGGCGAGACGTACGTTCCCGTCGCGCCGTTGCTGTACTGGGTCTGGTAGTAGACGACGGTTCGCTTCTGGGTGGCCGCCTGGGCCGGTGGCGCGGCGAGCGCCACCAGCAGCAGGGCGAGGAACAGCTTCTTCATGCGCTACCTCGTGATTCGCAGGGTGATCACTTGGAACGGGCGCAGCACCACCTCTGCCGACGCGTCGGCCAGGGGCCGTTCGAGCAGGTCGGTCTCCTGGATCGCCTTGTGGGCGAAGGAGGTGCTGATCGAGGCGCGGGCACGTCCGCCGTGCGCCTCGTAGAGCCGGACGACGACGTCGCCCGACCGGTCGTCGGCCAGCTTCACGGCCTCGACCCTGACCGCGGGGTTGTTCGTGCACACCAACGGTTCTGGTGCGGCCGAGCCCCGGACGGCCCGCGGCGGCAAGTTGATGCGGTAACCGGCGTCGATGGCGGCCGGCAGGTCCCCGATCACGAGGGCGTAGCGGAAGCGGTGCTCGCCCTGGTCGGTCTCGGGGTCGGGGAACCTCGGTGCGCGCAGCAGGGACAGGCGCACGGTCGTGGTGGTTCCGCCGTCGTCACGGGTGGTGCGGGTGACCTCGTGGCCGTAGGTCGAGTCGTTGACCACCGCGACTCCGTAGCCGGGTTCGCCGACGTGCAGGTAGCGGTGGGCGCAGATCTCGAACTTCGCCGCCTCCCACGAGGTGTTGGTGTGGATCGGGCGGTGCAGGTGGCCGAACTGGGTCTCGGCGGTGGAGACCTCGGCGCGCAGGTCGAGCGGGAACGCGATCTTGAGCAGCTTCTCCCGTTCCTGCCAGTCGACCTCGGTGTCGAAGTCGACCTGCTTCGCGCCCTCGCGCAGCCTGATGGTCTGGGTGAGCACCGAGTTGCCGAACTTCGCCCTGACCACCACACCGTCGGAGGAGTCGACGCGTTCGGACGGGGTCAGGTCCGCCTTCCAGTTGCGGTAGAACGGGTCGATGTCCCAGGCGTCCCACTGGTTCGGGTTGTCGCGGTGCAGCTGCGGCATGCCGGCGAACCCGTGCGGGGGAAGGACTTCGCGGTCCTCCTCCAGGTCGAGGATCGACGCCACGATGCCGTCGGCGTCGATCGTGACGCGCAGCCTGCCGTTGTCCAGCACGCCGTCCACCGGTGCCACGAACGGCTTCGGGGCGTCGCCGCCAAGCACGTCGAACGTCAGCTCGGCGTCGCCGTCGCCCTTCACCGCGTCGATTGCCTGGCTGGTGAGGGCCTTCAGCTCGGACGCCACGCGCGCGTAGGTGGCCTCGGCCTCGCGGTGCACCCAGGCGATCGAGCTGCCGGGCAGGATGTCGTGGAACTGGTGCAGCAGCACGGTCTTCCACAGCCGGTCCAGGTCCTCGTACGGGTAGTCGGCGCCTTGCAGCGCCGCCGCCGTGGCCCAGTGCTCGGCCTCGCGCAGCAGGTGTTCGCTGCGGCGGTTGCCCTGCTTGGTCCTGGCCTGGGTGGTGTAGGTGGCGCGGTGCTTCTCCAGGTACAGCTCACCCGCCCACACCGGTGCGTCCGGGTACTCGTCCTGTGCGGCCTGGAAGAACTCGCGCGGGGGTTCGACGCGGACGGTCGGTGAGCCTTCGAGGTTCGCGACGCGGTGCGCGGTCTCCATCATCTCGCGGGTCGGGCCGCCACCGCCGTCGCCGTAGCCGAACGGCACCAGCGACCGCGACGCCTTGGCGTGCTCGGCGAACTGGCGTGACGCCCGTGCCAGCTCCTCGCCGCTCAGCGACGAGTTGTAGGTGTCGACGGGCGGGAAGTGCGTGAAGATCCGCGTGCCGTCGATGCCCTCCCACCAGAACGTGTGGTGCGGGAACTTGTTGATCTGGTTCCACGACAGCTTCTGGGTGAGGAACCAGCGCGAGCCCGACAGCTTGATCAGCTGGGGGAGCGCGGCGCTGTAGCCGAACGAGTCCGGCAGCCAGACCTCCTCGGTCTCGACGCCGAAGTTGTCCAGGAAGAAGCGCTTGCCGTGCACGAGCTGGCGGGCCATCGCCTCGCCGCCGGGCATGTTCGTGTCCGACTCGACCCACATGCCGCCGACCGGCACGAACTGACCGTCGCGGACCTTCTCGCGGACGCGGTCCCAGACGTGCGGGTGGTGCTCCTTCATCCACGCGTACTGCTGGGCCTGCGAGCAGGCGAAGTAGAAGTCCGGGTACTCGTCCATCAGTTTGGTGACGTTCGAGAACGTGCGCGCGCACTTGCGGACCGTCTCGCGCAACGGCCACAGCCAGGCGGAGTCGATGTGTGCGTGGCCGATCGCGGACACCTTGTGCGCGGAGGCGTTGGCGGGCAACGACAGCACGCCCGCCAGCTCCTCGCGGGCGAGGTCGGCGGTCGCGGCGACCTCGTTGAGGTCCAGCGCGTCCATCGCCCGGTCCAGCGCGTGCAGGACCTTGTGCCGGCGCGGGTCGTGGTCGGGGAGCTCCCTCATGAGCGACTGGAGCACCTCGATGTCGAGCATCAGGTGCCAGACCTGCGGCTGGAAGACCGCGAGCTCGGCCTTGAGGATCTTGTACAGCGGCTCGGTGCCCGCCGTCTCCTTGTCGCCCAGCGGGGTCGGCAGGAACGGGTGGAAGTCGAGGATCGTCGGGTTGCCCGCGGCCTCCAGGTAGAAGAGGACCTCGCGGCCGTCGACGGGCAGGTAGGTGTTGCGCGGCTCGATGCCCTTGATGGGCAGGCCGTCCGCGGTGTAGGCGAGGCCCTCGGACTGGAAGCCGGGGCCGGGGTGGGTGAAGCCGAGGTCCAGCACGACCTCGACCTGCCTGCCCTGCCACGCCTCCGGGACGCTGCCGGTCAGCCGGAACCAGCTCGTGCTCCACGGCGCGCCCCAGTCGTCGCCGACCTGTGCCGGTGCGTAGGTGGCGTTGAGGGCTTCCTCGACCGGGACCGGCTCGTCGGGCACGGTCCAGACGGCGAGCTCCAGCGGTGTGGTCTCGCCGTAGACGGCCGGGCGGATGCGTTCCTTCAGCGTGCGGTTGAGTCGTTCTTCCAGCAGCGCGCGTTCGTCGTGCACAGTATTCAATCCCCTTTTGGTTCAGCCCCGCGCAATCGAGGCCCGCACGCCGTCCCGCGCGAGGCCCATCCACTCTTCGAAGAAAGCACCGCCCGGACCCCACGAGGGCCGGTCGCCGTGCAGCGTGATCGGCGTGCGTTCGACCGGATCGTGCGCTGCCTCGCGCACGATCCGGGCGATCGACTCGCCGAGCGGCTTGACCTCGCGTTCCGTCGTCAACAACCCCAACTCGTACTCGCGTTCGGGGAAGTCCACCAACGCACGGTCGACGTCGTGCGAGCACCACCACGTGACGCCCCACAGGTTCGAGCAGGTCAGCACGTTCGCAAGCGTTTGCTCGGCGAACTGCGGCGCCTGCTCCGCGCTGATCTCGGGCTGAGCGGCGCCGACCTCCTGCAGCCACACGGGCCGGTCCGGATTCTTCGCGTGCGCCTTGGCCAGCTCGACCAGGTACTCGGCGTGATGGACGCTCTCGGTGGACATCGGCCCGTAGCGCTGTGCGGTGCCGTTGAAGACCCACGAGTGCACGGTCGTCATCGCGCCCTTGTTGGCGGCGTGCTCCGGCAGGAACGCGTGCTCGCTCTCGTACCAGACGGCGTCGTACTCGGAGTGGACGTGCGGGAGGCCCGGTGCGGCCTTGTCGCACTCGTCGAGCAGCGTGTCGATCCACTCGCCGGCCTGCTCGGGCGCGCACGGGTTCGACTCGGTGAGCAGGTTGACCTCGTTGCCCAGGGTGAAGCCGAGGAAGTTCGGCTTGTCCCTGAGGGCTTCAGCGAGCGCGCGGACGTAGAACCGCTGCCCGCTGATGACGTCGGGGTCGGTGAAGATGTTGCGGCGGTGCCAGGTCTGCACCCACGACGGGTAGAAGTCGAAGCTCGACAGGTGGCCCTGCAGGACGTCGACCTGGACGTCGAGCCCGGTCTCGTGAGCGGCGTCGAGCATCTGGGCGAGCTGTTCGACGGCCTTCGGGCGGACCAGGCTCCGGTTGGGCTGGAACACCGGCCACAGCGGGAACACCCGCACGTGGTCGAGGCCGAGCCCCTTGATGGACTCGAAGTCCGCCAAGACGGCGTCGAGGGAGAAGTCGAGCCAGTGGTGAAACCAGCCCTGGGACGGGGTGTAGTTCACGCCGAAACGCAAGGTTGAGCTCCTCGGGGTGTCAGCCCTTGATCGCGCCTTCTCCCACTCCGCGGAAGAAGTGCTTCTGCAGCAACAGGAACAGCAGGATCAGCGGGACGACGGCGATGATCGTGCCCGCCGCCACCAGCCTCTGGTTCTGCACGAACGTGCCCTGGAGGTACGCCAGGCCGATGGTGAGCGTGTACTTCTCCTGGTCGCTCAGCACGATGAGCGGCCACAGGAAGTCGTCCCAGCTGAACATGAACGAGAACAGCGCCACCACGACCAGCGTGCCCTTCACCGACGGCAGCGCGAGGCGGGTGAAGCGCTGCCACGCGTTGGCGCCGTCGATGATCGCGGCTTCCTCGACCTCGGCGGGGAGTGCGAGGAAAGCGTTGCGCAGCAACAGGACGTTGAGCGCGGCGATCGCGCCGGGCAGCACGACGCCGGTGAGCGTGTTGGTGAGGCCGAACCCGCGCATCACCAGGAACAGCGAGATCATGATCGCCTCGAACGGCACCAGGATGCTGCTCGCGAAGATCACCGCGGCGAACCTGCGGCCGCGGAACCTGAGCCGTGCCAGGGCGTAGCCCGCCATGGCCGCGCCCAGGCAGTTCGTGACGACGTTGACGCTCGCGACCGCCAGCGAGTTGAGCGCGAAGTTCCAGACGGGCACCACGTCGGCCACGGCCGCGTAGTTGGCGAACGTCGGGTCGTCCGGGAAGAAGTCGGGGACGAAGACGTCCTCGTTCGGTCCCTTGATGCTCGTGGCGAACTGCCACAGGAACGGGCCGATGCTGATCGCGAGGATGCTCAGCAGCCCGAGGTACCGCAACGCCAGGTAGGCGTGGGCGCGCTTCACAGCTGGTCCTCCCTGCGGTTGAGCTTGAGGGTCACCAGCAGCAGCCCCAGCAGGACGACGAAGAGGACCACGCTCAGCGCCGACGCGTACCCGACCTCGCCGGTGAGGCCGCGGCCGACGGACTGGATGAGCATCACCAGGGTGGTGCTCGCCCCGCCCGGACCGCCGGTACCGCCCGAGAGCAGGTAGATCTCTGAGAACACGCGGAACCCGTTGACCGCGCTCAGCGCCGCGACTAGCACCATCGTGGGCCGCAGGCTGGGCACGGTGACCGACCAGAACCTCCTGACCGGTCCCGCGCCGTCGACCATCGCGGCCTCGTGCAGGTCCTTCGGCACGTTGGCGAGCGCGGCCAGGTAGATCACCATGTAGTAGCCCAGGCCGCGCCAGATCGTCACCACCATCGAGCTGATCAGCAGGAGCGTCGAGTCGGTCAGGAACCCGATCCTGCTGCCGCCCAACGCCTCCACCACGCTGTTCACCAGGCCGCGGCTGTCGAGCAGCCACGTCCAGATGAGCCCGACCACGACCGTGGACGCGATCACCGGCGTGAAGAACGCCGTCCGGAAGATCCCGATGCCCGGCACGATCTTCTGCGCGAGCATCGCGATCAGCAGCGGCAACAGCACCAGCGGCGGGACCACGCCCACCATGTAGAGACCGCTGTTGCGCGCGGCCGCCCAGAACTTGGGGTCCTGGAGCATCCGCACGAAGTTGTCCAAGCCGGTGAACTGGCCGCCACCCAGCGCGCTCGCGTCGGTGAACGCGAGCACGATCATGTTCAGGAACGGGAAGATGACGAACAGCGAGCAGATGGCCAGTCCTGGGGCCAGGAAAAGCCACGGCGTGTACGGGCGATGGGTCATGTTCGCCTACTTCAGGAGCCGGTTGCACTCGTTGACGGCGTCGTCCAGGGCCTGCTTCGGCGACTTCTTGCCGAGCATGGCGTCGGCCAGCTGCTGCAGCAGTGCCTCGCGCATCTGGTCGCTGAACTGCACGGGCGTGTAGTTCACCGCGGTCTTGAGCTGCTTGGCCGCGGCCACCCTGACGCGTGCCTCGTCGGTGCCGTCCTCCGTGGTGAAGTACGGGTCGTCGCCGCCCTTGCTGGTGCTCGGGAAGATCGAGGCGAGCTTGGCGAACCGCACCTGGTTCTCGGCGTTGGTGGCGAACCGGCCGAACGCCAGCGCCGTCGCCTGGTTCTTGCTGCTCTTCGGCACGCTCATGCCGTGCAGGAACATGTTCGCGCTGCCCGTGTTCGTGATGGGCGTGGAGATGCCGATGTTCGCGTAGAGGCTCGGCGCGTCGGTCTTGAACTTGCCGAGGTCGTACGCGCTGCCGGGGTTCATCGCCGTCTGCTGCGCCATGAACTTCGCGCCGGCGCCGGTGTAGTTCTGCGTGAGCGCCTCGGGGATGAGCGCGCCCGCGTCGTACATGCGCTTGTAGCTCTCGACGAACTCGACGCCCTTGGCCTCGTTGAACGTGAACCTGTCGGTGTCGAAGAGCTTCACCCCGTACAGGCCGAAGTCGGCGATGCTCGGGGTCTGGCCGAGGATCGCGACCTTCTTCTCGGCGAGCTTGAGAGCCGTGGCCTCGAGCTCTTTGAAGTTGGTCGGGGGCTTGTCCGGGTCCAGGCCGGCCTGCGTGAACAGGGCTTTGTTGTAGAAGATCGGGCCGGTGTTGAGGTACCAGGGGAAGCCGTAGCAGCCGCCCTTGCCGGGGATCTCGAACGCCTGCCAGGCGTTGTCGAGGTACTCCGGCTTGGCGTCCTTGAGACTCTCGTCGAGGTCGACGAGCTGGCCCGCCTTGGCGAGCGGGAAGCTCAGGTCCGGTGGCACGTTGATCACGTCGGGCAGGCTGCCCGCGCTCGCGTCCGCCATGACCTTGGCCAGGTACCCGTCCGCGGGCTGGTCGACCCACTTCACCGAGGTGCCCTGGTGCTGCTTCTGGAAAGCGTCGATGACACCGTTGACGTAGTCGGTGTACTTGGGCTTGAGGGACCAGGTCTGGAACGTGATCTCGCCCGTGACCTGGCCGTTCGTGGCCGTGTTGGTGTTCGTCGTGCCGGACAGTCCGCATCCCGCCACGGGCACCGCCGCCAGGCCCGCGAGGAACGTGCGCCTCTTCATTGACACCCACCTCCTTGGTCGCGGACCCTAGCTAAACCGGTTTATCTCCGGCTAGCCTCCGAACGTCTTGTTGTCTCCTTTCGGACAGAGCGGGGTGTCGTGAAGAGGCCGACGATCAAGGACATCGCGGCGGCGGCCGGGGTGTCCAAGGGAGCCGTGTCGCTGGCCTTGAACGGCCGTTCCGGGGTGTCCGAGTCGACCCGTGCGCGGGTGCTGGCGGTGGCGTCGTCCCTGGGGTACCGGCCTTCGGTGACCGCTCGGGCGTTGTCGTCCGCTTCCGCCGACGCGGTGGGGCTGGTTCTGGTGCGGCCGCCTCGTGCACTTGGCGACGAGGCGTTCTTCTTCCAGTTGATCGCCGGGATGCAGTCCGAGATCTCGTGTGCGCTGTTGTTGCAGGTGGTCTCCTCCTGGGAGGAGGAGATCGCGTTGTACCAGCGGTGGTGGGCCGAGCATCGGGTCGACGGGGTGTTCCTCGTGGATCTGCTCGTCTCGGATCCTCGGGTCGAGCTGATGTCCTCGCTCGGGTTGCCGGCTGTTGTCGTTGGCGGGGCTGGGCATCATGGGGAGTTGGCCTCGGTGTGGGCTGATGACTATGCGGCCATGACCTCCGTCGTGGAGTACCTGAAGGGGCTGGGGCATCGGCGGATCGCCCGGGTTGCCGGGTTGTCCTCGTTGTTGCACACCGTTCGGAGGGATGCCGCATTCGCATCGTCTGTTGTGGACGGTGTGGTCGTGGCCGGGGACTACACGGCTGAGGCCGGAGCTGCGGCGACGCGGGAGTTGCTCGCGTTGGCCGAGCCGCCTACGGCGATCGTTTACGACAACGACGTGATGGCTGTGGCCGGGGCTGAGGTTGCTGCTTCGCTCGGGGTGGCTGTGCCTCGGGAGTTGTCCCTTGTTGCTTGGGACGACTCGGTTTTGTGTCAGCACGGGCGGTTGACCGCTTTGGCCCGGGACACGTTCGCGTTCGGGGCTCGGGCTGCTCGGGCGTTGGTCGCGGTGATCGGTGGGGCCTTGCCCACCGATGTCGAGGACGTGTTGCCCGAGTTGGTGGTTCGGGGGAGTTCTGGGGTTGCGCCTGGTCCGTAGCGTTCCCCGGTTGCGGGCGGCCACCTTGCGTTGCGTGCTTCCCTTGGGGGCTCTGCCCCCAGACCCCCGGCAATCTGATCAGGGGGCCAGCGCTGCCGGTGGGTAGATGGCACGCCTGTTGCTTAGAGCGGCTGCGCGTTGCTTTGACGGGTTGCGTAGGCGGTGGGGTCCCATCACGAGCCGCACCAAGAGCGGGCCACATCAGAGGAGGGGTGGGGAAACGCCCAAAAGCGGGGGGGGTTGAATC
>NZ_JBSGUQ010000009.1:0-187222 GCF_053608005.1 Lentzea sp. NPDC055074
AAGCGGTTCCTCAGCAGTTCCACTTCACACCCGGAGGCCTTCACCTGTCTTCACCGCAAGCCATCACGTCCGGAACAACGTCCCTGGACATCACAGCTAGGCGCTGTCCTGCAAGTTCGTTCGGTGACAGGCGCGGGCGAGAGACCCGGAGGCGGTGCCGCCGCGATGACCTCATACCGGGCGTATTCGGGCGTTGCGGCGGTGCCGCCTCCGGGTCCCTCGGCCGCTACTGTCGCCCAACGAGACTTGCAGGACAGCGCCTAGTGCGCGTGCTGGTGCTCTTCCACGTGACCTGCGTCATGCACGTGCGCGTGTGAGTGCGTCTCGCCGTCGTGCGTATGGGTGTGCTCGTGCTCGACGTGGTCGTGCGCGTGATCCCCGTGGGGATGCGTATGAGTCGTTTCACCGTGGCTGTGCTCGTGGGAGTGCACTCCGTTGGTCATGCCGCTGATGCTGGCACGTCCGTGACCTGCGTGCAGTCGTGCAAGGTATTGCCTATTGCAAGTTCTTTGCTGTTAGCTGCACCCGGCAACACGGACCTCCTGGGAGGAAATGGATGCGCCGGACGGTTTCCGCGCTGGTGGCTGCGGCACTGGTGGCCTCGTGCTCCTCACCCGACGGCGCGACGACGGCGTCGGCGACGTCCATCGTCATCGGCGCGGGCAGTGAGCCGGAGAACCTCAACCCCGTGCTCGGCTACGCGCCCGACGGCGCCGCGAAGATTTTCGACGGACTGGTGGCGCGCGACGCCTCGCTGGCCCTGAAGCCGGCGCTGGCCTCGGAGCTGCCGACCGCGTCGGCGGACGGACTGACGTGGACCGCCAAGCTGCGCAAGGACGTCACGTTCTCCGACGGCACTCCCCTGACCGCCGACGACGTCGTCTTCACCTACAGGTCCGTGCTGGACAAGAAGGTGAACTCCACGATCGCCTCCCGGTTCGACGCGCTGACCGGCGTCGTGGCGAAGGACCCGGCCACGGTGGAGTTCACGCTCTCCTACGCCTACGCGCCTTTCGCACAGCAGCTCGCGCTCGGGATCGTGCCCGCCGCGAAGCTCGAGGGCTCGGACATCAACAGCGCGGCGTTCAACACCGCCCCGGTCGGCACGGGCCCGTACACGGTCGAGTCGTGGCGCAAGGGCGACCGGATGGTGTTGAAGGCCAACGAGAAGTACTGGGGCGGCGCGCCCGCGGTGAAGTCCGTGACCGTGGTCTTCGTGCCCGACGACAACGCCCGCGCGACCCGCATGGCCGCCGGCGAGTTCGACGGCACGGTGCTGCCGCCCAAGCTCGCCCGGACCTACCGCGACAAGTCCGGCTACAAGATCGTGCAGAACCCGTCGGCCGACTACCGCGGTCTCGGCATCCCGTCCGAGCTGCCGCTCACGTCGACTCCACAGGTGCGGCGCGCGATCAACCTCGGCATCAACCGCCAGGCCATGATCGACGCCGTGCTGGCCGGGTCCGGCAAGCCCGCGTCGACGCCCATCTCGCCGCACCTCGAGGACTGGTACGACGACAGCGCCTCGTTCGGCTACGACGTCGCCGAGGCGGAGAAGCTCCTCGACGAGGCAGGCTGGCGCAGGGGCGCGGACGGCAAGCGCGCCAAGGACGGTCAGCCCGCGAAGCTGCCGGTGCTCTACCCCGCGCCCGACGTGCTGCGCAAGGAGCTCGCCCTCGCCACCGCCTCGGACATCGCGAAGCTCGGCATCGACGCGCCCGTCGAGGCGACGACGTTCGAGGTCATGCTGCAGCGCCGCGAGGAAGCGGCCTCGATGTGGGGCGGCGGCGATCCATATGACCCGGACACGGCCGCGTACACGTTGCTGCACAGCAAGTACGCGGGCCAAGACGGGTACGTCAACATGACGCTCTACAGGAACTCCACCGTGGACACCGCGCTCGACACCGCCCGCCGCAGCCTCGACCCGGCCGCGCGCAAGAAGGCCTACGACGAGTTCCAGACGGCGTACGTGGCCGACCCGGGCTGGGCGTTCCTGGTGTTCCTCGACCACACCTACGTCGTGCGCGACAAGTGGAACGGCCAGGAGACCCAGGTCGAGCCGCACGACCACGGCCTCGTGCACGCGGTGTGGTGGAACCTCGAACGCTGGACCCCGAAGTCGTGACGCGGACCCGCGCCCGCGGCACGGCCCGGTCGATCGGCCTGTTCGCCCTGCGGCGCCTGGCCTTCGCGGTCCCGGTGCTGCTCGTCGTGAGCTTCGCCCTGTTCGTGCTCGCGAAGGCGAGCCCGTTCGACCCGGTCGAGCGCTACTTCGGCGTCCGGATCATCGGCGCCTCACCGGAACGCGTGGCGCAGCTCCGCGCGAACTGGGGCGTCGACGAACCCGTCGTCTCGCAGTACTGGGCGTGGCTGCGGCACGCGGTGGCGGGCGACCTCGGCGACTCGCTGTCGTTGCAGCAACCCGTGTCGGCCGTGATCGGCGACCGTCTCGGGTGGACGGTGCTGCTGGTGTCGGTCGGTTTCACGCTGGCGCTGGTGCTCGGGCTGCTGCTCGGCACGCTCGCGGCGTGGCGGCAGGGATCGTGGCTCGACCGCTCGATCACCGGCAGCTGCTACGCGCTGGAGGCCGCGCCGGTGTTCTGGCTCGGCCTCGCGGTGCTCTACGTGTTCGCGCTGCAGCTGCAATGGCTTCCCGGCGGCGGTGTGACCACGGGCTCCGAACCCGTGTCGGTGGGCGGGGTCGCGGTCCACATGGTGCTGCCGGTGGCGGTGCTGGCGATCTCGCAGGCGCCGTGGTTCGTGCTGTTCGTGCGGCAGAACCTGCTGGAGTCGTTCACGCAGGACCACGTGATCGGCGCGCGGGCCCGCGGGCTGCCGGACCACCTGGTGGTGTCGGGGCACGCGCTGCGCACCTCGCTGCTGCCGTTCCTGACCCTGCTCGGCGCCCGGTTGCCCGAGCTGATCACGGGGGCGTTGCTGGTGGAGACGGTGTTCTCGTGGCCGGGCATCGCGCGGGCGACGGTGGAGGCGGCGCTGAACGTCGACTTCGCGTTGCTCGGCGCGCTGACCGTGATGGCGACGGCAGTGGTGTTGCTCGGCAACCTGCTGGCCGACGTCCTGTACGCGCTCGCCGACCCGAGGGTGGCGCTCGATGGCTGACCTGCTCTGGCGTCCTGCCCCGCGCAGCCGCCTCACCGCCGCGTCGCCGCCGCGCTCGCCGAAGTGGCGGCTGCTGCCGTCCGCGGTCGTCCTGGGCCTGGTCGCGGTCACCGTGCTGGTCGTGCCGCTGGTCGTGGAGCTCAACGAGCAGTACGTCGACCTCGCGATCGCCAACCAGCCGCCGTCCGCCGCGCACCTGTTCGGCACCGACGAACTGGGCCGCGACGTGCTGCTGCGCTGCGTCTACGCGCTCAGGGTGTCGCTGACCGTCGGCGTGGTCGCCGCCGTGATCTCGGCGATCGCCGGCACCGCGGTGGGCGCGCTGGCCGGGTCGATCGGCGGCTGGTTCGACCGGATCGTGATGCGCGTGGTCGACGCGATCGCGTCGGTCCCGCACCTGTTGCTGGGCATCGTGATCGTCGCGATCCTGCGGCCCAGCCTGAGCGCCGTGATCATCTCGATCGCCCTGACGCACTGGCTCACCGCCGCCCGGATCGTGCGCTCGGAGGTGCTGTCGCTGCGGACCAGGCCGTTCATCGACGCGGCCATCGTCGGCGGAGCGTCGCGACTGCAGGTGATGACGCGGCACCTGCTGCCGAACGTCGCCCCGCAGGTCCTGCTCGCGACCACCCTGATGGTGCCCCACGCGGTGTGGCACGAGACGGCGTTGTCGTTCCTGGGCCTCGGACTGCCGCCGCACGCCGCCAGCATCGGCAACATGATCAACGACGCCCAGCGCTCGTTGCTGGTCGGCGGCTGGTGGATGTCGCTGGCACCCGGCCTGCTGCTGATCATCACGACGCTGGCGGTGTCCGGCATCAGCGGTGTGTGGCGGGACCGGCTCAACCCCAAGCGGCGCACGGAGCTGACGTGGTGAACCTGGAGATCGACCGGGTCTCGGTGCGGTTCGCGCTCAAGGGCGCGACGGTCGAGGCCGTGAACGACGTGTCCCTGACGCTGCGGCCCGGCGAGTGCGTGGCGCTGGTCGGCGAGAGCGGCTGCGGCAAGACCGTGCTGGCGTCGGCGTTGCTCGGGTTCCTGCCGGGCAACGCGGAGACGAGCGGCAGCGCCCGGCTCGGCGACGTGGACCTGCTCGCCGCGAGCGACCACGAGCTGGCGACCACCATCCGCGGCCGCAGGATCGGCCTCATCCCGCAGAGCCCGGCGAGCCACCTCACGCCCGTGCGCACCGCCCGTTCCCAGCTGGAGGAGGCCGCGCGCGTCCTCGGCGGCGACGCGGCGAAGGCCGCCGAACGGGCCGGGCTGCTGCCCGAGCACCTCGACCGCTACCCGCACGAGCTGTCCGGCGGCATGGCCCAGCGCGTCGCGAACGCCCTGGCGCTCGTCGGCGACCCGTCGTTGCTGATCGCCGACGAACCGACCACCGGCCTCGACCGCGACCTCGTGGACGGGCTGCTGGACGAGTTCCGCAGGCTGGTCGACGACGGCCACGCGGTCCTGCTGATCACGCACGACCTCGCGGCGGCGCACAAGGTCGCCGACCGGATCGCGGTGATGTACGCGGGCCGGATCGTCGAGGTCGGCCCGGCGCACGAGGTGCTCGACCGCGCGCGGCACCCGTACAGCCGGGGCCTCGCCAACGCGCTGCCGGAACGGGACTTCCTCCCGATCCCCGGCCAGCCTCCCCTGCTCACCGACCTGCCCGCGGGCTGCGCGTTCGCCCCGCGCTGCGAGCAGGCCACCGAGATCTGCGAGGACCGCCCCGTGCTGACCGACGACCCGCACGCCGTCGCGTGCCACCGCCCGTGCTGACCGCGCGGGGCGTCACCGCCGGCTACTCCGCCCCGGTGATCACCGACGTCAGCCTCACCGTCCACCCCGGACGGACCGTCGGCCTCGCCGGGCCCAGCGGGTCCGGGAAGTCCACTTTGGCCCGCGTGCTCGCGTTGCTGCACAAGCCGTTCGCGGGCACCGTGGAGATCGACGGCGAGACGGTCACCGGGTTCCGGTTCCGGGCCCGTCAGCGCACGAAGATCGGCGTGCTGTTCCAGCAGCCCAGGTTGTCGGTGGACCCGCGGTTCACCCTCCGCCAGGCGATCGCCGAACCGGGCGCCGACCGCGTCGACGAGCTCGCCGAGAAGGTGATGCTCACCGACGACCTGCTGGGCCGGCGGCCGCACGAGGTCAGCGACGGCCAGCTGCAACGCGCCTGCCTCGCCCGCGCGCTGGCGCTGAACCCGCGCTACCTGATCTGCGACGAGATGACGACGATGCTGGACGCCTCCACGACGGCGGCGCTGGTCGGCGTGATCCGGGCCTACCAGGAGACCTCCGGCGCGGGCGTGCTCGCGATCTCGCACGACGCCACGCTGCTCACGAGGTGGGCAGACGAGACCGTCAGGCTTTCAGCACCGCTTCCACGATGACGTTGTTCCGGTAGCTGCCCGCGACCCGGTCGAAGTCTCCGCCGCACGTCACGAGCCGCAGCTCGGACAGCGGCGTCGGCCCGTAGACCAGGGCCGTCGGGAACGCGGACTTCTCCATCGTCTGGGTGCTGTTCACGACGAACGTGAGCCTGCTGCCGTCGTCGCGCTCCACGAGCACCTCGGCGCCGGGCCGCAGCTCGGGCAGGCGGTAGAACACGCCGGGCCCGGTCTTCGAGTCGACGTGCCCCGCGATCACGGCCGGACCGGCGTCCCCCGGCGCGACGCCCTTGGCGAACCACCCGGCCTTGTCCGAGCGCGTCGGCGGCTCCAGCGTCCCGGCGGAGTCGACCTCCAACGCCTCGAGCGCGGTGTCGACGCCGATCGACGGGATCTGCACCGTGACCGGTCCCGGCACCTCGTCCGACCCCGGGCCCTTCACGACGTAGATCAGCGTGACCAGCACCGCCGCTCCCATCAGGAGCTTGCCCTTGGCCATCAGCCGAACCGGAACAACCGGCCGCGCACCGAGTACATCGCGACGCCGACGACGAGCGCGATCACCAGCGCGGTGAGCCAGTCCCAGCCTCCCGCCATGCCGCCGAACCCGGTCTCCTGACCGCCGCTCGGCACGACCTCGGAGCCCTTGGCGTCGGTCCGCAGCTCGATGCGCCGCGCGTTGACCAGCAACGAGTAGACGGCGCCGGGTTCGAGCGTCGCCTCCAGCGTCGTCGAGTCCTTCTCGCGCGGCAGCACCTTCAGCGCGTCCGATCCGGGCGCCACCAGGACGTACCCGGTCGTCGAGTTCGCCTGCACGCCGCGGTGCACGACCTCGGCGCCGCGCTGCAGGTCCATCTCGGCGTCGCCCGCGTTGATCACCCGCAGCCGCGCCTGGCCGTTCGCCGGCTGGCTGACGTCGTCCTCCAGCACCTTCATCGAGGACGCGACGTCGAGGACCGTGTAGGCCTGCCCGGCCCCGGCCCGCACCGTCACCGATCGCAGCAGCGGGCTCCCCGGCTCGGCCATGCGGAACTCGACGACGTGCTCGCCCGGCTCGACGCGGCGGTAGTCCCAGAGCTGGGCGTAGTCGAGGGTGCCGAGCTTGGTCCCGTCGAGCACCGCGTCGACGCGCGCCTGATCCTTCGAGAAGTGCCCGAGGCGCAGGTACGTGCCTGTCGCGGCGTGCACGGGCGTGGCGGAGAGCAGCAACAACAGCACTACGGCGAGCACTCGCACGCGATCCCCTCCCCTCGCCGGACACATCACTGATGAAACGATAACGCGACTGATCAGCGTGCAGTGAGGTTCGTTCGTCCTCCGGGATGCGTCACGGTGGCCCTGGAGGCGTCCATGGCGAGCCTGGCCGCCACCATTGGGCCATGAGGGCGAACGCCGGACCGGCCACGAGCGCGTCACCGCCGCCGGTCGTGTCGGCCACCTCGACGTCGCCGAGCGACAGCACCAGCTCTCCTCCGTCCCGGACGAACACGTCGTTCACGTCGCTGGACTACCCGGTGGCGGCCCGATCAACTCCGCGAGAACCGGTCCGTGACGTCGAGGCCGTCCGGCAGCACCGCGAACAGGTCGACGGGCGTCCGCTGCGACACCATCTCGCCGCGGTGCAGGCGCTTGAGCCGGTCGCGGGCCACGACGACCTGCGGGCTCGGCGCGGAGAGCACGAGGACCGGCACCGCGCCCTGCGTGACGTGCGCGCCGACCCTGTCCTCGGTGCCGCGCCCGAACTTGAGCACCTTCCCGTACCGCACGAGGTAGAGCAGGTTCTCCTCACCGCGCACGCGCTTGAGCTCGTGCACCTCTCCCGTCTCGTCGTCGCGGCCCCAGGTGCCGTGCGACTTGGTGAGCCAGCGGTACCCGGTCCACGGCAGCCCGTGCACGTCGGTCGCGAGCACGGTCCAGCCGGGCCGGAAGTACTTGGCCAGCCGCACCTTCACGGTCGTCGCGGCGAGGAACTCCGAGTTCTCCCGCCAGGTGCCGTCGAGCTCCAGCCGGTGCGCGATCCGCTGCACGGCCGGGTCCGGCACGGACCTGTCGTCCAGGCACACCAGGCACCTCGTGCGAAAGCCGGTGCCGCACGAGCGCGCGGCACCGCACCAGCCGCACTGCTGGATCTGCACGGGCGCGCCCGCGGGCCTGTCGTGCACCAGTTTCATCTGGTCCGCGACGACCTGCAGGCACGGCGCGCACAAGGCACACCACGCGACCTCGGTGACGTCCTTGCGCGGCAACCGGGTCATGCAGTTGATGCACTGCTTCACTTTTCGCCCTCCCCTTGCGGGAAAGCCTATTCCAGCGCCCTTCGCAGGCGCGAGGAGACAAGAGCGTGACGAGGGTCCGTGACCGGGAGCAGCAGGTGCAGGCGTTCGAGCACCTCGGCGTCCTCCCCGCTGTCCGCGAACGACAGCAGCGCGTCGAGATCTCCCCGCTCCAGCACGCCTTTGCGCACCGCGGCGGCGAGGTCGACCCTCTCGTCGCGGACCACGGGCGCGTCCGAACGGGGTAGCAGGTCACCGCTGTAGTGCCGGGTCGCCCCGACCGCGTCGCCGGACCGCAGAGCCGTCCGCACGTCCAGGAAGTCGCCGCGCACCACGGCATCGAGCCGGTACGGCCTCGTCAACAGGACACCACCGAGCTGCGCACGCAGCCTGTGCAGCTCCGCGCGGACCGTGGTCGGGTTCCCACGTTCACCATAGAGCAACAACGCGAGCTGTTCCGCCGTCAGTCCCTTGGGGTGCAGGGCGAGCGCCGTCAGGACCTCCGCGTTGCGCAGCGTCAGCGTCAGCGGCCGTCCGTCGAGGTCTGCGTGCGGCCCGCCGAGGAAGTTCAGCGACAGCACGTGCCGGCGCGGCGCGAACTGGCGCAGGTGGTGCGTGGCGAGCCGGGCGGCCGCGGACACGAGCTGCGCGACGGCCGGGTGCATGGTCTTGAGCGGTCCGCTGACGTCGACGACCCCCAGCAACACTCCCGTGTGGGGGTCGTGGATCGGGCTCGCCGCGCACGTCCAGCCGTGGTAGGTGCGCACGAGGTGTTCGCGCGAATGGACGGTGACGGGCCGGCCGGTCGCCAGCGCGGTACCCATCGCGTTCGTGCCGATGACGTCCTCGCTCCAGCGCGACCCTTCGGTGAGGTGGACGCGCTCCGCCCGGTGCCGGGTCTGGTTGTCGCCCTCGCACCAGAGGATGTGGCCGCGGGTGTCGGTGACGATCATGATCGTGTCGTCCATCGACAACGTGTCCGTGAGCAGCGGGACCGCGGCGGCCAGGGGGTGCGCGCCGCGCAGGTCAGCGACCTCGTCGCGCGCGTAGACCACCGGGGCCTCGTGCCGGTCCGGGTCGATGTGCGCGGCAAGGGAGCGCCGCCACGACTCGAAGATCACCGGACGCGCGGCACCCAGCTCGACTGGGTCCATTGGTCCAGGATGCAGGTCGGAATACCGCAGCGGCAAGCCCGCGGTTGCTCCGATCGGATGCAACGTCCGTGAAACGTCGCCGGTTCTACGTTCGCCGCCTGTTCGCAACGACGCGGGAGGCAGGGTCCATGGCGAGGTACGCGGCTCCAGGACAACCGGACAGCGTGGTCACTTTTCGCGACCGGTACGACCACTTCATCGGAGGCGAGTACGTGCCGCCCGCCAAGGGCCAGTACTTCGCCAACCCCACCCCGGTGACCGGGGAGGACTTCACCGAGATCGCCCGCGGCACCGCCGAGGACGTCGAACGCGCGCTGGACGCGGCCCACGGCGCCGCCCTCGCGTGGGGCAAGACGTCGGTCGCGGAGCGCGCCAACATCCTGAACAAGATCGCCGACCGCATCGAGGCGAACCTCGAGATGCTCGCGGTCGCGGAGACGTGGGACAACGGCAAGGCGGTCCGCGAGACCCTGGCCGCCGACCTGCCGCTCGCGGTCGACCACTTCCGGTACTTCGCGGGCGCGATCCGCGCCCAGGAGGGCGGCATCTCGCAGATCGACGAGGACCTCGTCGCCTACCACCTGCACGAGCCGCTCGGCGTCGTCGCGCAGATCATCCCGTGGAACTTCCCGATCCTGATGGCGGTCTGGAAGCTCGCGCCCGCCCTGGCCGCGGGCAACGCGGTCGTGCTCAAGCCCGCCGAGCAGACGCCGGCGTCGATCCACGTCCTGAACGAGCTGATCTCGGACCTGCTCCCGCCAGGCGTGCTGAACATCGTCAACGGGTTCGGCGTCGAGGCGGGCAAGCCGCTCGCGTCCTCGCGGCGCGTCGCGAAGGTGGCGTTCACCGGCGAGACGACCACCGGCCGGTTGATCATGCAGTACGCCAGCGAGAACATCATCCCCGTCACGCTGGAGCTCGGCGGCAAGTCGCCGAACGTGTTCTTCAACGACGTGGCCTCGCAGCGGGACGCCTTCTACGACAAGGCACTCGAGGGCTTCACGATGTTCGCGCTGAACCAGGGCGAGGTCTGCACCTGCCCGTCGCGCGCGTTGATCCAGAGCGACATCTACGACGGCTTCCTCGGCGACGCCGTGGAGCGGACCCGCGCGATCAAGCAGGGCCACCCGCTCGACACCGAGACCATGATCGGCGCGCAGGCGTCCAACGACCAGCTCGAGAAGATCCTGTCGTACATCGACATCGGCAAGCAGGAGGGCGCGAGGATCCTGACCGGCGGCGAGCGCGCGGACCTCGGCGGCGAGCTGTCCGGCGGCTACTACGTGACGCCGACGATCTTCGAGGGCGACAACAAGATGCGGATCTTCCAGGAGGAGATCTTCGGGCCGGTCGTCTCCGTCGCCCGGTTCTCCGACTACGACGACGCCATGAAGACCGCCAACGACACCCTGTACGGCCTCGGCGCGGGCGTGTGGTCGCGCGACGGTTCCGTCGCCTACCGCGCCGGCCGCGACATCCAGGCGGGCCGCGTGTGGGTGAACAACTACCACGCCTACCCGGCGCACGCGGCGTTCGGCGGCTACAAGCAGTCCGGCATCGGCCGCGAGAACCACCGCATGATGCTCGACCACTACCAGCAGACCAAGAACCTGCTCGTCAGCTACTCCCAGAACGCCCAGGGCTTCTTCTGATGCCCCGCGTCGCACTGACCCCTGAGGCCGCGGACGTGCTCCGCGGCCTCAGGGCCGACCACGGCGACCTGATGTTCCACCAGTCCGGCGGCTGCTGCGACGGCTCGGCCCCGATGTGCTACCTCGCCGGGGAGTTCCGCACCGGCGCGTCCGACGTGCACCTCGGTGATCTCGAGGTCGACGAGTTCGTCATTCCCGTGTGGATGTCCGCGGCCCAGTTCGAGTACTGGAGCCACACCCACCTCACGATCGACGTGGTACCCGGCCGTGGGAGCGGTTTCTCGCTGGAGGCACCGCTGGGAATACGTTTTCTGGTGCGCTCTCGACTGCTGACGGACGAGGAGCTCTAGCATCTGCGCATGACCGTCCAATGCGGATGCTGCGGAGCCGAGATCACCTCTACGGACCGCATCGACTACAGGTTGAACCGTCCGGAGCAACTGCTCGGGGTGCCCGGCGAGCAACTCGGCGCGCCCACGGGCGGGTTGCTCGTCGGACCGGGCGGTGACTCCTACATCCGTTGCCTGCTCCCGGTTCGGCTGACCGGCGGAACCGAGATCGTGTTCGGCGCGTGGACGCAGATCAGCAAGGTGGACGCGATGTACGCCCACGCCGTGTGGGACAACGACAGCGAGTACGCGAACCTGCGGATCGCGGGCACGTTCGCGAACGCGATCAAGCCCTGGGACGTACTCGGAGTGGCTGTCGAGGCCGCCGTGCTCAACACCGACGAGCTGCCCTACTTCACCTCGCACCCGTTGCTCGAACGGGAGTGGGACCGCGACGAGGTGCTGTGCCGCATCCGGCACCCGTTGCCCATCCCCGTGCGCGAGACCCTCGGCGAGGTCTGGAGCATCGAGCGCACCGAGGGCATGCGCTGCGCCGTCGACGGCCGCACCGTCCGGTTCACGAGCCCGGACCGCCGGGTCGCGCTGGACGTCTACGCCGACCTCACCGGCGGCAGCGTGAGCGACTTCCTGGGCGCCGTCCTCGACGGCTACCCCGCGAGCGCCGAACACTCCGTCTCGCACGAGGGCCCGGAGCTGCGTCACGCGTTCTGGCTCAGCGAGGTGATCGACGGCCACGAGGAACAGGTGTTCCACGCGCACGTCGTCCGCCCCGGCACGATGATCTCCGTGCGCTGCGTGTACCGCTATCCCGTGGACAGGGCGTGGGCGCAGCACGTGCTCAACAGCATCCGGTACGTCGGGTGACGGCCTGCGAGTGCTGCGGCGCCGAGATCGACGACGCGGGCGCGATCGACCTGGACCTCGGCCCGCCTCCCGGCGTGCGGAACCCGTCCTTCGCGGCCGGTGGCAACGTGCTGCTGACCGAGGACGCCGCGTACGTCCGGTGCGTGCTGCCCGTCGACCTGACCGGTGACCTGGAGCTGTGGTTCGGCGCCTGGATGCGGGTCTCCCCCGAGGCCGCCCGGCACGCCGCCGACGTGTGGGACGAACCCGGCTACGCCTCGCTGTCGTTCACCGGCACGTTCTCCCACGACATCAAGCCGTGGGACGGCCTGCGCGGCGCGGAGGTCGCCGCCGAGGTCCGCGAGCCCGACGGCCTGCCCGAGTACGTGAAGCACCCGCTGCTCGGCACCACCTGGGACCGCGACGAGGTGCTCAGCGGGTACCTGGTCGAGCTGCCGGTCCCGATCCAGCAGAAGCTGCCCGGCCGGTGGAGCATCGAGCGCACCGCGGGCCTCACCCCGCACGTGCTGGAGGAGGGTCTGCGGTTCGCCGGGCCAGGCCGCGCGGTGTTCGTCGACGTCCGCCGCGCCCAGGGCACCCCGGCGGAGCGGTTCCTCGAACTGGCGCTGGAGGGTGCCCCGGAGGTGCCGCCGGAGCAGAAGTTCCTCGTGCGGGACGGCGTCGAGCTGCGGCACGCCCTGTGGCTCACCGCCGCGTCGGGCCAGCACGAGTTCCACGGGCACGTGGCGCGGTTCGGCGAGATGCTCGTCGTGACGTGCGTGCACGACGACCCGGCCGACCACGCGTGGGCGAGGCACGTGCTCAACAGCGCCCGGTTCCGCCGCGTGACGCGCTCGTAACGTCAGGTAAATCCCAAGTTTGTGCGAGTGAACTGGACCACTAATCGAGCCGGGCTGACGATTCCCGCCATGAACGTCCTGCTGGCATTCGCACTCACCGCGAGTCTCACGTCGCCGGTGCACCTGCCTCCGACAGCGCCGTGCCCGGAGAACGTCCCCGCCGGCACCACCTGCTACGAGGGCCGGGACCCCAACGGCGCGTACTACACGATCGCCGTGCCGAAGAAGTGGAACAAGACGCTCGTCGTGCACTCGCACGGTGGTCCCGACCTCGGAGAGCCCACGCCGGAGCGCACGCGGGACGACCTGAACCGCTGGTCCGTCATGGTCAAGGAGGGCTACGCGTGGGCGGGCACCTCGTACCGGCGCGGCGGCTACGGCACGCGGATGGCAGCCGAGGACACCGACAACCTGCGCAGGATGGTCGTCGGCATGCTCAAGCCCTCGAAGGTCTACCTCCACGGCCAGTCGTGGGGCGGCAACGTCGCGGCGAAGACCATCGAGCTGTACAAGGGTTATGACGCCGCGCTCTTGACGAGTGGCGTGATGGCAGGAGGTTCGCGCGGCTACGACTACCGCGTCGACCTGCGCGTGGTCTACCAGTACTACTGCGGCAACCACCCGCGCCCGTCCGAGGTGCAGTACCCGCTGTGGCAGGGGCTGCGTCCCGGCTCGACGATGACGACCGCCGGCCTGCGGAGCCGGATCGAGGAATGCCTCGGCGTGGCGGGAAGTCGCACACCCGAGCAGCAGCAGAAGCTCACGGACATCCTCACCGTCACGAAGATTCCCGAGGAGACCCTGAACTCGCACCTGAACTTCGCGACGTTCACGTTCCGCGACATCGTGCACAACCGCCTGGGCGACCGGAACCCGTGGAGCAACAAGGGTGTGGTCTACAAGGGCTCGCACGATGACAAGGCCCTGAACGCCGGCGTCGAACGCTTCGCCGCCGACCCGGCCGCCCGCGCCGAGCTGGCCTACGACAGCGACCTCACCGGCAAGATCGAGATCCCGGTCCTGTCGGTCCACGCGATCGGCGACCCGACCGCGTTCGTCGAGCACGAGTCGGCCTACCGCACCGTCGTGACGAAGGCCGGCCGCTGGTACAACCTGGTGCAGACCTTCACGACCGAGGCCACGCACAGCGCGTTCAGCGACTCGGAGTACGCCGCGGCCATGCAGTCCCTGGCGGCCTGGGAGAAGTTCGGCGTCCGGTCGAACCCGTTCCTGATCTCCTACGCCTGCCCCGGCCACGACAGGAAGTACGGCACCGGCTGCTTCTACAACCCCTGGTACCAGCCGAAGTCCTACGAGTCCCGGGTCGCACCCCGCGAGTGACCCGCAGGGAAACGGCCGCGCGCACCGCCTCCACAACGCTGCGCGCGGCCGGGCCTTGACCTCCACCAAGATGGAGGTACGACGATCTTCGCCATGAGCGATCTTTCCGACATCGAGAACCTCGTCGCCACCGTCCAGCACTCGCAGCAGAACGAGCTCGCCGAGGAGTTCATCGGCCTCTTCCGCTCCGACGCCATCTGGACCACGGCCCACGGCAAGCGCCTCACCGGCCGGGACGAGATCGCCTCCTTCACCCGCCAGGTCCTGCCCGGCGCGACGAAGGAGGCGACCGCCACGTACGAGGTGGCGCACGTCCTGTTCATCCGCCCGGACGTGGCCGCCGTCAAGATCCGCCAGCGCCCGGTCCGCCCGGACGGCACGGTGATCACCGACCAGAACGAGGGCTCACCGCTCTACATCCTGTCCAAAGAGGACGGCCGCTGGCGCATCGCCGCCGGCCAGAACACCATCGTCCTCTAGCGCCCCTGCAACGACTTCACCTTGTCGCCGAAGGTCCAGCCCTTCGAGCCGTCCCAGTTGATGGACCAGGTCATGAGCCCCTTGAGCTGGCCGCCGAAGCTGTTCCAGGCCTGCCCCACCAGCGTGGGGTTCATGTACCCTCCACCGGCCCCCGGCTGCGCGGGCAACCCGGGAACCTGCTTGTCGTAGGGCACCTTGATCGTGGTGCCCTGCACGACCAGCCCCTTGTTCAGGCACTGCGTCTGCGCCACGAACCCCTGCACCGTCCCGGCCGAGTAGCTGTCACCGGCACACCCGTACATGGACCCGTTGTAGTACTGCATGTTCAGCCACCACAGACGCCCGTTGTCCGCGTACTTCTTGATGATCGGCAGATAAGCACCCCAGATCGACCCGTACACGACACTGCCACCGGTCACGTACGCGGTCTCCGGCGCCATGGTGAGCCCGAACCCGGCCGGCATGGCCGCCAGCACCCCGTCGATGATGCGGATGAGGTTCGCCTGCGACGCCGACAACTGGTTGATGTTGCCGCTACCCACCAGCCCGGTCTCGATGTCGATGTCGATCCCGTCGAAGTTGTACTTCTTGAGAATCGGCACCACCGTGGCCACGAACCGGTTCGCCACCGCGGCCGAACTCAGGTCGATGCCCGCCGCGGCACCCCCGATCGACAGCAGAATCGTGGCGCCGTCCGCCTTCGCCGCACACATCTCGGCGGGCGTGGCGACCTTGACCCCGGCATCCATGCCGTCCTCCCACAGCACGGTGCCGTCGGACCGGATGACGGGGAACGCCGCGTTGATGACGTTGTAGCCGTGCTGCTTGATGCGGGCATCGGTGATCGGGGTCCAGCCGAACGGCGGGTGCACCCCGTTGGACGCGCCGTCCCAGTTCTCCCAGTACCCGTGCAGGACCTTGCCGGCGGGACGGGGCTTGAGCGCGCACGTGTCGGCGGCCTGGGCGGTGGACGGGACGAGCAGGGTGCTCATGAGCAGCAGCAGGGCTGTCAGTGCCCTCGGGAACGAGCGGGCAGACATTCGCTCACCTTTCGCATACAGGCGGCGACCCACTGTCATTGAAGCACGAAATGGTCCAGACCTCTAGCGGGACGGTGGGCGAGGCAGGCCGGGGCTGGCGACACGGGACAGGCGCGACCAGGCGGGCCTGGGTGGGGCGGGCCTGGATGGGGCGAGCCTGCGCGGAGCGAGCCCGCATGGAGCGAGCCTGGGTGCGACGGAGCGAGTGCGGCGGGACAGGCGCGCCAGGACAGGCGCGGCGAAGCCGAGCCGGGCGAAGCCGAGCCGGGCCAGGCCGAGCGGAGCCGTGTCGGGCCGAGCGGAGCCAGCCTGCGGCGGGCATGCGGGGCGGCCGCTGGAACACGACTGTCAGCGTGTGACGCGACCGCTCCGCTGGAACAGGAACCAGCCGCCTCAACTCCACCCGCGCGGTGCCAACCGGATAGCCAGCAACGCTTGGTGGCCACGTACGAGGCCTGGCGTGGCGATGCGGAGCGAGCCGTCCGAACCTGCTGCCTGCACGTGAACCGGTAGACCCCTCGAACGGCGATTGGGGCTTTACCTCGAGGGGCGGGATGCCACCCTCGCGGGCACGGCCGGGCGCTTTTCAGCCCGGCCTTTTCCGGCCGTCCAGCATCCCGCCAGAGGCTCGAGGTCAAGCCCCAATCGCAGCCCTTGATTCGTCGAGACCTGCGGGACCACCCTCGCAAGGCGACCGACCCAACCGAACGCGACCAACCCCGCTGGAACAGAAATCATCGCGCTCAACCGGACCACAGCCTCTGGAGCGGGTGTCAGGCCGCCTTGAGAGACCACAAGGTCTCCTCGGACACCTTCCACAGCTGAGCCGCCGCCTCCGGGTCCTGGGCATAGGCGGCCACGCCGCGAAGGTGCGACTCACCGGCCACCGGTGCGGCCTCGGCGCAGTCCTCGAAGTACCGCCCCGAGATCCCGTCCAGCAGCGGAGAGGTGGCGACCACCAGGGTGGTGGCGGCGCCCTGTTCGGGCGTCTTCACACGGCGGGTGGCCGCGGCGCCGCTTTGGCGGATGCGCTCCTGCAGCTCCTCCGTCGTCAGGTGGCGTTGGAGGTTGGTGGCGATACTGCCCGGCATCAGGGCGTTCATCGTGATGCCCTCGGACGCCCAGCGGACGCCGGCCTCGACGCCGAAGAGGACGTTCGCCGTCTTCGACTGGCCGTAGGCCTGCCAGCGGTCGTACTCGCGGTGGGCGTAGTGGATGTCGTCGAAGACGACGTCGCTCATCAGGTGGGCCGAGGAGCTGACGTTCACCACTCGGGCGCCTTCGGCTCGCAGGGAGTTGAAGAGGCCCAGCGTCAACGAGAAGTGGCCGAAGTGGTTCGTGGCGAACTGGAGCTCCCAGCCCTCCGGCGTGCGGGTCAGCGGGGGCGCCATCACGCCCGCGTTGTTGACCAGGAGGTGCAGCGGGCCGTCCCAGGTGCGGGCGAAGGCCTTGACCGACGCCGGCGAGGCCAGGTCGAGGCGGGCCACCGAGATGGTCCTGTTGCCGGTGGACCTCGTCAGCGAACTCGCCACCCGCTGGGCCGCGTCGAGGTCCCGGGCCGCGATCGTCACCTCGGCGCCCGCGGTGGCGAGGGCGCGGACCGTCTCCACGCCGATGCCCGAGGCGCCGCCCGTGACGACGGCGCGGCGGCCGGTGAGGTCCACGCCTTCGACGACCTCCAGGGCCGTCGTGTCGAAGCCGAATCCTGTGGTGATCATGCCTGCACCTTCAACGTTTCCTCGGAGACCTTCCACAGCTGCGCTGCGGCTTCTGGATCGGCGGCGTAGGCCGCCAGGCCGTTGCTCATGCCCTCGGCGTGCGGGAGGGCCTCGTCGCAGTCTTCGAAGTAGAGGCCCGAGCGGCCCTCCACCAGCGGGGACACGGCGAGCACCAGCGTGGTGGCCGCACCCTGCTCCGGCGTCTTGAGCCGCAACGGGTTCGAGCCGCCGCGCAGCCGCCTGCGCTGTTCCAGCTCCTCCGGCGTGATGTAACGCTGCAGCGCCGTGAGGATGCCGCCCGGCATCAGCGCGTTCATCGTGATGCCCTCGGACGCCCAGCGGGCACCGGCCTCGACGCCGAAGAGGACGTTCGCCGTCTTGGACTGGCCGTACGCCTGCCAGCGGTCGTACTCGCGGCGCTCGTAGTGGATGTCGTCGAACACCACGGGGCTCGAGAGGTGGCCCGCGGAGCTGACGTTCACGACGCGGGCGCCCTCGGCGCGCAGCGCGCCGTACAGGCCCAGCGTCAGCGTGAAGTGGCCGAAGTGGTTCGTGGCGAACTGGAGCTCCCAGCCCTCCGGCGTGCGCGTCAGCGGGGGCGCCATGACGCCCGCGTTGTTGACCAGCAGGTGCAGCGGCCCGTCCCACGACGCGGCGAAGGCCTTCACCGACTCCTGCGACGTCAGCTCCAGCGGAGCAACGGAGACCGCGGCGTTGCCCGTGGTGGCGGTGACGTCGGCGGCCACCTTGCGGCCCGCCTCGACATCACGCGCCGCGATGGTGACCTCGGCTCCCGCGGCGGCCAGCGCCCGCACGGTCTCGACGCCGATGCCCGACGCCCCACCGGTGACCACGGCGCGACGGCCGGACAGGTCGACGCCCTCGACGACCTCGAGAGCCGTGCTCTCGAACCCGAACGGGGTGGTGATGCGCTCACTCATCAGATTTCCCCAACCTGTGTCGTACACTGAAACGGAGGTGCCTCCGTTTCGAGTTCCACACTAAGCGGAGGGTCCTCCGTTTAGCAAGTGACGTCCCCCATAGGAGTGGTGCAGTGCGCGCAGACGCGGTCCGGAACCGAGGGCTGCTGATCGAGGTGGCGCTCGACGCGTTCACCCACGAGAAGGACGTGACGCTCGGCGCCATCGCCAAGAAGGCGGGCGTCGGCATCGGCACGCTCTACCGCCACTTCCCCACCCGCGAGGCGCTGATCGAGGCGGTCTACCGCACCGAGCTGGAGAAGCTCTGCGACGCGGCGCCCGAGCTGCTGGAGACCCACGAGCCCGAAGCGGCACTACGCGAGTGGATGGACCGCTTCATCGCCTACGCCGCGACGAAACGCGACCTCAAGGAAGCGCTGCAGGCCGTGATCGCGCTGGGCATCAACCCGTTCGAGCACAGCCGCGCGAAGATGACCGAGGCCGTCCAGTCCCTGCTCACCCCGCTCGGCGCGACGACCGAGCCCATGGACCTGATGGCACTGCTGATCGGCGTCGCCCAGAACGGCGACCCGGATCAGGCGCGCAGGATGCTGGACCTGATCATGAACGGGGTTCTCCACGACGCTGCTGCTCGAAGCGCTCCACCAGCATCGGCGCCTCGTTGAGCAGGAACGTGTAGAAGTCGCGCATGTACTCCAGCCGGTCGTGCGCGTGGCCGGGCCCGACCGCGTCGACACCCTTCTCCACGGCGCGCAGCACCTCGTCGACCACGGAGTGCTGCCGCGAGTAGAGCGTCGTCCAGGCGTTGTCGCGCATCCGGAAGTGCTCACGCCGGCTGCCCGCGACGTGGATGCGCTCGATCAGGCCCATCTGCGCGACCATCTTGACCGCGCCGGACACCGATCCCGCGCTCACGCCGAGCTCCTCGGCCAGGTCCCCCGCGGTCAGCGTCTCCTTCTCGGAGAACAGGAACGCCGCCAGGGTCCGCGCACCCATACGCTGCATCCCGGCGCCGACCAGCGAGAGCGCCAGCTGCTCGGCGGCCTGCCTGCGCTCTGTCTCGCCCGTCACAGCCACCCTGTCTTCAGAAATTTCTGAACGTTCGCTAGCCTCAATCCTAGGGGAAGGGGCTGGTCATGGCCACCGCGTTCACGAGCACGACAGGCACCGCACTCGTCGTCGGCGCCGGGATCTCCGGCCTCGCCACCGCGCTCAGGCTCGCCCGCAGCCGGTGGGACGTGGTCGTGCTCGACCACGGCGTCCCCCGCGAACCCGTCCCGATCACCGGCCCGGACCGCCACGCCGCCAAACGCCTCGCCGCGCTGCCCCACGACCTGCACTACACCACCCGCCACAGCAAGGTCACGGCGCTGCACCCGGACCGCTTCGGCGTCACGGTCGAGTTCAACGACCACGAAGACGAGTGGTTCGACATCGTCGTGTGCGCCCACCCGTGCTGCGAGGCCGAGCGATTACCGGGTCTGTGCCTGGAAACCTGGTCCCGCGACCACGTCGCCCTGCTGTACCGCGCGGTCCGCGACACCGGCCTGCCGCTGTGCGCCGCCGAGCTGCTCGCCGACGCGTTCGACATCCACCGCGACGACTACGCGGCATTCGCCTGGTGGGAAACCACTCTGAAGCCACACGCAATTAGGCGGGCCTTTACCCGCGTTCGGTAAGTGTGCGGGCCATGACCACGTTACGGAGACGCACCTTCATCGTGGGCGGCCTCGCGGGAGCGAGCGCCGGGGTCCTGCTTCCCGCACTGGCCAACGCCATCGGCTACCCGTTCACCCTGGGAGTCGCGTCCGGCGAACCGGCGGCCGACGGGTTCGTGATCTGGACCCGCCTCGCCCCCAGCCCGCTGAACGCCGACGGACTCGGCGGGATGCCCAACACCAACACCGCCGTCGACTGGCAGGTCGCCACCGACGAGCACTTCACCGCCATCGCCCGCACCGGCACGTTCACCACCACCCAGGCGGGCGGTCACGCCGTCCACGTGACCCTCACCGGCCTGGAGCCGGGCCGCGAGTACTGGTACCGCTTCCGCACCGGCGGCCACCTCTCCCCCGTCGGCCGCGCGCTGACGGCACCGGCGGTGGGCACCCAGCCCGCGCTGACCATGCTCTTCGCCTCGTGCTCGCACTACGAGGAGGGCTACTTCACGGCCTACCGCCGGATGGCCGAGGAACACCCCGACCTGATCCTGCACCTCGGCGACTACATCTACGAAGGCGCCGCCACCACGACGAAGGTCCGCAAGTTCGCGCCCGCGAGCGAGATCAGCACGCTCGCGAACTACCGCGTCCGCCACGCCCAGTACAAGACCGATCCGGACCTGCAGGCCGCGCACGCCGCCGCGCCGTGGCTGGTCGTCTGGGACGACCACGAGGTCGAGAACAACTACGCCAACCTGGTCCGCAACGACAGCAGCCCGGCCGGTGACTTCGCGGCACGCCGCACGGCCGCCTACAAGGCCTACTACGAGCACATGCCGCTCCGCAGCGCCCAGGCACCGTCAGGCGCGAACATGCTGCTGCACCGCAGGGTCCGCTGGGGCAGCCTCGCCACGTTCCACATGCTCGACACCCGCCAGTACCGCAACGACCAGGCGTGCGGCGACGGCACGAAGGTCTGCCCGGCCGCCGACGACCCGGCCCGCACGCTCACCGGCACGTCGCAGGAGACGTGGCTGATCGACGGCCTGCGCCAGAAGCTCGGCACGTGGGACTTCCTGGGCCAGCAGGTGTTCTTCGCCCAGCGCCTCGCCGCCGCCGACGGCTCCAAGAGCATGGACGCGTGGGACGGCTACACCGCCAACCGCACGCGTCTGCAGAACGCGTGGGACACCAACGGCAACAAGGGAACCGTGGTGCTCACCGGCGACGTGCACCGCAGCTGGGGCGCGAACCTCATGCAGAACTACGGGACCCAGAACCGCATCATCGGCACCGAGCTCGTCACCACCTCCGTCACGTCCGGCGGTGACGGCAACGCGGCCGACAACAGTCTCAACCCGACGCTGAACCCGCACGTGAAGTACTTCAAGAACCTGCGCGGCTACGTCAAGACCCAGACCACCTCAGCCGAGATGCGCGTCGACTTCCGCGCCGTCGACAAGGTCACCGTCCGCGACTACCCGGTCAAGACCGTCGGCAGCTACGTCGTCGAGTCGGACAACCCAGGATTGCAGGCACCGTGAAGACACTGCTGATCGCGAGCCTCCTGCTGGCACCCGCCCCGATGACGTGGTCCACGGTCAACACCGACTCGACCGGCGACCAGGACAACGCGTCCGTCTCGTCCTCCCGCAACGGGTACACGGCCGTCGTGTGGGAGGACGACCGCGACACCACGGCCCCCGAGGACCCGGTCCACTCCGACGTCTGGATCCGCCTCTACAAGGAGGGGGCGGCGGTCTACGAGAAGAAGCTCTCCACCGGCGGCACCGGCACCTGGCGCCATTGGCAGCCGGACGTGTCGGTGCGCGAGGACGGCAGCGCGGTCGTCGTCTGGTCGGAGGACCCGGACGGCAACGGCTACTACAACATCGCGGTCCGTTCCGTGAGCGCGAGCGGGACGGTGTCGGGGTCGGGAACGGCCAACGCCAGCGCCGACGGCCAGCAGTACTTCCCCAGCGTCGCAGCGGATCCCGACTCCGGCGGCTTCGCGGTGACGTGGGAGGACAAGCAGGGCACCGCCGCTCCCACCACGCGCGTCAGCATGTTCGCGTCGATCAGCTCCAAGTCCTACGAGGCCCAGGTCAACAACGCCGGCGGCACCCACGCCAAGCCGCAGGTCGCGATGGGCGCGGCGGGCAACGCGATCGTCGTCTGGGAGGCGGACGCGAACGTCGCCCGCAAGATCGTCACCCCGTCCGGGGGCGTGAAGCAGGCGCAGACCACGACGGGGCAGGGCAAACGCCCCGCCGTGGCGGCCAACTTCAACGGCGACTTCGCCGTCGCCTGGGAGCAGTCAGGGGTCCGCGTCCAGTCCTTCACCGCGGCCGGGGTCTCCCGCGGCGCGGTCGCGCAGACCACCGGCGCCGACCCGCAGATCGGCCTCGACGACCAGCTCCGCGTCGCGGTGACCACGGCGGAGGCGCAGGACGTCCACACGAGCGTCTACAACGCCGACGGCACCACCACAGGCCGCCCCGAACGGCAGCTCACGGTCTCGAACGCCACGGGCAGGCAGGACGAGCCCGCCGTCGGCGTCGACCCGTGGGGCCGCGTCACCGTCGTCTACACCGACGACAACGACGGCAACTCCTACGACCAGGTCTACCTGGGCACCGGCCTGACCACCCAGCAGTGGTGACCAGTGGCGTGGCCCGGAACGCTGCCGTGCGAATTCGCGGTCGGACGGGTGCGTCGTGGTGCCGCCCCCACGTCCTCGTACTGGTTGTACGGGGCGTGGGGCGGTGCCGCGAGGCGGCCTGCTGAACGTGAATTCGCGTGCTGGCGGGCCGGGCCACGCCACTAGCGCTGATCGAGCGGCCGGCGTCGCTGGTGGAGATCCAGCAGCGCCGCCGGCTTCCAGCCACCGGACACGTCGTAGGTGTCCACGCCGGGCGGCACGATCTCGTCGATCCGGTCCAGCACGTCGTCGGTCAGCACCAGCGAGGCGCCCTCCAGCAACGACTCCAGCTGCTCCATCGTGCGCGGCCCGGTGATCGCCGACGTCACCCCCGGATGCGACGTCACGAACGCGATCGCCAGCGCCGGCAACGACACCCCCATCTCGTCGGCGAGCTTCGCGAACTGCTCCACCGCCTCGAACTTGGCCGCGTTGCCCGGCAGCGACTCGTCGAACCGCTCCGGGCTCAGCGTCGCCCGGAACGCCTCGGCCGACGCGCCCCGCCGGTGCCTGCCCGACAGGAACCCGCTGGCCAGCGGACTCCAGACCAGCACGCCCATCCCGAGGCGCTGGGCGGTCGGCAGCACCGAGCGTTCGACCCCGCGCGCCAGCATCGAGTACGGCGGCTGCTCGGTCCGGAACCGCATCAACCCCCGGTTCAGCGCCACGTGGTGCGCCTCGACGATCTCCTCGGCCGGGAACGTCGAGCACCCGAACGCCCGGATCTTCCCCTCCCGCACCAGGTCCGTCAGCACGGACAGCGTCTCCTCGACGTCGGTCCGGTAGTCCGGCCGGTGCACCTGGTAGACGTCGATCCAGTCGGTGCCGAGCCGCCGCAGGCTCGCCTCGACGGCCCGCACGACGTACCGGCGCGAGTTGCCGCTGTGGTTGCGGCCCTCCCCCAGCGGGAAGTGGAACTTCGTGGCCAGGACGACGTCGTCGCGGCGGTCCTTCAGAGCCTTCCCGACGATCTCCTCGGAGTCGCCGGCCGAGTACATGTCGGCGGTGTCGACGAAGTTGATCCCCGCGTCGAGGGCGCGGTGGATGATCCGCACACCCTCCTCGTGGTCGTTGTTGGCGACCGAGCCGAACATCATGGCGCCGAGGCAGTGGTGGCTGACCTCGATGCCGGTTCCCCCGAGAACGCGATAGCGCATGTTCATGCGGGGAACCTACGAAGTAGAGCCGACTCTAGGTCAAGCCTATGCTCGGGCACATGGGGCTGAGCATCGGACAGGTGGCCGAACGCACCGGGCTGAGCGTGCACGCGCTGCGGTTCTACGAGAAGGAGGGCATCCTCGCGCACCAGGTCCACAGAGGACCGGGAGGACGCCGGGTGTACACGCAGCAGGACGTCGACTGGCTGCGCATGTGCATCATGCTGCGCATGTCCGGGATGCCGGTGCCGGAGATCCGCCGCTACACCGACCTGGTCCGCCAGGGCGACGGCAACGAGCTGCAGCGCCTCGACATCCTCAAGGAGCACCAGGAACGCGTCCAGCAGCAGATGGTGCGGCTGCAGGAGTGCATGGACCTGATCACGTACAAGGTCGGCAAGTACGAGGACTACGTCAATTCGATCGCCGCCAGGGCGGTCGGCCAATAGTCTCGGGCCCATGCCCGTCGTGCTCTCGCTGAACGTCGCCCACAGGACGATGCCGGTCGACTACGCCCGCGCGGGCGCCACCGGCATCGACAAACGCCCGGTCGACGGGCCGTTGCGGCTCAGCGCTCCGGGCGCCAAGGGCTCGGCGGGCAGCGGCGTCGCCGGGGACACGATCGGCGACTGGACCGTGCACGGCGGCGACTACCAGGCCGTGTCCGGCTACGCGCGCGAGGACCTCGACTGGTGGCAGTCCGAGCTGGGCGCCGGCCTCGGCAACGGCCAGTTCGGCGAGAACCTGACCACGCAGGGCATCGACCACACGACCGCGCTGGTCGGCGAGCACTGGCGGATCGGCACGGCACTGCTGGAGATCACCGGGCCGCGCATCCCGTGCCGCACGTTCGCCGAGTTCCTCGGGCAACGCGGCTGGGTCAAGCGGTTCACTCAGCAGGCCCGGCCCGGCGCGTACTTCCGCGTGCTGGAAGAGGGTCTCGTCGCACCGGGCGACGAGATCACCGTCGTGCACCGGCCCGGCCACGACGTCACGGTCGAGCTGTTCTTCCGCGCCGTCACCACGGAGCCCGCGCTCCTGCCCCGGCTGCTCGCGGCCGGCGACTCGGTGCCGCCGGAGGTCGTCGAGCTGGTGCACCGGCGCTCAGCGGTGGAGCTGGACTCCTAGGCGGGGGGAGGGAAGTTCCTGACCCAGCGCTTCTGCCACGGCGTCTCGACGGCACGCCGGTGGTAGTTCGCGCGCGTCCACGCCACGGCCTCGCCGGCAGGAACGCCGGCGAGCACGGCGAGGCACGAGATCACCGTGCCGGTGCGCCCGATGCCCCCGCTGCACGCCACCTCGACCTGCTCGCCCGACAACGCCCGCGCGTGCAGGGAGCGGATCAGCCTGATGGCGGCGTCGTGGTCGCGCGGCAGGCGGAAGTCCGGCCAGTCGATCCAGTCGTGCGGCCACGGCACGTCGACCGGCTTGGGCTGCAGGTACACGCCGTACTGCGGATGCGGCTCCACGATCGTGCCGTCACGCAGGCCACGCCCCGTGATCACGGCACCATCGGGTAGTTCGATCGTCTTCAAGAACGTTCCCCCACGTCGTACTCGCCTCGAACACCCGATCCTAGGCGAACAGCAGCACGACCAGCGGCGGGATCCCTTCCGCCGCAACGCCTCCCCACGCCTGGTTGCGCGGACGGCTCAGCGCGAGCTGGTCGGCCACGGCCAGCACGAGGCTGCCCGCCAGCATGAACCACGACACGTAGAAGACCAGCGTGCGCCCGACCAGCTCCTGCCCGCCGTGCAGCGCGACCAGCCCGGCGACCAGGCCGCACGCCAGGAACAGGTTGTAGAACCCCACGCCGAACGCCCACAGCCGGATCGCCGGCACGTCCCGCGCGGGCTGCCCGAACATCGACTGGTGGACGCGCCCGATCAGGAACGCCTCGCACACCCACACCACCACGTGCACCAGTGCCGCGATCGCGGCCGCGACCTGGGCGACGACGCTCACTGAGTCACCCCGTGACGCGCCAACGCCTCCAAGCCGTTCGCGGACAGGTCGAGGAAGAACGCGCCCATGACCTCCCCGACGGCGAACGCCAGGAACTGCACGGACGGCGTGTGCACGGTGAACGTGTGGGATGCGTTGGGCGGGATCGTGACGGCGTCACCCGGTGACAGGTCGAACAGCTCGCCGTCGAGGAACACCGCCATGCGCCCGTGCAGCACGTAGTACGCCTTCGGCCACGGCGTCCGATGCGGCGGCGCCGCCTCCCCGCGGGGCGCGTCGACCTCGAACACCTCGTAGGCGCCTCCGGTGTCCTTCCCCGAGATCCGGACGGTGATGGTCGCGTCGGGCACGGTGATCTCGGCGCCCTCGCCGGCGGTGGTCAGCACGCCCCGAAGCCTCCGCGCACCGGACGACCTGCCGTATCCCGGAAAACTGGGATCCCGCGGCGCCGCGGGCGGGCGCATACTGCCAACCATGTGGGAGGGTCGGGCGCTCGGCGTGCGACGCGACGTCACCGCATTGGCGAGCGCGGGGCTCGACGTCGCGCAGCTGCACGCGGCGGCCATCGCCCTGGTCGCCCGGGTCGTGCCGTGCGAGCTCGCCTGCTGGGCGTCGATGGACCCGGACTCCGGCGTGATCAGCACCATGACCAGCGGCGCCAACCGCATCCCGCACCAGTACGAGCCGGTGCTCGCGACCTGCGAGTACACCCCCGGCGAACCGCACACGTTCGTGTCCCTGGCGCAGCGCGGCGACACGGTGGCGAGGCTCGAGGACGAGCGGTCGACCCGGCTCAACGAGGTCTGGCGGCCGCTCGGTCTCAGCCACGAGCTGCGGTCGTTGTTCCGCGCCGACAACACGTGCTGGGGTGGCGCGGGAATGGTGCGCACGAGCGACTTCAGCGACCGCGAGCTGGAGTTCATGACCTCGGTGGCGCCCGCGCTGGGTGCCGCCACCAGGGTCGCCGCGCGCACCGCGGCCCGCCGGACCGGCACTCCGGCCGTCGTCGTGGTCGCCGGCGACGGCACCGTCCGGGCCTCGACCGCGGCGAGCGCGCGGTGGCGCGACGAACTGGAGGACGTCGCGCCCGGCCGGTTCGCGGTGATGCTGCGGGCCGCGGCGGCGGGAGCGCGTTCGGGCACGTTCAGGGCGAGGGTCCGCGACGCGCACGGCGGCTGGATCCTGCTCGAGGCCAGCGCGCTCGTGAGCGACGGGGACGACAGCGGGGAGACCGCCGTGACGATCAGCCGGGCGTCGGCCGCGGACCTGCTCGGGCTGCTGGTCAGGGCCTACGGCGTGACCGGCCGCGAGGAGGACGTCTGCCACGAGGTGCTCGCCGGGCAGCCGACGTCGGAGATCGCGGCACGGCTCGCCATCTCGCCGTACACCGTGCAGGACCACCTCAAGTCGCTGTTCGCGAAGTTCGGGGTGCGCAGCCGGGCGGAGCTCGTCGCGAAGCTGTCGTGAAGCTGTCGAGATCAGGCCCGAACACAGGACTCTTGGCGGGTTCGCCGGGAGGAACGCTCTGCCAGCATGGCCGCCATGTACTCCGACCGCGCCCTGGTCATCGGCGCCGGCTTCGCGGGGTTGCTGGCGGCGCGGGTGCTGGCCGAGTCGTACGGCGACGTCGTGCTCGTCGACCGGGACACCGCCGGCCACCGCGCGCGCCTGTCCCGGACCCACCACCCGCACGCGCTGCAGGCACGCGGGGCCGAGGCGCTCGAAGCGCTGTTCCCGCGGCTCGGCGCGGAGCTGGAGGACGCGGGAGCGGTCCGCGCGGACCTCGGCAGCGACTTCCTGAGCCGCGTCCCGGCAGGCTGGGCACCGCGCGACCACCTCGGCCTGAGCGTGCTCTCGGTGACGCGGCCGACGCTCGACCGGATCCTGCGCCGCCGGGTGCTGCGGCTCGCGAACGTGTCCCTTGTGGACGGTGTGACGATCGACGGCCTGCTGCACGACCGCGGCACGGTCACCGGTGTGCACGGACGGCGCGGCGACAGGCCGTTCACCGACTACGCGGACCTGATCGTCGACGCCTCGGGCCGTGACAGCCCCCTCGTGTCGTGGCTCGCGGAGATCGGCGTGCACTGCCCCGCGCCGATGATCGTCAACGGCCACCTCACCTGCACCTCGCGCCTCTACGAGGTGAGCCAGGATCTGAAACCGGACTGGAAGACCGCCTGCGAGACCACCCACTCGCCCGGCACGAGGCGCGGCGGCATGGTGTCCTCAGTGGACGGTCATCGGTGGTTCGTGACGCTGTTCGGAGCGGACGGCGACGCGGCCCCGGCCGACGACGACGGTTTCCTCGACTACGCGACGAGCCTGCACTGCCAGGACATCGCGGAGGTCGTCAAGACCGCCACCCCGGCGTCCGACCTGCACCGCGCGGGCAACCTGCGCAGCCGCTGGAACCGCTTCCACCAGGTCGGGAACTGGCCGCGCGGCCTGCTCGCCCTCGGCGACTCGGTGGTCTCGCTCAACCCCGTCCACGGCCACGGCCTGACCGTCGCCGCCCTGAGCTGCACGGCCCTGCGGGCACTCCTGCAGGAACACGACCTCTCCACCGAACCGCTGGTCTTCCAGCGCGCCGTCGCCAGGACCGCGAAGATCCCGTGGACGTCCGTGACGACCGCAGATCTCGGCTGGGGCACGAGGAAACTCCCGCTGAGGACCCGCCTGCGACGGTGGTACTCCGGCCGCGTGCTCGGGGCGATCCCCGGCAACAGGCAGGTCTACCGCGCGTTCGTCCGCGTCTCGCACCTGCTCGACCACCCGGCGACCCTGCTCCGGCCGGCGGTGCTGCTCCGCGTGCTGCGGGGCAACTCCCTCAGCGGACGGCGCCCTCCGGCCACAGCACCGTGACCGGCACGCCCCGCGACCGCGCGTAGGCCACCACGTCGGCCGTCCCGCCAGGACCACGCCCCGGCAACCCGTCCCACACGGCGAGCAGCGCGTCGGCCTCGTCGACCATGCGCTTACCGGCCTCCATGTAGGCGTGCGGGTCCGGCGTGACGTACTCGAGCTGCACGACCTTGCCCGCCCTCGCGAGCAACGAGTCGTAGACGGGCTTGTAGGCATCGGGCAGCGTCTCGCGGTACCTCGACGCGGGCAGCACGGCGACGAGAGCATCGCCCGCGTCCAGCACGGCTTGGGCGAACACGGCGTCCGCCCCGTCCGCGAGGCACGACACCCCTGCCGCGGACCCGTTCTCCGCGACGGCGGCGCGGATCATCCGGTCGATCTCGGCTTCCAGGTCGGCGGAGAGTCCACGATGTCCGGTGATGGCGAGCCGCGTCGTCATGCCGGGAGGATATGCGGACCGCGGGCCAGGCCGGCAGGCGCGCCGGCCGGGATCGCCCGCGTCACTTCCCGCCGCGGGCGGCCTGGTTCTGCTCGGCGATGGCCAGATAGTGGGTGTTGGTCATGACGCCCAGGATGTTGCCGAACGGGTCGACCACCGACGCCGTCACGAACCCCTCGCCGCGCACCCGCGGTTCGTCGTGGGTCTTGGCGCCCAGCTCCAGCAGCCTCGCCAGCGTCGCGTCGAGGTCGTCCACGGCCCAGTAGAGGATCTGGCCCGACGGTCCGCCGGACGGCGTGACCTCGAACCGGCGGTGCACGATGCCGAGCTCGGCCTGGTAGTCGCCGAGGCGGAACTCGACGTAAGCGAGCATCCCGTCCGGGGTGCTCCGCTCGAAGTACGCGTCGACGCCGAGGAACGACGCGTACCAGTCGCGGGCCTCGGTCAGGTCGTCGGCGTAGTAGGACACGGTCGACATGCCTCGCAACACAACTGCCTCCGGAAAAGTTCTGGTCGATGTGTTTTCAGCTTCGGCCGTAAAGTGCTCATCCAGTGAGCACTTTTAGAGGAAATCTGGAGACATGCGCGCAGACCGTCTCGTCGCCACGTTGCTCCTCATGCAGGCCCGCGGCCGGGTGACCGCCGCCGAACTGGCCGAGGAGCTCGAAGTCTCCAACGCCACGGCCCGGCGCGACCTCGAAGCGCTGTCCGCGGCGGGGGTACCCGTGTACCCCCAACCGGGGAGAGGCGGAGGCTGGTCACTCGTGGGCGGCGCCCGCACGGACCTGAGCGGGCTGACCTCGGCGGAGGCACAGGCGCTGTTCCTGATCGCCGGACCGGCCGCGTCCGTCGCGCCGCAGGTCAAGTCGGCGCTGCGGAAGCTGGTGCGCGCGCTGCCGCAGACGTTCCGCGCCGAGGCCGAGGCCGCCGCGGACGCGACGATCATCGACACGGCGGCGTGGGGCGAGGACACCAAGGACCGGCCGGTCATCGCCACCACGCTGCAGCAGGCCGTCGTCAAACAGGTGCGGGTGCGGCTGACCTACCAGAAACGGGGCGAGGCGCCGAAAGGACGCGAGGTCGACCCGTGGGGACTCGTCGACAAGGACGGCGTCTGGTACTTCATCGCCGGCACCAGCGAGGGGCAGCGCACGTTCCGGCTCGATCGGATCCTGGGTGTCTCCCTCACCGGCACCCCGGCGAGCCGGCCCGCGAACTTCGAGCTCGCCGGCGCCTGGGACGAGGTCGTGACGGCCGTGGAGGCGAAGCGTTCGACCACGTCGGCGACCGTGCTCGTGCCCACGCGGTTCCTGGGCGTCTTCCAGCATCAGCACGGCCGCCACTGCACCGTCGTCGGAGAACAGGGCGAGCACACGAGGGTCGAGCTGACGGCGCCGCGGCCGCTCGACATCGCCCGCAACGTCGCCGGGTGGGGCGGTCTGGTCACGGTCGAGTCGCCGGAGGTGGAGGAGCACCTGGCACGCATCGGCGCGGAGCTCGTCAGCCGATACCCGCGTGCTGCTCCAGCCGAGCCAGCCGAGTCATGATCATCTCCAGCACCTTCGCCGGGTCCGGGGCGGCTTTCTGCTGCTTCTGGAGGTGGATGATGCCCGCGAGCGCCGTCTGGACCGCCCGGCGCGTGCCCTTGATCTCCGCGCCCAGCTCGCGCAGCTCCTCACCGCCGGGACCGTTCGGCTCGGCGATGATCCCGAGCAGCAGGTGTTCGCAGCCGACGTAGTTGTGGCCGAGCGCGATCGACTCGGTGACCGCGAGCTCCAGCGCGGCGGCGCCGTCGTCCGCGAATCCGGGTTTCTTCCCGATGTCCGCGGGAATGAAAGAAGGAAGGCCTTCCGGGGTGATGTCGATCGCGCGCAGCACGTCCAGCGCGAGGTTCCCGCCCTCGCGGACGATGCCGTTCAGGAGGTGGGACGTGCCGATCTTCGTGCCCCCGGAGCACTCGGCGGCGATCTGGAGCGCCTTCCACGCGCGGTCGGTGAACTGCGGGAAGTTGTCACGCTCGAGGTCCTGGACGGTGAGCGCCCTGATCGCGATGATCCGTTTGACCGAACCTTCGAGAGCTCTCTGGCAGATCGCCGAGACGGGAATGTTCATGTCTTTCACGGATTCCGCCAGCTCGTCGGGCAGGTACACGTTGATTTTAGGCATAACCCCATTCATACCCCCATATGGGGTTATGGTCAACGACGACCGCGGCAACCGTCACACTTGTGAGTGATCAGAGGGGACGGGAGCACCCGCGTGGAGGAGACCAGCCGGCTCATCGGAAGCCGCTACCAGTTGAAGCAGAAGGTCGGCCAGGGCGCGATGGGAGTCGTCTGGCAGGCCTACGACGAGCAACTGCACCGCGTGGTCGCGGCGAAGGAGCTGCTCGGGCTCGACGGTCTCGACGACGCCAGAGTGGACCGCGCGAAGGCCAGGGCGATGCGCGAGGCCCGCCTCGCCGCCCGGCTCGAGCACCCGAACGCCATCCGCGTCTACGACGTCGTGGAGGAGGACGGGCGTCCCTGGCTGATCATGGAGTACCTCCCGTCCCGCAGCCTCGCCGCCGTGATCACCGAGCAGGGCACCCTGCCACCCCGCGAGGTGGCCCGCATCGGGTGCTACACCGCCGCCGCACTGGCCGCCGCGCACCGCCACGGCATCCAGCACCGCGACGTGAAGCCCGGCAACGTCCTGATCGGCGACCAGGAAGTCAAGATCACCGACTTCGGCATCTCCCGCGCCACCGGCGAGGACGCCACCGCCACCGCGACGGGCACCGTCGGTACCCCGGCGTTCTTCTCCCCCGAGGTCGCGCGCGGCGAGGACGCGGGCCTGCCGTCCGACGTCTTCTCGCTCGGAGCCACGCTCTACAACGCCGTCGAGGGCGGCCCGCCCTTCGGCACCGCGGACAACAACCTCGTGATGCTGCACCGCGTCGCGAGCGGCTCGATCATGCCCCCGGCCAACGCGGGCCCCCTGCTGTCCCCCGTGCTGTTCCGGCTGCTCGCGACCGACCCGCAGCGCCGCCCGAGCATGCAGGAGGCCGTGCACCTGCTGGCCGCCGTGGTGAACGAGACGCCGCAGGCGTCCCAGGCGACCGTCGTGATCCCGGCGACGGTCAAGCTCCCGGTGGAAGCGCAGCCGGAGGAGAAGGCGAGGCAGGAGGCGGCCGCCGCGGCCGCGGGGTTGGTCGCCGGTGCCGCGGCCGTGGAGGCGGCCGGGCTGACCGCGCCGCCCGCGAAGCCCGCCACGAAGCCCTACGTGACGCCGGAACCGCCCGCGGCGAATGAGGACAGCGCTGGGACGGCCGAGGGCTCCGCCGCCGAAGCCGGCGCGGGTTCGGCGGAAGCCGCCGCAGCGGGCAAGACTTCCGCGGAAGGCGTCGACGCTGACGCGAGCAAGGCTTCCGCGGAGGACGACGCGAACAAGGCGTCGGCGGAGAGCGCCGAGTCCGACGCAGGTCAGGGACCAGCGGCCGCTGGTGCTGCGGCAGGTGTCGCGGCCGCAGGAGCGGCGGCGAGTGCGGGGACCACGCCGGACGCCGAGTCTCCGGAAAGCTCGGGATCCGAAGCCGGACAGGGGTCTGCGGCGAGCGCTGGAACTCCGGCAGGCACCGGCGCCGCGGCCGCAGCGAGCGCCGCAGCCGCAGCGAAGAGCACGGCCGGGTCGCAACCAGCACAGCTGGCCACCCCGCCTGCCTCCCCGGCACGGCAGACCCTCTCGATGGCAGGCGCGGGCTCCGCGGCCTCCGTCGCGCCCGCGGCTGTCCCCCCTCCCGGCACCCCACCCGTACCCCCGGCGGAGTCCGGCGAGCGCCGGCGCAAGTTCCCGCTCGTCCCCATCGCGATCGTGCTGCTCGTGATCGCCGTCGGCGTCGGCTCGTTCCTGCTGTGGCCCAAGGGGGGCGGCGGCAACCAGAACGCCCAGACGCCCGGCACGAACAGCCAGCCCTCCAGCGGCGCGCCGAACCAGAGCGCCGGCCAGACGACGGACCAGTCCCAGCCCCAGCAGCCCGGGGCCAGCCAGACGCAGCCGCCCGCCACCAGCGGGAACACCCCTCCGGCGGGCACCCCGAGTGACACCCCGCAGCCTCCGGCGGGCCCGAAGAACGCGCAGGAGGCGATCACCGCCTACTACGCGCTGATCCCCGGTGACCTGCAGACGGGCTACGCCTCGCTCACCGACAGGTTCAAGGCCGTTCGCGCGCCCAGCTTCCAGGCCTACCAGACGTTCTGGGGCAAGTACTCAGCGGTGCAGCTGTCGAACTTCGTGCCGCAAGGCGACAACGTGGTGACCGTGACGGTGCAGTACGTGCAGGGCGGGGCCGTCACCGACACGGAAACGCACACGTACACGTTCGTGCAGCAGAACGGGAAGTGGTTGATCGACAACCAGGCATGATCGAGGGCATGACTCGACGCGCACTCGTCACCGGAGCATCCCGCGGCATCGGCGCCGCCGTCGCCCAGGCCCTCGCGCGGCAGGGCCACCAGGTCGCCGTCCACTACCGCTCCGGCGCGGACGAGGCTCGGGCGGTAGCCGCAAGCCTCCCCGGAGACGGTCACGTCACCGTTCAGGGCGATCTGGGCGCGGACCAGGCGGGGCAGGTCGTCGAGGAGACCGTCGAGAAGCTCGGCGGCCTCGACGTCCTCGTCAACAACGCCGGTCTCTACTTCCACCACCCCATCACCACGACGAGCTTCGAGGAGTGGCAGCAGGCCTGGCGCCGCACCGTCGAGCTCAACCTGTACGGGCCGGCCGATCTCGCGTGGCACGCGGTCCGGCACATGACCCGCGGCGGCCGCATCGTCAACGTCGGCTCGCGGGGTGCCTACCGGGGTGAGCCCGATGCCCCCGCGTACGGCGCGGCGAAGGCGGGGCTGCACGCGATGACCCAGTCGCTCGCCCAGTCGCTGGCGCCGCAGGGCATCGCGGTCGCGGGGGTGGCACCGGGGTTCGTGAGGACCGGCATGGTCACGGACCTCCTCGCGAGCGAGGAGGGCGAGCTGATCCGGGCGCAGAGCCCGTTCGGCCGGGTCGCCGAACCCGAGGAGGTCGCGGCGGCGGTCGCGTGGCTGACCACGGAGAACGCGCTCTGGGCGAGCGGCACCATCATCGACGTGAACGGTGCCTCGTATCTCCGGTGACGGGCTGGAACCGGTACCGGAACCAGTTCCGGTACCGAGTCGATCTACCCGCAACCGGTCTAGACCACTAACGTCGCGGTGGGCGCTCGACGAAGTGGAAGGCCTCCCCTGCAATGCGTTCATTCCGTTCACGCCTCGGTGCCGCCGGCCTAGCGCTGGCCGCCGCCGCGGCGACGATGACAGTCATGGCGCCTGCCGCGCAGGCCGCCTACCCCGCCGGGTTCAAGAGCGTCGGCTACATGCCGTCGTGGTCCGGCTCGGTCAGCTCGATCCAGTACAGCAAGCTCACGCACATCAACTACTCGTTCGTGCTGCCGAACTCCAACGGCACGCTCCAGGGCGTTCCCGATCCCGCCAAGCTGCAGCAGCTGGTGAGCCTCGGCCACCAGAACGGCGTCAAGGTCTCGATCGCGGTCGGCGGCTGGAACGACGGCAACGACGACAACTTCGAGATCCTCGCGGCCAGCGCGAACGGCCGCACGACGTTCGTCAACGCTCTGATCAACCTGGTCAACCAGTACAACCTCGACGGTGTCGACATGGACTGGGAGTACCCGGATCCGGGCGTCGAGGGTGACAACTACACGCTGCTGATGCGCCAGCTGGGCGACCAGCTGCACAGCCGCGGCAAGCTCCTCACCGCCGCGGTCGTGAGCGAGGGCGGCACGGCGAACGGCGTGCAGCCCGCGGTGTTCGGCATCGTCGACTGGCTGAACATCATGGCCTACGACGGTGGCAGCCCGCACGCGAACTACGACTGGTCGATCGCTTCCGTCAACTTCTGGAAGAACCGCGGACTGCCGGCGAGCAAGGCCGTCCTCGGTGTCCCGTTCTACAGCCGGCCGACCTACATCTCCTACCGCGACCTCGTCGCGCAGGACCCGGCCAACGCCAACCGCGACAGCTACAACGGCAACCAGTACAACGGCATCCCGACGATCAAGCGCAAGACGACGTGGGCGCTGTCGAACGCGGGCGGCATCATGAACTGGGAGCTCTCCCAGGACACGACCGGCAGCACCAGCCTGCTCAACGCCATCTGGGAGACCGCCGGCAACGGCAACCCCCAGCCTCCGACCGGCGGCACCATCACCGGTTTCGGCGGCAAGTGCGTGGACGTGGCCGCGGCGAACTCCGCCAACGGTGCCGCCGTCCAGCTCTACTCGTGCAACGGCACCAACGCCCAGCAGTGGACTCGCAACGGCACCTCGTTGCGCGCCTTGGGCAAGTGCCTCGACGCGTCCGGCACCGCCAACGGGGCCGTGACGCAGCTCTGGGACTGCACCGGCTCCGGCAACCAGCAGTGGACCGCCGAAGCCAACGGTCAGCTGCGCAACACGGCGTCAGGAAGGTGTCTCGACGCCACCGGCAACAGCTCCGCCGACGGCACCAGGCTTCAGCTCTGGGACTGCGCCGGCACCGCCAACCAGCGGTGGACCATCAACGCCTGAGTCTCCTGACCTCAGGAACTTCAGGCCGATGACGCAGGCGATGATCCCGGTGAGGAACACGATCTTCCACGCGGAGACCGTCTCCTCGCCGGTGATCATCGCCCACGTCACGGTCAGGGCGGCGCCGATGCCGACCCACACGGCGTACGCGGTGCCGACCGGAATCCGTTTCATGGCAATGGAAAGCCCCGCCATGCTCAGGGTCGTGGCCACCGCGAAGAGCACATAGGACTCCTGCGACAAGGCCGTCGCCCACACCGCTTCGAGCACCGCGCTCGCCAGCAACACGGCCCAGTACATCAGCTCACCACCTTCAGGCCCGCGACGCAGCCGATCAACGCGACGAGCAGCAACGCCCTGGCCACCCCGAGCTTCTCCTCACCGCGCAGCACCGCGACGAGCACCGTGAGCACGGCTCCCACGCCGACCCACACCGCGTACGCCGTGCCGACCGGGATGCCCCGCATCGCCCACGCGAGCCCCACGAGGCTCAGCGTCATCGTCACGGCCCACACCACCACCGGCCACGGCCGGCGGAAACCGCGGGACGCGGCCAGCGCCGTCGCCCACACCGCCTCCAGCACACCAGAGGCCACCAGCACCACCCAGTACATTGGTACGACCGTACCAGAAAAGCGCGAACCGGGCCGCTACGATCACGTGATGTGGCTCCCAGCCTGGAGAACCTCCTGGTCGTAGGCGTCGCGTCGAGCGCTCTGTTCGACCTGACGCAGTCCGACGCCGTCTTCTCGGCGGAGGGCGAACAGGCCTACCGCGCCTACCAGGAAGCGCACCTCGCCGAACCGTTCGCCGCGGGCGTCGCGTTCCCGTTCCTCCGCCGCCTGCTTCGGCTCAACGCGCTGGCACCGCTGGTCGAGGTGATCGTGCTGTCGCGCAACTCCCCCGACACCGGCCTGCGCATCCTGCGGTCGGCCGCCCACCACGGCCTCACGATCACCCGCGCGATCTTCACCGAGGGCCGCGCCCCGCACGAGTTCATGCCGGCGCTGAACATGTCACTGTTCCTGTCCGCCAACGAGAACGACGTCCGCAGGGCGACGAGGGCGGGCATGCCCGCGGGCCAGGTGCTCACGTCGTCGTTCCAGGACGACGACGATCCGGCGCTGCGGATCGCGTTCGACTTCGACGGCGTCCTCGCCGACGACGCGTCCGAGCGGATCTACCAGAGCGGCGGCCTCGACCAGTTCCAGCGGCACGAGGCCACGAACGTCGTCACGCCACTGGATCCCGGGCCGCTCAGGAACTTCCTCGCGGGCGTGAACCGGATCCAGCGCCAGGCCGAGGACCGCGTCCGCGTCTCGGTGGTGACGGCCCGTTCCGCCCCGGCCCACGAGCGCGCGATCAACAGCCTCAAGGCCTGGGGGCTCACGGTGAACGACGCGTTCTTCCTGGGAGGCCTGAAGAAGGCGCCGATCCTGGACGTGCTCAAGCCGCACATCTTCTTCGACGACCAGCGCGGGCACCTGATCCCGACGGTGCCGTGCGTGCACGTCCCGTTCGGGATCGCCAACGAGTGATCAGCCGAGCTGCCTGGCCGTGTCGGCGTGGAAGGCGACGAGCTCGGGCATCGGCACGGACCTGCGGCTGGTGCCCGCGACGTCCGACGATCCCTCGGCCGACCACAGCGGCGGGTACATCACGATCCCCTCCCGCAGGCCGAGCGCGGCGACCTCCGTCTGCCAGGACGGCCAGAACACCGTCGAGTAGTACTCCTCCAGCCCGCCGCCCAGCATCCACATCAACCAGTGGCTGTAGCCGCCGTCGAAGGTCTCCCACTCCAGGGTGTCCGGCGCGAAGTAGACGATCTGCCCCGGTTCACCGGGCCGGCCCGACCGCGCGGGGTCCATGCCGTTCAACACGAACTCGCCGCCCAGCACGTCGTGCGCGACGACCAGCCCGGCCGGTGGTGCCCACGAGGGATCGGCCTGGGCCGGAAACCCGTTCACCTCGGCCAGACCTGCCATCGAGCCTCCGGACCCGCCGCAGACCCGCAGCCACCCGTGGTGCAGCACCATCCCACCGCTGTTGAGCACGACCGCGCCCAGCAACGACCGCGCGGTCACCTGCAGCTGCGACAACGTCGCCCGGCACGTCTCCGGATCGGCCGGTAGCACAACGCATTCGGTCGGACCGGCGGCGATGGCCTCGAGCACGACCGGCCACCCCGGATCGTCCACATCGGTCAGTTCGGCGATGTCCCGCACGGTTCCCCCAGGAAAAAGGCCCGGCCACCCCAACGGGATGACCGGGCCTGATCCTAGACGCTACTTCGCGAGACCGTCCTCGATCGCCTTGATGATCGCCGGCCGCAGCTGCGAGGCCGAGATGATCGCGTCGACCGCCCCGACCTCCACCGCGCGCTGCACGCTGTGCACCCGGTCGAACTCGGCGGCCATCTCGTTCAGCTTCTCGGTCCGCACGCCCTGACGGGTCGTCGCGAGCTCGGCGGTCAGCGCCGAGCGCTCGGCACCCGAGGCCTCGGACACCGCGGACTCCAGCTTCTTCACGCGCGGGTCGTTGGCCGTGCGGCCGTCGACCTCACGGGCGAACACCACGGCCGCGGCGGGCGCGCCGCCGATGACCGAGGCGAACGAGCCCTCGACCGCGAGCACCGTCATGGACGGGTTCAGGGCCTTCGAGAAGACCACGAACGCGCCACCGTGGTACCGCGAGATCACGGTGAAGACGATCGGGCCGCGGAAGTTGACGATCGCGCGGCCGATCTCGGCGCCGTACTCGAGCTGCAGCTCCCGCATCGACTCCGGCGAGCCGTCGAAGCCGGACAGGTTCGCCAGCACCACCAGGGGCCTGTTGCCCGAGGCCGCGTTGATCGCGCGGGCCGCCTTCTTCGACGACTTCGGGAACAACGTGCCGGCGGTGTAGGTGTCCGGGCCGTCGGTGGGCGGGAAGCCGGTGCGGGACACACCGCGCGACTCGATGCCCAGCAGCGTCACCGGGATGCCGCCGAGGTGCACGTCCTGGACGACGGCGGTGTCGGCGTCGGCCATGCCGGCCCAGCGCTCCAGCACCTCGTGGTCCTGGTCGGACAGGGCGCGCATCACGGTGCGGATGTCGAACGGCTTCTTGCGGTCCGGGTTCGACTCGATCGAGAAGATCTCGCCGACGGTGGTGAACGGGCTGTCCCCCACCACGTGCGGGTACGACGAGACGTCGCGCGACGACGGGTCCGAAGTGGACACCCGGCGCGGCCCGGACTCGCCCGGCGCGATGTAGCTGTGCTCGTAGTGGCCCAGCAGCACGTCGAACGCCGAACGCAGGTTCGGGGCCCAGTACTGCGCCTGGCCGTTCGGGCCCATGACGCGGTCGTAGCCGCCGATGCCGTAGTTGTCCTCGGCCGAGACGCCACCGGAGAAGTCGAGCGCCTGCTTGCCGGTCAGCACCATCGCCGAGTCCGGCGTCATGACCAGGATGCCCTTGGTGTGCATGAGCATCGTGGCCTCGGCGTTCCAGTACGGCTGGGCGCCGACGTTGATGCCGTTGACGACGACGTTGATCTCGCCACCGTCCTGCGTGAACTCGACGATCCGCTTGAGAGCCGCGGCCACCCAGTCCATGTTCTCGACACCGGAGCTCATCGAGATCTTCGCGCCGGACGAGAGCGAGAACCACTCCAGCGGAACGGAGAGCTCCTCGGCCAGGTCGATGGCGTGGATCACCCGCGAGCACTCGGGCTCGGCCAGCGCGCCCAGCGACTTCGTCGGGTCGCCCAGCAGCACCACGCGCTTCATGCCCTCGGGGTACGCCGGGGTCGGCGTCGTCACGACACCGACGACGATGCCCGCCTTGTTGCCGCCGCGCGGGCGGTCGACCGGCACCAGCGCGCCGTCGACGAGGTCGTGCTCCACGAACGACCCGCCGTCGCCGACGAGCATCTCGACCAGCTCGTACGGGTAGATCGTGCCCCGCGACTGGGCGCGCAGGACGTTCTGGCGGTAGTCGTCCAGGGGCTGGATCGGGTCCGTCGGCGGCTGCACGAACGAGAACCGCACGCCGGAGCCCGCGTCGTTCGCGATCCGCACACCGATGTCGGAGATGTCACCGGAGACCGGGTCGCGACGGCGCGCCAGGAACAGGACCTCCTCCAGGTCGAGGCCTGCCGTGGTCGGCAGCACGCGCTGGCCGATCGCGTCCAGGTCCTTCGACCCGAGCTCGGTGGGCGGCCACGCGTAGAGCACGACGCGGTTGGTCGCGAGGCGCGTGCGGCCACCGGACTGCGCGCGGGCCCTGCGGATGCCGTCGAGGCACGTGGCGAGCACGTCCTCCGCGGCGGGCAGCGCCACGATCCGGCCCTCGTCGTCGCGCAACGGCGTCAGGTCGCGGACCTGGCCCAGCGCCACGAGACGCTCGTCGGACTTGTTCGCCTTGGCCACGGCGCGGAACAGGTACACGTCCTCGTCCACAGAGGGCAGACGCGTGAGGTCGAACTCGCGCAGCCGTTCCAGCTGCATGCGTTCGGCGATGCGCGGGTGCAGCCCGCGCACCAGCCTCTCCTCCGCGAACCCGTTGGACGACGGGCGGAACGTGAAGTGGTGGTGCATCGACTCGCCGCGGCGGCCCGCGACCGTGGTGGTGATGCGGGTGATCGTCGGCGGCAGCTGGTGCGCGGCCAGGGCGGCACCGAGACCGGCGGCCATCTCGTCCTGGTCGGACGGACCGTCGGGCCAGTTGACGTAGAGGTCGACGACGACGGCGCTTCCGTTGCCGTGCTTGACGACGTCACCGACGGCCTCGGTCAGCGACGGGAACTCCACCGCGGTCGAGATGAGCCTGGTCTGCTCCGGCTCGTTCTCGGCGATGAAGAACGCGCCGTCGATGCGCGGGCTCTCCAGCGCCTTCTTCGTGTAGTAGCGGCGGGCCAGCACCTCCAGCAACGGGGTGTTGTCCGCGCCGGGCTTGCCGATGCGCTGACCGAGCAGGCGCACCAGCGGTTCGGCCGACGCCACCATCGCGACGATCCGCTCCTCGCGGTCCGCCGCGTGGGGTTGCGCGTCGAGGTGGATGAGGTGCTTGCGGACCTCGCTGTGCACGCGGGCGCGGTTGCGGCGCACCAGCGGCTGGGCGAACCAGGTGAACACGACGCTGCGGGCGAGGTCGGCCACCGCCGGGTAGCGGACCTGCGTCGCGGCGATGATGTGCTCCAGCACCAGGCCGACCCGCACGCGCTCGGACTCGACCGGCGGCGCCTCCTCCACCCACCGGCGCAGCAGGGTCGTGGCGACGGCCGCGTCGAACACACCGCGGCGCAGTGCCACGAAGATGCGGAAGACGGCCTGCTCCAGCTCCGGCGTGCGGTCGAGCTCGGTGATGCCGTAGTGGCCGATCACGTTCTGCAGGCGGGCGCGGAAGCCCTCCGGCAACGCGGCGCGGTCGGCGTCCAGGGTCTTGAGGTAGGTGTGGAAGTGCTCGCGCGGAGAGTGGATGTGGTTCTCCGGCTTGGTCTCCTCACCGGCGGGACGGTTGCGCGAGAGGTCGCACAGGTCGGCGAAGATGCCGAGCAGCGTCGCCTCCTGGACCAGCGGCCGTTCCCGCAGGTCCTCCCGCGCGCCCATGTAGTCCGCGAGCACGCGCTCGGTGTCGGCGGCGGTCGTGTCGAAGCCCAGCAGCAGGTTGCGCAGGTCGTCGATGCCGCGGGCGGCGAGGTCCTCGGGCCGGACGTCCGTGCGCGGCGCGGGCAGCTCCAGCTCGACCGAGGAGTCGGACTTCGCCACCTCGGCGGCGCCGGCCTCGTCCTCGATCTCCTCCAGCTTCAGCAACGCGCCACCGGCGGGCACCTGGGTGCCGACGACGACGTTCAGCTCCTTCAGCCGGGCGCGGAACGGCGCGCGCAGCACCGTCTCCATCTTCATCGCTTCCAGCACGAGCACCGGTGCGCCGGCCTCGACCTCGGCACCGACCGCGAGCGGCGTGGCGACGACGAGCGCGGGCATCGGCGAGCGCAGGACACCGCCCTCGTCGCGCGTGACGCGGTGGGTGACGCCGTCGACCTCGACCTGGTGGACGACGCCGTGCGTGCCGGTGACGACGCGGAACCGGGAGCCGTTGACGGTGATCTGGCCGACGTGGTGGTCGAACCGCTCGACGTCGACGTCACCGGTCAGCACGGTCTCGGAGTCCGCGGCGGACACGCCGACGCGGTAGCTCGCGGCGCCGACGCGGGCGACGGTCACGACGTACGGCTGACCGCGCAGCACGAACTCCAGCTTGACCGCGCCCTCGTGGTTCGTGCGCGGCTGGCCGCCACGGGCGGACGCGAGCAGCTCGGTGCGGTTGATCTGCTCCTCGTCCTCGTACACCTCGATGCCGGCCGCGGCGAGCGCGATCGCGGAGTGGCGGTGCGAGATGAGGCCGCCGTCGGCGCGGACGCGGTCGATCCACGACGTGTCGGCGGAGCCGTCGATCACGGCGGGCTCGTCGAGCAGGTCGAGCACGAAGCTCTTGTTGGTCGTGCCGCCCTCGATGATGACCGTGGTCTCGGCCATCGCGCGGCGGAGCTTGCCGAGCGCCTCGTCGCGGTTGCGGCCGTACGCGATGATCTTCGCGATCATCGAGTCGAAGTCGGCGGGGATCTGCGAGCCCTCGGCCACACCGGTGTCGACGCGGATGCCGGGGCCGGCGGGCAGTTCCAGCCGAACGATCGTGCCGGGGCACGGCGCGAAGTCGCGGTCCGGGTCCTCGGCGTTCAGGCGGGCCTCGACGGCGTGGCCGAGCTCGACCGGCTTCTCGCCTTCGAGCCTGCCGCCACCGGCGACGTGCAGCTGCGCCTTGACCAGGTCGAAGCCGGTGGTGATCTCGGTGATCGGGTGCTCGACCTGCAGGCGGGTGTTCACCTCGAGGAACGCGAAGAGCTTCTCACCGGGGTGGTAGAGGAACTCGACGGTGCACGCGCCGCGGTAGCCCACCGCGTTCGCGAGCCGCTCGGCCGAGGACTTCAGCTCGTCGACCTGGTGCTGCTCCAGCACGCAGGACGCCGACTCCTCGATGATCTTCTGGTTGCGCCGCTGCACCGAGCAGTCGCGGACGCCGAGCGCCCACGCCGTGCCCTGGCCGTCGGCGATGACCTGCACCTCGACGTGCCGGGCGCCGGTGACGAGGCGCTCCAGGAACATCACGCCGGAGCCGAACGCGCGCGCGGCCTCCAGGCTGGTGCGCTCGAAGTTCTCCTCCATCTCGGCGGGAGAGGTGATCTTGCGGATGCCCCGGCCGCCACCACCGGCGGTCGCCTTGAGCATCAACGGGTAGGTGACCTCCTCGGCCACCTTCAAGGCGTGCTCGAGGTTCTCGACGGCGCCGCGCGACCACGGCGCGACGGGGACGCCGACCTCCTCGGCGATCAGCTTCGAGCCGATCTTGTCCCCGAGCTTGCGCATGGCCTCGGCGGACGGGCCGACGAACGTGACGCCGACCTTCTCGCACAGCTCGGCGAACTCGGGGATCTCGGCGACGAAGCCCCAGCCGACCCACGCGGCGTCGGCCTTCGTCTCGACGAGCGCCTTCTCCAGCACCCCGAGGTCGAGGTACGGCCGGTCAGCGGCCAGGCCGAGGTTGTAGGCCAGGTCTGCTTCGCGCACGAAGGGCGCCGACTTGTCGACGTCGGTGTACAGGGCGACGGTCTCGATCCGTTCCCCTGACTCGGCGGCGAGCTCACGGACGGCGTGGATCAGCCGCATTGCGGCTTCCCCGCGGTTGACGATCGCTACACGACTGAACAACGACTTCTCTCCTCGCGGACAGACAACCTCAGCGGCAGTCGCCGCCCAATCGATGTACACACTCTCGTCTACCAGCCGGTAACTGAACCGCTGGATCGGAACGAGTTGAGCAGCGTGCTTTGTATGAAACCAACAAGGCACCAGGTCCTCGGCACAGCTTCACTTGAGCCCGTGTCCCAACTCACGACCGGGCCCTCCCCCTGTCCGCGGCGAGGGAGGACCCGGAGGGTCAGGACTGCGGAACCCGGATGACGGACCCCGGGGTGATGACGTTTGGGTCCGTGATGACGTGCGGGTTCGCCCGCACCAGTCGCGTGTAGAGGTTGCCGGAACCGTAGAACTGGGTGGCGATCCCCCACAGCGTGTCACCGGGTTGGATCTCGTACTCCTGGTAAACGCGGTAGCCGGGCACGATCCGCGGCCCGTAGACGACAGGCACGATGACCTTGTCGAGTTCGGCACCGTCCTCGGGCGAGGTCCAGAACACCTCGACGAAGAGCCGGTCGAGCGCGAACGACGCAGCCGAGACGTCGACCCCGACCTGGAACTGGCCGTGGCCGCCGACCCCGTCCCCGGCCATGAACCCGCCGACGACTTCGTCGTGGCCCTCGTGGATCCGGTAGCCGAACTGCGCCTCGAACGCGCCGCCCGCGGTGCCAGCGATGCAGACGTGGCTCCCGACCAGGCCCTGCGGCCGGGGCTGCTGGATGTCGATGGACATGTGTTCCCCTTCCTCCACTGGTAGGTCGCGGGGAGGAAGGGGTGTGTTGCCGGGGGTCACCCCGGTGGCGCAACGGTGGTGGAGGTCGGAGTCGAACCGACTCTGCGCGAGGCTCCCGTTTTACAGACGGGCGGGGCTCCACAGCCCCTTCTCCACCCTGGTCCGGACACGAAGAAGCCGCCCTGACCCGTGTCGCACGGGCGGGCGGCTCTCGACGTCGGTGAGGCCTTACGGCATCACGACGGAGAGCCTGAGCTGAGCTGATAGCGGCGCATGCGGACCACCTTGCCGGAACCTGACCAGGCGTGCGAACCATTTACGCGGAAACGTGGTCGCGGGCGGAGGCGATGTCCAGGTGTGAAGGTCGTGGGGCGTGCTCGCGAGCTCGCCGCGGCACGGTCGTGGCTCGCGGCGGAAACCGGACGGCTGGTGCTCTGCGGCGGCGAACCGGGCATCGGCAAGACGCGGCTGGCCCAGGAGCTGGCCGGGCACGCGCTCGCGCTCGGCCGGCAGGTCGTGTGGGGGCACTGCGTCGAGACCGCCGGGGCACCCGCGTTCTGGCCGTGGCGGCAGGTGCTGAAGGCGACCGGTGCGGACCCCGATCTCGTGCTCGCCCACGACGCCGAGGTGCCGCAGGACAGGTTCCGGGTGTTCGACGCGATCGCCACGGCGCTGGACCGCGACGGCCTGGTGATCATCGTCGAGGACGTCCACTGGGCCGACGAGGCCTCGTTGCTCGTGCTCGCCCACCTCGCCACGCACCTGCGCAACGTGCTGCTGTTCGCGACCTTCCGCGACCCGTGCCCGGCGGTCGCGGACCTCATGCGCTCCGCCGACCGGATCGACCTGCACGGCCTGTCCGCGGGCGAGGTCGCCGAGCTCGTCGGCGCCGGGCACGCGGCCACGATCTCGGAGCTGACCAGCGGGAACCCGTTGTTCGTCACGGAGATCGCCCGCGCGATCGGCGACGGCACGTGGCGTGCCGACCAGCCACCTCGCAGCGTCCGCGACATCGTCACCGCCCGGCTCGACCGGCTGTCACCGCAGGCCCGCGAGCTCGTCAGGACGGCGGCGCTGATCGGCCGCGACTTCGACCTCGACCTGGCCGCGGCGGCCTCGGGGCTCCCGATCGGCGCGCTGGACGAGGCGACGACGCTGATCGACGCGACCGGGCACCGGTTCGTGCACGCGCTGACGCGGGACGCCGTCGAGGCCGCGCTCTCCCCGGCCGAGCGCCGCGCCCTGCACCGCAGGATCGCCGAAGCGATGGCGGGCAGCACGCGGTACGCGGACGTCGCCCGGCACTGGAACGCCTGCGGTGCCACCGAGGAGGCCCGCGCGTGGACGATCCGCGCGGCGCGGGACGCGGTCACCAGGCTCGCCTACGAGGAGGGCGTCCGTCTCTACCGCGTGGCGGCCGGCCTCGACGACACCCACGAGGTCCAGGTCGCCCTGGGCCGGGCCGCGTACTTCGCCGGGGACCTCGCGGGGTGCGTCCGGGCCGCCCAGCGCGCCGCCGAACTGGCGACGACCCCCGAGCAGATCGCGGAGGCCGCGCTGGTCCTCGAAGCCGCACCCGGCGCGGGCGTCAACGCGGTCGCGACCCCGTTGTGCGACAACGCGTTGCGCCAGGAGGTCAGCTCCGCCACGCGTGCCCGGCTGCTCGCCCAGCGCAGCCATCTCGCGTTCTACCAAGGTGAGCAGCACAGGCTCGACGAGCTCAGCCGGGAAGCCCTGCGGCTGGCCCGGGGTGACGACCGCGCGCTCGCGGAAGCGTTGCACGCCAGGCAGGAGGCGTGTCCCGGACCGTCCGGCCGGGCCGAACGCCTCGGCCTCGCCACCGAGATGATCGGCCTCGCCCACCGCACGCACAGCCCGCGCGGCGCGATGTGGGGTTCGCTGTGGCGCGTCCACGCGTTGGTCGAGAGCGGCGAACTCGCTGCCGCGCAAGAAGAACTACCGGCGCTCCGGCTCGCCTGCGAACGCGTCGGGGGTCAGGTCCCGTTGTGGCACCTCGATGTCGTGACGGCGTGCATCGCCCAGGCGCAGGGCAGGTTCGCCCAGGCCCAGGAGATCGGGCGGCGCGGCTACGACCGGATGCGGGTGATCGAGCGCGAACCGGCGTCCGGCGCCTACTTCGCCTTGCAGTGCGGGCTTTCCTGCCATCTCGGCCCGACCGAGGACGGCCTCGCGCTGGCCCGGCACTTCCACGACCCGCCGCCGCGGTTCCGGCTGATGTCGAAGCTCACGCGGGCGTTCCTGTTGCTGCGCGCGGGTCTGCGCGACGAGGCCCTCGAGTTCTACCGCCGCTGCGGCCCGGTCGAGCAGTGGGATCTGCCCGCGTTCTTCGTGCTGCCCGGCCTGGTCGATGCCGTCCTGGTGACGTCCGGGCTGGGCCTGACCCGCGACCTGGAGCTGATCCTGCCGCGGCTCGCGGAGTTCCGCGGCGAACACGCGGCCGGCAACGGCGTCGCCTACATGGGCCCGGTGACGCTCGCGCTCGGCCGCGGCCACCTGGCGCTGGGCGAGCACGACCAGGCCGTCGCCGACCTCACCGCCGCCGTCGACGAGGCCTCCCGGGCCGGTGCGCCCGCGTTCGCCGCCGAGGCCCGCTGGCACCTCGCGGCGGCGTTGCGCGCTCTGGGCCGCGACGCCGACGCCGTGCAACGGGCCGCCGACCGGGCGATCCGCGCGCTGGGCATGACGGGCTTCACCACGACCGAGCTGAGCAGCCGCGAGCACGAGGTCGCCACCCTCGTCACCGAGGGCATGACGAACCGGCAGATCGCGCGCCGGCTGGTGATCTCCGAGCGGACCGCCCAGAACCACGTCCAGCACATCCTGACCAAGCTCGGCTTCAGCACCCGCAGCCAGATCGCGGCGTGGATGAGTACCGCACCGAGTACTCCGGCGGATGGCTGACCAGCGCGAACTTCCTACGTTGGGAACCACACCGACCGAGGAGGACCCCATGTGGCTCACCATCGCGACCCCGCCGACCCGCTCCCTCGACCAGCTCGACCAGGTGATGGGCGCGGCCGACCCCGAGGGTCTGCGCGCCCGCTACGCCTGTCAGGCCGACGGTGAGTTCCGGATCATCGCCGTGTGGGAGTCGAAGGAGCACGCCGACCGCTTCTTCCGCGAGGTGCTCGGCCCGGTCCTGGCCCGCGTGCTCGGCCCCGAACCGGCCGGCGCGCCCGCGATGACCGGCATGGAGGTGCTGCGGGAGTTCGTCCCGGTCGGCTGAGCCCGGTCAGTTGAGAAGAGCGATCGACAGGTTCAGGGCCGCCGCGAAGCTCACCCAGCCCAGGTAGGGCACGAGGAGCAGACCGGCGGCCTTGTTGCGCCGGTAGAACGCCACGATCACCGCGACGATCGCGATCCACAGCACCACGATCTCGGCGAACGCCACCCAGAACCAGCCGAGCCCGAAGAACAACGGCGTCCAGGCCGCGTTCAGCACGAGCTGCGCACCGAACAGCGCCAGCTCACGCCTCGTCGCCCCAGCCCGCCACGCGAGCCACCCGGCGGCCGCGATCATCACGTACAGCGTCGTCCACACCGGACCGAACAGCCACGCGGGCGGCGCCCAGGAAGGCTGCTCCAGCGCCATGTACGTCGAGCCGGCGGACACGGAGAACAGCGACCCCACCACGGCGGTGACGAGCACGGCGCCCGCGAAGAGCCCGAGAGCGCGGACCGGGTGGCGTTCGGATACGAGCGTCATGCCTGGTTGGTACCCAGTCAGGAGCCGGGCAATGCACGCACGATCGTGAGCACCGCCGCACGGCTCGGCCGCACCCGTTCGGCGGCGTTGAGCAGGGTCAGCTCATCGACCAGCACGGCCTCGCGGATCTCGGCGAGGCGATCGGGCACCTCGGCCCGCAACGCCTCCACGAGCCGTGAGCGCAACGCCCGGCCCAGCGGGTCGTCCGAGGGCAGCTGCCGCCAGTGCGCGCGCAGGACCCGTTCCGCGACGGCCTCGCCACCGGCCGCCCACAGCAGGCGGATCATGCGGTCGGCAAGGCCCATGGGACAACGGTAATGCCCGGCCCGAAGCCCGGCTGATTACCTTCGACCACGAATCTTCCCGGATCCGGAAACGCCCGCGCGGCCCCTGCCGACAGGAGGTTCACCAACGGATCCCGGGAGGCGTGAGATGGCCTGGAACGGCAGACCCGCGAACTGCAGGAAGTGCCACGGCAGCACGATTCGCTGCGACACCTGCAAGGGCAACGGCAAGGTGCAGTGGACGTTCGGGGACTGCACCACGTGCGACGGCACCGGGCACGTGTGCCCGTCCGACGGCAAGTACTGGAGATGACGGCCGCCGCCTTCGGACCGTCCACGGGAGACGGTCCGAAGCGGCCGGTCGACTACTTCTTCTTGCCGCCCAGCAACGCCTTGACCTGGTTGCCGCGACGGCGCAGGCCCCACTTGGTCACGCGGATCAGGGCCTCGCGCACGATGTTGCCGCTCATCTTCGACTCGCCGAACTCGCGCTCGAGGAACGTGATCGGCACCTCGCGCACCCGGAAGCCCAGCTCGATCGTCCGCCACAGCAGGTCGATCTGGAAGCAGTACCCGGCGGACGCGACCGAGGCGAGGTTCAGCTTGCGCAGCGTGTCCGCGCGGAACGCCCGGTAGCCACCGGTCATGTCGCGGATGTTCGCGCCCAGCGCGAGCCGCGAGTACAGCGAGCCGCCCAGCGAGAGGAACTTGCGCTGCGCGGGCCAGTTCACGACCTCGCCGCCCGGCACCCAGCGCGAGCCCAGCACGAGGTCGGCCTTCGGCAGCGCGTCGAGCAGCCGGTGCAGCTGCTCCGGAGCGTGCGAGCCGTCGGCGTCCATCTCGCAGATGACGCCGTAGTTGCGGTCGAGCGCCCACTGGAAGCCCGCGACGTACGCGGCGCCCAGACCGGCCTTCTCGGTGCGGTGCATCACGTGGACCCGGTCGTCAGCGGCCGCCATCTCGTCGGCGAGCTGGCCGGTGCCATCGGGGCTGCCGTCGTCGACCACCAGCACGTGCACGTCGGGCAGTGCCGTGTGCAGCCTCTTGACGATCTTTCCGATGTTGTCCCGCTCGTTGTAGGTCGGGATCACCACCAGCACCTGCCCGAGTTCCTGGTCAGGCTGCTGCGCCATTCGAGTCCTTCCGTCGTCGGGTGAAGCCCAGCGCCAACGCCGCGAGGCCCGCAGCGGCAATCACCCACTCGGGCCAGGCTCCTAGCCAAGTCGCCAGCGTAGTCTGCGACCTCAGCGGCAGTGTCGCGACCAGGGCTCCCGGCTCGAAAAGGCCAGTCTTCTGAGTGACGGAACCATCGGGTTGAACGATCCCGCTGACCCCCGACGTGGCCGCCACGACCACGGCCCGGCCGTGCTCCACCGCACGCAGCCGGGACATGGAAAGCTGCTGGTAGGTCATCTCCGTGTACCCGAACGTGGCGTTGTTCGTCGGGATCGCGATGATCGTCGCGCCGGCCGTCACGGAGTCGCGGACGACTGAGTCGAACGCCACTTCGTAACATGTGTCAAGTGCGACCTTGGCGGGCCCCATGACGAAACCCTCGGGGTCCGTGCCGGGCTGAAAGACGCCCGCCCGGTCGACGGTCGAGGAGAAGAGCCGGAAGAACGACCGCATCGGCATCGTCTCGCCGAACGGCTGCAGCTTGCGCTTCGTGTAGGTGTCCGTGGCCCCCTTCTCGGGGTCCCAGAGCACCACCTGGTTGCGAGGCAGCCCGTCGGACCTGTCGACCACCACGGCGCCCACCGCGATCGGCGCCTTGATCGCCTTCGCCGCCGCGTCGATCACGGCGGCGGCGTCGGGGTTGCGGAACGGGTCGATGTCCGAGGAGTTCTCCGGCCAGATGACGACGTCGGGCTGCTTCTCCTTGCCCGCGGCGACGTCGGCGGCGAGCTGCGTGGTGCGTTTCGCGTGGTTGTCGAGCACGGCCCGGCGCTGCGAGTTGAAGTCGAGCCCGGCGCGCGGCACGTTGCCCTGGATCGCGGCGACGGTGACGGTCCCGGCGGAGGCGTCCACCCCCACGGGCACCACCAGCCCCACCCCCAGCGGCACGACGACCAGCGGCGCGGCGAGCTTCCAGTTCCGCGTGAGCCAGAAGAGCCCGAACCCGGTCAGCGCCACGGCGAACGTCACCAGCGGCGCCCCGCCGAGCGACGCGAGCGGCAGGAACCACCCCTCCGGCTGCCCGAACGCGATCTTGCCCCAGGTGAAGCCGCCGAACGGGACCACGCCGCGCAGCGCCTCGTCCGCCACCCACAGGCACGCGGCCCACAGCGGCCAGCCCGGCACGCGCGACACGAAGGCCATCGCGGTCGTGCCGATCGAGATCATCAGGGCGCACACCAGCGCGAGCGGCAGCCACGCGATCAGGCCGACGAACTCACCCGTCCACCGCAGCAGCGGCACCATGAACCCGAGCCCGAACAGCAGTCCGTACCCGAACCCGGCGCGCGCACGCCTCTCGTAGATCACCTGCGCGAGGAGCGCGAACCCGACCGGCGCCAGGAACCACAGCGGACGCGGCGGAAAGCTCAGGTAGATCAGCACACCGCCAACGACGGCGAGTGCCATGCGCGTGAGGACCGGAACGCTCACTCTCCGCCTGCGGGCGGGCGATTCCGGCGATTCCGGCGCGATGGGGGGTGCGACCACCCGATCAGCCTACGAGGCACGGACGTACACAGGACGTATGACCTATGTCGATCTCGTGTTGGAGAGGCTGCGGGCATTGGTCGAACGCACACCGCTGGGGGCGGATGCGCGACGCGCCCCCGACGAACGTCCTGTGCAACACGCTCATCACCCGCGGCAGCGGCGCCGCGACGGCGACGTGCGGGTGCGCGGTCCATTCGTGATGGAGGGCTCTGCCGATGACCGGGACCTGATCCGGGTGTGAGTCGACGAAAAGCATGTCGACTCACGCCCGAAGGGGCGAACCGCCATTGAGCGAAACGGCCGATGGATGGTTCAACACCCGCGACATGGGTTATTTCGACACCGATGGTTTTCTGCACCTCAACGACTGCGGCAAAGACGTCATCGTCACTGGTAGAACGTCCGACAACATCTATTCGCGGCTGCTCGACGACTTCTTGGTGACGCTTCCCTGCGTCCGGCGTGCAGCGGCCGTCGCCCAGCCCGACGAGGCGCTCGGCGAGGTCGTGCACGTTTTCCTGCTCACCGGGGGACCGGATGTCGATGTCGACAGGATTCGTGCTTCGATGGTGGCCGAACTGGGTGAGCTTTACCAGCCCAGCGGGGTGACGATTGTTCCCCGGTCGCCCCTGACGAAGGCGGGAAAGGCCGACTGGCACCGGCTCCGTTCCCCGTTTCGGTAAGGTTCGGCGTAAATATCAGGAGGTGACGGATGCCCCGTCCAAGCGTGGAAGCCGAACGCAAGGCGCAGATCCTCGCGTCCACCTGCAAGGTGATCGCGGCTGAGGGTTTCCGCCACCTCCGGGTGTCCGACGTGGCGAAGGACGCCGGCGTGTCCGGCGGGACGGTCCACTACTACTTCGAGACCAAGCGCGAGCTCACCGACGCGGCCTTCGAGCACTGCTTCGAGGTCTCGGTGACGCGCAGGCGCTGGATCCTCGAGTCCGACGAGCCGCCGCTCTCCCGCTTGCGCATGGTGGTCGAGTCGTACCTCCCCGAGGGCGCCGAGACCGTCGAGGCGTGGAAGGTCTGGGCGGAGCTCTGGGTGGAGGCCATCCGCAGCCCCGAGCTGCAGGAGCTCAACGAGCGCTTCTACGGCGAGTGGCGTGACATCGTGGCCAGCATCTTCCGCGACGGCCAGGCCTCCGGCGACATCCTCGCGCCCGGCGACCCGGTCGAGCTGGCGAACATGATGGTGAGCATGCTCGACGGCCTCGCGCTGCAGGTCCTCGCGGGTTCGAGGGCCATGACGGTCGACACGATGCGCACCACGTGCCTGCGGTTCGTCGACCAGCTCTCGACCGCGTCCGTCGGCTAGCACAACGTCTCGCAGGCCCGTCCTGTTGCAGTACGCGTCCCCGAATCCGGGTGACGTCGCTCATCGGGGTCAAATCAGGGTTCGCCCCCGATGCAACAAACGGCCGAAAACGGGCACCCTTGGTTCATGACCACGACAGTTGCTTTGAGCAGGCCCAGGACCAACCGGATGATCGCGGGTGTCTGCGCGGGGCTCGCCCAGCGCTGGGGGATGAAGGCGGGCACCGTGCGCCTTCTGTTCCTGCTGTCCTGCCTTCTGCCGGGACCTCAGTTCGTCGTCTACATCGTGCTCTGGGTGATGTTGCCCGACCGCGGCTACTGACCCCCTGCCGCGGTGGTGCCGCCCGCCTGCCTCGCAGGCGGGCAGTCCCGCGTCAGGAACCGAACAGCTCGCGGTAGCCGGGAATCGGGGTGCCGCCCGCCTTCTCGTACAGGAGCGCGTCGGCGAGACCGACGCGGGTGTCGTCGTCCAGACTCCTGTTCGAGGACCACATGATGGCGCGCAACTGCTGGTTCTCGATGATCCGGAGGTCCACACCGGACTTCAGCGGCTCACCGGTCCCCCGGCGCCACTCGGCGACCGCCGACCAGAACTTCTCGACCGCCTCCCACACGACGAGGCAGCGCGGCCCGAGCACCGCCAGGACCTCGTCTGCCGTGCGCAGCTGCTCCAGGCCGTGCGAGGTCAGGTTCTGCAGGTTCTCCACCAGCGCCACCACGAGCCCGTGGTTGGCCTCCTCGGCGGCGAGCTTCTCCGCGACCTTCCCGACCATCGGCAGCACGTCGTCCGGCAGCGCACTGTCCGCCGCCGCGCAGGCCGCCGCCTTCGCGACGCTCGACTCACCCTGGTCGTCGAGGTGCTTCCAGCTCAGCCCGGCCGACTCGGCCAGCCGCTGCGCCGCGGTCCTGCGTCCCCACATCGTGATTCTCCCCCACGTCGAAACTGCTCGGAGGGAGAATCTCCACCGCCTCAGCCGGCGTTACCGGTGACCAGCCGCAGGAACGCCTCCCACGCGGCCGGCTCGACCTGCACGTGGGAGAACGGCGCCTTGGAGTCCCGGATGCCGACGCCGCGTCCGACCTCGACGCAGTCCTGGCCGGTCGCGCTGTAGCTGCTCTTCCGCCACTCGGCCATCCGAGCCTCCTCAGGACACGATGCTGGTGATCAACTCCCTGGATTCTTCCCTACCCAGGGCGACGCGGTCCATCTGCTTCACCACATCCTGGTAGAGGCCGATCGATGCCTTGTCGTCGAGGAACAGTGCCGAGTTCAGGCCTCCGTCGAAGACGACCGGCTCGTACTTCTCGAACTTCAGGAGGGTGAAGTCGCCGGTGAGCGCGCGCCCCGCCGGCACGACCCGCAGCGTGATGTACGGCCGGATGAGCATGCGCAACAACTCGTGAAGCTGCTCCGCGAGCACGTCGGGACCGCCGACCGCTGAGTGCAGCACCGGTTCGTATACGTAGAAGACGAACTTCTTGTGCCCTGCCACGATTCCGGATCGCTCGATCCTGGCGGAGACCCATTCACCGATGGTCTCCTTCTTGACGAACGGCGAGTCTTCGGCCACGGCGCGGGCGTAGGCCTCGATCTGCAGGAGCCCCGGGATGAAGAGCGAGCTCCAGATCACGATCTCCTTGGCGAGCCGTTCGTGCTGGATCAGCGTCCGGACGTGGGGTGGCAGTACGGACTCGTAGAGCTGGAGCCAGCCCTTCTCCCTGGACTCCAGGAAAAGTCCCTTCAGGTACCGCAGGTCCTCCGGCTTCACACCGCACACGCCCAGCAGGTAGGTGAACTCCTCCAACGAGGTCCCACCCTTGCCGTTGACCAGATCCGACAACTTGGCGTGCTCCCAGCCGAGCCGTCGCGCCAGTTCGGCCTCCTTCAGACCTGTGCGGGTGATCTCGGCGCGGAGGTTGTCGCCGAACTCGCGACCCAGCACAGTGGACACTCTCTTGGGCATGGACGGAAAAGTAGACCCGCCGGTCCCTCCCGTTCCATCCTTTCGGACCCGAATTGACCTGAAAGATGCAGGCGTAGAAGAGTTCTACGGTTTTCAGCGGTTCTCGTCCACCGGTATCCCGGCCAGCTCCTCCGTGAGACTCGTGAACGACTCCGGCGACACCCGGAACCACCCGTCGAACGGCTGGGTCATCCCCACGCACAGCACGCACACGAACGCGAGCACGGCGGAGGTCAGGCTCATCTGCAGGATGTGCCGCTTGCGCGCCGTGAACCCGATCAGCATCGGGAACACGATCATCGCGACGGCACCCGCGATCGTCCCGATCAGCATGATCCTGCCGGTGTTGTCGAGACCGCCCGCCGAGTCGAGCCGGTCCCGCCGCAGGTCGGTGATCTCCCGCATCCGTTCCAGCGACCGTTCGCGCGCGCTCTTGACCTGGTCGGGCGACGAGGGCAGGGACAGGATCTCGGTGTGCAGCGCGTGCAGGGTCTCCGTCGTCGTGTCGTCGGACTCGCCGGCCGCGAGCTTCGGCCATTCCTTGTCCGCCACCAGTTTCGGGTACTCGGTGAGCAGCGAGCGGATGGCGTCGCGCTGGGGTTGCGGCATGACGGCGGTCTGCCAGTAGACGTCGGCGACGGAGGCGGCCTCGCGGCCCGCGTTGTCCTCGGCCGCACCGCCCTCCTCCCAGACGATCACCATGTAGAAGGCCAGCGCGACGATGAACAGGCCGCTGATCACCGCGCCGAGGAAGCCGCGCGAGTCGGCGTCCCTGTCGTCGGCCTGGTCGTGGGCGCGGGACCGCCCGAACAGCAGGAGGGCGACCGCCGTGACGACCACCGACGCGAGAACGATGACTACCCCGGTCCACATGGGTTCCATCTCCCCACAGCGATCACCGTTTGACCACCGACACCACGCTTCCCAGCGGTCTTCCCCGCCCATCAAGAGCAACGGGCGGCGCGTCGGGAGCACAGCTCGTCCACAACGGATCACGGCGGCGGAAGCCGTTGACACGAATGGGGAAACCGACCCCTCACCGTCCTCGACGGAGAGTGAGGACGTGGTGATCAACGGGCGGTGACAACCACCGGGAAGCATGCCAACCTGTGCGCCGACCCGACCGGAAGGCCTGGCATGCGTGTACCGATCCTCATCGCCGTCGTGCTGCTGGTTCCGCTGCTGACCCCGGGGCCGCCGGTCGCCGCGGCCGAGGTGTGGCACACCCAGTTCGACGAGGCGGTGTACGGGGACGTCACGGTCATCGGCGACTCCGTCCTGACCTGCCCGACACCCGAGCAGGCCGGGCCGCACCCCAAGCACCCCCCGCAGTCCTGTGTGGACGCCTTGGGCCGCAAAGGACACGGGCCGTCCGCGCTGAACAACAGCCACCGGATGTCGTGGACCGACGTCGACGACGATCCGGCGACGTTCAACTCCTCCCGCGCCCGGCTCACCATCCCGGCCGGCGCGACGGTCGCCTACGCCAAGCTCGGCTGGGCGGGCAGCGCGACCTGCCGCGACGGGGTGGCCCCACCCGGCACCCCACGAGACCCCGTCACCTTCAACGGCACCCGCGTCAGCCCCGGCCGGTTCGTCGCCGACACCCCCGACGAGCTGTCGCACACCGACAACGCCTTCTACAGCGCCGAGGCCGACGTCACCCGAGCGCTGACGAGCGGCACCGTCACGGTCGGCAACGTCTGGGCGCCGCAAGGGTTCGACTGCTTCGGCGGCTGGTCGCTGACGGTCGTGTGGAAGTTCCCGAACGCCACTCAGGCGGCTCCCGCGAAGCGCCACGTCGCGGTGCACGGCGGTCACGTCCGCCTCCCCACCAGGAAGCCGGTGCTGACGACACCGATCGCGCCGACGCACCCCACCGGCGGGGTCATCCGGGTGGGCATGACCGCCTACGAGGGCGACTGGGCCACGGACGGCGACCAGATGCTGGTCAACGGCACCCCGGTCGGCGGGCGCAACGCGTTCGTGTCGTCCGCGCAGGGTGCCGCGCATCCCAACAACATGAGCGTCGACGCGCGCACAGTGGACATCGGGGCGGACGCCCTCAAGCCCGGCACCAAGAGCGCCGAGCTGGCCTTCAAACGGGCCGACGACGCGTTCCTCGTCCAGAGCGTGACGTGGTCGTTCCCGCTGCCGGAGCTCACCCTCGCCGTGGATCCCGAGAAGCCCGCCGCGCACGCCAGGGGCAAGGTCTCCCAGACCGCGACGATCACCAACGCCGGGGACGCGCCGGCGGCGGGCGTGACGGTGTGCGGCCAGCAGGTCGGCACACTCGCCCCGCGGGCCACGGCGACGCGGACGTGCGAGTCCACCGCGGCCGACGACGACTACCCGACGACGGTCGCGGTGAGCGGCACGAGCCTCGCGGGCGACCCGCTCGCGGCACAGAGGGCGTCGACCGTCGACGTGCTGCACCCGGCGATGCGCGCGACCACCGCGGCCGAACCGATGACCGCGCTCCCAGGGCAGGCCGTGAAGTTCACGACGACCGTCACGAACACCGGCGACACCCCGCTCCACAGCCTCGCCGCCCGTGCGGGTGGGGGCTGTGACCCCCTGCGGGGTCAGCTCGACCCCGGCGCCTCGTCCACGGTGGACTGCACCGCGTCGGCGGGCGACGAGAGCGGAGCGCTGACCGCGACCGTCACGGCGGCGGACAAGATCGGCGGCAAGGTCGAGGCGTCGGCGTCCGTGCGGGTCCAGGTGGTCTACCCGCGGCTGTCGATCAGCGCGGCCTGGTCGAAGGACCGGGCGCGCGACGGCGAGGTCGTCACCGTCACGGTCACCGTCGGCAACCCGTCCGACCGGGCGATCTCCGCCGTCGAGGTCGGCGGTGAGCCCGCCGCGTGCCGCCGCTCGTTCCCGGTGCTGCAACCCCGTCAACGCGTCACCTACACCTGCCAGGTCACCGCCCCGATGAACTCCCGGCTGACGGTGTCCGGTTCCGGCGCGGGCGGTGCCGTCAGCGAGAGCGCGGTCGTCCGGATCGAGTCGGTGACCGCCCCGCCCCGGCTCGACCCCGAGCCGCCCGCACCCGAGGCACCGGCTCCTCCGCGCCCGGTCGCCCACGTCCAGCAGGTGTCGAAACCGGCGGTCGGCGGGGTGGCCGCGATCATCGGGATGATCGGCATGGTGGTCGTCGCCAGCGCGTTGTCCGGGCTGGGGCGCCGCTGAGAACCGGACGTGGGTTCACGGTGTGGCACCGGGCATGTCGCCGCGGAGCCGGATGGGGTAGAAGGGTCGTGTGGAGATCACCGCCTTCCTGGCCCGCAAGCTGACACGCCGGTTCCGGACGTACGACACCGACGGCGACGGGTTCATCGAGCGGGAGGACTTCACCCAGGCCGGCGAGCGCACGACCAAGGCGTTCGGGCTGGCCGCGGACGATCCCAAGGCCGTCCGGTTCCACGGGATGCTGGCCGGGCTGTGGGAGCACCTGGCGTCGGTCGCCGACCTGGACCGCGACGGGCGGATCAGCGTCGAGGAGTACCGGCGGGCGTTCGCGGACGGGCTGCTGGAGACGCCGGAGTCGTTCGACGAGGGCTATCTGCCGTTCCTCGACGCGGTGATGGCGATCGCGGACGAGGACGGCGACGGCAAGCTCACGGTCGAGGAGCACGTGCGGTGGACGGGCGCGTTGATGGGACTGTCCGAGAGCGACGCGCGCGGCATCCACGACCTGTTGTCCGACGAGGACGGACTGCTGTCCACACAGTCCCTGCTGGCGGCGATCCGGGAGTTCTACTTCTCCGAGGACCCCGCGAAGGCCGGCAACTGGCTGCTCGGGTCGTTGGACTGACGTGCTGCTGAAGACGCTGCAGGAGCACGCGGCACGGGCCCAGCCCGCAGCGCACGTCGAGGAGGCGGGCGGCTGGTGGCTGCGCCACTCCCCCGGCGACGCCTGGTGGGTGAGCGCCGTGCTGCCGCACGACCGCGAGGACCGGGTGTCGCGGGCGGAGGAGTTCTGCGCCGAACGCGGGTCCGGGGTGCGGTTCCAGATCACGCCGGGGGTCTGCGCGGCCGACCTCGACGACACGTTGGGCGACAGGGGTTACATGCGGGGTCATGACATGTCCCTGCAGATCGCGTCGACCGCCGAGGTGCTGCGCCAGTCCCACTCGGACGCGGGCGAGGTGGCGGCGCGGCCGACCGACGAGTGGCTCGCGGCCTGGCAGGCGGTGACCACGCGGGACGTCAGCGCCGAACGCGACCTGCTCAGCCGTGTCGAGCACCCGTCCGCCTACGCGTACGCCGAGGTCGACGGCCAGGTGGTGGCCGTGGGACGCGCGGTGGCCGACCAGGGGTGGGCCGGGGTGTTCGGGATGGCGACACTCCCGCACGCGCGCGGTCAGGGCGCCGCACGGTCCGTGCTCGCCGCGCTGGCCTCGTGGGCTGCCCTGCGCGAGGCGAACCACATGTACCTGCAGATGGAGAAGGCGAACTCCACGGCGTTCCGGCTGTACGAACGGACGGGGTTCCGCGAGGTGTGCACGTACCACTACCGAATTCGTGCGTAACCAATCAGGAATCAAGAAGGCAGAGCCGAGACCGTCGAGTTAGTTTGGCGCCATGACCAGGACAGCGGCGGCTCACGATGCCGACACCCACGATCTGATCCGCGTGCAGGGCGCGCGGGTCAACAACCTGCGCGACGTCGACGTGGAGATCCCGAAGCGCCGGCTGACGGTCTTCACCGGTGTCTCCGGGTCCGGCAAGAGCTCGCTGGTGTTCGGCACCATCGCCGCGGAGTCGCAGCGGCTGATCAACGAGACGTACAGCGCGTTCATCCAGGGCTTCATGCCGACGCTGCCCCGCCCCGAGGTGTACCTCCTCGAGGGGATCACCACGGCCATCCTGGTCGACCAGCAGCGGATGGGCGCCGACCCGCGCTCGACCGTCGGCACCGCGACCGACGTGAACGCGATGCTGCGCATCCTGTACAGCCGTCTCGGCGCGCCGCACATCGGTGGCCCGCAGGCGTTCTCGTTCAACGTCGCCTCGATCTCCGGCGCGGGCGCCGTGACGATCGAGAAGGGCGGCCAGAAGGTCAAGGAGCGCCGCGAGTTCTCCATCACGGGCGGCATGTGCCCGCGGTGTGAAGGCCGCGGGCAGATCTCCGACATCGACCTGACCGAGGTCTACGACGAGTCGAAGTCGATCGTCGAGGGCGCGATCAAGGTGCCCGGCTACAACGTCGACAACCAGTGGACCGTGCAGACGTTCACGCAGTCCGGGTTCATCGACCCGGAGAAGCCGATCCGCAAGTACACCAAGAAGGAACTGCACGACTTCCTGTACCGGGACCCGGTCAAGATCAAGGTCAACGGCATCAACCTGACCTACGAGGGCCTGATCCCGAAGCTGCAGAAGTCGATGCTGTCGAAGGACCGCGAGGCGCTGCAGCCGCACATCCGCGCGTTCGTGGACCGCGCGGCGACGTTCGGCACGTGCCCCGACTGCGGCGGCACCCGGCTGACCGAGGCGGCGCGGTCGTCCAAGATCAAGGGCGTCTCGATCGCGGACCTGTGCGACATGCAGATCACCGACCTGGCGGAGTGGATCCGCGGGGTGAAGGACAAGTCCGTCGCGCCGCTGGTGGACAAGCTCGCGCACACGCTGGACTCGTTCGTGGAGATCGGTCTCGGCTACCTGTCGCTGAACCGGCCCGCGGGCACGTTGTCCGGCGGTGAGGCGCAGCGCGTCAAGATGATCCGGCACCTCGGCTCCGCGCTGACCGACGTCACCTACGTCTTCGACGAGCCGACGATCGGCCTGCACCCGCACGACATCGAGCGCACGAACAACCTGCTGCTCCGCTTGCGGGACAAGGGGAACACCGTTCTCGTCGTGGAGCACAAGCCCGAGACGATCGCGATCGCGGACCACATCGTCGACCTCGGTCCCGGTGCGGGGCGCGGCGGCGGCACGATCTGCTTCGAGGGGTCGCTCGAAGGGTTGCGCAAGAGCGACACCGTCACCGGCCGCCACCTCGACGACCGCGCGTCGCTGAAGTCGTCGGTGCGGGAGAAGACCGGTGTGTTGGAGATCCGCGGGGCGTCCACGAACAACCTGCGCGACGTCGACGTCGACATCCCGCTCGGGGTGCTGACCGTCGTCACCGGTGTGGCGGGCTCGGGCAAGTCGTCGCTGATCCACCGGTCGCTGCCGAAGGGCTCGGGCGCGATCGTGGTCGACCAGACGCCGATCAAGGGGTCGCGCCGGTCCAACCCCGCGACCTACACCGGGCTGCTGGAGCCGATCCGCAAGGCGTTCGCCAAGGCCAACGGCGTGAAGCCCGCGCTGTTCAGCGCGAACTCCGAGGGCGCGTGCCCGAACTGCAACGGCGCCGGCGTCGTGTTCACCGACCTCGGCATCATGGCGACGATCGAGTCCCCGTGCGACGTCTGCGAGGGCAAGCGCTTCGACCAGGCCGTGCTGGAGTTCAAGTTCGGTGGCCGCGACATCTCCGAGGTGCTCGCGATGCCCGTCGCCGAGGCCGTGGAGTTCTTCGGTTCGGGTGACGCCCGCACGCCCGCCGCGCACGCGATCCTGGAGCGGCTGCGGGACGTCGGCCTCGGTTACCTGTCGCTGGGCCAGCCTTTGACGACCCTGTCCGGTGGCGAGCGGCAGCGCCTGAAGCTCGCCACGCACATGGCGGACAAAGGCGGCGTTTACGTCCTGGACGAGCCCACGACGGGCCTGCACCTCGCCGACGTCGAGCAGCTCCTCGGGCTGCTGGACCGCCTGGTCGAGTCGGGCAAGTCGGTGATCGTGATCGAGCACCACCAGGCCGTGATGGCGCACGCCGACTGGATCATCGACCTCGGCCCCGGCGCGGGCCACGACGGCGGCAAGATCGTCTTCGAGGGCACGCCCGCGGACCTCGTCGCGGACCGTTCGACGCTGACCGGCGAGCACCTCGCGGACTACGTGGGAGCCCCGGCACGTGCCAAGAAGCGCTCACGGGGTACACAAGGGGCATGAAGATCACGCCTTTCCTGGACCGCCGGCTCAGTCGCAGGTTCGAGACCTACGACAGCGACCAGGACGGGTACGTCGAACGCGCGGACTTCGACCTGGCTTCGGCCAGGTTGACCTCGGCGTTCGGGCTGAGCGAGGACGACCTGCGGGCGAAGCGGTTCCACGAGCAGCTGCTGAGCGTGTGGGGCCACCTCGCCGCGATGACCGACACGAACGACGACGAGCGGATCAGCATGTCCGAGTACAAGTCGGCGTTCGTGCGCGGCCTGCTGGGCCGGCCGGAGGCGTTCGACGACGTGTACGTGCCGTACCTCGACGCGCTGCTGGCCGTCGCCGACCACGACGGCGACGGCCGGCTCGGCATCGAGGAGCACGTGCTGTGGTCGCGTGCGCTGATGAACGTGTCCGAGGCCGACGCGCGGGCCGCGCACGCCCGGCTCGACCACGACGGGGACGGGTTGATCGGCACCGAGGACCTGCTGGCCGCGTTGCGGGCGTACTACTTCTCGGACGACCTCGACGGGCCGGGCGCCTGGCTGCTGGGCCCGCTCTAGCCCTGTTCGGCGACGCGCTGGATCGAGGCGGCCTCGGTCTCGACGTACCGCCTGGCCCGCGCCTTCGTCAGGAGCCAGCCGACGCCCGCGAGCGGCCCGGACACGCTCAGGGCGAGCGTGAGGCGGGTGCCGTTCTCGTGGGGCTCGACGACGTGCGACGCGACGCCGAGGACGCCGGGCGACCGGGACTCCCACGTGTACGAGGTGCCCTCGGTCAGTTCGGTGACCGTCCAGACGGCCTCGGGCAGCTTCGGTTGCCTGAGGCGAGCCCGGGAGCCGACGACGAACGGCCCGGTGTCGAGGAGTTCCACGGAGTCGACCGTCGGGATGCGTTCGGGCCAGCGCTCGACGTCGATCAGCACGGCCCAGACGCGTTCCGGCGGGGCCGCGATCGTGATGGTGTGCTCCAGGCCAGGCATGGGGCGAGTCTACGGTTGCGGGAACCGCTGCTCGATCTCCTTCACCGCGGCGGCCGCGAGTCTTCTCGCTGCTTCCCGCGGTGAGGGTTCGCCGATGATCTCGCCGACGAGCCGGCGCATGTTCGTGCCGATCTTCTCGAACGCCGACTCGGCCGTGGCGTCGATGTCGCCGAACAGGGTCCACCACCACCAGGAGTTCGTGGCGGAGTTGGCGACGACGTCCGGGATGACCAGCGCCTGGAGTTCGGCGTCCGCCGTGACCGGCATGTTGGCCGCCTCGACGACCAGCCTCGCCCTGACCCGGTGGGCGTTCCCGGCGTTGATCGCGTAGCTCGTGGCGGCGGGGACGAGGACGTCCGCCTCGACGTCGAGCCAGCTGTCGCCGTCGCGTTCCTGGTCCTGCGGGCGGAGCTTCGACCGGTCCATCGCACCGTGCTCGTCCCGGGACAGCAGAAGGGTCTCCACGTCGAGCCCGTCGGGGTTGGCCACGACGCCGTGGACGTCGGCGAGACCTACCACCGTGACCCCGGCTCGGGCGAGGTAGCGCGCGGTGGCGCCGCCCATCGAGCCGAAGCCCTGCACGAACGCGGTGGGGTTGCGCAGGTGGAGGTGGTCCACGGCGGCCAGCGCGGCCTGCGCGACGCCGTAGCCGCCGACCAGTTCGTCGAGGCCCACGCCGTCGACGGTGACCGCGAACGCGTCCGCGAGACGTTGCCGCGCCTTGCTCTCGTCGTCCAGCAGCGGGTAGACGGCCTGGATGGACGACTGGAGGCCGATCTTCTCGATGACCTCGTCGATGGTGGACTGCCGCAGCCCCAGGTCCTCCCCCATCGTCCAGAAGCGTTCGACGTAGGGCGACATGGCGCGCAGGTAGGCCGTGAGAACGTCCTTGGCGCGCGGGTCGTAGGGGTCGAAGTCGATGCCGCCCTTGGCACCCCCGAGGGGCACGTACCGTGCGGCGGGGTCGTAGTTGAGGGCTTCCTTGGCGGTCATCCCCTGGGCCAGCCCGCGCACCTCGTCGAGCGTGCAGCCGGCGCGCATGCGCAGACCCCCGCTGCTGACCCCGCGCACCAGCCGGTCGATGACGAGATAACCGCGTGCCTGCGTGGCCGGATCGGTCCACGTGACCTCGAGAAGACTCACCGGCGCCAGTGAACCACCGAAGGTTCCTCGACGTCACCTCGACATCTGCAGGAGGAACTCCGCGTTGCTCTGGGTCTTGCGCAGTCCGTCGACGAGCATGTCGACGTCCCGATCGGCCATGGCCCGGCGCAGCGCGTCCGTGATGGCCAGTTCCTGTTGCGAGACGAGCAGTTCCGCCTTGCGAGTGCTCGACTGCTGCAGGTCGATCGCGGGGTAGATCCGTTTCTGAGCGGCCTTGCGGTCGAGCTTCAGCTCGGCGTTGCCGGTGCTCTTGAGCTCCTCGAAGATGGCCGTGTCGGCCAGCGACCCGGTCTCCACGAGCGCGGTGGCGAAGATCGTGAGGCTACCGCCGTGCTCGATGTTCCTCGCCGCGCCGAGGAACTGCTTGGGCGGCGTCAACGCCCTGGCGTCGATGCCACCGCTGAGAATGCGCCCGCCGTTGGGCTGCGCGAGGTTGTAGGCCCGCCCGAGCCGCGTCAGCGAGTCGAGCAGGATCACCACGTCCTGCCCGTCCTCGACGAGCCGCTTGGCCCGTTCGACGGCGAGCTCGGCAACGCGGATGTGCTCGTTCGGGTGCTCGTCGAAGGTGGACGTGAACATCTCACCGGGAATGGTGGTGCGCATGTCCGTCACCTCCTCGGGCCGTTCGCCGACGAGCGCGACGATGAGGTGGGCCTCGGGGTGGTTCTTGGCGATCGCCTGCGCGATCTGTTGCAGGACAATGGTCTTGCCGGCCTTGGGCGGCGCCACGACCAGTGCCCGCTGCCCCTTGCCGACGGGCATGACCAGGTCTATCGCGCGACTCGTGAGCTCGTTCGGATCGTGCTCCAGCCGCAACCTCTCGTTGGGGTAGAGCGGAGTCAGGTCCTCGAACCGAGGCCGCTGGTGCGGAGCGTGGCCGTTGACGGTGTCGACGCTGACGAGCTTTTCGCCCTCGGCCTCACCGCTGATCTGGTCGCCGCGTCGCAGGTCGAACTGCCTGACGAGACTCTGCGGGACCTGCGGCCCGTCCACGAGAAACGCCTTGTTGTTACGTACGTCGAGTACACCGATGTGCATCGGGTCTGTCCTTTCAGGAGGGTTGTTTCAGATGCGCTTCATCGACTCCGCACGCACGACCTTGTGGCCGTGCCGTTCCGGAGGAGAGCGCTTTGTTCTGAGTCCGCCAGCGCGGAAACTGGGGGATTTGGGCTGCGGATCTTGGATGGTCCAGCAGCTGGTCGGAGCTTACGTGCGCTTGGTCGCGCACCGCCGGTTACAACGGACTGTAGCAGAGAACGCCGACAGCGCGCTTGTTATTCCGAGCACTTCTTCCACGAGAGCCGGAACGTGGTGCTCACACTCGAGTCGGTCGAGTCCATGGTCATGAAGCTGCCGGCCCCCTTGCCCGTGAGCTTGAGCTCCGTCTCCACCGTCAGCGGCTTGCGCTCCTTGCACGGCCCGTGCGCCACCCCGCTGGGCGTGTCGGTGACCTGCCAGTTGTCACTCATGGGAGCCTCGTACGCACGGCTGCTGTGCCGAGTGGGAAACCCAGGAAACCAGTAGTCGTTCCGCACCACGCCACGAGCCTTGTCGGTCAGATGCGCGAAGCCCCGATAGTCAACCGCCGCGACACCGTAGGTGTACCCGTCCGGATGGTTGATCCTCAGCGCGATCGTGCAACTCCGCTTGGCCTCATTCCCGTTGCCCTGCACGAGAAAGTCGCTGTAGGTGACCGTGAACGCCTCATCGTCCGCCGACATGGCGACGTTCGTGGTGCCGGCCGCACACCCCGACCCACCAACGCTCACCACGGTGATCGTGACCGGGCCCGGCGGCGGCACGAGCGAAGCCAGCAATGCCATCACAACCAGCATCCCGGCCTCCTCGCGTCACTGCTGGAGAACCTACCGAGGCCCGCAATCCCGCAATCGGACCAGCAGGGCCCGCGCACACCGCATCCGCACGACAGGGTCGGTCTCGCACATCCTCACTCCTGCAACGCGCCCTCACGGGTTCGATTCATCCTCGGGAGGGGATGATCAGCGCGTCCACCGCCAGCACCCCGTCCGGACCCACCCGCACCGGGTTGAGCTCGATCTCCGCCAGATCCGGCCGCGCCACCAACGTCGAGGACACCTGCGCGATCACCTCGGCCAGCGCGGCCACGTCGGGTGCCGGGGCGCCGCGCCAGCCCGCCAGGAGCGGCGCGGAGGTGAGGCGGGCGAGCATGTCCCGCGCGGCAGCGGGGGTCACGGGTGCCAGCTCCGTTGTGGTGTCCCTGAACAGCTCCGCGTGCACGCCGCCCAGGCCCACCAGCACCACCGGGCCGAACGAAGGGTCGCGTTTTGCGCCGATGACGAGTTCCACGGTGTGTTCGCGGGTGTCCATCTGTTCGAGGACGTACGTGCCGGGGCCCAGCCTTGCCTGCATCTCCTCGAACGCCGCGGCGGGGTCGGTGAGGTTGGTCTTCACGCCGCCGTGTTCGCTCTTGTGGGCCAGCCAGTCCGCCTTGAGCACCAGCGGACCTTCCAGGGCCGAGGCAGTGACCTCGGCGGTGGTGGTGACGGGGTGGGCGGAGGGGAAGTCGACGAAGTCCAGCAGTTCGCGGGCCGCCAGGTAGCCGGGGCGGAACGGGGTGGTGGTCGCGGCGCGTGGTAGGGCCTCCCCCTCGTTCCTGCCACGTCTGTTCGCGTTGCCCAGGGCGGCGATGGTGCGTTCGATCGTGTGTTGCACGAAGATGCCGCCCGATCTCAGCGTGCGGACGGCCGCGGAGTCCTCGCGCATGCTGTGCACCACTACGGGGACGCCGGTTTCTGTTGCCAGCGCGCAGATCTGTGATGCCACCGCCACCTCGGCCGACTCCAGGGAAGGGGTGTCCGGGCCGTAGCTGCCGAAGTAGCCGGACAGGACGACCGAGTCGACTTCGCCTCCTCGTGCGAGCACCTCGATCGCGCGGTAGTAGTTCATCAGGTCCCGCTCCCCCGCGCCGGCCAGGTCGATCGGGTTCCGGCGGGAGGCGCCCTGCGGGAGACCGTCCACAGAGGACAACGAAGGCACGGAAAGTCCCGCTGCAGAAGCAAGGTCAGCCGCTATCGCGCCCTGGCCGCCCGAGTCGGAGACAACCCCCACCCTGCCCCCGCTCGGCACCCCGGTGGTCAGCAGCGCCGCCAGGTCGACGAGGGCCGCGGGGGTTGTCACGCGGACGGCGCCCACGTGTCGGCAGGCCGCGTCCACCACGTCCAAAGAGGACGTCAGGGCGCCGGTGTGCGTCATGGCCGCTTCCTGGCCCGCGAGAGAAGACCCGACGGTCAGCAGCACCACGGGTTTGCCGGCCGCGCACAGCTCGGACATGGCCGCCACGATGCCGGGGCCGAAGCTCTCCAGGTAGACCCCCACCGCGGTGGTCAGGGAGTGGGACACCAGGTCCAGCAACGCTTCCGTCGCCGTCACGTCCGCCTGGTTGCCCACGGAGACGAAACGCGAGACGCCGATGCCCGACGACGCGGCCAGACCGGCGATCTCCAGGCCCACCTGGCCGCTCTGCGACACGACGCCCAGCGAGCCCGCCTGGAACCGGCCCCAGGCCAGGTGCAGGGACGTCGCCGCGTCGAAGACGCCCAGGCAGTTCGGGCCGAGCAGGCGGGCGCCGGCCTCGCGGATGCGGCGGATCACGCCGTCGTCGATGCCCGAGGTGATGCCCACGAAGCCTCGTACGCCCACCGCGAGCGCCTCGTCCACCACGGCCGGTACGTGGGCGGCAGGCACGGCCAGCACGACGAGCTCGGGGGCCTCGTCCAGTTCGGAGAGCGAGCGGACGGTGGGACGGCCCAGGACCGCGCCGCCGCCTCGGTTCACCAGGTGGACGGCACGGCGGTCGTGGCCCACCAGGGCGCCTCTGGCCAGCCAGTGGCCCCACTTGGACGGGTCGTCGCTGGCACCGACGACGGCTACGGACGCGGGGTCGGAGAAGATCATCTGGCACCGAGGCCGCGGGAGATGATCAGGCGCTGGATGTCCGAGGTGCCTTCCTCGATCTCCTCCAGTTTGGCGTCGCGCATCCACCGTTCCACGGGGTAGTCGCGGGAGTAGCCGTAGCCCCCCAACGTCTGGACTGCCGCGTGGGTGCACCACATGGCGTTCTCCGAGCCCACGAGCTTCGCCATCGCCGACTCCTGCGCCACGTCGTGTCCCTGGTCGTACAAGGTCGCGGCGCGCACGGTCAGCATGTGCGAGGTGTCGACGCGGGTGGCCATGTCGGCCAGCCGGAAGGCCACCGCCTGGTGGCGGATGATCGGCACCCCGAACTGCTCGCGCTCGGCGGCGTAGGCGGTGGCGAAGTCCAGCGCGGCGCGGGCGAGTCCCGTCGTGGCCGCTCCGATGAGGATGCGCGACGCGTCGAAAGTCCTCATCAGGCCGGCGAACCCCTGCCCCTCGTCGCCCAGCCGGTCCTCCACGGGCACGCGCACGTCGTCGAGGAACACCCCGGCGTTGACGATCGCGCGCTGGCCCATCTTCCGGATCGGCGGCCCCACCGTCAGTCCCGGCGCCGAACGCGGCACGACGAAGGCCGTGACACCGCGCGACCTCAGCGACGGGTCGACCGTCGCGAAGATCACGAACGTCGAGGCGTACGGGGCGTTGGAAATCCAGGTCTTCTGTCCTTTGAGGACGTACTCGTCACCTTCACGCCGCGCGGACGTCTGGATGCTCGCCGCGTCGGAGCCGCTGCCGGGCTCGGTCACGGCGACGGCGGTGAGCGGCGGCCGTTCGGTCCCCAGCGGACCGAGGAACCTCTCCTGCTGCTCCGGAGTGCCGAGGTTCTCGATCGGCGCGCTGAAGAAGCCGTTGGACGTCACCAGGTTGCCGATGCCGATGTCCCCGTGGCACAGCTCCTGCTGGATCAGCGCCTGGGTCACCAGGTCGGTGACACCACCGCCGCCGTACTTCTCGGGCAGCATGAACGAGGTCAGCCCGAGCGCGGACGCCTTGTCCCACACGTCGAGCGGCGACTCGACGTCCGCCTCGTCGACGGCACGCCCCCGCGGCCGGATCTCCCTGGCGGCGAACTCCCGCGCCAGGTCGACGAACTGCTCCTGCTCCGCCGTGAGCCGCAGCCCGTCCCGGACGGTCCGCCCCATCGCGCGCTCCCAAATTGACTGACGACTCAGTTATTCACGATCCACCGGGGAGCCTAACCGCGCGCAGGCTCGTCAGCGCGGTCGCGAATGGGTGACTACCAGGGCAAATGGGGAGCGGCCAGACGGGGTGGCCGACCTACCGTGAGTAGCGCGTGACCGTGAGCCGGACATGCCGCACCACCCCGGCCGGACCAGCGGCCGCACACACACGCGAGGTGCGCGGCCGGGCCGGGGCCGAGGTGGTGCCGGACGGGAACGAGGTCGAACGTGCGGCACACCTCCACGATGGAACGTGATCATGGAGGTGGCCATTGTGGAACGTCACTGTTCAAGAAAACCGTGCAACACCCAGGAGAGTGACTACGTCCGGAGTGCCGCGCGCACGATCTCCATGGCCTCGTGCGACGAGAGGCCCAGCTCCGCGGACATCGCCGCGTACTGGGCCGCCGCCGCACGCACCCGCTCGCGGTTGCTGTCGCCGTTCGCGCTGACCACGGTGCCGGCCCGGCCCCTGGTCTCCACGAGACCGGCTTCCTCCAGCTCACGGTAGGCGCGGGCCACCGTGTTCACCGCGAGACCCAGGTCCTTCGCCAGGGCGCGCACCGTTGGCAGCTTGGCGCCCACCGGCAGTTCTCGGTTCGAGATGGCGTGCGCGTAGTGCACGCGCACCTGCTCGTACGGAGGTGTCTCCCCCTGGTGGTCGATCTTCACCACGCCGCATCCTCCCCGCATGTAGCTACTTCTGTATTGACCAACGGAAGAAGGCGGAGAAGGTTGCGGTCGATTCACCTCAAATTGGTCTGATCCGCTCCCATCTGCAGATAGAGCTTGCGCCAGCCCTGGTCGGCCTCGGTGGCGGCTTTGCCGTCGCAGTAGGCCTTTGCGCCGTTCGACGTGTAGTAACGCAGAATCGACAACGAGACGACCGTGTCCCAGTTGCCCTCCTCGAAGTACTCCTCCCCCGGTGTCTGCTCCTGGTGTTTCATGCAGGAGATGTCGGACTGCTGTTCGTCGTCGAACTGCGCGGTGGCCGTCCCCCGGGTGGTGCACGCGGTCAGCGCGAGGGCCGCCAGCACGATCAGCTTCTTCACGGTCTTCCTCCTCGGACGAACTGGACTGACTTGGTCAACCGGCCAGCGCACGCGTGGCCAGACCGACACCGACGACCATCACCAGCGCCGCGGTGCCGATCGGCGAGAGGTCCGCGAGCCGGCGGAACCGGGCGAGGCGCGGCCCGAACCGGTCCCGCAGCGAGACGAGCAGCAGGCCCGCCGCGGTCAGCGTCGCCGCCATGCCCAGGCCGTACGCGAGCACCAGGACCACGCCGAACCACGTGCGGCCGAGCGCGATGGCACCCAGCAGCACGACGAGGGCGGAGGGGGACGGCACCAACCCTCCGGCCACCCCCATCCCGACGAGCCCCGCCCGGCGGTGCCCATGACCATGTCCGTGGTCGTGCCCATGACCATGTCCGTGGTCGTGCCGCGTACGACCACGGGAACGCACCGCCGAGCGGAGCAGCACTCCTCCGATCACCGCGACCAGCAGACCGCTCGCGATGCCGAGCCAGCGCAACACCGACTCGCCCGCGATCGCACTGGACGCGCTGAGCAGCAGCCCCAGCACCAAGACCCCCGCCGTGTGGGTGATGGTGACCGTGGCGCCCACGAGGAATGCGTCGCGGCGGGTTCCACGAGAACCCGCCAGGTAGGCGGCCATCACGGTCTTGCCGTGGCCGGGCAGCGCCGCGTGGGACGCGCCCAGCACCAGAGACAGCAGGACCGCTCCCACTCCGACCACCGGGGTGAGATCACCCACGAGTCCGACGGCCGCCTTGGTGGCTTCACCCAGGACCCCGGGCGGGGTCACGGCCGCCCCCTCACCCGGTCGTGCCAGGAACCGCACCGCCCGGACGTCCAGCGGCGACGACAGCAGGTCGTCCGGGTAGGTGCGCAGTTCGTCGCTCACGGACTCGGCAGGGGCGCCCGACACCGCGACGTCGACCCCGACGACGGTGATCTCGCGCCAGCCCGGCTTGTCCTCGAGGTAGGAGTCGCTGAACGTCACCTCGGTCTCGCCGCGCGACGGCAGCGGTGCGAAGTACTCGCAGGTCAGGCGCATCGTGGGCAGGCCGGCCTCACCCTGCGGGCGCACCACCTCGGCCTCGCGCACCTCGAACCGCAGCTCCTGCTCGTCGGCCATGGCGTTCAACGACTTCGCGCGCTCGGCACACCTCTTGCGGGGATCGACGAACTCGCGGTCCTGCAGCGTGGGGATCTCCGCACTGTCCACAACGGACCGCAGCTCGATCCGGTCCGCGAACACCCGCAGCCCGTCGTAGTGGTTCACGCTGAGGTTGCTCAACGGGTGCGCCCGCGCCACCCCGCCCATCAGCAGCATCCCGAACAGCACCAGCAGGAAGACCCTCATCGCAGACTCCCCAGGATCGCCTCGCGGTGCCGCAGCACCTCGGGGTCGCGCCAGCCCAGCGAGACCGCGCGGTCCGAGTACGGCAGCGCCTCCGCGGAACGCCTGTTGACGTGCAGGGCCCAGGCGAGCGCGTCGGCGGTGAAGACGCTCTGCCGCTTCGCCCACTCCTTCTCGGCGTACCGCAACGCCTCGGCCGGGTCGCCGTGGTCCGCCGCGATCAACGCCGCGGTGAGGTCGTCCCCGCCCAACGCGCGCAACTGCCGCAACGCGAGGTCGTACTGCGCGCGGGCCTCGGCGGGCCTGCCCGCCTTGTCCAGGGCCTTGCCGTACTTCACGAGGTGGTCGGGCGACGCCGTCCTCGACACCAGGTCGCGGTAGGTCTCCAGAGACCTCTCCCGCCCCGCCAGCTCGTCCAGGTGCAGGCGGCAGAACTCGGACTCGTCCGGCGAGGAGGCCGACTCCAGCGCCCGTTCCAACGCACCGCGCGCCTCGTCCAGGCGGCCGTGCAGCTCGAAGTGGTACGCGGCGCGGGTGAACGACGCCACGCCGGGCCGCAGGTCCAGCATGCGTTGCAGCGCAACGGAAGCACCGGCGTCATCACCGAGCTGCGTCAGCGCGTCGACCAGCACGCCCTGTGCGGCGGCGGAGTCCGGCAGAGCGGAGACCGCGCGCTGTCCCCAGTCGCGGGCGGCGGCGAAGTCGTGGCGGGCGTTCGAGAGCGCTCCACGTCCGATGAACGCCTCACCGTTGTTCTCCGGCTTGAGCTTCAACGACTCGGTGAGCGCCTTCTCGGCGCGCGGGTGGTGCTGGGGATCGAACGTGACGCGGGCGAGCTCCACGTACGTGGTTCCGAGCTGGGCCCAGGCAGCGGCGTCCTGGGGTGTCCGGCGGAGCTTGGCCTGCAACGACTCGGCGTTGCGCTGCAAGGAGGAGGTCTGCGTGGCGGCGGGCGTCGCCGCCTGCGGGGAGGCGCAGGCGGCGACAGCGAGAAGGGCAGCCAGCAGCGGAAGTACTTTCCACATCGGGAGGCACCTTCGGCTAGCGGGAGTTGACCGCGCGGTTGCTCGGCAGTCCTACGTACGGGAACCGGTCACCGAAGCGAACGTCGTTGCCGTTCACCCGGTCACCCTTGGCGAGCGCCGGCACGAGCTTGCCGGTCAGCGCCGCTCCGACCACAGCCTGGATCTCGATGTCCACGACGTCGTCGGAGAGCCTGCGCCCGTTCGGGAACCCCTGCGGGTCCCCGCCCAGCACCCCGAGCCTGTTCGGGTTGCGCGTCACCGGCGTGGACATGTTGAGCCGCAGCATCTCCGACGGCTGGAACCGCTTCGGGTCCACGTCCGCGTTGTTCAGCTGCGAGTTGAGGTCGACCTTGATCGGGCCGCCGGCCTTCGTCGTGATGCCGGTCAGGAAGATCTCGACGAGGTCGGCGCGGGGCGTCTTCGGCGCGGGGATGCCGTAGATCGCCTGGATCAGCCGCGCGAGCTCCGGGTCGTTCACCCGGTCCAGCAACGCCTGCACCCTCGCGTCACCGACGGGTTCGAGCCCGTTGAACGCGTCCTTGAGCGGCGCGGACGACACCACCTCGTTGACCAGCGGGTTGCCGAGCCTCGACACCTGCACGAAGCTGCCCTGCGGGGTTGCCCTGCCGGGGTCGAGCTTCAGCGTGCGGCGTTCGGTGTCGCTCCACACGCCGATCACCGGGTTGCGCTTCGGGTCGTTCTTGAAGGCGAGCATCGTCTTGGGCACCTGGATGGCGATGGTGTTGACGTTGTAGCCCATCAGGGTGTCCTGGTTGACCTCTTTCAGGTTCCCGCCGTACAGGAGGTCGAACACGCGCAGGTCGAGGAAGAACGAGTCCTCGGACGGTCCGATGTAGACCTGGCCGCCTCCGGGGATCTTCGCCGTGGCCTGGTCGCGGATCGCGCCGAAGTCCGGGAACGAGGCGGGGCCGGTGTTCGACGGCGCCGCACGGCCGTTGCGCACGAGCTGGGTCGTCCTGCCGGGTTCGATCAGCTCGAGGGTGTAGTTCTGGCGGAACAGCAGGTTGTCGTCGTTGATCGACGTGACCGGGCCGTTGTTGTAGAGGAAGGTGTTCGCCTTGCCCCGCCGGTCGTCCGTGCTGAAGGTGAACCGGAACGTCTTGTCCGGCACCGCGTCGCCGTCCGCGTCGATGTTGATGTCGTACCGCGCGTCGGTGGCCCAGGGGTAGTAGTTGGGGCCGCCGTTGGGTTCCTGCAACCCGAACCAGTTCGCCACGAGCGTGACGGTGTCGGGCCTGTCGGGGCTGGTGAACGCGTACACGTCGGTGTTGTCGACCGCGGGGTCCGCCGCGATCAGCGGGGCCTCGCGATGGCTGGACGCCTCCGCCGCCGGTATCGCCGCCGCCATCGCGACGACGGCCGCGGCGATCGCGCCGCGCCGTAATCGCTTCTTGTTGTCACTTGGCATTGTCCTGCTCCCTTCCCACGGCGGGGATTCGAAGCAGGACGCCAAGCGGTTCGAACTGAATTGTGGTGTTATTCCGCGGCTTTCGGAGCAACCACCGTGCCGCGGGCCTTCGTTACGACGATCGGCTCAGCGAGCAGATCGGCCGCCGATGGACCGCGTTCGGGCGCGGAACGACACACGACACGTGCCTCGAACTCGATCTCGCGCGACCGCTTTCCGATGCGCACCAGTGTCGCCGACGCCTCGATCACGTCGCCCGCCTGGATCGGCGCCACGAACTCGACGGAGCTGTACCCCGCGAACAGCCCCTCGTCGGAGTCCGTGTGGATGAGCAGCTCGGTGGCGACGTCGCCGAACATGCCGAGCCCGTAGGCCCCGTCGACCAGACTGCCTCCGTAGTGGGCGTGCGAGTGCGGCACGTAACGGCGGTGCGTCACGGAGAAACCTTCGACCAAAGCCCCGCTCACGCGGCGACCCCTCTCTTTGCCTGCATCGCGTGCACCAGATAGCTCGCGACCTCACCCGGCGTGGTACCCCGGGAGAAAACCCGATCAACCCCCAGTTCGCCCGCCATCAACGGGTCGAAGCGCGGACCGCCCGCCACCAGCAACGGCCGCCGGTCCCCCATCGCCTCGCGGAACGCCGCGGACATCTCCTGCGTGTTCAGGATGTGCGCGTCCCGCTGCGTGACGACCTGGGAGATCAGCACCGCGTCGGCCTTCTCGCTGCGGGCGGACCGGACGAGCTCCGGAACACTCACCTGCGCGCCGAGGTTCACGACCTTCAGCTCGCGGTAGTACTCCAGGCCCTTCTCGCCGGCGAAGCCCTTGATGTTGAGGATCGCGTCGATGCCGACCGTGTGCGCGTCCGTGCCGATGCACCCGCCGACCACGACCAGCTTGCGCCGCAACACCTTCTTCAGCACGCTGTTCACTTCGGACGGGGTCAGCAGCGGGTACTCGCGCTCGACGACCTTGACCTCGTCGAGGTCCACGAGGTGCTTCACCGAGCCGTAGACGACGAAGAACGTGAAGTCGTCGCCGATGGGGTTCGAGTGGACCACCATCGCGGGGTCCATGCCCATCTTGTTCGCGAGCTGCAACGCGGCGCCGTCCGCCTTGGGGCCGAACGGGATCGGCAGCGTGAACGACGTCTGGATCATGCCGTCGCCGGTCGTGTCGCCGTACGGCCGCACGTACCTCTTGGCGTCAGACATCGCTCGCCTCCAGCATCTCGCTCGCGGGGTTGAAGTACGCCTCGGCCTTCTCGACGACACCGTCCGCGCCCTTGCCCTTGTCCGCGGGGCGTTTCATCAGGCCGAACGTGCCGTCCGCGATGGCGTTGAGCAGGCCGTCGTCGACGATGCGCTCCAGCAGGTCGACGGCCTCGCCGAGGACCTGGTGCGCGCGCTTGACGATGAGGCCGTCCGGTGAGGGGCGGAAGTCCTCGGCGAGGCTGCCCGCCGCGTTCAGCACGTACCGGACGTTCTTCAGCGCCAGGTCGCGGTCGGAGAGGAACGGCGTCACGACGGCCTCGGTCATCATGCCGACGAGCAGGATGGACTGTCCTGTGAGGACACCCGCGAGGTTGAAGAACCCGTCCAGCAGATAGCCGTCGAACACGTCGCCGGTCATGTGCTTCGTCGGCGGCATCCACTTCAGCGGCGCGTCCGGGAAGAGCTCGCGGGCCAGCAACGCGTGCGCGAGCTCGAGCCGGAACGAGTCGGGCACCTTCGGGTTGATCTCGAAGGCGTGCCCGAGGCCCAGCAGGTGGTCGGGCAGGCCCGCCTCGTGGGCGAAGTGCTCGTTGAGCAACTGGCTGACGGTCACGGTGTGCGCGGCGTCGACGGCGTCCGCGGTGGTGAGGTAGTTGTCCTCGCCGGTGTTGATGATGATGCCGGCGCGGGCGTGGACCTGGCGGGAGAACCGCTGGTCGACGAACGTGCGGATCGGGTTGATGTCGCGGAAGAGGATCCCGTACATCGAGTCGTTCAGCATCATGTCGAGGCGCTGGAGACCTGCCAGCACAGCGATCTCCGGCATGCAGAGGCCGGACGCGTAGTTGGTCAGCCGCACGTACCGGCCGACCTCCTTCGACACGTCGTCCAGCGCCGCGCGCATGATCCGGAAGTTCTCCTGCGTGGCGTACGTGCCCGCGAACCCGTGGTGCGTGGCGCCTTCCGGCACGTAGTCCAGGAGACTCTGGCCGGTCGACCGGATCACCGCGATGATGTCGGCGCCCGCGCGGGCCGCGTTCTTCGCCTGGACGACGTCCTCGTCGATGTCGCCGGTCGCGACGATCAGGTAGATCCACGGGCGTTGCGCGGGATCACCGAGCTTCGTGACCAGCTTGTCGCGCTGGGCCTTGTTGCGGTCGACCGTCTTCAGTCCTTTCGCGACGGCGGAGGTGGAGGCTTTCCGCGCCGCGGTCAGGTCTTTGCCGGTCGGGATCCTGAACTGGACCTGGCCCGCGGCCGTGGCCTCGGCGAGTTCGGTGAGACTGCCGAGGTCGTGTTCCTTCAGCGCGTGGAACGCCGGCAGCACCACACCGTGCTCCAGCCCGCACTGCTCGCGAACCGTGTCGATCACGCGGTTGACCCACGGGACGTCACCGGCGCGGTGCGTGGAGTCCGCGCCGGTGATGCCGGCCAGGCGGAGTGTGGCGCGCTCGACGGCGACGGTGGTGTGCGCCTTCGCGAGGGACACCACCGGTTCGGCCGCCCGCGCAGCGAGTTTCCGCGCGGCGGCGACCACCAACGGGTCGAGGTCGAGCAACGCCATGTGTCACTTCCTTTCGTAAATCGTCCGGCCGTTCAGGACGGTGCGCACGCAGACCGGCGCGGGGCCGGTGAGGTCGGGAAGTCCGGGCACGCCGGAACGCGGGTCGGTCGACCACCGCTGGACCCGTGCGTCGCTGCCCGCGACGACCAGGTCACCGGTCTCCCACACCGCGTACGTCGCGGGGGCGCCGGGCTGCAGGGTGCCGGTCAGGCCGTCGTCGACGCCCGCCGCACGCCAGCCGCCGCGCGTGTGGGCGGTGAACGCGGCGCGAGGCGAGACGCCGTGGCCGTCGGTCCGGTGGTGGACGGCGGCCTTCACCGCGGCCCACGGGTCGATCGCGGTCACCGGGGTGTCCGAGCCGAACGCGAGCACCACGCCCGCCGCGGCGAGCCGGGAAAAGGGGTTCAGCCCCACACCGCGCTCGTCGCCGAGACGCTGGACGTACATACCAGTGGGTCCGCCCCACTCCGCGTCGAACAGCGGCTGGACGGAGGCGATGACACCCCACCCGGCCAGTTTCCCCGCCTGCTCCTCGGTCACCATCTCGACGTGTTCGAGGCGGTGGCGGGCGGACGCGAGCTCGGGCGTGCCGAGGATCTTCTCCGCGATCTCGAAGCCCTCGACGACGGCGGCCATCCCGGCGTCGCCGATGACGTGGAACCCCGCCTGGACCCCCAGCTCGGTGCACTTGACCAGGTGCTCGGCGATCTGACGGCCGTCGAGGTAGAGCGCCCCGGACGTGTCCGCGTCGGCGTACGGCTCGGTCAGCGCGGCCGTGCGCGAGCCGATCGCGCCGTCGACGAAGTGGTCGCCGGCGAGGCCGCGCACCGTGACCGAGGGCAGCTCGTGGGCACCCCAGTAGGCCACCACCTCGGGGCCTTCGGTGAGCGCGAGGAGCTCGCGCAGGTCGTCCTCTCCGGAGATGTCCGGGCCCGCGCACTCGTGCACGGACGCGATGCCCTTGGACGCCGCGTGACGCAAGAACGCTCGTTGCGCGGCCTCACGCTGTTCGGGCGTGATGGCGGCCTTGGCCGTGCCACGCACGAGGTGGTGCGCGGCACGGGAGAGAGGACCGTCCTCGGAGTAACCATCCGCCGTGCGGGCCTCATCGGTGATGAGGTCGGACGACACCAACGCCGAGTGGACGTCGATGCGCGACAGGTACACCGTCTTGCCCTGGGCGGCCTCGTCGATCTCGGCCCTCGTCGGCGGACGGTTCTCCTGCCAGCGCGTCTCGTCCCACCCATGCCCCCACACGAGGGGGCCCTCGGCGTCGCGAACCTGCCGCAGCACCTCGTCCGCCGAGGACGTCCGGGTCAGGTCGAGGCCGGTCAGGAGCAGGCCGGCGGACGTCGCGTGCACGTGCGCGTCGACGAACGCGGGCGCGACGAACGCCCCGCCGAGCTCGATGACCTCGGCGTCCGGGTGCAGCGCGTGCCCGACCGAGTCCTGTCCGATCCACACGACGACGCCGTCCGTGACGGCCATCGCCGTCGCATCCGGTGCGTAGATGCGGCCGCCGACCAAAAGTTGCGTACTCACGTCACGCAGTCTGCCGTTGCTCGAACAGGGCCCGCACACCCGCCCGGCTCCGGACCAGGTCCAACGCGAACTGGGCGTGACCAGGCACATAGCCGTTGCCGACGATCATCTCCACGTCCGCCGCGAGGCCCTCCGCACCGAGGGCGGCCGCGCTGAACGAGGTGGCCATCGAGAAGAAGATCACCGTGCCGCCGTCGGCCGTCGCGAGGATGGCGCCGTGCTCGCACCCCGGCACGTCCACACACACGACCGTGACGTCGACCTGCTTGCCGACCGCTTCGGCCACGGCGACCGGGTTGCGTGCGTCCGCGATCACGACCTCGTCCGCGAGGCCGGACTCACGCACCTGCGCGGCCTCACGTTCCGTCGGCACCAACGCGACGAGGCGCGACGCACCGGCCTGACGCGCGGCCGCGAGAGAGAGTGAGCCCGACTTGCCGCCACCGCCGAGCACCAGCACCGATCCACCGGGGTGCCTGCGCACCACACGGTCGGTCAGCGCCGGCGCACCGCACACGTCGAGCACGGACAGCGCCAGCTCGTTCGGCATGTCGTCCGGCAGCACGGCCGCGATCGAGCGCCCGAACAGCACCGCGGTCCCCCGGCACGGCACCTGCTCGTCCTCGCCGTCCCAGTCCTGCAGGCCGTCGTTGATCTTGAGCGGCGTCAGGGTGAGGCTGACGAGCGTCGCGATCCGGTCGCCCGCCTTCAGCCCGAGCGGCGACTCCGGCCCCACCTCGAGCACGGTGCCGAGCAGCATGCCGCCCGAGCCGGTGACGGGGTTCTGCATCTTGCCGCGCTCGCCGACGATGTCGAGCACGGCCTGCCGGACCGCGGCACCGCTGCCGTGCTGCTCCCTGAGCTGCCGGAACGACGCCGCGTCGAGGTTGAGCCGCTCGACCGCGACGATCACCTCGTCCGGGGCGGGCACGGGCTCCGCGTCAAGCCGCCAGGCCTGCTGCGGCAGGACGCCGGCGGGCTCGATGACGCGGTGCAGTCCGTACGCGCTCACGCGAAAATCCTTCGGTCGACGACGCTGTCTCGACAATATCTTCACGTGAGGCGTCAAGATTCCGCAAGCATCACTCCAGATTCACGCGGTACCAGCGGCAGTCGTACGGCGCGAGGTCGACCTTGGCGCCGATCTTCGCCGGCTTCAGGTCCGCGCCGGTGAGCACGTTCGTGAGCACTCCTTCCGCAGGTACCCGCACGGTGACCTCCTGGTCCGTGAGGTTGTGCACCGCGATCACCGCGCCGCCGTCGCAGTCGGCCCGATGGGCGAACACGGTCGGGTCGCCCACGTCGAGCACCTGGACCGTGCCCCAGGCCAGCTCCGGGCACTCGCGGTAGCACTCGACCATCCGCCGCATCCAGCTCAGCAGCGAGTCCGGGTCGTGGCGCTGCTCCCCCGCCGCGGCCCAGTCCATCGGTACCCGCACCGCGAGCCTGCCCTCCAGCGACAGGTCCTCCTCCAGGCCGATCTCCTCGCCGTAGAACAGCACCGGCGTGCCCGGCAGGGTGAACAGCAGGCTGTAGACCATCCGGATGCGGCGCTGGTCGCCGTCGAGCATGCCGGGCAGCCGCCGGCGCAGGCCGCGTCCGTAGAGCTGCATGTCCGGGTCGGGGCCGAAGGCGTCGAAGACCTCCTGCCGTTCGTCGAGCGGCAGCTTGTCCAGAGTCAGCTCGTCGTGGTTGCGCACGAACGTCGCCCAGTGGCCGTCACGCGGCGGGTCCGGCCGTTCCTGCAGGGCCTTGGTCAGGGGACCGCTCGACTTGCGGGCCAGAGCCAGGTACATGGCCTGCATGCCGACGAAGTCGAAGCACATGGTCAGCTCGTCGCCGACGCCCTGGCCGTAGAAGGCCATCGTGTCCTTGTACGGCAGGTTCACCTCGCCCAGCAGCACGGCCTCGCCGTTGCGGCGGTTGAGGAACGCCCTCAGGTCGGTGAGGTAGTCGTGCGGGTCGGGCAGCGAGACGGCGTCCGCGGGGTCGTTGCGCTCCAGCAGGAACGGGACGGCGTCGACGCGGAACCCGCTCAGGCCCAGTTCCATCCAGAAGCCCATGATGCGGGCGATCTCGTCACGCACCTCCGGGTTGGACACGTTGAGGTCGGGCTGGTGCTTGTAGAAGCGGTGCAGGTAGTACCTCCCGACCTCCTCCGAGTACTCCCAGAGGCTGTTCTCCTTGTCGGGGAACGTGATGCCCTGCGGCCCGTCCTCCTGGGGCTTGTCGGCCCAGACGTACCAGTCGCGCTTCTCCGGGTCGTGGAACCACGGGTGCTGGTCGGACGTGTGGTTGACGACGAGGTCCGCGATCACGCGCATGCCTCTGTCCCGTGCGGCGCGCACGAACTCCACGAAGTCGCCCAGCGAGCCCAGCCGTGGGTCGACACCGTAGAAGTCGGTGATGTCGTAGCCGTCGTCCTTTTCGGGGGTCGGGTAGAAGGGCATCAGCCACACACACGTGACGCCTAACGCGTGCAGGTGGTCGATGCGTTCGGTTGCGCCGCGGAACCCGTCGTCGGAGAAGGTCTCCACGTCGAGGCAGTACAGGACGGCGTTCTTCCACCAGACGTCGGACGTGCGGATCACGCGGTCACCTCCGGCAGCACGTGCTCGCCGAACGCGTCGACGAACGGGATCAGGTCCTGGCCCACGTGGTGCAGGTAGATCTCCTCGAATCCGAGCGAGGCGTACTCGTGCAGGCGTTCCGCGTACCACTTGAGGTCGGTGGACACGTCGACGACCTTGGCGACCTCGGCCGGTGTCACGTGCTCGGAGACGACGTCGAAGTGCTCGGCCAGCTCGAGGTCCCAGCACACGGGCGGGGGGAACACGTTGCTGCGCCACTGCTCGTGCGCGATGGCGATGGCCTCGTCCTCGTTCTCGGCCCAGCTCAGGTGCATCTGCAGGTGGAGCTTGCCCTTGCCGCCCGCGTCCCGGTACGCGCCCGCGACCTCGCGCAGGCGTTCCGGTGCCGCGTTGACGGTGATCAGCCCGTCGGCCCACTCGGCGCACCAGCGCGCGGTCTCGGGGCTCACCGCGGCGCCGATCAGCAGGGGCATCTCGTCGGGCAGCGTCCAGAGCTTGGCGCGGTCGACCGTGACCAGGCCGTCGTGGCTGACCTCCTCGCCGGAGAGCAGCGCGCGGATCACGTCGACGCACTCGCGCAGCCGGGCGGTGCGCACGTCCTTGCGCGGCCACCCGTCACCGGTGATGTGCTCGTTGCTGGCCTCGCCGGTGCCGAGCGCGGCCCAGAAGCGGCCGGGGTACATCGCGGCCAGCGTGCCGATCGCCTGGGCGGTGATCGTCGGGTGGTAGCGCTGGCCTGGCGCCGTGACGACGCCGAACGGGAGGTCCGTGGCCTGCAGCGCCGCTCCGAGCCAGGACCAGGCGTAGCCCGACTGCCCCTGGCGGGCGCTCCACGGGGAGAAGTGGTCCGAGCTCATCGCCGCGCCGAACCCGGCCTGCTCGGCCCTGCGCACGGCGGTCAGCAGGTCAGTGGGGTGTATCTGCTCGTGGGACGCGTGGATGCCATAGACCGTCATGGGACTTCAGGTACCCAGCGAAGAAGTTTCGGAAAAGCGTTGAACCGACTCCGAACAGCGTCCGTGTAGATGGCAGCACCCTCACCGCGGAGGAGGAACGGCGATGTTCAACGAGACACGGGTCGGCACTGCGACGGTCGTTGAGTTCGTTCGGCCCGACGGCTCACTCGAGCCGATGAGCGTCGACCTCCAATATCGTTCCGACGATCCGCATGCCGTGACCATGCGTTTCCAGGCGCGGGACCAGGAGTCCGTCTGGCTCGTCGGCCGCGAGCTGCTCGCGGACGGGCTGCTGTCGCCGACCGGGCTCGGGGACGTGCGGCTGCGGCCGGGTGACGGCGACGTGCTCGTGCTGGAGCTGTTCACCGAGGACTCGCACGCGGTGTTCCACCTCCCCGCGGCCGAGCTGGAGAAGTTCCTCGACTCGACCTACGCGGCGGTGCCCGCGGGACGTGAGGCCGTCGACTTCGACCTGCTGGTGAAGGACCTGCTCGGCTGACGTTCCTCGACGCCGTCCATCGTCTAGAGGCGCAGCCCCAGGACGAGCTTGTCCGCAGAGTCGACCACGCGGAAGCCGAGGTGCTCCCAGAAGCCGATCGCGTGTGTGTTGTGGTGCCGCACGTGCACATGAACGCCCTTCTCCAGACGTTCGAGCACGCCGCGCACGAGCGTGCCGCCGAACCCCTTGCCCTTCGCGCGGGGCAGCAGGTTCGCGTGCATGTGCGCCGGATAGTCCTTGGTGATCATCAGATCGGCGCGGACGGGCTGGTGGATCTGCTGCACGATCCGGTTCGGGCTCGCCGTCATCGGGTAGCGCACGCGCAGGTCAGGCCACCAGTCGCGGTCGCAGCGGTCGTCGAAGGCCTCCGTGTCGGACGCCGCGAGCGCGTACCCGCAGACCCCTTCGTCGTCCTCCGCGACCAGCACCAGGTCGGGCTCGAACGCCACGTACGGGCCGACGTGGGCGTGGCCCATCAGGCGCGGGTCGTCGAACAGGTGGCGCACGCCCTGGCCACCGTTGCCCGTGTCGAGGCAGATGTCGTACAGCGCGTCCAGGTCCGCGGGCCGATACGCGCGGATCACGTGAGCTCGCGCCGCTCCGTGATGACGACGGGGCCCGCGTCGACGTCGATGACCTCGCCCTCGACGACCTGTCCGGCGCCGAAGCGGCGTTCGTGCTCGAACTTGAGCGCCGCCGCCTCCGCCCTGCGCGCGATGCGGCGGCTCACGAGCCGGCGCGTCGGCGGGAAGAGCAGGAACAACGCGGCGACGTCGCTGATGAAGCCGGGCACCATGATCAACGCGCCGGCCGCCGCGATCAGCACGCCGTCCGCCATCTCCTGGTGGGGCTGCTGGCGCTGGAAGACCGACTCGCGGAACGCGGCCATCGTCTGCGCGCCCTGACGGCGCACCAGCGACAGTCCGACGAGGGTGCCGAGCAGGAGCAGCGCGATCATCCAGAGCCCGCCGATGGCGTTGCCGACGGCGACCATGACCGCGATCTCGGCGAACATCCCGAGCAGCAGCAGCGCGAAGAGGGGCATGCCTGCTCAACGCACGGCGAGCCGTCTTTGCTCCCGACCCGCCCTCCACCAGAGGTTGAGCTGAAATATTTACGGCGCGCTAGCGATATGACAGGATATCTTTACGCGACCTCGACGCTGAGGAGTACGGATGACCGCGCTGCACGACGCCCCCACGGCGCTGGAGCGGCTGGACCTCCAGCCGTACACGTACGTCCGGCGGGAGCTGGTCGAACCGGACTGGCGACGCTTCCCGGGCTGGTCGCACGTGACCGAGGCGCAGTGGCGGGACGCCCAGTGGCAGCGGGTGAACTGCGTGAAGAACGTGAAGCAGCTCCGCAAGGTCGCGGGCGACCTGCTGACCGACCGGTTCTACGACGACCTCGCCAAGGACATGGACGTCTTCGCGACGATGTCGATGCTGATCCCGCCGCAGATGTTCAACACGATGGCGGTCGACGCGGACCTCTCCCCCGACGCCTTCACCGAGGCGTTCCTGGCCGACCCGGTCCGCCGCTACATGCTGCCGGTGTCGTCCGACCGGGACCCGAACTGGCCGTCGCACCCGCACTCCCAGCGCGACTCGCTGCACGAGGCCGAGATGTGGGTCGTCGAGGGCCTGACGCACCGCTACCCCACCAAGGTCCTCGCCGAGATGGTGTCGACCTGCCCGCAGTACTGCGGCCACTGCACCCGCATGGACCTGGTCGGCAACTCGACGCCGCTGATCGACAAGCACAAGCTCTCGCTGAAGCCGGTCGACCGCCAGGACCAGATGATCGAGTACCTGAAGAAGACCCCGGGGGTGCGCGACGTGGTGGTCTCGGGCGGCGACGTGGCGAACGTGCCGTGGCCGCAGCTCGAGTCGTTCCTGATGCGCCTGCTGGACATCGAGACGGTCCGCGACGTCCGCCTGGCGACCAAGGCCCTGGCGGGGTTGCCGCAGCACTGGCTGCAGCCGCGCGTGGTCGAGGGCCTGGAGCGCGTGGCCCGCACTGCTTCACGGCGCGGCGTGAACCTCGCGATCCACACGCACGTGAACCACGCACAGTCCGTGACGCCTCTCGTGGCCGAGGCCGCCCGCACCGCCCTCGAGGTCGGTGTGCGGGACGTGCGCAACCAGGGCGTGCTGATGAAGGGCGTCAACGCGACGTCGGACGACCTGCTGGACCTTTGCTTCGCGCTGCAAGGGGAAGCGAACATCCTGCCGTACTACTTCTACATGTGCGACATGATCCCGAACGCCGAGCACTGGCGGGTGTCGGTGTGGGAGGCGCAGGAGCTGCAGCACGCGATCATGGGCTACTTGCCCGGCTACGCGACGCCGCGCATCGTCTGCGACGTGCCGTACGTGGGCAAGCGGTGGGTGCATCAGCTCGCTGAGTACGACCGTGAGCTCGGGATCTCGTACTGGACCAAGAACTACCGGACCGGGATCGAGCTCGAGGACCCGGAGGCGTTGAACCGCCGCTACCCGTACTACGACCCGATCTCGACGTTGGGCGAGGCCGGGCAGAAGTGGTGGTCCACCCAGGGCTGACCGGACCTCCGGGCGCGGTCCTCCCCGTAGGTCCGGGTACTGCCTGGCCTGTGCGGACCGCGCTCACAGGGGAGGATCGGGGGTGGAAGTCCCTCGACCGGGTGAAGGTGGCAGGCCGTGAGCGGTGACGACTGGGTGTTCGGCTTCGGGTCCCACTCGTGGGAGGACCTCGTCGGGAAGCTGTTCGGAGGCAACGACCAGCCCTCGTCCGCGACGAGGCGCACCGACCACTACGGGCGCGATCTCACCGCCGCGGCGCGGGACGGCCTGCTCGCCCCGGTGATCGGCCGGGAGGACGTCGTCGACGAGGTGCTCGAGGTGTTGTCTCGGCGCACCAAGAACAATCCCGTGCTGATCGGGGATCCGGGGGTGGGCAAGACCGCGATCGTCGAGGGCATCGCCGCCCGGATCGCCGGCGGCGACGTGCCCGCCTCGCTGCTCGGCAGGCGGCTGGTCTCACTCGACCTGGCGGGCATGGTGGCCGGGGCGAAGTACCGGGGCGAGTTCGAGGAACGGCTCGGGGGCGTGATCGAGGAGGTGGCCGCCTCGAACCGGATGGTGGTGCTGTTCATCGACGAGCTGCACACCGTCGTCGGCGCGGGCAGTGCCGAGGACGCGCCGATGGACGCCGCGAACATCCTCAAGCCCGTGCTCACCAGCGGACGGTTGCAGGTCATCGGGGCGACTACGGCCGAGGACTACCGCCGCCACATCGCGAAGGACGCCGCGTTCGAACGGCGGTTCCAGCCCGTCCTCGTCGCCGAACCCTCGCACGGCGAGACGATCACCATCCTCCGCGGCCTGCGCTCCCGGTACGAGGCGCACCACGGGGTGCGGATCACCGACGAGGCGATCGTGTCGGCCGTCGAGCTGTCGGCCCGCTACGTCACCGACAGGTTCCTGCCGGACAAGGCGGTCGACCTGGTGGACCGCGCGGGCGCACGCGTCCGGCTGCGGGAGAAGGCGCCGATGCCACCGGACCCGGCGGAGCTCGAGCAGCGGGTGAGCAGGCTGACGCGGGAACGGGACGGCGCCCAGGCCGAGGACGTGCCGTTCCTCGACGACGACCTCCGGCGCGCCGTCGCCGAGCTCGACGCCGCCCGCGCCGCGCTGGCCGCCGCGCCCGAGGTCGGGCCGAACGACGTCGCCGAGATCGTGTCGCGCAGCACGGGCATCCCGGTCGCCCAGCTCACCCAGGCCGAACGGCACCGGTTGCTGCACCTCGAGGAGCACCTGCACCAGCGGATCATCGGACAGGACGAGGCGGTCGAGGCGGTGGCCGACGCGGTTCGCCAGGGCCGGGCCGGCCTCAAGCACCCGAACCGGCCCATCGGCTCGTTCCTGTTCCTGGGCCCGACTGGGGTGGGCAAGACCGAGGTGGCGCGGGCACTGGCGGAGGCGCTCTTCGGTTCGCAGGACCGGCTGATCCGGTTCGACATGAGCGAGTTCGGGCAGCAGCACACCGTCTCCCGGCTGATCGGCGCGCCTCCGGGCTACGTCGGTTACGAGGACGCCGGTCAGCTCACCGGCGCGGTCCGGCGGGTGCCCTACTCGGTGCTGCTGCTGGACGAGATCGAGAAGGCGCACCCGGACGTCTTCAACACGCTGCTGCAGGTGCTCGACGCGGGCAGGCTCACCGACTCCCAGGGACGCACCGCCGACTTCGCCAACACCGTCATCATCATGACCAGCAACATCGGCGCCGACCAACTGCTCGCCGCCGCCACCTCGGGCGTCGAGGTGGACCAGCTGCGCGGACCGCTGATGGCCGCGGTGCGCCGTTCGTTCCGCCCGGAGTTCCTCAACCGCGTCGACGAGATCATCCTGTTCCGCGGCCTCGACCGCGGCCACCTGCGGCAGATCACCGCGCTGCTGCTCGACCCCACCCGCCAGCGGCTGCGCGAGCAGGACGTCACGCTCGAGGTCGACGACCAGGCCGTCGACTGGCTCGCGGCCCGCGGCCACGTGCCGGAGTACGGCGCCCGGCCGCTGCGCCGCACGATCGTCAAGGAGCTCGACCGCCGGCTGTCCCGCGCCCTGCTCGCGGGCGAGCTGCGCGGCGGGCAGCACGTCCTCGTGTCGGTCGCCGACGCGGAGCTGGCGCTGACCATCACCGATCCCCCGGCCTCCCGCCCCTGAGCCACCGGGTCCAGGCGCGGGACCGTCCCGGCGCGCGGACTTCGCCGACCGGGACCCGCACGGCCATCAGTTCGTCGACGACGCTCGCGACCTCCCGGCCGTCTCCCGGGTCGATGGCACCGGCGATCAGGATCTGAGAGGCCTTCCCCAGCAGGCAGCGCCGGTTGTGGTGATCGATCACGGTGCCGCCGGCGGCTCCGATGTGGCGCAGGCTGAGGCCCTGCGCCATCCCGGTCAGCATCATCGTCAGCTCGTCGACCGAGATGCCGGGGCGCAACGACACCCCGCGCGCCTCGAGGATCTCCGCGTACACCGAACGCCAGTAGCCGAACGAGTGCTCGTACACGCCGTCGAGCGCCTCGCTGATCTGCGTGTGGAAGTCGGTCAGGGCAGTCACCAGGTACTGGAACCGCGCCGAGGTCTCGTCGGCGTAGACGATCTTCATGTCGTGGTAGGCGACCTTGTCGACCGCGACGCTGAACGCCGCCGTCTCGCGCAGTTCAGCGCGCGTCGCCTCGTCGAGCATCCCGGCGGTCAGCGAGTACCGCTCCCGCAGGACGTACCGGACCAGGTCGCCCATGTAGAGCGCGAGCGTGGGCCACCGGTCCTTCATCGTGCCGACCGACGGCCTGGTGCCGGCCTTCTTCCAGTCGGGCGGCGTTCCGAACAGCGCGCGGGCGATGCGTCCGTCGCGCAGCGCCTCCTGGAAGACCAGCTCCGCCTCGGCCGCGATGTTCTTCTGCGTCAGCGTGTTCAGCGGACGGTGCAGGTGCTCCTCGCCCACGAAGCCCAGGAGTTCCTGCTCGGCCAGCCGCCGTCCGCCCTCGAGGCACGCCCGCACCACCGGGCTGTTGGCCAGTCTCCTGCCGGTGGGGAGCAACCGGCCGCTCTTCGTGCGCACATTGGTCGCCACGTCGTCCAACGGTCCGTCATACATGGTGACCGAGTATCCCGGTCCGTCTCCCGAATCCGCTCCTCCGCTCAGGAGGAACAGCGGGAACTACGCACGTCAGCCCGCATCCGGCTGCTCTGTGCTCACCGACCCGCAGAGAGGTGACCACGATGAGCAGCCACTCCCGAAAGCCCCGCCGACAGCCCCGCCGACAGCCGCCGCAGCGCCCGGCGGTGCGGCGGTTCCTCGTCGTGCTGCAGATCGGCATCGGCCTGGTGCAGCTCGTCCTCGCCCTGACCGAGAGCGTGGAGACGATCGTCAGGCTGGTGGGCGGCCTGGGGTGACAGCCGGCTCGGCCGGACCTGACCTGGGGATTGCTGACTTCCTGTGCGGTCGTGATGTGACGACGGGACACCCTGAGCGGCACTCCGGCGGCTGCTGCCGCCGACGAAGGGGGTCGAGTTGAAGCACCAACGCTCAACGAGAACCGTGACCGCACGAGTGATGACCGCACTCACGGGCATGGCGCTCACAGCAGGATTCCTGGCAGGGGGCGCGCATCCGCAAGCCCATGCCGGCGCGTTCGAGAGTGACGCCTCGGTGTGGCTCATGCAGCAGATGCGCGCGATGCAGCCGGGCACGCTGAACGGCGGCATCTACACGAACAAGAGCGGCTATCACAACACGCGGGCCGCCAACTCCTCCAGCAACTACTCGGTCGTCGACGCCGAGGACAAGGGTGGCCCCGCCAACCTGGCCGCGGCCTACGACTGGACTTTCGAGGACGCCCAGGGCGGCAGCTTCGGGACCATCGCGAGGTACTCCACCCGCTTGCTGGCATCAGGCAGGGACCCGAACGACCCGCGGTTGAACGGCTGGCGCGAGTTCTTCGGCCAGACGGACAACGACCGGGAGGTCGAGGGGTGGGACTTCCGCTACGACAGGGCGGCGTCGTCGGACGACACGCACCTCTGGCACATCCACCTCAGCGAGGACCGCGACAAGGTCACGAGCTACGACAACAAGGTCGCCCTGCTCAGCGTCCTCAAGGGCGAGACGGTCAACCAGTGGCGCAGCACCCAGCTGTTCACGACGACCAGCACCGGCGGTCTCGTCCACACCATGCGCGGACGTGACGGGTCGTGGACCGGGTTCGGGGACGTGAAGGCGGCGACCGGTTCCGCTGTCACGACGGTCGACACCGCGTCGGCGATGGTGGCCGGCGAGCAGCACGCTCTGGTGGCGGGCAACGACGGCGAGTTGTGGCACGCCATCAGGCGGGTCGACGGGCCGTGGACGCCGTTCGGCAACGTGGAGGACTTCGCCGGCGAGATCGGCACCATCAGCAGGGTTGCCGCGACCGAGATCGGTGGGTCGCTGCACGTTGTTGTTCTCTCTGGTGCGAACACGATCCATCACACCGTGCGTTCGCCGAACGGTTCCTGGACCGCGTTGCACAGCGTGGAACCGTTCGCCGGTGACCAGTCCGGCTACGTGGACGTGTCGGCGGCCGGGTTCCTCAACGGTGAGCTGCAGGTGGCCGTGTCGATGTCGACCGGAGGGCTGTTGCACACGTTGCGCCGCACGGACGGCGGCTGGAGTGCCTGGGGCGACGTGGAGGCGTTCGCCGGCAATCCGGGGGCGGCGCAGTCGGTGAGCGCCACCGAGGTCAACGGGGTCTTCCACCTCGTGGTCAACTACGGCTTCGCCGGGGTGCGGCACTCCACTCGTCTGCCCAACGGCAGCTGGACGCCGTTGCTGAAGATCGACGACTACACGGGCAACCCCACGGGCTTCGTCCTCGACGTCGCCACCACCGGGTTCACCAGCGGCGAGCTCCACGTCGTCGCGCTGGCGGCCGGCGGTTCGATCTGGCACGCCGCGCGCTACTCCGGTGGCGGGTGGTCGGCCTGGGGCGACGTGCGTGCCTACGCGGGCAATCCGGGGCTCGCCACGCGGGTCAGCCTCGCGGCCGGGTGGAGGTCCTGACCACACAGTCCTTTTGGGAGGATTCACATGTCTGTTCCCCGTTCACGGAAGTACAAGATCTTCGCGGCGAGCATCGGCCTGCTCCTGCCTCTCGCCGTCGTGCCGGCCGCACAGGCCGCCGGCAACTGCTGGCCCGGAGACGTCTGCCTGTTCGACGGCCGCGACTACACCAACCAGTTCTGGAAGGCGTCCGGGTGCGGCGACTGGGACCTGGGCACGATGACCCCGCCGCTGAAGAACCGGGCCAGCAGCGTGATCATCCAGACCCGCTCCACCGTCCAGATCATGCACCACTACAACGGGCGCTGGGAGAACCAGCTCAAGACCTCGGGCTCCAGCCTGGTCCAGGCGCCCCTCAACCCCGACAACGCGACGGATCGCGTCAAGATCTGTTGAGGAAAGGACTTCAGCGATGTCCATCCGACAACGAGTCATCACTCTGACACGACTGGCGGCGGTGACGACGGTGGCGCTGGCGGTGGCGAGCGTGGTGACCGCCGCGCCGGCGCAGGCGAAACCGTTGCGGGCCGAGTGTTCGCGCGTCACCAACGTCGGTCTCACCATCCGTGACGGCAACTTCATCAAGGGGTCGGGGAGCGCGACGCTCTGCGGGAGCGGCTATCTCGTCGTGGTGGTGCAACGACTGCGTGCGCTGGGCATCTGGGAGTCCGTGGGCACTCCCGGCACCAGCGAGTCGGGCGCGCCGGTGAGCGCCGTCCACAACTGCAGCGGCAAGGGCACGTACACCTACCGGACCGAGGCCTACCAGCGGGTGCCGCTGATCAACGGAAGCTTCACCAGCGACTACTTCAACCACTCCAACAAGATCCGGGTGACCTGCTGACGCGGCGCCGCTGATCGCTCCGGCCGCGGTACCTGTCGACCGACATCCGTTGTCCGCCGGCAGGTACCGCGGTCGTCCCTCGCGACGGGGAATTCACGCGAACCCACTCCGGCCCGGCTGAAACTCCGGCAAGGTGAACGCGCCCGTACAGCGCGGGCCGGGGGCGTGATGGGTGAGCTTCGGGTGTTGGGGGACGTCGGCGTCTGGACCGGGTCCCGGCGGGTCGAGGTGGGCCACGCCCGGCAGCAGTGCGTCCTCGCGGTGCTGGCGGTGGAGGCCAACCGGGTCATCACCGTCGACCAACTGCTGGAACGGGTGTGGGCGCAGGACCTTCCGCTGCGGAGCCGGCAGGTGCTGCAGAACTACCTGTCGCGGCTGCGGCAGGTGCTGTCGCCGGAGGGCATCGGGATCGAGCGCCGCTCCAACGGCTACGTGCTGCTCGCCGACCCGGGCCTCGTCGACCTCCAACGCTTCCGCCACCTGGTGACGCTCGCCCGTGACGCGGAGGACGAGCACGCGTTCGCGTTGTTCGGCCAGGCCCTGGGGTTGTGGCGGGGTGAGCCGTTCGCCGGCCTGGAGACCCCGTGGCTCGCCGCCGTGCGCACGAGCCTGCAGCAGGAACGGCTGGCCGCCCAGCTCGACCGCGCCGACGTGGCGTTGCGCTGCGGCAGGCACACGGAGGTGCTGACCGAGCTTTTCGAGCTGGCGGAACAAGATTCGTTGAACGAACGGGTCGCGGGTCTGCTCGTGCTGGCTCTGCACCACGCCGGACGCACCGCGGATGCGTTGGCGCACTTCCGGCACGTGCGCGAGGAACTGGTCGAGCAACTGGGCATCGAGCCCGGCGAAGCCCTGCGGAACGTCCACCAACGCATTCTCGACGCGGACACGGTTCTCCCACCGCACCCGGCCAAGGCGGAGCGACCCGTGCCGAGGCAGTTGCCCGCGCCACCGCGGTGGTTCACCGGCCGCGGCGCCGAACTGGCGCGCTTGGACCACGCGCTGTCCGCTGATCCGCACCGGCCGCTCACGGGGACGGTGGTCGTCTCGGCGATCGGCGGAACCGGCGGAATCGGCAAGACGTGCCTGGCGCTCACGTGGGCACACCGCCATCTCGACGAGTTCCCCGACGGGCAGCTGTTCGTCGACCTGCACGGTTTCAGCCCCGCGGAGGAACCGATGACACCCGCGGTCGCGGTGCGCGGGTTCCTCGGCGCGCTCGGGTGCGACGCCGGCCGGGTCCCGCCGGACCTCGATGCCCAGGCCGCGTTGTACCGGACCCTGCTGGCCGGCAAGCGGATGCTGGTGGTGCTGGACAACGCCGCCGCGTCCGAGCAGGTCGTCCCGCTGCTGCCGGGACACCCCTCGTGCACCGTGCTGATCACCGGCCGCACGATGCTCGCCTCGTTGATCGACCGGCACGGTGCCCGGCACCTGACGCTGGACGTGCTCAGTCGCACCGAGGCGCACGCCCTGCTGTCCGACCGCATCGGCGCCGCCCGTGCCGCCGCGGAACCCGAGGCCGTCGCCGAGCTGGTCGAGCTCTGCGGGGGCTACCCGCTCGCGTTGTCGATCACCGCCCGCAACGCCGGCACCCGGCCCGCCATCCCCCTGGCCGAGATCGCCGCCGAACTGCGCGAGCTCGGGCTGGACGTGCTCGACCACGACACCGATCCCGCCGCCAGCCTGCCCCAGGTCCTCTCGTCGTCCCTGCGTCACCTCACCGGCGACCAGCGCACCGCGTTCGCCCTGCTGGGCATCGCCCCCGGCCCCGACACGACCCTGCCCGCCGTCGCCGCTCTCACCGGCTCGTCCAAGGCCGACGCCCGCAGGACGCTGGCAACGCTGGAAGACGCGTCCCTGGTCGAACGGCGGCCGCACGGCCGGTATGCGATGCACGACCTGGTGCGCGCTTATGCCGCCGCCACGGCCGAAACCCTCGACGAACCGGTGCGGGACGCGGCGCTGCGGAGGGTGGTGGACTTCTACCTGCACACCGCGCTCGCCGCCGACCGGCTCCTCAACCCCTACCGTCCGCCGATCGAGCACGACGAGCCCGCCGACGGCGTCCGGCCCGACCCGGTGCCCGACAGCACGGCCGCGCTGGCCTGGCTGGACGACCACCACCCGCACCTGCTGGCGTCCCAGCAGTCGGTCGTCACTCGCCACGACCACCGGACGGTGTGGCACCTGGCGTGGGCGCTCACGATCTTCCACCAACGACGTGCGCGCCTGCACGACGACCTGGCCACGTGGCAAGCGGCGCTCGGCGCCGCCGGTCACCTGCCCGATCCCACGTTCCGCATCCACGCCCATCGGTTCCTGGGCTCGGTGCTCGCCGAACTGGGGCTCCACGAGCAGTCCCTCGCCCACCTGCACGAAGCTCTCGCCCTGGCGCAGGACCAGGACGACCACGTGCAGCTGGCACACACCCACCTGGCCCTCGCGACGGCCTGGCCACGGCCGGCGGAGGCCCTGGAACACGCTCGCCGCGCCCTGGAGTTCTTCCGCCTCCTCGGCCAACCGGTGTGGGAGGCCGAAGCGCTGAACCTGATGGGCTGGCACGCCGCGCATCTCGGTGACCACGCCCTGGCGCACGAGCACTGCGAGGCCGCGCTCGTCCTGCTCCGCCACCACCACGACCCGCACGGCGAGGCGGCCGTCCTCGACACCCTGGCCTACGCCGACCACTGCGCGGGCCACCAGCAGCAGGCGATCCGGCACTACGGACAGGCGCTCGCGCTCTACCGTTCCCTCGGCCACAGCTACGAGGTGGCCAACACGCTCGACAACCTGGGCCGTCCTCACGCCGCCCTGGGGCAGCACGACCAGGCGCGCGCGGCGTGGCGGGAGGCTCGGGAGCTCTACCTCGAACAGGGCCGCGACAGCGATGCCGGCCGCGTGCAACGGGAACTCGACGACCACGCCGACGAGCCGGTCAGGCGCGACCGACCGTGATCCGCAGCGCAGCGGTGGCGGCGCCCTGCGGTGTTTCGACGTCACCGGCCACTGTCTGTTGTGGACCTACGTCCAGCCGGCCAAGCGCCGGCGCACTTCTGTGGCCTCCGGCATGCAGAGGGCCTCGTAGATCGGGAGTGCGGCCGACCAGAGACGGTGTGCTTCCGCTGTGTCGCCGGTTCGCGCGCGGGCGGTCGCCAGGTCGTCCAGCGATCGGGCCTCCTGCTCGCGGTCCTCGATGGCTTTCGCGTGGGCCAAGGCTTGTTCATGGCACAGGAGCGCCTCGTCGAGACGGCCGATCGCGCCCAGTGCGCGGCCACGTCCGTTGAGCGCCAGGCACTCCAGCAGGCGGTCGCCCAGTTTCCCGGCCAGTGCCTCGGCTTGGCGGTGCAGGTCGGCCGCCTTGCGATGCCTGCCCATGCGTTCGTAGGTGGTGCCCAGGTTGACGAGGACCTCCGTCTCGCCGACCGGGTCGTCGATCTCGCGGAACACGGTGATCGCCGTCCGATGGTGTTCGAGCGCTTCGGTGTGGCGGTCCCATCGGGAGAGGATCCGGCCCAGTTCCGTGCGTGCCACCGACTCGCCCGCGCGGTCGCCGATGTCCTGCAGGATCTGGAGTGCTTGCCGGTGGTGGTCGTGCGCTTCCTTCAGGTGCCCGCAGGTCTGCAGGGCTCCGCCCAGGTCGTTGAGGATTCGTCCCTGACCGACGCGCCGGCCGGTCTCCGCGTAGATCGCGGCGGCCTTCCGGTAACACGTCAACGCTTCCTCGTGCCTGCCCAGGCTGCGCTGCACCTGCCCGATGCTGGCCAGCTCGGCCGCTTCCTGGCCGCGGTCGTTCGCCTGCCTGCTCAACGTCAGCGCCAGGCCGTAGGTGGCCAGCGCGTCGTGGTAGCGGCGCGACCGGCTCTCGTTGTTCCCCAACACGTGCAGCGTCCTGACTTCTCCCGCCACGTCGCCGAGCCGCCGGAACAGCCGCAGCGCCTGGCGGTAGCGTTCGTCGGCCTCGCGGTAGGAGCCGGAACGGGTGTGGGAACGCCCCAGGTCCAGCAGCGCCCTCGCCTTGCCGGTCAGGTCGCCCAGGGTCTCGGCGGCGGAGAGGGCGTGCCGGTGCACGGAGAACGCGTCGGCGTTGTGATAGCCGACGGTCAGGTGCTCGTCGATCGCCCGCGCGAGCCTGACGGCGTACCCGGCGAGGTCGCCCTCCGCGGCGCGGGTGATCGCCACGAGGGTGAGACGTTCGGTGTCGAGCCAGGTCTTCGCGGCGACCGGGGTCATGGACGCGCCGTCACGCCCGCTTTCCCCGCGACGCCAGCGCTTCGTCTCCGGGTACACGACGTCCATCGCGTCCAGCGCGCCCGTCAGGTAGTGCTCGTAGAGGTTCCTCAGCGCGGCCTGGCGGTGGAGCTCCACGAGCTGGGCTTCCGCACGCTCGCGGGCGAAGACGCGCAGGAGGTCGTGCATCGCCCAGCGGCCCTCGGACGCTCTCTCGACGAGGTGGGCGCGGTGCAGCACGTGGAGCAGCACCCGGCCCTCGCGAACGTCCACTTCGGCCAGTGCGGAGGCCGCACCGGTGTCGATGTCACGGCCAGGATGCAGTCCCAGCAACCAGAACAGGCGCTTCGCCCCCGTCGGCAGGTACCGTTCCGACCACGAGAACACGCTCCGCACGGCGGTGTCGGCGTCTGCTCCAGCCTCCAGCAGGTCCAGTCTGCGGCGTTCGTCGGCCAGGTCCTCGAGCCCCACGCGCCCGCGCCGGGTGACGAGCTCCGCCGCGATGCGCAACGCCAGCGGGAGACGGGCGCACCGCGAGGCGAGGTCCTCCAGCTCCGGCCGGGTCGCCGCCAGGTCGCGGATGAGCAACCCGAGCAGTTCGACCGCCTCGCCGGGATCGAGCACGTCCAGGCCGACCCTGGCGGCACCTTCACGTGCGACCAGGCCGACGAGGTCGTCCCGGCTGGTGATCACGACGGTGCTGCCCGGCGAGGAAGGCAGCAACGGGCGGACGTGCGACGCGTCGCGCGCGTTGTCCAGCACCACCAGGATCCGCTTGCCCGCGGACAGGCTCCGGTACAGCGCCCCCTGTGCTTGCGGGGAGACGGGCACCCGGTCGGCGGAGACACCGAGGGCGGTGAGGAAGCCGTGCAGCGCGTCCTCCGGCAGCAGCTCTCCGGCGGGGTCGAACCCCCGCAGGTCGACGTAGAGCTGCCCGTCGGGGAACCGGGCGGCGACCTGGTGCGCCCACCTGACCGCCAGGGCCGTCTTGCCGACGCCCGCCGTGCCGCACAGCGCGATCACGACGTTCGTGCCCTGCTCCGCGACGGCGTCGAGGGCGGCCAGCTCGGTGTGCCTGCCGGTGAACCCCGGTACGACGGGCGGCAGCTGCGCCGGACGCGGACCCGAGGGCGTTCCGGAGCGACGCGACGGGGCCTGGAGCCGGGGATCGTGCGCGAGGATCCCCTCCTGGATGTCCGTCAACGCCGGTGACGGCTCCACACCGGCGTGTTCGACGAGCCGGTACCGCGCTCGCCGGAACGCCTCCAAGGCGTCCGTCTGGCGGCCCGCGCGGTACAGGGCCGTCATCAGCTGACCCCACAACCGCTCGTGGCCGGGATGTTCCGCCGTGAGGCCGGCCAGCTCGGTGACGAGCTCCCCTCCTGCCCCAGCGGCCAGGTCGGCGTCGACGCGGTCCTGCACGACGTCGAGGCGCACGCCGGCGAGCCTGGTCCGTTCCGCCTCCAGAGCGGCGATCTCGTCGAACTCGCCGTAGGCGGTTCCCCGCCACAGCGCGAGCGCGGCGGTCAGCCGCTCGCGGGCGGCCGGGACCACACCGTCCGTCAGCGCGGCGCGGCCTTCGCGCGCGAGACGCTGGAACCGCACCGCGTCGACGATCTCGGGTTCGAGCAGCACGTACCCCGGCGCACAGGTGCGGATCAGCCCGGCCAGGTCTCCCACACTCCGGCGCAGCCGCGACACGTAGGTCCGCACCGTCCGTTCGGCGTCCGGCGGCGGCACGGGTCCCCACAGCTCCCGCACGAAGGCCGTCACGCTCACCGGACGGCCGGCGTGCGCCGCGAGCAACGCCAGCATCGCCCGCAGCCGCGGCCCTCCTGGGTCGAGGAGGCTGCCGCCGACGTCGACCTCGAGCGGGCCGAGAACCCGCAGGCCGACGTGGCCAGGCACCTGCTCACCCGCCATCCGGCCTCCGCCCAGTTCCTGTTCCGCCGCAATGAGAGAGCGCTTACCCGTCGTCGGGATACCTCATCGCGTGGAACGAGGAGTGGCGGAAGCCCCGCCCCGGCACGACACCGGGGCAGGGCGGTTCGCGGTCAGACCGGGAAGACGCCGAAGGCCTGGGCGGACGTGCCGTTGCATCTCCAGATGTGCATCGCGAGGCCCTCGGCGCCACTGCTCTCGGGCACGTCGAGGCAGTGGGTGGACGTGCCCGCGACACGCGACTTGAGGGTCACGAAGTCCGGCAGGTTCCGGCCCGCCTGGAACTTCTCGTTGCTGATGCTGGAGCAGGGCCACTGCACGACCGGCGTGCCGTCGTTGTTGCGCCCGAAGACGTCCATGCACTTCAGCGTCACCGCGTTGCGGATCCGGAAGACGTGGTCGCCGAGGTCGATGAAGTCCCACCGCTGGAACGCGTTGCCATCGCACGTGACCTGCACGATGGGGACGCCGTCGAGCGACGACCCTCCCTCTGGGGCCAGGCACTTGCCGCTGGACGTGTTCCGGACGGTGACGTCGAAGTGGTCGTCGGCGAACGCCGGGGCGGCCAGGACGGCCGAGCCCGCCATGACCGACGCGAACGCGACAGCCGTCGTGAAGATCCTCTTGTTCATCGGGGTACCTCCGTCTACGAGCAACGATGGGGCGTCGCTCACGATGGCAAGGCCCGTCGACAATCCGTCGACAGCGACGACCTGACATTGTCGACGCCGGGAGCTGTCGCCACGCCGGGGTGCGCTGCTTGGGTGCGGGCATGAGCATCGGAGTCACGCTGAACGCCGAGTCCACGGCCGCGAACCAGGTGGACGCGATCGTCGCTCTGGCGCGGTCGGCGGCCACGGCCGGGGTGAGGTCGGTCTGGCTAGGGCAGCGGCTCGACTACGACGCCGCGGCGCTCGCCACCGTCGTCGGACGGGAGGTGCCCGGGGTGCACGTCGGCACGTCGGCGATCCCCGTGTTCGGACGCCACCCGGTGCTCGTCTCCTCGCTGGCGCAGACCGCGCAGGCCGCCACGCACGGGCGGTTCCAGCTCGGGCTCGGGCTCGGCGCGAAGGCCGTCGTCGAGCCGGCGTTCGGGGTGCCGCACGAACGACCCGTCGCGCTGTTGCGGGAGTTCCTGTCGGCGCTGCGGCCGCTGCTGCACGACGGGGTGGCGGACTTCCACGGCGAACGGATCACCGCGGCCCCCACCCGACCGGTGCGCGTCGCCGGGGCCGATCCCGCGGTGCCCGTGCTCGTGGCCGCCATGGGGCCCAGAGCCCTGGAGGTCGCCGGCGAACTGGCCGACGGCACGTTGCCCTACCTGGCAACGCCTCGGGTGCTCGGTGAGCACGTCGTACCGGCCATCACGAAGGCGGCCGAGCAGGCGGGCCGTCCCGCCCCGCGCATCGTCGCGCTGATCACCGCTACGGTCACCTCCGACGTCGACGGCGTGCGCGAGAAGGCGGCGCGTGCGCTGGCGTTCTACGACGAGGTGCCGTCGTACCAACGGGTACTGGGGCTCGGGGGCGTGGCGCACGCGCACGAGATCGCCGTGATCGGCGACGAGAAGCAGCTCGACGCCGCCGTGCGCCGCCATCTCGACGCCGGGGCCACCGAGGTGGTGCTCAACCACACCAACCTCGGCGGCCCCGCCGACCAGCAACGCACCTTCGAGGCCGCGGGAGGCCTCTAGACCCGCGACGGGCGCGTGGCCGAGGGCCCCGGAAACGGCACCGCCGCAACGCCCGAACACGCCGGTACGAGGGTCATCGCGGCAGCACCGGCTCCGGCACTCTCACCTGACGAACTCGCAGGACAGCGCCTAGACCCGCGACGGGCGCGTGGCCCGGTGCTCCGCGATGCTCAGCGCCCGCAGCAACGCCGCGGCCTTCACCCTGGTCTCCTCGATCTCGGCGTCCGGGTCGGACTGCGCGACGATCGCGCCGCCCACCCCGAGCCGTGCCTCACCGCCGGCGACCACGATCGTCCGGATGACGATGCTCAGGTCGACGGTGCCGGTGAGCGAGAAGTAGCCGAGCGCGCCGGAGTAGAGGCCGCGCGGGCCGTCCTCCAGCTCGTCGAGGATCTCCATCGTGCGCTTCTTCGGCGCCCCGGTCATCGAACCGCCGGGGAACGCCGCCCGGACGCACTCCACCGCCGAGATCTCCGGCCTCAGCCGCGCACGCACGGCGCTCACCAGCTGGTGGACCGACGCGTGCGACTCGACGGCGAACAGCTCCGGCACGCGCACCGAGCCGAGCTCCGCCACCGAGCCGAGGTCGTTGCGGAGCAGGTCGACGATCATCAGGTTCTCCGCGCGGTCCTTCTCGCTCGACACGAGGTCCGCGACGAGCGCGGTGTCGGAGCGGGCGTCGGTGCCCCGCGGCCGCGTTCCCTTGATCGGCCTCGCCTCGACCTCGCCGGTGCCGTCGACGCGCAGGAAGCGTTCCGGGGACGAGCTGAGCACCGCGAACCCCGGGAAGCGCAGGAAGGCGGCGAACGGCGCCGGGTTGACCCTGCGCAGCACGCGGTAGAGGTCCCACGGCTCGGACTGCACCATCGCCGAGATCTGCGTGGTCAGGCAGATCTCGTAGCTCTCCCCCGCCCTGATCTGGTCCTGGCAGCGGTCGATCAGCGCCCGGTACTCGTCCGGCCCGTGCCGGTGCAGCGCGGCGACAGGGTCCACTTCGGACGGTTCCGGGAGCTCGAACGGCTCGGGTACCGCCGAGGCCAGCTCGGTCCGCGCGTGCGCGAGCCACCTGCGCGCGGCCGTCTCGGTGCCGGGGTGCGCGGGGTCGCTCAGCGCCAGCAGCCACGTCCGGCCGGTCTCGTGGTCGAGCACCACGGCGCGGTCGCAGAAGACGAGGCTGCAGTCGGGCAGGTCGGACCGGTGCGCGGCCGATCCGCCGGTGTCGGCCTTGAGCTCGTAGCCGAGACAGCCGACGTAGCCGAGCTCGAACCCCGACGGCAGGCCGGACGGTTCGACCCGGCGCCGTGCCAGCTCCCGTTCCAGGTAGGCGAACAACGAGCCCGCGAACCGCTCTCGCTCCACGCCGTCCACAGTGGACACCCGAACGTGGCCGTCCGCGACGTCGTAGGACACCAGCTCGCCGAGCGGCCCGGAGGGCGCGCCCAGCACCGAGAACCGGGCCTGCTCGGTCCGCACGCCGCTGTCGAGCCAGAACGACGCCGGCTCGGCGGCGAACAGGCGGCCGAACGCGGTCTCGGCGTCGACCGGCCCCCCGATCGGCTCCACCTGCACGCGGTATCGGCCGGTCTCCGGCGCACGGCGCCCCCTGCGAGCGGGCACGAGCGGCGCGGCCGTGGTCCCGGTGTGCCGGTCGGCGAGCGCGCGGAAGTTGGCGATCAGCTCACGGCCGTGCTCGCTGACGATGGACTCCGGGTGGAACTGCACGCCCCAGTGCGGCCGTTCCCGGTGCCGCACGGCCATCACCACACCGTCCTCGGTGGTGGCCGTGACCTCCAGCGACTCGGGCACGTCGCGGGCGACCAGCGAGTGGTAGCGGGTTGCCAGGAACGGCGACGGCAGCCCGGCGAAGAGGTCGCGGCCGTCGTGCCGGATCGGGCTGACACCGCCGTGCACGGGTCCGGCGCCGCGCACCACCCGTGCCCCCTCGGCGAGGCACAGCCCCTGGAACCCCAGGCAGATCCCCAGCAGCGGCGTGTCGGTCCACTCCAGCGCCAGCGCGCTGATCCCGAAGTCGCGGCGCACGTCCGGCCGCCCGGGACCCGGCGAGATCACGATCCGCCCGACGTCGGCCGGGGTGAGCTCCCGCCAGGCGCCGAGGTCGTCGTTGCGCAGCACCAGCGGCGCGCACCCGTCCACCTCGGCGAGGAGGTGGACGACGTTGTGGGTGAAGGAGTCGTAGTTGTCGATCAGGACCGTCCGCGTCACGCCCGCCGCCCGCACGGTGCGATCTCCAGCAGCACGTGCTCGACGTCGAACTCGCCCTCGCGGATGAACGTCGACCGCACGGCCCGCAGCCCCTGCCCGGCCTCGCCCGCGAAACGCAGCAGAGCGGGCAGGTCGCCGCGGCCGCTGAAGTGCAGCAGAACAGAGCCGCCGTCGGTCACCCACTTTCCCGCTTCGGCGAGAAACCGACGATGTGTCGCATATCCCGGATCGACATAGGCGCGGTCGTGGGCGTTCGTGAACTGGAATTCTTCCGGTGCCCGTACATAGGGCGTGCTCCAGAAGACGGTGTCGAATTGCTCGCCCGGATCCAGGCCCGCGAACAAATCGGATTCCACCACTTCCACCCGGTCGGCGACCCCGTGTCGCTCCGCGTTCATCCTCGTGTTGCGCACGGCCTGCGGATTGACGTCGGTCGCGACCACCCTCGTCGCCCCCGCCAGCGCCGCCGTGACCGCGATGACGCCGCTACCAGCACCGATCTCCAGGAACGAACCGGGCGGAGCCACCCGATCCGGCCCGATCAGGCCCAGGAACCCCATGGCCGCGCCGGTCGACGGCGAGTACTGCGGCGCGAACACCTCCGGCAACAGGTCCCACTCCTCACCCTGGAACGAGAACACCGAAGGCCGGTCGAGCCTGGTGCGCGCCAGCCGGCTGCGCTCCAGTGAACGTTCGTAGTTCTGCACCTCGCGCAATTCGTCCCCCAGATCGTTCGATATGCGTCACCCATCCTTCCAGGGAGAAATCGCGCCTCAACATGACTTAAGTCACAAGCACGACAAAACAGACTTATCTTCGATGCTTTTCCACGTCACCCGGCAACGGGCTCCTGCGTGCGTGCGAGCAGGCTGGTCAGCCATTCCTCGACGATGCGCACGCCGTTCTGGGTCAGCACGGACTCGGCGTGGAACTGCGCCGAGGTGAAGTGCGGGCCGTGCAGCGCGTGCACCTCGCCGGTGGCCGCGTCCCGGCTGATGGCGACTCGTCCCACGTCGTGGACGTCCACCGCGTCGGCGCCCGCCCTGGCCGCGAACGCGTTGTAGAACCCGACCCGTTCCGGCCGTCCGAACAGGTCGATCTCCCGCTGCACGCCCTGGTTGGGTTGCTCGCGGCGGACGACCTCGAACCCGAGCCGCCGGCTGAGCACCTGATGGCTCAGGCACACCGCGAGGAACGGCCGCCGCCGCGCCAGCAACACCTCCACCGCCACCCGCAGGTGCGCGATCTTCGGGTGGTCGGCGGCGCGCGGGTCGCCGGGCCCCGGTCCCAGCACCACCAGCTCGTGGTCGTCGAGGTCGTAGGGCTCGTCGAACCGGCTCACGGTCACCTCCAGGCCGAGTGCCCGCAGCTGGTGCCCGATCATCGACGTGAACGTGTCCTCGGCGTCGACGATCAGCACACGACGGCCCGCGAGGACGGCCGGAGCGGTGGTCTCGCGCTCTCCCGCCGCACCGAGCCAGAAGCCGGAGATGGTGTCGTTGCGGCGATCGAGGGCGGCCCGCACGCTGGGATGCGCGCCGAGCCGGACCCGCGTGCCGCCGACTCCCAGCGCTGCCAGCAACGTCGAGGCCTTCGCCCTGGTCTCCGCGACCTCCGACACCGGGTCCGAGTGCCGCACCAGCGTGGCACCGACACCGATCCGCACCTGCCCGGACGCGCTGATGTCCGCGGTGCGGATGACGATCGCGGAGTCCATCACGCGCCCGCCCGAGCCGTCCCGGCCGATCAGCGCGGCGATCCCGCTGTAGTAGCCACGCCCTCGCCGTTCGTGCCGGCCGAGCACCGCGCACGCGTTCTCCAGCGGACTGCCGGTGACCGTCGGCGCGAACATGGTCTGGTGCAGGATCTCCCGCGGGTCGCGTGTGGTGCGTCCCTCGATGAGGTACTCGGTGTGCGCGAGCCTGGTCATCTCCTTGAGGTACGGACCGACGACGTACCCGCCGTCGTCGCAGATCCGCGCCATCATCTTCAGTTCCTCGTCGACGACCATGTAGAGCTCGTCGGTCTCCTTGCGGTCCGCGAGGAACTCCAGCACGCCCGGCAGGTTCGGCCCGGCGGACGGGTACCGGTACGTGCCGCTGATCGGGTTCATCACCGCGGTGCGGCCGTTGAAGCTGATGTGGCGCTCCGGGGTGGCGCCGACGAACGTCCGGTCGCCGGTGTGCACCAGGTACGTCCAGTAGGCCCCCGACTCGCCCTCCAGCAGCCGCCGGAAGAACGACAGCGCGCTGGCCGCCGAGTAGTCCGTGATCTCGCCGACGAACGAGCGCATGATGACGAAGTTCGCGCCCTCCCCCGTGCCGATCTCGTCGGCGACGACCCGGCGCACGGTCTCCGCGTAGGTCTCGTCGTCGACGTCGAACCCGCTGTCCCCCATGATGATCCGCTGGTCCGGCAGACGCGGCAGCGCCTCGCCGACCGGCACCTCGTCCTGCTCGGTGACGCTGATCGCGAGCAACGGCGACCCGTCGTCGGCGCAGGCGTACCCCCGTTCGGCGATCTGCCGGAACGGGATCATCACGAACACGTCGTGCCGGTCGCGTCCGCCGTCGCCGGGCAGCGGCACCTCGGCGATGGTGTCCGGAGTGGACAGATCACCCGCGAGCACCTCCAGGCCGCCGGGCCCGTCCGGCCGGTGCAGCAACGCGAACGCGGGCACCCGCCCGGCCAGCACGCGATCGAGCAACGGGCTCACGCGAGCACCTCCTTCGCGGTGACCACGGCCGCGCAGCGTTCGGCGGCGTAGGTGAGCGCCAGCTGGTGGTAGGCCTCCGAGAAGTCCGCGACGGCGTCCGCGACCAGGAACGTCTCGATGTCGTTGGTGAACGCGTCGACGGCCGTCATGAGCACGCCGATGTGCGCGTACACCCCGCACACCACCAGCTGGTCACGTCCGGCGGCCTTCATGTCGGCGAGCAGGCTCGACCGGAAGAACGCGCTGTAGCGCCACTTCGTCAGCACCCAGTCCTGTTCGGACGGTGCGAGCGGCTCGACGATCTCGCGGTCCTCCTGGCTCACCTTCATGCCGGGGCCCCAGAAGCTCTTCAGCAGTCCGCGTTCCTCGTCGGTCATCCCGCCCGGCTGCGCGGTGTAGGCCACCGGGACGCCGAGCGCGACGGCGCGTTCCCGCAGCAGCGCGGTGTTCGCCACGAGGTCGGCGCGCAGCTGGGACGGCAGCGGCTCGAGGAAGTAGCGCTGCATGTCGTGCAGCAGCAGGACGGCGCGGTCCGGGTCGAGCCGCCACGGCACGGTCCTGGCCGGGAGGTCGCCCGCGGTCGGCATCGGATAGGGCGTGATGGTGGGAATGCCGGTCATCACCGGCTCCTTTCGTCAGGACGCTGGGACGGAAGGTCAGGCACCGAGCGAGGCGCCGCCGTCGACGGTCAGGTCGTGCAGGGTGATCTGCCGGGCCTGCTCGGACAGCAGGAACCGCACGGCCGCGGCGACGTCCTCGGGCGCGGCGATGCGGCCGAGCGGGATGCCGACCCGGAACGCGTCCGGGCGGCCGTCGATCGTGCCGCGCGGGCCCGTCTCGTCGTGCCACATCGAGCTGAGCATCGGGGTGTGGGTGGAACCGGGGGCCACGACGTTGCACCGGATCCCGTCGCGGGCGACCTCGAGGCCGAGCGACTTCGTGAACATCGTGACGGCCGCCTTCGACGCGGCGTAGGCGGCCATCCCGGCCCGGGGCGTCGCGGCCGCGTTGGAGGCGACCGTGACGAGCGCGCCCCGCCGGCGCGGCCTCATCGACCGCACAGCCGCGCGGGACATCAGGAACGCCCCGGTGACGTTGACCTGGAAGGTGGCCAGCCAGTCGGCGAGGGTGAAGTCGTCGACACCGCCCAGCCGCAGCACCCCGGCCGCGTTGACGAGGTGCTCCACCGGGCCGAGCTCGGCCTCGCATCGCGCGAACAGCGCGTCCACGGCGGACTCGTCGGTGATGTCCGCCGGGAAGGCCCGCACCGGCAACGACTCCGCGGTCAGCTTCTCCACGACCTCGGCCAGCCGGTCCGCGTCCTTGTCGACGGCGGCGACCACCTCCCCCTCCTCGGCGAGCATCCGCACGATCGCCGCGCCGATCCCGCCGGCCGCTCCGGTCACCACGGCCACGTCACCCTGGGGCATGTCCGGCTCCTCGGTTTCTTCCGCTGTGGTCAGGAGTTCCAGCTCGACACGACGGCGACCGCCTGCGCCGGGTTCAGCCGCGGGTCGCAGAAGCTGCGGTAGCGCGCACCGACACCCGCGACGTCGGAGCTGTCCGAGGCGCACTCGGTGACGTCGTCCGGGGTGGTCTCGAGGTGCAGCCCGCCCGCGTGCGCGCCGGCCGCGACCAGCACCCGCCGGAAGCCGCGCACCTCGCGCGCCATCGTCTCGACGTACCGGGTCTTGAGGCCGTCCGGCGTCGTGACCGTGTTGCCGTGCATGGGATCGCAGAGCCAGACGACGGGGTGACCGGCGCTCTGGACCGCCGCGACCAGCGCGGGCAACCGTTCCTCCACGACGCCCGCGCCCATGCGCACGATGAGCGTCAGCCGGCCGGGGTCGCGGTCGGGGTCGAGCCGCTCGCACAGCGCCACCAGGTCGTCCGGCGTCATGCCGGGGCCCACCTTGCAGGCGACCGGGTTGGCCACCGAGGCGAGCAGTTCGACGTGCGCACCGTCGAGCTGACGGGTGCGCTCGCCGATCCACGGCCAGTGCGTGGACGCGAGCACCAGGCGCTCGTCCTCCGTGCGCAGCAACGGGATCTCGTAGTCGAGCAGGAGCGCCTCGTGGCTCGTCCAGATCTGCGACCCGGCCGACGGCGCCGACCGGTCACGCCAGCCGAGGTGCCGGATCACCTCGTTCGCCGCGCGGTAACCGACCAGCAGCCGGAACGGGTCGGGCACGCGGTGCGCGGCCGTCGGTTCGGGACTGTTGACCAGGTGCCCGCGGTAGACCGGCAGCTCGACACCGCCGACGACCTCGGTCGGCCTCGAACGCGGCTTCACGAACTGGCCGGCGATCCGGCCCGCCCGCAGCACCGGCCGGCCGGCGATCATCTGCAACGTGCCCGCGAGCGCGTCGAGCAGCCCGGTCTTGCGGGCGACGTCGGCGGCCGAGCACTCCGCCGGGTTCTCCGCGCAGTCACCGGCCTGGACGACCAGCGCCGCGCCCTCGGCGACCCGGCCGAGCAGCTGGCGCAGGTCGGCGATGTCCGCCGCCCTCACCAGTGCGGGCCGGGCGGCGAGCTGGGCTCTGATCTCCCCGACCTGTGCGGGGTCCGCCCACTCCGGTTGCTGCAGGGCGACTCGTGGGCGGGTGGGGAGCAGGGCGTTGTTCACGAACGTTCTCCCGTCCTGGGTGGATCCGCGGATGGCATCGGCCGACACCGGCACCAATGCGAGAAGGGCCCGGCACACACCGCGTCGTGTGAATGGTTCCGGTCCGAAATGGATTCTTCCCAGGCACTGCTGACGGCGCCACGCACCGGCGCATAATTCGTCAGGTACGCATTCCTGAACCCGGCGGTCCCCATTCCAGAGGGACGGCGGAGCAGTCCGCGACGGGCGCTCGCGGGCGGCAAAGTACACTACACGGGGCAGTGCAATCAAGCTGGTGGACACGCCCCGTTCATCGTGGACGCGGTGCTCTGACCACAGCTGGAAGCACCTCAGGACCGCCGGATGGTGGCCAGGCCCCACCGGACCGGCAGGCCTCTTGTGACCGCGGTCCCGCCGAACGGACGCGCCTGGTGCCCCTACCCCCTGCGGCACCACCGGACGTTGGGGTATCCACACCTCGACAAACGAAACCGCTGCCGCGCAAGGTGGAGGCACGGCCGGAAAACCCGCGCCGATCCATTTTCCTGCCCATTAAGGAATGCGCGATGTTGTCCATGGGGGACCAACAGGTCGTGCCCGGTACACCCGCTGCCGTGCTCGACGAAGTCAGCTCGACGGTTTTCGCCTCACTTCCGCGCCGCGACCAGCGGCGGCGCGGCCACGACTACCTGCGCGGCCTGCTGGGAGCCACCGGACGCAAGTCCGTCAGGAACATCGCGATGCTCATCGGCGACGAGGCCGCGGAGCAGAGCCTGCACCACTTCATCAGCAGCTCCACCTGGGACTGGGAACCGGTCCGCCAGGCCCTCGCCGGTTATCTCGTGCAGGTGGCGAAGCCCCGGGCCTGGGTGGTGCGGCCGATCACGATCCCGAAGGCCGGCGAGCACTCGGTCGGTGTGAGCAGGAAGTTCTGCGCCACCAGGGGACAGACGCTCAACGCCCAGCACGCGGTCGGCGTCTGGATCGCCGGCGAGGAGTTCACGGGCCCGGTCAACTGGCGGCTGCACCTGCCGGACGCGTGGCTCGCCGACCACGGCCGCCGCAGCCAGGCTGCCATCCCCGACGGCGCCGACGCGGAGACGTTGAGCGGCTGTGCGCTGGCCGCGTTCCTCGACACCGCCGAGTGGCGCGACATGCCGCGGTTGCCGGTGCTGCTCGACGGCCGCAACCACGACCTCACCTCGACCGTGCGGGCGCTGGCGGGCACGCCGTTCCTGATCCGCGTGGCACCGGGCTTCGCGCTGACCACGGCGGACCCCGCGCTGCCCGGCCACAGCACGGAACCCCTTCCCTGCCACCAGGTCATGCGCGCCGCGCGGAACCTGCGCCGGCAGGTCGCGGTGCCCGGCAGGGGGTCGTGCTTCGCGGCGACCCTCCAGGTGCGGCTGCCGGACCTGCCGGGACAGCGGTTCTCGGTGCTGGGGATCGACGACCCGGGCCGTGCGGGAACCGACGACCTGTGGCTCACCAACCTGACCGGCGCGAGGCTCCCGGAGCTGGTGCACCTCACCGGGTTGCTGCGCCAGGTCGACCACGACTCCGCCGGCACGGCCGAGAAGGTCGGCATCCGCGACTACACCGGGCGGTCGTTCACCGGCTGGCACCGGCACGTGACGCTCGCGTCGGCCGCGCACGCGGTGGCGTCGCTGCGGCGGCTGGGCAGGCGGAACCTCACCGGGGTGCTCGGCCACCGCTGACGAACGTCAGCGCCGCCGCTCGGTGACGATCCGCTGGATCCGGACCAGCCGCAGGGCGAGGTGGACGTTCAGCGCCTTCTCCGGCTCCTGCCACGCGGGGCCGAGCAGCTCTCCGATCCGCTCCAGCCGCCGTGCCACGGTGTTGGGGTGCACGTGCAGCCGCTCGGCCGCGCGGGTGGGGCTGGAGCCGGTCGCGAAGTACGCGTCGAGCGTCCGGAGCAGTTCGGACGCCCGGTCGCGGTCGTGCTCGATCACCGGGCCGAGCGTCGAGGTGACGAAGCCGTCCATGTCCTGGTCGTCGGACAGCAGCACGCCGAGGAAACCGAGCTCGGCCGGGGACGACGCGCCACCGGTGAGGCCGAGCGCGACCATCGCGTCGAGGCAGCGGCGGGCCTCCTGGTAGACGCCGGGCATCGCGTCCGCGCCGTCGGCGGGTCCCGCGGCGCTGATCGTGACCGGCGTCTTCATCAGGGAGGCGACCTCCTCCGCGGCGTCGCCGGCCGCGGCGGACGGGTCGTCGCCCGGTACCAGCAGCACCACGAGGCCGTCGCGCACGGTCGTGAGCCCGCCCTGGCGTTGCGCGTAGGAGGACGCCCACACCATCAGCTTGCCGGACACCTTGGTCTCCGGGCGGGCGACGACGACCACGTGCGGGCGGGACAGGTCGAAGCCGAGCTGGACCGCGCGCTGTCCCAGCCTCTTCAGCGAGCGCTGGCGGCCGCTGACGAGGTCGTCGAGCAGCTCGTCCGTGCCGGGGACGTCGTGCGTGGAGGCGTTGCGCGCCGGGCGGAGCACCAGTGCGGCGGCCTCGGCGACCACGCTGACGAGCTGCCGTTCGTGGGAGTTCGGCGGCTTCTCCGGCCAGTGCAGGATGATCCCGAGGTGGTCCGCTCCCGCCTGCACGGGCGCCACCCACGGTCCGCTCTCCAGTTGCACGGGCCCGCCCTCGGTGTGCGCGGTCATCATCGCGCGCATCAGCTGGGTCTCGTCGCAGTCCGGCACCGGGCCGACCGCGGCGAGCACCACCGCTCCCGGCGCGCGGACGTGCAGGTGACCGGGCAGCCGCGTCGACGCCTCGTCGAGCAGCACCTGCAGGTCTCCCGAGCGCAGGACCAGCTCGATCTGCCGCTGCCGGAACTCGGCGATCTCCCTTGCCTCGCTGAGTGTTCGCTTCACGGCAGCGGTGCCCGCGGTCAGCTCCGCCTGCCGGGCGAGCGCCAGGTCGAGGCGCCGCACGTTCTCGATCGCCGCGCCGGCGAGCACCCCGAGCGAGCCGAGCAACGAGCGTTCGTCGGCGCTGAACGGCCGCACCTTGCGCTCGGCCACGTAGAGCGTGCCGAACACGCCGGTCTCGTGGCTCAGCGGCACCGCCATCATGGCGTTGAGGCCCTCGGCCCGCACGACCTCGTCGATCTGCTCGTCGTGCCGGATCTGGTCGTCGCGCAGGTAGTCCCGCGTCCAGAACGGCGCGCGGTCGGTGACCACCAGGTTGCCCAGTCCCCCGGTACGCGGCAGCCGCAGCCCGACACTCAGCGTCGACGTGTGGCCGTCCGCGGCGCGGATCACCGCGTGGCCGTCCTCCGAGTCGTCCTCGAGGAGGCTGACGTAGGACATGTCGACCCCGAGCAACAACCGCGCGCGGCGGGTGAGGGTCTGCAGCAACGTGTCGAGGTCCCCCGCCGTGGCGAACTCCCTGGCGGCGTCGAGCACCGCGGAGAGTCCCGACTCACGGCCCCTGCGCCGCTGGCTCTTTTCCTGGATTCGCAACGCCGTGCGCGCCGCGGAATCCAGGTTTTCGAGCCTGCGGCCCCCCGCACCGTTCCTGCGCGCGTCCTGGACGACCTTTTCGATGTCCTCGAAAGGTGCTTCGTCGGCCAGTAACTCCAAAATGGACAGAATTTCCCCGTCGGCGAATTCGCCGCTTTCCGACACGCAGCCCCCCAAGTCGCACCGGCGTGCCCAGTTCCCCGGTCCTGCGGGAAGCTACCCAGCCGCTCAGGAAACAGTCAAACACCTATCGGCAGGATCTGGTGAGGTATTGACGCAGAGTGCCGATCGCACGTGTGGGGGCGGGGAAACGGGTGCGGCCGATCAGCCTGATGGCGTCCTGCCGACGAGTCCCGGTGCGGCACCGAGATAGGCCGCGGGATCCGTCAGCCCGGCGAGGTCCTGCTCGGTGCACCGCTGCCGCACGTCGTCGTCCGCGGCGAGCACGGCCCCGACCGGCAGCCCGGTGCTCGCGGCCCGCAGGCACGCCTTCGTCACCAAGGTCTTCGCCTCCGCCTTGCCGAACAACGGCGACAGGCGCGCGACGATCCGTTCGGTGACGATCTGCCCGTCGGTGAGCCCGAGGTTGGCCAGCATGCGGCCGGGGTGGACCTCCAGGCCGGTGGCGAGTTCCACGGCCGTGCTCGCCGCCCCGCCGACGAGGCGCAGGCACTCGCGCAGCAGCAGCCACTCGGTGTGCCACACGCCCGCCGACCGTTCGTCCTCGGTGACCAGGCACTGGGTGAGCGCGCCGGCGAGGGCGGGCACCTGGGCCGACGCGGCGCGGATCATGGTGCTCAGCACGGGGTTGCGCTTCTGCGGCATCGCCGAGGACGCGCCCCTGCCGCTCACCGACGGTTCGCTCACCTCGCCGACCTCGGTGCGGGCCAGGCTCTGCACGTCGACGGCGAACCGTCCCAGCGCGCCGGCCGCGAACCCGAGTGCCGCGGCCAGGTCCGCGATCGGGGTCCTGATGGAGTGCCACGGCAACCGCGGCACGGCCAGTCCGGTCTCGTCGGCGAACGTCTCGGTCAGCTCGGCCGCGTACGCGTCGGGATCGCTGATGTGCCCATCGATCCCCGCGTACTCCAGGTAGCCCGCGAGGGTGCCCGCCGCGCCGCCGAGCGAGACCGGCAGCCCGTGCGCGAGGACGTCCGACAGCCGCCGGTGCGCGTCGCCGATCACCTGCCGCCACCCGGCGGCCTTCAGCCCGAACGTCGTGGGCACCGCGTGCAGTCCCAGGGTCCGGCCCGCCATCGGGGTGGCTCGGTGCTCGGCGGCGAGCCGGTCCAGCGCGTCCGTCACGTCGTCGAGATCGGCGAGCGTCAGCAGCAGCGCGCGGGCCGCCACGAGCATCGCGCCCGTGTCGAACACGTCCTGGCTGGTCGAGCCGCGGTGCACGTAGTCGGCCGCGGCCGGGTCGTGCGCGGCGACCTCTCGGGTGAGCGCCCCGACGAGCGCGACGACCGGGTTGGCCGTCTCGCGGGAGGCCAGGGCGATGGCGCGCACGTCGAACCGGCTCGCGTCGACGACCTTCGTGATGAGCGCGGCGGCGTCCGGCGGCACCGTTCCGCACCGGGCCTGGGCGCGGACCAGCGCGGCCTCGGCGTCGAGGACCGCCCGCAGCCAGGCCTCGTCGCTGACCGCCGCCTCCACCGGTGTGCCCGCGCGCACCGGCGACAGCAGTCCCGTGTCGGCGCCGGTCACACGATCACCCCCGGCAGCTCGAGCTCGGCGGGAGCGGTCCGCACCTCGGCCGGCACCCGCGTGAGCCGCGGCAGCGACAGCACCGCGCGGGCGATCGCGTCGGAGTCCCCGAGGGTCACGGAGTCGACGCCGGGACGGATGCCCGCCGCCGTCACCCAGTGCACCGCTTCGGTCGGCACGCCGAACGCGAACCGCCGCGGGTGGCTGCGGCCGCGGGCGTCGAGCAGGGGGTACGGCCGCGGGCCGACCGCGAGGCCACCGGTCTCGTAGACCGTCCCCATGTCCCCGGCGATGCGGTACGGACCGGCCTGTTCGGTCGCGAGCAGGTGCCGCAGCAACGGGTCCTCGGTGCGCCGCACGTCCGGTTCCGGCAGGCGGGCCTCGATCAGCGTCCGCGTCCGCACCGGCGGTCCGGGCACGACCGTCGACTCCGCCACGAACGCGGGGCTCGCCGCGTCGAAGCGGATCTGGGTGCCCGGCCCGGTGAGCACGAGCAGTCCCGCGTCCAGCAGCGCGATCATCTCCTCGATCCGCGAGGCGGGCGGGCCGATCGAGAGGAACGCGTTGAGCGGCGTGTACCAGCCCTCCACGTCGTCGCGGTAGGAGTTGCCGTCGATGCCGCCGTGGTCGACGGCCAGGCGGATCTCGTTGCGCAGGTCCCGCAGCACGTCGAGCGCGGCCTTGAGCGGGCCGTCGACGTTGCCCGCCTTCGCCTCGGCGACGTCGCGGACCAGGTACTCGCGCAGCCACACCTGGTACTGGGCGCGGTCGGCGAACTCCTCGTGCGCCATGGGCGAGGTGAGCCGGTCCCACTCCCAGCGCTCGGCCGGCCCGATCCCCGCGTCGCGCAGCAGTGCGGAGTGGTCGCCGTCCGGGCCGAGCGCGAGGTACGACTCGACGAACGCGGCCGGGTCCTCGCCGCGCGCGCTCAGCACGGCGGCGTAGTAGACGCTCTCGACTTCCAGGCGCACCAACGGCCACAGGTGCTCGGTGAACCGGACGCGTTCGCCGCCGGTCTCCCCCGAGCGGGCCCGCAGCTCCTGGATGTGGTCGGCGGTGAGCAGCCTCGGGAAGTACCGGCCGTGCGCGCCCTTCTGGTTCTCGCCGCGCGCGTGGTACGGGACACCACGGCGGGAGCTCGCGTACATCACAGGTTCGCGGCCGCTGGGCACGTACTGCAGCGTTCCGTCGGCGGACCGGGTGAACTGCCCACCGCGGCCGCGCGTGAACAGCGCCATGTAGTCGAAGAAGTTGAGGCCCAGGCCGCGCAGCAGCACCCGTTCGCCCGGCTCGATCACGTCGAGGTCGGCGTCCGCGGGGTTGGTCGGCGTGATGTAGGTGAGGTAGTGGATGCGGGCGAGGGCGGCGGTGCGTTCCTGGCGCGGGCTGAGCCTCGCCGAGACGTGGCCCTGGGCCAGCACCACCGCGTCGAGCTCGTTGAGGCGGGTGCCGTCGGCGAGCCGCACTCCCTGGGGCCCACCGGGAACGCCGTGGGTGTCGGACATGACCACGGCCTGCGACCGGTGGATGGTGATCTTCACGTGGTCGGGTGCGCCCGCGACGACGCGGCGGAAGCAGTCGTGGAGGTACTGCCCGTAGAACGCGCGGCTCGGGTAGCTGTCCGGCCCCAGCAGGCGGGCCTCCTCGACGATCCACTCGTCGTGGTCGCCCTCGCCGAGCAGGGCCACCTCGCGCGCCCACTCGTAGAGGCTCGGTCCCGGCACCACCGGGCCCGCGATGGTCGCGCTGGCGTCGGTGAACACCGTCACCTGGGACGCGACCGTGTTCATCAGCAGGTGCCGCGACTGGTCGACCCGCCACACCCGGCCCGCGCCCGGTGCCGCCGGGTCGACGACGTGCACGAGCACGAACGCGCCGGAAGGCTCATACCTCTCGTTGGCACAAATGCGTTCCAGCACCGAAAGACCGCGTGGCCCGGCGCCGACAACACAGATCTCCACGCACCTCTTCATCCGAGTTCTCCTCGTCGACCGGGAATTGACCACCAATCTGGGCGGGGTCGCGAGAACCGGTCAACGAGAGGACGCCGGGTATGTCAGGTCGCCCACGGGCCGGGCGACCTGACGGATTCCGTTGTGGAACAGTGCTCGCCGCGATCGGGGAGGTCATGGTGAAACCATGCGAGCCGCGTTCATCGAAGAGCTGGGATCCCCGGAGGCGATTCGGTTCGGTGAATTCCCCGAACCCGTGCCGGGACCGGCCGACGTTCTCGTCGAGGTCATCGCGACCACCGTGAACCCGGTCGACACGTTCGTCCGCTCCGGGGTGTTCCGCACGCCGGTCCCGTTGCCCCTGGTGGTCGGCCGGGACCTCGTCGGCACGGTGCTGCGGACCGGTGCGGGCGTGCGCGGTTTCGAGCCCGGGCAACGGGTCTGGTGCAACAGTCTCGGTCACGGCGGCCGGCAGGGCGCGGCGGCCGAGCTGGCCGTGGTGCCCGCCGACCGGCTCTACCCGCTGCCGCCCGGAGTGGAACCCGAGCGGGCGGTCACGGTCCTGCACCCGGCCGCCACCGCCCACCTGGCGCTGTTCACGTCCGCGCGGATCCGGCCGACGGAGACGGTCTTCGTCGCGGGCGCGGCGGGCAACGTCGGCAGCGCGCTGGTCACGCTCGCCGTCGCGGCGGGGGCCAGGGTCGTCGCCAGTGCCGCCGCCCGCGACTCGGCGCACGTGCACGAGCTGGGCGCCGCCGAGGTGCTCGACTACCGCGACCCGGCGTTGGCGGAGAAGCTCGCCGGCGCGTGTCCCGAAGGTGTCGACGTGTACGTGGACTCCTTCGGCACCAACGATCTCAGCCTCGCCGTGCCCACCCTGGCGGCACGCGGCCGGATCGTGCTGCTGGCCGGGGTCGCCTCGCGTCCGCAGCTGCCGGTCGGCCCGTTCTACATGAAGGACGCGACGATCCACGGCTTCGTCATCTCGCACGCCACGACGGACGAGCTGGCCGGCGCGGCGTCGGCGATCAACCGGCTGCTGGCCGCGGGCGCACTCGCCTCCCGGCGGACCGAGACGGTCCCGTTGAGCGCGATGGCCGCCGCGCACCGCCGCATGGAGAAGGGCGACCTGCGCGGCTCCCGGCTCGTCGTGCGTCCCTGACCCCTTGCGCTTCAAGGAATCCGAGGAGATCTCAATGGCACACTTCGCGGTTGTCGGGGGTGGCATCGGCGGGCTCGCGGCCGCGGTGGCGCTGGCCGACCGCGGGCACCGGGTGACCGTCCTGGAACGGCGCCCGGAGTTCACCGAGCTCGGCGCGGGGATCCAGCTGGCGCCCAACGCCTACCACGCCCTGGACCGCCTCGGGGTCGGTGACGCGGTGCAGGCCCGGTCGGTGTTCGTGGACGCGTTGCGGCTCTACGACGGGACGACCGACCGGCTGATCACGAGCATGGACCTGACCGGCGACTACCGCGACCGGTTCGGCAAGCCGTACGCCGTGGTGCACCGCACGGACCTCTACCACCCGTTGCTCGAGGCGTGCCTGGCGCAGCCGCGCATCGACCTCGTCACCGGCATCGCGGTCACCGGCTACGCCCAGGACGAGGCCGGACCGGCCGTCCTGCTCGCGAACGGCACGGCGTTCCTGACCGACGGGATCATCGGCGCGGACGGCCTGCGGTCGGTGATCCGGGCCCAGCTGGTCGGCGACGGCGAGCCCAGGGTCTCCGGGCACACCATCTACCGCTCGGTCATCCCCATGGACCAGGTGCCGAAGGGGTTGCGGGCCAACGCCGTCTGCCTGTGGGCCGGGCCGAAGTGGCACTTCGTGCACTACCCGATCAGCGGTGGTGAGGCGCTGAACCTGGCCGTCACCAAGGACGACGGCGCCACCGAGGCCGTCGCCGGGGTCGTCGCCGACCGCGACCACGTGCTGGGCGAGTTCCCCGGTCTCGGCGACGTCGCGGGGCGGCTGCTGCGGCTCGGCACGCACTGGCGGCGCTGGGTGCTGTGCGACCGCGACCCGGTGGAGACCTGGGTCGACGGCCGGGTCGCGCTGCTCGGCGACGCGGCGCACCCGATGCTGCAGTACGCGGCGCAGGGGGCCTGCCAGGCACTGGAGGACGCGGTGCGGCTGGCCGAGGCCGTGGGTCCGGCGGGGTCGTTCGACCGGGACGAGCTGCCGCGGCGGTTCGCCGAGTACAACGCGTCCCGGCGCGGCCGTGCGGGCCAGGCCCAGCTGGTGGCGCGCGAGATGGGCAGGCAGGTCTACCACGCGGCCGGGCACGAGGCCGCCGAACGCAACGAGGTCCTCGGTGCCCTGAGCGCCCGGGACCTGCACGACAAGGTCGAGTGGCTCCACGGCGACGCCGAGTTCAGCCGGACCGCGTGAGGAAAGGGAATCGTGGAAGAGTACGAGGCAGAGGGCGTCACCACCTTCGAGGTGCGCGCCGAGGTCCAGCTGGACGCCACCCCCGACGAGGTCTACGCCGTCGTCAGCGACCTGCCGCGGTGCGGGCAATGGAGCGAGGAGTGCACCGGCGGCGCGTGGATCTCCGGTGAGCCTGCGGCGGTGGGTTCGGTCTTCCGGGGCACCAACTTCCGCCTGCCCGACCCGGTGGCGTGGGCACCGGTGATCCGCGGTGACTGGACGACGGACGCCGAGGTGGTCGAGGCGGTGCCGGGCAAGGCGTTCCGCTGGGTGATCCTGAGCTCCGCCGGGGAGCGGCAGGAAAGCACGTGGTCGTACGAGATCGAGCCGCGCGACGGCGGCACCCGGCTCGTGCACCACTACCGCCTGGGAAGGCTCACGGAGGGTCTGTCGAAGATCTTCCGCGCCGGTCTGGACGTGGACGGCCGGCGCCGCTTCGTGAAGGAGTGGAACGCGAAGCTCGCGGTCGACGTGGAGCACACCCTCGAACGGCTGAAGAAGGTCGTCGAACAACACTGATCCGCCAACGGAATCCGCCCCGGACGCGAGTGCGTCCGGGGCGGATTCCGTTCGGGGCGGATTCCGTTCGGTCAGGCCAGTTCCACCGGCACGTGCTTCGCGCTCGACTCGAACAACGCCGCCACCGCACGGGCCTGGGCCACCGCGTCGGCACGGCCGAACGGCGGACGGGCACCCTCCATGATCGCCTCGGACACCGCGTCGAACTGCAGCCGGGACCCGGCGTAGGGCTCCGCGCACCGGGCAAGACCCTCGGGGTCGACCGGCAGGTGCTCGGACACCGGGTCCAGGTGCGGCGGCGGTCCCTGCCGTTGCAGCTCGACGGTGCTGACGTCGCGGCAGAACCACGGGTCGCGCAGCACCAGCCGGCCGGTGGTGCCGACGACCTCGAGCGCGTCGCCGCGGCAGACCTCCTGGCCCACCTCGAACTGCGCCAGCACGTCACCGGGCATCCGCAGGGTCGCGCAGAAGTTGTGGTCCGCGGCGGCGCCGTGCCGCACCTCCTCCGCGTACACGCGCCGCGGTTCCCCGGCGAAGTACCGGATCGCCGCGAGCGCGAAGACCCCGAGATCGAGCATCCCGCCGCCACCGAGCTCACGGCTGCGGCGGAAGTAGTCCGGCGGCAGCGACGCGGTGCAGGCCGCGTAGACGTACCGCAGGTCGCCGATCTCGCCGTCGTCGACCATCCGGCGAGCGAGCTCGAACTGCGGGTGGTGGCGGTACATCATGCCCTCGGCGCAGATCCTGCCGGCCGCCTCGGCGGCGGCGAAGACCCGTTCGGCGTCGACCACGTCGAGCGCCAGCGGTTTCTCGACCAGAACGTGCTTTCCCGCGGTGAGGGCCTGGATCGCGCGGTGGGCGTGGTCGGCCGGGTGCACGGCCACGAAGACCGCGTCGACGTCCGGATCGGCCAGCAGTTCGGCGTAGCTCCCGTGCGACCGCGCGATCCCGTGTCTGCCGGCGTACTCCTGCGCGGACGTGCTGTCGTCACAGGCGACCGCGGTGAACTCGCCCGCGGCGGCGGTCTTGCCGGCCTTCACGGCGACGTCGGCGTACCCGCCCGTCACCAGAAGACCCCAGCGCACCTTGCTCATCTCAGTTCTCCTCTCCCGCTCCGGGAACCCACGCGAGGTCGTCCCAGAAGCGCAGCTGGCCGAGTTTCGAGGCGGTGCCGACCCGTGCCGTACCGGGACCGCCGAGGATCAACGTGCTGGGCCGGTCCGGTGAGAACTCCGGCCAGGCGGGGGTGAGCGCGCTGCACGGCGCCGACCCGTGGGCGAACGACGCCACCAGGTCGACGAAGGCGTCCGACACCTTCCGTTCCTGCGGGCCGTCGCCGAACTGCGCGACGAAGTCCGGGTGCGCGTGCGAGCCGAAGAGGAACTTCGACGTCGCGTCGTGCGGTGTGCCGAGGTACGGCGGCCGCACGGGATGCGCGAACTCCATCACGTACTGCGGTGTGCGGCCCTCCCGCGCGTGCCGTTCGGCGAGCCGCACGATCCGGTGGCGGAACAGCAGATCGCCCCAGACCTCCGTCCACAACGACAGCGGGTCGGCGGGCAGACCTTCGTCCGCCGCCGCTTGCCGGTACGCCGCGAGGCAGTCCGTGACGACCTCGGCGGGCACCTCGCGCACGCACTTGGCCAGCACGTCGTGCACCGCGCGGCGCAGCTGCTCCTCGGTCGCCGGAGCCGGTGGAGCGGGCGGGAACGACAGGGTGCGCGGGTCGGTGAAGAACGCGCCCTCCGTGCTGTTGTGCACGGACATGACCGGTACCGGAGGCAGCGGTGACCAGGTGTCCGGCAGCAGCACCGGATCCGCGATCGGACCGCGGTACTCGAGGCCGGTGGCGAGCCTGCGGTCCGCGGGCGGCCCGGAGAAGAGCCGCGTCCAGGCCTCCTGCAACAACTCCGCGGGGACGTCCCGCAGCCCGGTGACCGTGGTGCCGAACTCCGCCGCGAGGTGCTCGTGCGCGACGGTGGCGTCGTCCGGGCTCAGGCAGAACGCGGGCACCCACGGGAGTGCGGCGCTGATGGTGATCAGCCGCCGCACCGCGCCCTCGGTGTAGCCCGCGCAGGCCAGCACGCGCGCGGTGACGGCGCCGGCCGACGTGCCGCACAGGGTGATGGCGTCCGGGTCGCCCCCGAACACCTCGGCGTTCTCCCGGACCCAGCGCAGCGCCGCGACCTGGTCCTGCAGCCCCCAGTTGCCCGCGAGACCCGTCTCCGCGTCGGTGAGGTCGTCGTGCCGTCCCCAGCCGAACACCCCGAGCCGGTAGTTGAAGTTGACGACCACCAGGTCGCCGCGTGCGGCGGGCTTGGCGCCGTTGAACGTGGGCACACTGCCCGCGCCGACCTGCCAGCCGCCGCCGTGGACGTAGAGCAGCACCGGCCGCCGGCCGCCGACGTCCGGGGTCCAGACGTTCGCGTACAGCCCGTCCTCGCGGCTCGCCGGGGTGCGGGGCTGCAGGAACGGCGGCCCGAACGCGGTGGCGTCGCGCACTCCCGTCCAGGGCTCGGCGGGTGTGGGAGAGGCGAACCTCCGCGCTCCGACCGGTGGACCGGCGTACGGGATCCCGCGGAACACGTGCAGCGCGCGATCTCCGTGGCGCTCCAGGGTTCCGCGCACCAGTCCGCCGCTGGTGCGCACCACCGGGTCGGCGGCAACGATCCCGCGCGTCACCGTTGTCCCTTCAGCAGCACCGCGGCCAGTTCCTGTTCGAGCCGGCCGAGGTCGTTCTCGTGCCCGTGCGCGGCGATGTGCCCGTCCGGCCGCACGAGGTGATAGCCGGGCCTGCCACAACCGGTCGCGGCGGACGCGTCCTTGCGGCCGAGCTTGACGACCCGCACCGCCGGGTACCGGTCCGTGACACCGCGGACGTTCGCGAGCCTGCCGACGCCCTGCGAGCCGACCGCGACGACCGTCCACGTCAGAGGTTCGGTGGCGGCGCGCACGATGCCGTGGCGCAGTGCCGCCTCGCGCGGGACGAGCCCGCCGACGCCGGGGACCCCGGGCAGCCGGCGCACGACCTGGCAGCGGGACCACCCGGACGGCAGCTGGGTCTCGCGTTGCGGCGCGTAGAACTGACGGCGTCCGGCGAGAACCGGTGCGTAGAACCGGGCGACGGCGCCGGTGCGGTCGCCGAGCCGGAAGCCCGCGTCCCGCACTCGGGTCCTGGCCCTGCCCTTGGTCATCCACGCCTTCGTCTGCAGGTCCGTGTCGCGCACGCTGCGCCGCGTCGCCGCGACCCGTTCCGCGCTGTAGGTCGCGAGCAGCGAGGACGGGGACAGGCCGCGGAGCACCGACGCGAGCTTCCAGCCGAGGTTGTGCGCGTCCTGCATGCCGTTGTTCATGCCCTGCCCACCGGCGGGACTGTGCACGTGGGCGGCGTCGCCGATCAGGAAGACCCGGCCCAGCTGGAAGTCCGCGGCCATCCGGGCGTGCACCCGGAACACCGAGGTCCACACCGGTTCGCCGATCCGGACGCCACGCGGTCCGCGTTCGTCCACGATGGACTGCATCAGGTCCACGCCCGCCGACTGCGAGCCACGGGGCAGCACCGACAGGAACCGGAACACACCGCCGGGCTGGGGAACGACGGCGAGCGTGCCCGCCTGTCCCTGGTAGTAGAGGATCTGCTCCGGGTCCAGGTCGCCCTGCACCCGTGCGTCGACGAGCGCGAACTCCAGCCCGTAGGTGGAGCCGGTGAACCCGATGCCCAGCTGGCCGCGCACCGCGCTGCCCGCGCCGTCGGCACCGACGACGAACGGGGCGAAGGTCCGTTCGATCACCCCGTCCTGGCCCTCCAGCACGGCCGTCACACCGTCGGTCGCGTCGATCACGCCGGAGAAGTCGACGCCTTCGAGACACAGCAGCCGGACACCGCGTTCGACCTTGCCGCCCAACGCCTCCAGCCGTTCGACGAGGATGCGCTCGGTCTCGTACTGCGGGAGCGTGCGGGCGGCGTGCTCGGCGGGGACGCGGAACGACGCGAGGTGCTCGCGTTCGGAGAAGTAGCTCAGCGTGCGGATGGTGCCCGAGACCTCGAGCACGGCCTCGCGCAGTCCCTGGTCCTCCAGGACGTCCAGGGCGCGCGGGTAGATGGACAGGGCCTTCGGCACGTCCATCGGTTCGAGGGCGCGGTCGATGATGCGGACCCTGGTCCCCCGGCTCAGCAGCTCGCACGCGAGGAGCAGTCCGGACGGACCCGCGCCGACCACGAGCACGTCATAGCCCGACTCGGTCATCGCCTTTCCTTTCTGGTAACGGGCTTTCAGGCCGTGGCGGGCATCGGGGGAAGCTCGGGCAGCTCCGGCAGGTCGATGCCGAACCACTTGCGGCACGCGGGCAGGAACGCGTCGTCGTCGAGGACCTCCTTGACGCGCTCGCCGTTCTCGACCCTGCTCAACGTGCGGTCCAGCAACGTGATCCGGCCTTCCGGGGTGACGATCGACGCCCACACCGAGCCACCGGTCACCGGCGAGTCCGGGGAGCTCGAGAACCACCAGAGCGTCGGGCCGAAGTCGCCGACCTCGCGGGCGCGGGTCTCGAGCCGCAGCCGGGGCACGCCGTCGTGCACCAGCTCCACGTCGCCGTTCGCCACCGGGACGACGCGGTAGACGCCGTTGCGGTCGGTCTGCTCGCCGGTGTCGGCGAACCGCAGCGGGCGCTGGCTCGCCCAGCGGAAGCCGACGTCGACGAGCCAGGCCTCGCCGTCGATGCGGACCCGGAGCACCATGTGCCCGGAGTGGATGCCCAGCAACGCTTCCTTGCCGTTGTGCAGGGTCCGGCCGGGCAGCAGCTCGACGTCGAAGCCGAGTCGTCGCAGCAGCACGGCGAACGCCGTGTTGAGCTCGTAGCAGCCGCCACCGCGGCGGCGGTCGACGATCTTCTCCAGGACGTCCTCGCCCATCAGGATCGGGACGCCGGTGTTGAAGTCGATGGTCTCGAACGGCACGGTCAGCAGGTGCCGCTCCTGCAGGTGCGTCAGCGCCGCGAGGTCCGTCCTCTCCGGACGCGCGGCGCCGATCCGGGCCAGGTAGGAGTCAACGTCGGTCATCTTCACTGCTCTCCTCGTGGGACAACGACTTCGGCGGGGCTCGGCGTCACCAGCCGAGCAGGGCGTAGCCGAAGGAGAAGCCGCCCCCGAACGCGGCGAGCAGCACCTTCTCCCCCGGCAGCAGGGCGTTCGCGCGTGCGGCCTCGTCCAGCGTGATCGGGATCGACGCGGCGCTGGTGTTGCCGTAGCGGCTGACCGTGGTGTGCAGGACGGCGCGGGGCAGTGCGAGCTCCGCCTCCAGCTCGGCGAGCATCACGCCGTTGCCCTGGTGCGGGATCACGTGCGCGATCTCGTCGTGGCCGACCCCGGCGGAGGCGAGGAAGTCCGCGATCGTCGACGGCAGGTGCGCGCCGACGATCTCCTTGACCCCGCGCCCGTTCATGGCGAAGTGGTGCAGGCCGCCGGCGATGGTCTCGTCCGTGGTGCCGAGCCGGGAGCCGCCGGCGGGGACGCCGACCAGGTCGCGTCCGTCGCTGTAGGTCAACAACCTGGTGTGCAGCACCTCGCGGCCGCCGGGACCGAGCACGACCGCGCCCGCGCCGTCACCGAACAGCACGCGCGTGCGCCGGTCCTGGGGGTCGGTGATGCGGCTGTACATGTCCGCGCCGACGACGAGCGCGTACCCGCCTCCGACGACCATGCGTTCGGCCACCGCGAGTGCGTAGACGAACCCGCTGCAGACGGCGTTGAGGTCGAACGCGGCCGCGGAGGGCGGAGCTTCGAGCGCGTGGGCGACGTACGCGGCGGTGGGTGGCTGGGGCGCGTCGGGCGTCGAGGTGGCCACGACGATCACCGACAGGTCGCCCGCGGACACCCCGGCGTCGCGCAGCGCGGCCCTCGCGGCGAAGGTGGCCAGGTCGGACGTGGCCTCGTCGTGCTTGCCGAACCGCCGCTGCCGGATCCCCGTCTTGCGGACGATCCACTCGTCGTCGACCCCGGCCGGCCTGCCGACCTCGTCGTTGGTCACCACGTGCGACGGCAGGTAGGAACCCGTGCCGAGCACACCCACAGCCGTTTCGCGCGTCATGTGCGCCCCCTTCTCCGATTCGCCGGGCCTGCGGTCACACCGCTCTGCCCTGAATGCTCATCGGAATCACCAGCGAGAACAACGAATCGAGCGCGAGTTCGTCATGTCGCTCCACGCAAAAAACGACCGGCCATCCGAAAATGGCCGGTCGTCTATTCTTTCGAATGCGTCAGGCGGCTGCCTTCACGCGGTTCGAGAGCGCGACGACGAGGTCGTCGAGCAGCTTGAGCGTGAACGCGTCGGTCACGTCGCCGGTCTCGTCGATGCGGTCGTGGCAGTGGAACACGGCCACCTCGGGCTTGCTCAGCGTGTCGGCGCCGATGGACGCGAGGATGCTCCGCAGCATCGTCTGCGCCCGCGCGGAGCCGAACGCGCCCGGTGAGCCACCGGCGATCGCCACCGGCTTGTGCACCAGGATCCCGCCGGCCTGCTGGGTGCTCACCCAGTCGATCGCGTTCTTGAGCGCCGCCGGGACGCACGCGTTGTGCTCCGGCGTGACGATGAGGAGCCCGCCCGCGGCCGCGACCCGGCGGCGCAGGTCCGCGACGACGGCCGGCGGCTCGTCGGTGTCGAGGTCCTGGTTGTAGAGCGGCAGGTCCCCCAGTTCCTCGTAGACGTCGAAATCAACGACCCCGGAGGAGTTCTTGACCGCCGCGCGCATCAATGCGGTGTTGAAAGAATTCGCCCGCAGACTGCCAGAAAGGGCAAGGATCGTTACCTCGGCCATGATGAATCGAATCTCCCTCGGTTCCGGATCAGCACGGACCACCCAGGTCACGACGGAGTCACCGGGTCCCGCCCTCGCGAACCGGTGCCGTCTCCTGCACTGTATCTTCCGGTAACCCATAGAACTACACTAGTCTCTGAGTGTCAAGTATCTGAGCGCTCAACGACTTACGTGCACGCCAGAGGGAGCACCCGTTGCCCGACGCCATCGACCTGATCAGAGAACTGTGGGAGCACGAGCGCCCCGACCTCGACACCGAGCCGGTCGCGGTGCTCGGGCGGGTCCAGCGACTGGCCCGGCTGATCGACCGCGAGCTCAAGGCGTTCGACACCCGGCACAGCCTGGAGGCGGGCGAGTTCGACGTCCTCACGACGCTGCGGCGGTCCGGTGCGCCCTACCAGATGTCGGCGGGCGCGTTCATCAAGGCGTCCATGGTCACGTCCGGCGCGATCACCCGGCGGATCGACCGGATGGAGGCGAAAGGCCTGGTCGAACGGGTGCGCGTGCCCGGAGGCGACCGCCGCGCCGTGCTGATCCGGCTCACCGACAAGGGCATCGAGCTCGTCGACGACCTCTTCGCCAAACACCTCGACAACGAGGCGCGCCTGGTGGCGCCGCTGACGGCCGAGGAGATCACCCAGCTCAGCGACCTGTTGCGCAGGCTGCTGGAGTCGCTCGGCGACACCACCCTGACCTGAGCCGCGTCACTTCCCGGCGGGAACCCCGTAGAGCCGCAGGAAGGTGTGGACACCGGAGGAGACGATGGCCGCCACCTCGGCCTCCGGCAGGGGCAGCGCGCCGTAGAACGTGCGCTGGTTGACGTCGGTGATCGTCAGCAGGTTGAAGTGGTTGGCCGCCTGCTCGGCGTCGTCGAGGACGAGCAGGCCCCGCTCGGCGATGCGCCGCAGGTAGGGGGCGAGCTTCAGGTGCGACGACAGCGGGCCGACCTCGCGCCAGACCTCGAGCACGGCCGGCGGGATCCAGGAGACCTCCGCCTCGATCGTGCGGACGAGCGCGAAGTGGTCGGGGAACTCGTTGACCGCCGCGGCCCGTTCCATGCCGAACGCCGTGAGGTCCTCGCGCAGGTCGACGATCTTGCGCAGGTGCCGTTCGAGGATCGCCGCGATGGCGTCGGTGACCTGCTGGGCACCCTCGATCGCGACCGACTGGAACAGCTCGTCCTTGTCGGTGAAGTGGTTGTAGATCGTCCGCTTCGACACCCCGGCCTCGACCGCGATGGCGTCGAGACTGGCGCGGCTGTAGCCCTCCCGGCCGAACAGCACCCGCGCGGCCTTCGTGATGGCGGCGCGCTTCTCCGGCATGCCGCGGCGCACGCCACCGGCGACGGTCCCCGCGGACATGGTGCCTCCCTGACTGCCGATGCTGGGTCCGAAGCCTACCGAAGAGCCAGTTTGCACTCACTAGTGCAATCACTGCCCTGCACGGTGTAGTGTCGATCGGGTCTGGTAGACCGGCCGACCCTGGGGGTACCGATGAGCCGAAGTTCTTCCACCGCAACGGAAACCACCTCCCCGGCCCGGCCTGCCGCCGCCGTGCTCGGGCTGCTGGCCACACCGACGGCGCTCAGCGCGAACGCCACCGCGATGACCTTGCCCGGCATCGCGCGGGACGTCGGGGTCTCGGTGCCGACGGTCACGTGGATCGCGACCGCGTTCGGGCTCGCCGTCGCGGTCAGCACTCCCCTGATGGCGAACCTGTTACGCCGCAACGGTCCTCGGCTCGTGTTGCTGAGCAGTGCCGCGTTCGTGGCCCTCGGCACGGTCGTCGTCGCGTTCGGCGAGTCGATGCCGTTGCTGATCGCGGGCCGCGGCCTGCAGGCATTCGGCGGTGGCGGTCTCGTCACGCTCGCGATCAACCTCGCCGGCACGCCGAAGCGCATGGGCGTGGTGACGGCGGGCAGCGGGTTCTGCGGCGCGCTCGGGCCGCTGGCCGGCTCGTTGCTCGCGGACCACTTCTCCTGGCACGCGGCGCTTTCCCTGTCCGCGTTGAGCCTGCTCGCCGTGCCGGCCGCGTTGCGCAGCCTGCCTACCTTCGCCGGACCGCGGGCCCAGCCGCCGTTCGACGTCCTGGGCGCCGTGACGCTGGTGGCCCTGATCAGCGCTCTCGTGTTCCTGCCGCGGTTCCCGGTGCCGGCGTTGCTGATCGCCGCCGCGCTGGCAGCTCTGCTCGCGGTGCGGGTGCGGATGCGCCCCGACGGGTTCGTGCCGGCCGTGGTCCTGCGCACGCCCACGTTCCTGCTGGTGAGCCTGCTGGTGTGCGTGCTGTCGACGTCCTACTTCTCCCTGCTGTACTCGGTTCCGCGACTGCTGGGCCACCACCCCGGCTGGAGCACCGGGCAGATCGGTGTGGGCACGATGGTCGTGCTGCTGGCGGGCTCGGCGGCGTCGTGGCTGCTGGCGGCCTACTCCGCGCGGCTGAGCCGTCCGGTGGTGCTCACGATCCTGCTCGTGCTCGGGGTGGCGGCCCCGCTCTCCGTGCTCGTGTCGCCGTTCGCGCTGGTGCTGCTGGCGGCCGCCGGTGTCGCGGTGTTCGTCGCCGCGGCCGGTCAGGCGACCCTGTCGTTGATCGCCGGGGGGTCCGTTCCCGCCGAGCAGCGGCCGACCGCGCTCGGCCTGTTCACCCTGTGCTACCAGCTCGGCGGTGCGTTCGGACCGGCGATCGCGGCGTTGCTCGTGACGACCTGACGGAGTCCGTCCGCGTCGATTGCCCGGACCTCCTTCTCCGGCCGAGGATTCCGGCATGGCACCGAACAGGCCGGTCACGGCGGCCGATCCACAGTGGAACGTCGACCTGCTGGACCCCGTCGCGTACCTCGGCCGGATCGGTCACCCCGCGCCCGGCCCGGACGCGCTGGCCTCCGTGCACCGCGCGCACAAGGCCGCCATCCCGTTCGAGAACGTCGACGTGGCCCTGGAACGAGGCGTCTCGCTCGATCTGGCGGACGTCCAGGCCAAGCTCGTGCACGCCCGCCGCGGCGGTTACTGCTTCGAGCACAACCTGTTGTTCGCCGCGGCACTGGAGCACTTCGGTTTCACCGTCACCCGGCTGCTCGGCCGGGTGCGGCTGAACCGGCCGGTCGTCCGCTACCGCGCGCACACCGTGCTGCTCGTCGAGGCCGAGGGGACGCGTTTTCTCTGCGACGTCGGCTTCGGCGCACAGGGCCTGCTCGTGCCGATCCCGTTCGAGGACGGAGCGATCGTCACCGCGGGCGGTTTCCGGTGGCGCCTGGTGCGGGAAGCCGGCCAGTGGGTGCTGCAGATCCGGCAGGACGGCGCGTGGTTCGAGCTCTACTCGTTCGCGCTGGAGCAGCACCACGCGGTCGACTTCGAGGTCTCGAACTACTACACCTCGCACCACCCCCGTTCGACGTTCACCGGCAGGCTCGTCGTGATGCGCGGCGACGAACAGGTCCAGCAGACCCTCACCGGCACCGAGCTCTCGACCCGTCACGCGGACGGGCGCACGGACCACAGCACGTTCGCCCCGGCCGACGTCCCGGCGGTGCTGCGCGAGGTCTTCGACCTCTCACTGTCCTCTTCGGACAGCACGCGGCTGGTCCGGTTCCTCGACCCCTACCAGGAGGCATGATGGTGCTCCACCTGCCCGCCAGCAAGCGACCCCTGCGACTGGGGCTGATCGCGGACCGGGCGGCGGCCCGGCACCCCGGCGTCCCGGTCACCCTCGACCACGACCTCGACGTGGCCCCGGAGGCAGGGCGCGACCTCACCGTCGGCAGCCTGGCCGAACTCGTCGACGACATGTCGGCCCGCCTCTGGGCCGCCGGTGTCCGCGCGGGCGAGCACCTGGCCCTGTACAAGGCCCACAACTTCGACATCTGGGTGCTGGCGAGCGCCGCGTCCCGCCTCGGCGCCGTACCGGTGCTGCTCTCCCCCGCCCTCGACGGCCGGACCGTGGCCGCGCTGCTGAACCGGCTGGAACGCCCGCACCTCCTCACCGACGAGGGCAAGCTCGCCGCGGAACTGGCCGGCCTCCCGCTGGTCGACATCGCGGCCACGGTGATCGTCCCGTCCGGCGGCCGCCTCGGCACGACCGCGCTGGACTCCCTGGCGGGCTCACCGCGCCGCGCCCCGATGAAGCTCGCGGGCGACCAGGCGGCCCTGATGACGCACACGTCCGGCACCACCGGCGTGCCGAAGCTGGTGGTGCACACGGCGTTGTCCCTGCGCGGCAGGTACCGCCCGCAGGAACAGCTGGTGAAACTCATCCGCCGCAAGGAAACCTATGCCGTGCATGTGTCCTTTGTGCACTCACGGATGTTCATGGCCATGGCCGTGATGCTGGAACACGGCATGCCGGTGGTCGTCATCGAACACGGCGAGCCGGAGAAGGTGGCCCCGCTCCTCGCGCGCACCCGTCCCGGCATCATCGAGACGCACCCCAACTCGTTCGTGGAGTGGGAGGTCCTCGCCGAGCACGAGCTGCGCCCGTTGTCGAGCGTGCGGTTCTTCAGCGGCACCTTCGACGCGATCCACCCGCAGACCATCCACCGACTGCTCTCCGCCTCGCTGCGCCACAAGCCGCTGTTCTTCCAGTTCTACGGCCAGAGCGAGTGTGGTCCGCTGGTAGCCCGCTGGTACACCCCGAAGACGGCGCTGACCGCGAACGGCCGCTGCCTCGGCTACCCGTTGCCGGGCATGACCCACGTCCGGGTCGTCCCCCGCAACGGCCGGCGCCCGTCGAAGAGGACACCGGGCTTCATCGAGGTGATGAGCGACGGCCGCGCCGTCACGTACTACGCCGAGGACGAGCGCTACCAGCAGGAGGTCTCCGGCAAGTGGTGGCGCACCGGCGACGTGGGCTACCGCGACCGCTTCGGCCGCGTGCACGTGCTCGACCGCGCGGTGGACGTGATCGAGAACGTCGACTCGACCCTCGAGGTCGAGGACCACGTGCTCGGCAAGATGGACGAGCTGATCGAGCTGGTCCTCGTCGCCGGCCCGGCCAACGAACCCGTCCCGGTGGTGTGCACCAAGGACAACGCGCCCCTCGACCTCGACCGCTGGCGCCGCGCCGTGGCGGAGTTCCCGCAGCTGGCCGCGCCCGTCCAGCTGCCGCTGGCCGAGTTGCCGCGGACGGCGACGATGAAGGTGCAGCGCCTGGAGCTGGCCCGCCGGCTGGCGAACGGCTGACCGTTCACCCGCTGAGGCCCGCCGGGACGTTCCCGGCGGGCCTTTCGCCGCTGGGCGGTTCACCGGGTACGTGCACCCAGCCCCGGCACTCCAGGCCGGCCACCCTGAGCGAGATCAGCTGTTCGTACGCTCCGCTGTCGATGCCGTCGTACCCGCGCCTGATCACCGAGCGGTGGATCTGTTCGGACACCACGAGGATCAGCGGTGACGCGATCTGCTGGAAGCGCAGCCGCAGCGCGGGGGCGGAGAGCAGCCGGTCGGCGATCTCGATCTCCTCGCCGAACCACCCCGCGTCGTCGCACGCCACATCACCGGTGTGCACGGCGATCCTGAGCCGCAACGGGTGGTCCTGCCCCGCGTTGCGCTCTTCGAGCAGTCTCCGGAGCCTCGGCGCGAACCTCGTCAGCAGCCAGGTCTTCGGGAAGCGGTCCGTCGGGTGGAGCAGCACCATCGGGCCACCGACCCGGTCCACGTAGCGGTCTCGGAGATCGGTGGAGCTCCCGCTGTCCAGCAACGCCTGCTCGACGAGCGCGTACGTGTCCCAGCGCAGCTGGGCCTTGACCGAGTCGCTGATCTCCGCGGCGCACTGGAACGCGGCCGCGAGGATCACTCGCTGTATCGGGTAGAACGGCTGGACCGACGACAGGGTACTCATGCTCCCCGCCTCCTGACTTCGTCAGCTGGGAGGACGGACGGACTTCAGAAAACTTCAGTTTGATCTAGCTACAAGGTCTATACTTCAGGGTAAGGCCCGCGTTAAGTCCTAGCAATAGGCGAGATGAGTTGCCCGGAGTCGTTCGGGATCGTCTGAAGTTGGCTGTAATGCGGGGGTGGAGAGCTGCGATGAACGAGCATGCAGTACCTTGCACTGAATTTCAGCTGAAGGACGTGATGGCGTGACCTCCGCCAAGGATCCGGCAGTGGAACTGGCGCGGCGACTGCGGTCCCTGCGCAAGCAGGGCTGGCCGGGCAAGCGCATCACGCAGGAACGGCTGGCCCAGGCGTTCGACGTCAGCGTTCCGTTGATCTCCTCGTGGGAACGCCAGCAGAACCCGGTGCAACCCCCGCAGCACCGTCTGGACGCCTACGCCACGTTCTTCGCGACCGTCCGGTCCGTCGAGCGGCAGCCGTTCCGGCTGATCGACGATCTGCTCCCGGACGAGGAGAAGCGCAGGGTCTCGTTGGCCGCGGAGCTCACCAGCCTGCGTGACCAGGTGGCGGCCGCCAGTCCCGCCGAGAGCATCGCGCCTGCCACCGACAACCTCTGGCGGTTCCCGCCCAACGAGAACATCACGATCGTCTGTTCCGAACTGCCTCAACGACTGTCCGGCGCACTTCCGTACACCGATCCCGAAGACCCGGACTACGTGGAGGCGTACCAGTACTCGGACCTCGACTCGCTGCTGGAGCTGCACGGGCACATCCGTGCGCTCAACCCCGGCAACCTCGTGGAGATCCGCGCCGGATCGCTGACGCTCACCGCGGACGAGTACACCAGCCACCTGGTGCTGCTGGGCGGCGTCGACTGGAACAAGGTCACCGCCGAGGTGCTGCACCGCATCGATCTCCCGATCCGGCAGCAGTCCCGTCCGGAGGACTCGGACCCCGGCGGGTTCGAGGTCGTGGAACAGGGTGTGCGCAAGACGTTCCGGCCGGTGCTGCGCGAGGTCGAAGGCCGACGGGTTCTCGAGGAGGACGTCGCACACTTCTACCGCGCGCCCAACCCGTTCAACAGGAAGCGCACCGTCACCATCTGCAACGGCCAGTTCTCCCGGGGCACCCTCGGCGTGGTCCGCGCCCTCACCGACGCGCGGTTCCGTGATCGCAACAACGCGCACCTGCTCGGCCGTTTCGCCGGTCGCGACACGTTCAGCATCATCAGCCGGGTGCTGGTGCTGAACAAGTCCGTCGTGACCCCTGACTGGACGACCCCCGAAATCCTTCTACACGAATGGCCAGAGCCCACCCAGTGACCAGAACCCGTTCACAGCACCACCACGGCTCACACCGCGGGCTGCTGTACACCGCGCCGAGGGACTCCCCCGAGGCCGACGTGGACGCGATCATCGTGCCCACCGCCCGCAACCCGCTGGCGCTGCAGCACGCGATCGACCTCGCCGCGGAACTCGGGTGCACCCTGGTCGCGCTGTGCAGCAAGTACTCGTCCGCCGAAGCCGTGTTCGCCCGCGCGGCGGCCTCCGACGTGAAACTCCTCGCGATCGACACGGGCACGCACACCGAACGCCTGCTGCCGCGGTTTCAGACGTGCGACCTGCTGAAGGGCACGAGGTTCGGCAGGCACACCGACACCAGCCACAAGCGCAACCTCGGCCTGACGATCGCGCGGATGGCGGGCTGGAAGCGGATCGTCTTCCTCGACGACGACATCGTGATCCCGGAGCCGGCCGATCTCCGCAGGGCGGCGCACCTCACCGGGCGGTACACGCGCGTGGGCCTGAACATCCACGGCTATCCCGACAACTCCGTCGTGTGCCACGCCTACCGCGAAGCAGGTGGGGCGCAGGACGTGTTCGTCGGCGGCGGCGCACTGGTCGTCGACGTCAGGACGACCACCTCGTTCTTCCCCAACATCTACAACGAGGACTGGTTCTTCCTGCTCAACGGCGAGTGGCTCCCTCCGACCGCCGTCACGGGCGTCGCGTGCCAGAAGCCCTACGACCCGTTCGCGCGCGAAGAGCGGGCCCGGATGGAAGAGCTGGGCGACGTCCTCGCGGAAGGGCTGCTCTGGCTGCTCGACGAGGGAAGGTCGCTCCGGGAGGCCGATACCGGCTACTGGAGTCGCTACCTGGCCAAGCGGCAGAACTTCATCATCGAGACCATGAACATGGTGCGTGACATGAAGACTTCCGAGTCACAGCAGAGGATGCTCAACTCGCTGAAGGCTGCGTGCGGACGTTCCCAGTACATCAGGCCCGAGCTGTGCGAGAACTACGTGCACGCCTGGCGCGTGGATCGCCGGACCTGGCACGACCACCTGGAACGGACTCAGCCGAGCCGGCGGGAGAACCACCGCTCGGGTTCCGTCGTCAAGGTGATGGCCGATCTGGGTGTGCCGTACCGCAGCAGGTGACCAGTTCCTTGACCAGAACCTTGCAGGTCTCCACGGCTCGGTGGCCGTTGCCGTCGCTCGCCGCATAGCACTTCACGGTCTCGTGCGGCCACTCCCGGAAGCCGAGATCCGCGTAGAGCCGTTCGGCGTCGTCGTTGCCGACCTCGACCGCCAGCGCGACATCCGCGCATCCCCTGCTCGTCAGCAAGCGTTCCGAGGCTCGGATCAGACTGGTCCCGACGCCCTTGCGCTGCCAGTCGGGGTGGACCTCCAGGTGCGTGATCAGCGGGGTGAGGGGCAGGTGTGCGCGGATCTCCGGCTCCTCGGCCGGTTCCAGCCACAGGTAGACGACGCCGATCACCTCACCGCCGTGCCACGCGGTGAGCAGCACCCCTCGGTCGTCGCGCTGCCGGTCGAGGCGATCGGCGAAATACCGCCGCTGGCCCAGTCGCCGGGCCAGTGACGGGAGATCATCGGGACGCGCCGGTCTGATACGCAAGCCTCGCATGACACCCCTCTCGGCCAACTGTACAGAAACGTGTCAGTTGATCAGCCAGCTCGCCGAACAGTCCACAGTGGACATACAGCCGCGCGTGATCACCGTACGCTGGTCTCATGGCCGCTGTGTTCGTGAACTACCGCGTCCTGGACCAGCCCGGATACGCCACGCTGGTCCACCAGGCGCTGGCCGCGCACTTCGGCCCCGGCCAGGTGTTCCTCGCCTCCCGCTCGATCCGGGCCGGCGACGACTTCGTCGACCAGGTCTTCGACACCCTCCGCCGGTGCGAAGTGCTGATCGCGGTGATCGGGTCCGGGTGGCGCGACCTCCTCGGCGACCCCCGGCAGGACTGGGTGCAGCGGGAGATCAGCGATGCCTTTTCCCGTGGAATAAGGGTGATCCCGGTGCTCGTCGAGGACGCGGAGGTGCCCGCGGAGGCGGATCTTCCCGCCGGCATCGCCGCGCTCGCGCGCTGCCAGCACCTCCGGCTGAGGCACTACACGATCGAGAACGACCTGGCCCACCTCGTGCGGGAGCTGACGGAGCTCCTTCTGGCCGACGAGACGCGCGCCTCGGGCGCGCCGTCCTCCTACCGTCTGGCCGGAGGTCCGGCCTGCGAGTTGACGATCGTGCCCGGTGACATCCTCCGGTGCACCACCGCCGACGTGTGGGCCAACAGCGAGAACACCGAGATGCGCATGGCCCGTCCGACCGACTTCAGCGTGTCCGGTGTGATCCGGTTCTGGGGCTCACGGCGTGACGGCGCGGGCCAGGTCGTCGACGACCTGATCTCCGGCGAGCTCGACGCGAAGGTGGAGCGGCGGCCGGTCGCGCCCGGCACCGTGATCGCCACTGGCGCCGGTGAACTGACGCGCTCGCACCAGGTCCGGCACGTCGTCCACGTCGCCGCGGTCCACGGCGAACCCGGCGCGGGCTACCGGCAGGTGGGCGACGTGGGGCGCTGCGTCCGCAACGTCCTCGCGGTGGCGGAGGAACTCGACCCCCTGCCGTTGGGCAGCGTCCTGTTCCCCTTGCTGGGCACCGGTGCGGCCCGTGCGGATGCCGTCAGCACCGCCGAGTCGATGGTGTCGGCCGCCGTGGACCACCTCGTCGACCATCCCGGCACGCGGCTGCGGCGCATCCAGTTCCTCGGCTACAACCGCCGCGAGCACGACGCTCTCACGAGGACTTTCCGGCTGCTGCCGCTGGTCGGACTTCATTGACAATAACCTGACACACCAAGGAAGTGCGGCGCGCAGCGGGTAGCTTCCGGGCAGGAGTGACCGGTCGAGGCAGGATCAGGGTGACGGCTGAACCGACGGACACCGTTGTAGTGCTGACGGCTCTGGAAACCGAATACGCGGCTGTGCGGGACCTGATCGAGTCCCCCACGACGCATCGCCACGCCGCCGGCACCCACTTCGAGGTGGGCACGATCGGAGGCGGTGAGGGACGGGTCGCCCTCGTCCTCGTCGGGCCCGGCAACCAGTCCGCCGCGGCACTGGCCGAGCGCGCGATCGCGGAGTTCCGGCCACGCGCGGTGTTCTTCGCCGGGATCGCCGGTGCGCTGCACGACGACCTCGCCCTGGGCACGGTGATCGTCGGCACCAAGGTGTACGGCTACCACGGCGGTTTCGAGGAGAACGCGGGTTTCGGTGCGCGGCCCCAAGCCTGGGACGCCGATCACGAGCTGGAGCAGATTGCCCGTGTCGTGAGCCGCGGCAACGCCTGGCACGGCGGAACACCCGACGTCCCCGCCGTCCACTTCCGCCCGATCGCGGCCGGCGAGGTGGTGCTCAACTCCCGCGAGACGACGCACGCCCAACGGCTGCGGCTGCACTACGCGGACGCCGCCGCCATCGAACTGGAGAGCGCGGGCACCGCGAGGGCCGCGCACCTCAACCGCGCGCCGTACCTCACGATCCGCGGCATCAGCGACAAGGCGGACGGGCACAAGCACGAGACCGACGGCAAGGGCTGGCAGGCGATCGCCGCGAGGAACGCCGCCGCCTTCACCATCGCCGTCGCCACGCGACTCCTCGCACCGCCGCGCACCGGCTTCTCCCCCAAAGCGATCAGGTGGAGCGGGCTGAACAGGCACCTGGACGTCCAGTGGCGCACGGATCTCACCGGGACCAGGCCTGCGGTCGAACGCTCCGCCGTCGAGCTGCACATCGTGCCGGTGGACGAGCACGGCCGCCTGGCACCGCCCGGACTGGAGCTCCTCCGCGACAGCCTTCCTCCGCACGGCCGGGCGCACCGCCTGTTCACGGACGCCGAACAGCTGACCACCTCCGTCACGGGCGAGGTCGCCTGGGTGCGCTCGCCGCCGAGCCCGTCGGGCCACAGCGGGCTCGCCGTGCACCACACGGGCCAGCGCACGACGTGGTCCCCGTTGCCCAACGACCACCTCGGCTCCGTGCTCGACCGCGACGACCTGGCCGAGCGGATCGCGAGGTCGTTGCGACTGCTGGCGGAGATCCCCGATCTCCCCGCCCCCGCCTCGGTGGCCTTGGCCGCCGGGCTGGAACCGGTGGCAGGTCTGACGGAGGACAGCGCCCGCGGGCCGAGGCGGCAGGCGAGCACCTCGCGCGTCGCACCGCACGTCCGGGTCCACCCCGCGGACGCGCTGCCGTTCACGACGCTGCTGGCGCACCTGACCGAGGCCGCCGAAGAGATCGCGGCCCGGCTGCACCTGGCGTTCCAGCAGGCACGCTGATGAGCGAACCGCCGGCCATCTGCTCCGTTCGGGTGAAGTCGGCGGAGAGACGCTGAGATCGGGGTCCTTCGCGGCGTTGATCCAGGTGGTTCCGTAGTTCACGGTCCTCAGCCTGCCTGGTTCCACCAGGGCAGGCAGGCCTCGTCTCGAGTGCCCTAGGAGGATCAATGGCTCCAGGTCGTTGCGCGTTGGCGGTGACCAGGTGACCACGCACCAGGAATGCCCTCGGGACAGGGCGCAGTTCGCAACGCGCGTGATGGACGTGTACTGGGATCCGTTCTACCGGTACGCATACCGCAGTCTGGGTGACCACCACGCTGCTCAGGACGTCCTCCAGGACGCCGCGCTGAAGACCTTCTCGGCGTGGTGCTCCCAGCCTGAGCTCATCGAGTCGAGCAGTAGGTACTGCTGGACGATCTTCCGCAACACGCTGCGCGACCACGTCGTGAAGCACAGCCGGGAGATCTGCGTCTCCGATCCGAGCGATGACGTTCACGGCACCGGATCGGCAAGTCCCACGGAGAACGGCGTCGTCGCCCGAGACGTCCTCGGTCGTGCTCTTCGTGCACTCCCCGAACGGCATCAGGAGATCTTCTTCCTGAGGCACTACGCGGGGTTCACGACGGCTGAGATCGCCCAGATGCTGGGTCTCGGCGCGCCGACGGTGAGCGCCTACCTCTCCAGCGCGAAGACCCGGCTGGGCGAGTGGTTCTCGAAGCTGGACTAGCAAGGGAGACGAGGTATGGGCTTGGACGACCTGCTGGCCAGGGATGTCGAGGAACTGCATCAGGAGATCGCCGAGCTCGAAGGGAAAGCGACCCTGATGCACGCCCTGGGCTGCCCTGGCCGGGTCGAGATGCCTCGATCCGTCACACCGGACGGCCGGCGACACCGTTCACAGGACGTACCCGCGGCCAGGGTGGTCGCGTGGTACCGGGAGCGCGCGGAACAGGGCGACACCCTGAGCGCTCGACGTCTTGCCGAACTGCTGGAGATGGCCGGACAGCACACCGAATCCGCCGCGTGGTGGCAGCGCGCGGCGGACCTGGGTGATCAGGACGCGGTGGCCTACCTCGCCGAGGTGGGCACCCGCCACTGATCCGCGCTCGACGTGTGGATCGTGACCAGAGGAACCGAAGTGGGGGACAGATGGGCCGTCGTGTCAACGAGGGGCGACACGGCGGCCCATCTGCGAAAGAGGAAGGACGAGTCCGCATGAGCGCCGGCGAGAAGGGCGTCCAGGAGGTGACCTGGCGGCACGTGGTCGACGGATGGGTGACGCGGACGCAGGTCCGCCGTGACCTCATGATCGCGCTGGCGATGACGCTCCTGGCCACCGTCGCCGTGGTGGCACTGCTGACCGGTTTCCTCGGAGTCGTTGTGCCGCAACTGCTCTCGACACCGGTGGCGAAGGCGGTCGCCGCCGGGGCCCTGGCGAGCGGATCCATCGGTGCCGGGCTGGTCCTCCGCCGGCGCCGGGCCTCGTCCCGCTGACTCAGGCGCCCGCGCCACCGTCCACCGGCACGATCGCCCCGTTCACCATCGACGCCCGGTCGCTCAGCAGCCACGCCGCCACCTCCGCGACCTCCCTCGGTTCGGCCATGCGCCCCACCGGGCTCGACGCGGTGATGTGCGCGACGACACCGGGCGTCGCCGCCTCCCACTGGTCGATCATCGCGGTCGCGGTGCCGCCGGGGGTGATGCCGTTGACCCTGATGCCCTCCCGCGCCCACGTCACGGCGGCGGTCTCGGTGAGGCTGTTGAGTGCGCGCTTCATGGCGCCGTACGCGGGCAGGGCGGGGTTGGCGCGACGGCTGCCGATGCTCGAGGTGTTGACGATCGCGCCTCCGCCGTTGCGGCGCATGAGGGCGGCCTCCGCCGTCATGGCGGTCCAGTGGGCGCGGAAGTTCACCTCGAACTGTTCGTCGATCTCGTCCTCGGTGGTCTTGTCGAGCGGGCCGGGCTGCTGGACGACGGCGGCGTTGTTGAAGGCGCCGTCGAGGCGTCCGTGCAGCTGTTCCACCTGGTCGATGGCCTCGCGGATGCCGTTGCGGTCGGCGAGGTCGAGGGTGATGGCGTCGGCGGTGCCGCCTTCGGCCCGGATCTCGGTGACGATGCGGGTCAGGGCGTCGGCGCCGCGGGCGGCCAGCACCACGGAGGCGCCCTCCTGGGCGAAGAGGCGGGCGGCGGCCTCGCCGATGCCGCGGCTGGCTCCGGTGATCAGAACGACCTTGCCGGCGAGAAGTGGGTTCGTCATGGCTCCAGCGTCGAGCGCGTCCGCGTCCTGAGGCAGGCACAGGCTGTACCAGGCTGGGGAACGGGCGGGCGGCCATACTCGGGGTATGGACAAGCAGCAGCTCGGAGCGTTCCTGCGGAGCCGGCGTGAGCGGCTGCGGCCCGAGGACGTCGGCCTGACGGCGGGCCCTCGGCGGCGCACGGCCGGGCTGCGGCGGGAGGAGGTCGCCGTCCTCGCGCACATCTCGACCGAGTACTACGTCCGGCTCGAACAGGGGCGGGCGCCTCGGCCGTCCGCCGAGGTGCTGGCCGGGATCTGCGGGGCGTTGCGGCTCACCGACGCCGAGGCCGACCACCTGCACGTGCTGGCGGGCACGGCGCCCAGCCGCACCGGGCGGCACCGGCGGGACGTCCGGCCGAGCATCCTCGCGCTGCTCGAACGACTGCCGCTGACGGCCGGGTTCGTCACGTCGGCCACGTTCGAAGTGCTGGCGTGCAACGATCTCATGGCCGCGTTGATGGAGGACTTCCGCGAGCTCGAACCGCACGAACGCAACCTCGCGCGCCGCGCGTTCCTCGAAGAGCGGGAGCTGTACGGGGTCTCGGACGCCTCCGAGTTCCGGCACCACGTCGTCATGCAGCTGCGCAGCACGCTCGCGCGGTATCCGGCCGATCCCGAGGTGTCCGGGCTGGTCGAGGAGCTGATCGAGGGCAGTCCCGTGTTCGCCCGACTCTGGGAACGGCACGACGTGCAGGCGGGCGCGGTGCTCACGAAGACGTTCCGGCACCCGGTGGTCGGGGAGATCACCGTCGACTGCGACTCGCTCGCGCTCACGGACTGCGACCAGCACCTCGTGCTCTACAGCGCGGCGCCCGGTTCGAGGGACGCGGAGGCGCTGGCACTGCTGAACGTGCTGGGAAAGCAGACCTTCTCCACGACGGACAAATAGTCCTAAGAGGACCACAACTGGTCCTCTTAGGACTATCAGGTCAGATCTTGCCCGCCACCACGTCGGCGAGGGTCACGCGGGACGACTTGTAGTACGCCACCGGAGGCTTGGTCTCCGACGCGTCGACCGGGAAGATCTCGGACCGGATAGGCAGCCCGTTGTCGGCGTTGACGGACACGACGTGCGTGCCGCTGATGCCCAGCACAGGAGCCGCGGACAGGGTCAGCGCGGGTTGGCCGTCGACGTCGGCCTTGCCGGTGGTCACGTCGGAGAGCGTGGCGATCAGCTTCAGCACGCCCGTGCGGACCTCGGTGTTGGCCGCGCCGATGAACAGCGCGTACGTGCTGTTCATCCACAGGAAGTGGTTGACGCGGTCCTCCAGTTCCTTGCCCGTCGGGCGGGGCTTCGGCGGAGGCACCGGCAGGCCCTTCAGGCGGTAGACCTCGGCGGTCTCCTCCTGGTTCCGCGCCCACGCCTTGTCCTGCTCGGCGGGACTCATGCCGAGCGCCAGGCCGGGCGAGGCGTTGACCATCGCGTTCTTGGCCTTCTCCAGGTCGCCGGTCGCCGCGAGGCGGGCAGCCGCCAGCAACGCCGCGTCGTGCGGGGTGGCCAGGTCCTCGCCCTTGGCGGCGGCGGCCGAGAGGTTCTTCGCCGTGTCGCCGACGAAGGTCTGGCCCTTGTCGGTGTAGACGGTGTGGAACACGGTCGGCGTCCCGTTCGGCAGGACCACCGAGCGGACGATCAGCGACGAGTCACCGGGCTGCGCGCCCGCCGCCTTGACGTCGGAGGCCAGCTTCACCAGCGGGGAGTCGACGACCTGCGGGGCCGCGACCGGAGGGGCGACCGGCACGCTGCCGCTCGTCGTGCTCATCACCACGGCCGTCGCGACGGCGGCCGCGCCCACGGCGGCGATGCCCGCCCTGGTCCAGGAGAACCACCGCTTCGGCCGGACTACCGTGGCCGCCGGCTCGGCCATGGCGGTGCTGAGCACCGCACGAGCACGGTCGTAGGCCTCGGTGCTCGGGGGCGGCACGTCACGCATCTTCTTCATCAGATCCATCTCATCCATGGGTCGTCTTTTCACGTTGTCGGTACTTGCAGCAGCGCGACCACCTCGGGGGCCTCGCGCAACGCCTTGCGCGCCTGGTGCAGCAGGCGGCGGGCCGTGCCCGCCGGGATGTCGAGCACCCGGCCCGCCTCGGCGGCCGTCAGGTCCTCCCACGCGACCAGGCCCAGCACCTCGCGCTCGTCGGGCTTGAGCCGTGCCAGTGCCTGCCGCAGCAGCGCCTGGGTGTCCACGCGGGTGTCCACCTCGGGCCACGGATCCCACTCGTCCGCCACGAGCGCGACGTCCAGAACCGGCGTCTCGGCCGGTTCGGACCGCCAGTGCCGGCGCAGCTTGTTCAGCGCCACGCCGTACAACCAGGGCCGGGCGTCGTCGTACGAACGGTCGTAGCTCGCACGGGACTCGAAAGCCGCCACCCACACGTCGCCGAGAACGTCCTCGGCGGTCTGGCGTCCCACTCGGCGCGCGAGGTAGTTCCCGATCGCGGTCTCGTGCCGGCCGATCACTTCCACGAAGGCATCGGTGTCTCCGCTCAGCGATCTGCCGATCAGTTCCGCGTCTGACGACATGAAGCTCCTCGGGTTTCGCCTCGCCTTGCACCCCGTCTTTGCCAACGCGCGCCGAAAGCGTTCAGGTTGCTTTCACGCGGGACGAAGATCGCTGGTCAGGGCGTTGCGAACGACCGAGGAGGCCGGTCAGCCGCAGGAGCGCATGCGGGTGAGGAGGTGCTGTTCGGCGACGTCGAAGTACCGGCGCAACGCGTCGCCCGCCTCGGCGACGGCACCGTTGTCGGCGAGCGCGAGGATCTCGCGGTTGAGGTGCACGTAGTTCTCGTGGAACTCCCGCGGGTCGCCCATGTGGTGGAACATCAGGCGCAGTTCGGCAAGCAGCCGCTGCACCTCCTCGTCGAGCCGCGCGCTGCCCGCCAGGCCGGTGATCGCGAGGTGGAACCGCATGTTGCCGGTGGCGACGTCGTTCCAGCGCTCAGCGAGCGCGGACTCCTTCTGGAACAGCACGGCGTCGCGGACCTTCTGCCGCTTCGCCTCGGCCGCCTCGGGCCACGCCTGCAAGGCACCGCTCTCGATCACCCGGCGCGCGGCGTAGAGGTCGACGACGTCCTCCACGTCCGGCGTGCGCACGAACACTCCCCTGCTGTGCTCGTGCACCAGCAAACGTTCGCGCGTCAGGAGCCTGAAGGCTTCCCGCAGCGTGTTGCGCGCGACGCCGAGCGCGGTGCGCAGTGCTTCCTCGGACAGGCGGGTGCCCGGCGGGAGATCACCTTCCAGGACGCGGGTGCGGACGAAGTCGGCCACGCGTTCGGCCGTGCTCACCCTGCCGAGCCAGTCCGCGCCTGTCATGCGCTCACCTTATGGGCTCCACCGAGCGGAAGCCGTTGGTCCAGTAGAACGCCGGGGTGGCCGCGGCGACGGCGGCGAGCACCAGCATCGCCGTGGTGACCCCGGCGATCTCGGCGAGGACCGTGCCGATCACGGCCCCGAGCGGCACCGTGGCGACGGTGACGGCGTTGACCAGCGCGCTCACCCGGCCGAGCAGTGCGGGCTCGGTCCGGCGCTGCCGCAGGGAGAGCAGGATCGTCGCCCACGCGGTGGCCGCGGCGCCGAAGAGGAACTGGTACCCCAGCAGGACTTCGAACGGCCTGCCCAGCGAGGCGGCCGGGATGAGGAACAACGCCGCCGCCGCGACGGACGCGCAGACCGCGCACGCCAGCCCCGTCCCGAGCCGGCGGGACACCCACGCCGAACCCGCGGCACCGAGCACGGCACCGAGGCTGAACGCGGACATCGTCAGGCCCACCTGGCCGGGTGGCAACAGGAGCTGCTGGTAGGCGTAGACGAAGAACAACGCGCCGATGCCGCTGCCGGCGAGGTTCAGCGTGGCGGTGCCCAGCAGGCTGCGGCGGAGCACGAAGTCCTTGCGCAGGTACCGGATCGCGTCGCCGAGCTGGCGGTGCACGCGTCCCGGGACGCCGCTCCGGGTCCTGGTGCGCAACGCGGGCGCGGTCGCGGCGGCGATGACGGCGGCCGAGGCCAGGAACGTGGCGGCGGTGAGCACGAGGGCCACCCACGCCGACGCCGCCGCGATGATCAGCCCGCCCAGACCCGGCCCGGCGACGCGGACCAGGTTGAGCAGGCCGGAGCGGGTGGCGTTGGCGCGGTCCAGGTCCTGGACCAGCTGCGGGATCGCCGTCTCCGCGGCGGAGTCGAACACCGCCGACGCGACGCCGAGCACCGCCGCGAGGACGTAGAGGATCCAGACCGACTGGACGCCCGAGGCGATGGCGGTGGCCGCGGCACCGAGCGCGCAGGCCCGCACGAAGTCCATCGACACCAGCACGGAACGCAGCCGTGCGCGGTCGACGAGCACGCCGCCGAACGGGCCCAGCAGCGCGGCCGGGAGGAACTCCGCCACGAGCAGCAGGGTGGCCGGGCCGATGCCGGACCCGAACGCGAGGATCGCGACCGCGGGCAGGAGGACGACGGTGATCTGGGTGCCGGTGGTGCTGATCGCCTGTGCCACCAGCAGAAGCCACCAGTCACGCGAGAACCGCACGGTCCTCTCCCCCGTCATCCGAGAACCACCTAAGCGACGACCACCTCGACGCCCGCCGCCCGCAACCGTTCCAGCTCTTCGGCGGGCGCGGAGGAGTCGGTGATGACGACGTGGACGTCCGTGATCCCGGCGATCCGGGAGAACGCGCGCTTGCCCACCTTCGACCCGTCCGCGAGGACGACCACGCGGTCCGCGGTGCGCAGCAGGCAGTTGTCGGTGTGGGCCTCGACCTCGTCGTGCGTGGTGATGCCGCCGCGCGCGTCGATGCCGTCGACGCCGAGGAAGACCAGGTCGAGGCTGATGCCGGCGAGGGCCCGGTCGGCGATCGGGCCGACCAGCTCGTAGCTCTCCGGCCGCACTCCGCCGCCGGTGACGACCAGGTCGATCGTGGGGCGGGGGCACAGGTCCGAGGCGATGTTCAGCGCGTTCGTCACGACCTTGAGCTGCCTCGTGCCGGCGAGCAGGCGGGCGAGCTCCGTCGTCGTCGTGCCCCCGTTGAGCCCCACCGAGTGCACGGACTCGCCGACGAACTTCGCGGCGGCCTCCGCGATCTGGCGCTTCTCCTCGCGGCGGCCCACGCGGTACCGCAGCGGCAGCTCGTAGATGACCTCCGCCGCCACCGCGCCGCCGTGGGTGCGTTTGAGCAGCTTCTGCTCCTCGAGCGACTGGAGGTCCCGGCGGATCGACGCGACCGACGTGCCCAGGTCCTCCGCGAGCCCGGTCACCGTGACCGAGCCCGCGTCCGCGAGCTTCCCCAGAATCGCAGCAAGGCGCTGCTCTTGACGCATCCGATCACTATAACGCAGGAATCATGCTCGTTTTAGCGCCACTTGAGGCCAAATCACGCATGTCATCTGCTCGTTATCGGAGCGCGGCGGGCAGGAGATCACCGTGGGCGGCGGTCATCGCGGCCACCAGCTCGTCGATCTCGGTGACGGTGAGCGCGGCGGCCGTGGCCGGGTCGCACAGGGCCGCGTGCCGGACGTGGCCGGGATCCCCCTCCACCGCGGCGGCGACGGTCAGGTCGACCACGTTGAGGAAGCTCCTGTTCAGGGCAGCGAGCTGACGGGGCAGGGCGCCGACGCGGTGCGGGTGCACGCCGAGCCGGTCCAGCGTCGCCGGAACCTCGACCGCCGCCCCCTCGGGCAGGTTGGAGATCAGTCCGTGGTTCGCGACGTTCACCTGGATCGTGCGCCGCTGCCCGGTGACCAGGCTGTGGATCACCTGGGGCGCGTACTCGACGGCGTCGTCGGTCAACGGCGGCGGCGGGTCCCCGGCGGCGAGCGCGTCACGGGTCTTCTCGTACGTGGCGACGTTGTCCGCGCTGATCGTCGCGTAGTCGCGGACCGGGAGGCGCAGCCGGTCCACTTCGGACTGGTGCCGCAGGTACCAGGGCACGTACTCGGACGAGTGCTCGCTCGTCTCCGTCGGGTAGAAGCCGAACCGGCGGTACAGGTCGACGCGCACCCGCCGCGCCAGCCCGGGATCGGCCTCGATCGCCGCGTCGAGCGCCGGGTACAGGTCACGGCCCTCGTGCTGCCAGCGCAGGATCCACGCCTGGTGGTTCACGCCGGCGGAGAGGAAGTCCACCTCCTCGTGCGGCACCCCGACCAGCGCGCTCAGGTCGTGGATCGTCCAGTGCACGGAATGGCACAGCCCCGCCACCTTGAGCCGGGGCGCGACGGTCGCGAGGTACTGGACGTTCATGGCCATCGGGTTCGTGTAGTTGAGCAACCACGCCTGCGGGCACACGGCGAGCATGTCCGCGGCGAGCCCGTCGAGGAACGGGAACGTGCGCAGCCCGCGGAAGATCCCGCCGATCCCGAGGGTGTCGCCGATGGTCTGGCGCAGGCCGAACGACTCCGGCACGTCGAAGTCCCTCAGCGTCGCCGCGTGCCCGCCGATGGCCACCATGTTGACGACGACGTCGGCGCCCTCCAACGCCTCCCGGCGCGACAGCGAGGTGCGCAGGTGTGCCGCACCGGCCAGGCGGGTGAGTGCCGCGGCGACCTCCAGGCGTTCGGAGTCGATGTCGTGCAACGAGATGGTGACGTCGGCGAGCTCCGGGAACGACAGCACGTCGCGCAGGAGCTGGCGGGTGAACTCGACGGAACCCGCGCCCACGAAGGCGATGGTGAACATGGGAGAGCCTTTCAGGACGAGGAGTTCAGGATCACCGAGCGGGTGAGGTTGCGCGGGGTGTCGGGGTCGAGCCCGCGCCGCAGCGCGATCTCCACGGCGAGCCGGTGCACCGCGACGAGGTCGGCGAGCGGGTCCCGGTCCCGGGCGACCCACCGGCCGCCCGCGCCCGCCACGTCGAGGTCGAGGCCTTCGGGCGGGGTGCCGAACACCCAGACCACCGAGCCCTCGTCGGTGATGGCGATCGGGCCGTGCCGGTACTCGGTGGCCGGGTAGGACTCGGTCCAGCTCAGCGACGCCTCGCGCATCTTCAGCGCCGCCTCGGCCGCGAGGCCGGTGGTCCAGGGCGCGCCACCGAGGAACGTGAACTGGTTGCGCTCCACCAGATCCGCGTCGACCGGCTCGGCCAGCACCTGGTCGACGTCGAGCAGCGCGAGGTCGAGCCGCTCGCCGAGGTGGGAGCGCAGCAGCACGAGCGCGCTCGTGGCGAACCGAGTCTGGACGACGGAACGTTCGTCGGCGAACTCCAGCGCGACCACGTGATCGGCCAGTTCCGTCGCGGGTGTGCCCGGAGTGCCGACGACGACCGTGCTGGGAACCTTCAGCCGCCGCAGCACGTCGAGCACCTCGGTGGTCGTGCCCGACCTGGTCAGCGCCACCACCCGGTCGTAGGTGCGGGCGAACGGGAACTCGGACGCGGCGAACGCGTCGGTCTCCCCCAGCCCCGCGTCCTCCCGCAGCCGGGCGTAGGCCTGGGCCATGAACCAGGAGGTGCCGCAGCCGACGACCGCGACGCGTTCTCCGTGCGCAGGAAGGGCGGCGACGGTCTCCGGGTCGGCGGCGAGTGCGATGGCGCGGCGCCAGCAGGCGGGCTGGGACGCGATCTCGGCGGAGGTGTTGTGCATGGCGGAGTCCCTTGGTCGTTGCGTCACTTGATGCCCGCCGCGGCCACCGACCGCACGAAGAACCGCTGGGCGAAGAAGAACACGAGCAGGACGGGCAGCTGGCTGAGCACCGTGCCGGCCATGAGCTTCGGCCAGTTCGTGGTGTGGGCGCCCTGGAAGCTCTGCAGTCCTACCTGGACGGTCAGCGAGTCCGGGCTCTGCAGGACGATCAACGGCCACAGGAAGTCGTTCCAGGTCTGCAGGAACGTGAGCACCGCCAGGGTCGCGAGCGTGGGCCGCATCAACGGCAGCAGCACCTGCAGCAACGTCCGCAGCCTGCTCGCGCCGTCGATCCGCGCGGCCTCCTCCAGCTCACGGGGCAGCGTGGTGAAGAACTGCCGCATCAGGAACACGCCGAACGCGGTGGCGAGGTTGGGCGCGATCAACGCGCCGAGCGTGTCGACCAGTCCCAGCGACCGCATCATGATCAGCAACGGCAGCATGACGATCTGGAACGGCACCATCAGCGTCGCGAGCATCAGGAAGAACGCGACCCTGCCGCCGAGGAACCGGATGCGCGCGAAGGCGTACCCCGCGAGCGAGCAGAGCAGCAGGTTGCCGGTCACGCAGACGACCGACACCACGAAGCTGTTGACCAGCCACGATCCCAGCGGCGCGTCCCGCATCGCCGCCAGGTAGTTCTCCCACTCGAACCCGCTCGGCAGGCCGGGAGGGAACCGCCGCGACTCCTCCCTGGTGGAGAACGACACCAGCAGCATCCAGACCAGCGGGGTGACCATCACGGCGGAGAGCGGCACCAGGACCAGGTGCAGTGCGCTGGGCCTTCTCATCGAACCTCGTAGTGGGACCGGCGGTTGAACCGCAGCTGCAGGAGGGTGAACGCGGCGATCAGCACGAAGACCGCGCAGCCGATGGCCGCCGCGTAGCCGCCGTCGAAGCTCACGAAGGCCTCGTTGTAGAGGTGGTAGACGAGCACCGTGGTCGCGCGCAGCGGCCCGCCCTTGGTGGTCACGTACACGGCGTCGAAGAGCTGCAGGCCGTTGATCGTGAGCCACACCAGCAGGAACCCGGTGGCGGGCGACACCAGCGGCAGCTCGACGTGCCAGAACGACCGGGCACGCCCGCACCCGTCCAGCGAGGACGCCTCGAGCAGGTCCTTCGGCACGTTCTGCAGGGCGGCCAGGTAGATGATGACCGCGAAGCCGAGCCAGCCCCACACCGTCATCGCCACCACGGCGAACAGCGCCTGACCGGGGTCGGAGAAGAAGCCCTGCTCGGGCAGGCCCACCGCGTCCAGCGCGGCGTTGACCAGCCCGAACTGCGGGTTCGCCAGCCAGCTGAACATGATGCCGGTCGCGACCGTCGACGTCACCAGCGGCACGGACACGGCGAGCCGGTAGATCACGACACCGCGGATCTTCTGGTTGAGCATCACCGCGATCGGCAGGGCGAGCGCGAGCGTGACCGGCACGAACAGCGCCACGTAGACGAGCGTGCGGCGGGCGGCGTCCCAGAACAGCGGGTCCGCGACGAGCTTGGCGTAGTTCTCGCCGCCCGCGAACGTCCCGGGCGAGGTGAGGTCGGTGTGCTGGAACGAGAGCACGAACGACCACACGACGGGGACGAGTCCGAACACCCCGATCAGCACCACGGCGGGGGCGGCGAACCCCCACCCGGCGGCGTGGTCGGCGAGCCTGCGCCGGTCGAGCGTCACGATCCCGCCAGCGCCTGGTCGACCTCGCCGCGGGCCTGCTCCAGCGCGGCCTTCGGTTCGGCCTGACCGAGCAGGACGGACTGCACGGCGGTGCCCAGCACCTGCGAGATCTTGGGGTACTGCGGGATGTTGGGCCGGGACTTCGTGACGTTCTTCGCCAGGTTGTCGACGAACACCTTGGTGCCGGGGTACCTGGCCTCGAACTCGGCGTAGCCCGAGAGGTCCACTTCGGACTGGCGGATCGGCAGGTGGCCGGTCTCCATCGCGAACTCGAGGTGGATCTCCGCGGAGAGCAGCCACTTCAGGAACGGCAACGCCTTCGTGCGGCCGTTGTCACCGAACACGACGAACGTGTCCGGGCCGGCGATCGTCGCGTGCGTGACCTTGCCCGGCAGGATCTGCACGCCGTACGACACGTCCTCGTTGATCGAGCCGAGGTCCCACGGCCCGGTCCACAGCATCGCGACGCGGCCGGAGTTGAAGAGGTTGAGGTACTGCTGGTCCCCCGCGTCCAGGTACACCGACTTGTCCGTGACGGCCATGTCCCGCAACAGTTGCATGGCCTGCTGCCCGGCGTCCGAGGCGAACGCGGCCTTCTTGCCGTCCGCCGAGAGCAGGTCGCCGCCCGCCTGCCAGAGCAGCGCGAGGAACCGCCACACGGTGTCCTCGGTGCCGTCGTTGACGTACGCCCAGCCGAACCGTCCGTCACCGCTGAGCTTCTGCGCGGCCGACCGGAAGTCGTCCCACGTCCAGGAGTCGGTGGGGTGCGCGATCTTGGCCTCGTCGAACAGCTTCTTGTTGTAGACGAGGGAGAGGTTGTCGACGAGGGCGGGGACGCCGTAGATCTTGCCGTCGACCGTCGCGGCCTCGCGCCCGGCCGGGAAGAGGTCGTCCCAGTCGAACGCCGCGTCACCGCGCAGGAGGTCCGTGAGGTCCTGCGTCTGCGGGCGGCCGGTGAGCCCGGTGATCGAGGAGCCGTACTGGTACGCGACCTCCGGCGGGTTGCCCGAGGCGAACGACGCGAGCGTCTTCTGCAGCGCGTTGTCGTTGCCGCCGTTGAACACCAGCTCGACCTGCTGGTCGGGATGTGTGGTGTTCCAGCGCGCCGCGAGCTTGTCGAACGCCGCCGCCTCCTTGTCGGTGTAGCCGTGCCACACCTTCACCTTGCCGTCTCCACCGGAGCCCGTGCCGCACGCCGCCGTCATGACGAGCGCGGCGCCCATGGTCAGCACCGTCCGGCGACCCAGCCCTCTGCCGTGTGCCATGTCGACTCCTCAGGGGTGGGGGCGGCTGTGTGGTCGGGGACACTAAGCCGGAATCGCTCAAACACGCAAGCACCGTGACCGATTGAGATTGCTTTCTAGCCGCAGAGGTCGCTTCTCGCTAGAGTCGCTCACACTCAATCACCACTCATGAGCGATCAAGGAGTAAGGCGCCTATGACCTCCCCTGCACGCGCCCTGGCCGGGACCGCCCTCACCGCGCTCGCCCTCGCGGCCTGCGTCGCCGGTCCGCTGGCCTCCAGCCAGGCGGACACCTCGGCCGCCGCGATCGAACCGCCTCCGGTCGGCGCGGTCCTCGACTACCAGCTCGGTGCCGCGTACACGCCTCCCCGCGGCGTGACGCTGGTGACGCGCGACGCCACCGCCTCGCCCGCCGCCAGCCTCTACACCATCTGCTACGTCAACGGGTTCCAGTCCCAGCCCGCCGACCGCGACGTCTGGCTGAACCAGCGCGGGCACCTCGTGCTCAAGGACTCGTCCGGCAGGCCGATCATCGATCCGAACTGGCCCGACGAGTTCCTGCTCGACACGTCGACGTCCGCGAAGCGCACCGAGCTCGCCTCGATCATCGGCCGCACGATCGACCAGTGCGCGTCGAAGGGCTTCAAGGCGGTCGAGGTCGACAACCTCGACTCCTACCTGCGTTCCCGGGGCAGGCTGAGCGTCGACAACAATCTCGCCTACGCGAAGCTGCTCGCCGACCGCTCGCATGCCAAGGGCCTCGCGATCGGCCAGAAGAACTCAGCCGAGCAGGCCGCCCGCGGACGCTCCGAAGTCGGGTTCGACTTCGCGGTCTCCGAGGAGTGCCACCGCTGGGAGGAGTGTTCGTCCTACTCGGACGTGTACCTCGATCACGTGATGGACATCGAGTACACCGATGACCTGCGCGGCACGTTCGAGGACGTGTGCAACGACCCGGACACCCCGGCCACCACGACGTTGCGCGACCGCTACCTCGTCGGGCCGGGCCAGTCCGGTTACGCGTTCGACCACTGCTGACCGCGTCCGGGGTGGCGGCGTGCGCCGCCACCCCGGGTTCGCTCGCAGGTCAGCACTTCACCCAGTGGTTCGGGGTGGTCTGCCGGATCGTGCTGGTGGTGAAGGTGTTCCACAGGCCCAGGGCCTGGTTCGAGCCCAGTGCGTACGTCAGGCCCGCCGTCACGTAGGCCCGGCCGGCGACGGTGTGGGCGTAGTTGCTGGCGGTCACGCACTGCGAGACCGGAGGCGTGGTGGTGGTCGTCGTCGTGGTCGTGGTGGTCGGCCCGCCGGTGCTCAACGCCTTGACCATGTTCATCACAGCCGTCATCTGCGGGCCGGTCCTGAGCGCGTACTGCGGCGACTGGTAGCCCCACCAGTCCCAGCAGCCGCGCGGGTTCCCGGTCATCGTCGTGGCCTGCGGATAGAGCACGATCATGTTGTTGGTGTCGGCGTACTCGTTGAGGTAGGCCTTGTCCATCAACGCGTTGCCGACCAGTCCGAAGTACTGGTAGCACCCGTGCAGCGTCACCATCAGCTTGCAGGGCCCGGTCTCGCACGACCGCGGCACGTAGGCGAACCCCTCACGCCCCATGCTGATCGACGCCGCGTTTCCGCCGGGCGCGTACTGGCCCTGGTCGAACTGGACGAGCTTGCCGGACAACGTCGAGGCGGCCGCCGCGTTCACCGGTCCGAACAGGTGTCCCAGCATCTCCCCGACCGGGTCGGTCGTCCCGCACTTGTTGACGTACGGCGAAGTCGTGACACCGCAGGCGTTCGGGCCGATCGGACTGACCCACGCGTGCCCGGCACCGCTGGTGTTGTTGTAGGCGACACGAGCGCCGAAGTCGCGGTAGTAGGTGGCGAGGTCGTCGTTCACGACACGCGCGACGGTGTCGTCCGCGGTGCCGTGGAAGAGCCAGACCGGGTCGCCGGAGAGGTTCTGCGGCGAGTCGAGGGTGCCCGCCGAGGCCCGGTCGCGGGTCAGCTGCTCCAGCTGGGCAGGCGTCTTGCGGGCCTGGACGGTGTCCATGCACGCGAGGAGCGCGGTGTTCACGTTGTTCTGCGCGCAGTCGTAGGCGCCGGCGGAGAAGATGCCCGCGCCCTGGAACACCCCGGAGTACGCGACGTGCAGCTGGTTCGCCATGAAGCCGCCGGACGACAACCCGCTGACGTAGGTGCCGGTGACGTTGTACTTGGTGAGAGCGCCGGGCTGCGGTGGCGGGACCGCCGCGAGCGAGATCGACAGGGATGCGGCGGCCAGGCCGGTGGCCGCCGCGAGTGCCACGAGCACGTTCCTCAATCGCATGTGTTCGCCTCCGTCGTTGCAGGCAGGACGTGCGTTCGAGGTTAAGAGCCGGTAAATGGACTCCACCACGTGTGCGGCCACCACCTCGCGGCGAGGTCAGACGTCGGACGCCACCATTGACCAGGCCCTGTCCTGCAAGTCTCGTCCGCGACAGTCGTGGACAAGTGCCGCGGCCGTGACTCTCATCGAACAGACTTGCAGGACAGGGCCTAGCTTGGGCTCATGCGGACGTTCAGCCAGGTAGACGTGTTCACCGACGAGTTCATGAAGGGCAACGCGCTCGCCGTCGTCCACGACGCGGAAGGCCTGTCCACGGAGCAGATGGCGGCGTTCGCGAACTGGACGAACCTCGCGGAGACGACGTTCCTCCTGCCCGCCGAGGACCCGGCCGCCGACTACCGCGTGAGGATCTTCACGGTGAGCCGCGAGCTGCCGTTCGCGGGCCACCCGACGCTCGGGTCGGCGCACGCCTGGCTGTCCGCCGGGAACACCCCGCGCGACCCGGACCGGCTGGTGCAGGAGTGCGGTGCCGGGCTGGTGGAGGTGCGCCGGGACGGCTCGCGGCTGGCGTTCGCCGCCCCGCCGTTGCTGCGCGGTGGCCCGGTCGAGGACCGCGCCGCCCTGGCCGCGGCGCTCGCGATCACGCCGGAGGAGATCGCCGATGCCCGGTGGGCCGACAACGGGCCTGGCTGGGTCGCCGTGCTGCTGCACTCCGCCGAGGCCGTTCTCGCGCTGCGGCCCGACTACCAGCGGTTCGGCGCGTTCACCGGCATCGGCGTGGTCGGGCCGCACCCCGACGGCGGTGAGGTGGCGTTCGAGGTGCGGGCGTTCGTCTTCGAGGGCAGCCGGTACGAGGAGGACCCGGTGACGGGCAGCCTCAACGCCTCGATCGCGCAGTGGCTCATCCCGGCGGGGATCGCCCGGTCGCGGTACGTCGCGGCGCAGGGCACGGCGCTCGGCCGGAAGGGGCGGATCCACCTCGCGCAGGACGGCGGCGAGATCTGGGTCGGCGGGAACTCCGTGCTCGGGATCACCGGAAAGGTGACGCTGTGATCGTCCTCTGAGGACCTCATACCCGCTCTACGGGGTTTCAAACGTTGTTCTTGATCCGCTTCGGATGAGACAATCCGAACGTGGTCGCGGTTTCCAGTTGGTTGCGTTCACCGTGCCCCGCGCTCGTCGTCGACGCCGCCGGCGCGGTGCACGACATGAACGACGCCGCCAAATCCCTCTTTCCCGAGCAGATCGCGCCGCGATGGCGGCACGGCGAGTCCGTGAGCGTCGCGGAACGCAGCTACGCCGTGCACCGGGCCGACAACGAGGACGGCTCGGTCACCTGGTGGCTGCTGGACGAGACGGACCTGCTGCTCGAACGCGAACGCGCCGCGTTGCTGACGCAGATGTCCAACGCCCTGATGATGTCGCTCAACCCCGAGCGGTGCATGACCGTCGTGGCCGAGATGGCCGCCGCCCACCTCGCGGACGAGGCGCTGGTCATCGCGCCGCCGTCGGTCGGCGGGCACCCCGTCACGCGCTGCCGCCGGGGTGAGGAGCCCACGTACGAGCTGCGGGACGTCGACGTCCAAGCTGTCGCGGGGCTCAGCGAGGTGCTGCGCGGGTTCCCGCCGGTGCCGTCGCAGTGGATCGACCCGGCCGTGGCGCCGGAGTGGCTGGCCCGGGACGTGTCGTCGATCGTGGTGACCCCCCTGCCCGGTCACGGCGTCCCCGCCGGAGCGTTGATCTTGATGAGGCGGGGCGAGCGGTTCACCGAGGACGAGGAGGCGTTCGCGCGGCTCTTCGCGTCCCGTGCGGGCGTGGCGATCTCGGCGGCGAGCCTGTTCACGCAGCAGGCCGCGATCACCGACAGGCTGACGCGCGACCTGCTGCCGCCGAGGCTGCGCCGCTACGACCACGTCGAGCTGGCCGGCCGCTACCGCGCGTCCGGTGAGTCCGAACGGGTCGGCGGCGACTTCTACGACGTGCACGAACTGCCGGACGACGAGCTGTTCGTCGTGCTCGGCGACGTCTGCGGCAAGGGCCTCGACGCGGCGACGCAGACCGGCAAGGTCCGCACGGCCGTGCACGCGCTCCTGCAGGTCGTCACCGATCACGACAGGATGCTGCACGCCCTCAACCAGGCGCTTCTCACGACGGACGAGTCCCGCTTCATCACCACAGTCGTCGGCACGGTCCGCCCGGTGGACGAGGGTCTGCACGTCACGCTGACCTCGGGCGGGCACCTGCCCCCGCTGGTCGTGCGGGCGAACGGCACGGTCGAGGTGGCCGCCACGAAGGGCACGCTGGTCGGCATCCTGCCCCAGATCACGACGGCGACGGACGAGGTCGTGCTGGCGCCGGGCGACTCGTGCCTGCTCTACACCGACGGCATCACCGAGGCCTGCGGCGGACCTCTCGGCGACGAGGAGTTCGGCGAGGACCGGTTGCGCCGGGCGCTGACGGGCTGTGGTGGCATGCCGGCCGAGGCGCTCGTCGAACACGTGCACATGCTCGCCTCGCAATGGGTCGGCACGGGAGCACACGACGACATGGCGGTGCTCGCGATCACCGCGCCGCGCAGGAGGGCTTCGTGAAGGCTGTCGACGACCTGTGGGAAGCAGTCCTCGACGGCAACGAACACCGCGCGACCGACGTGGTGCTCGCCGCCGCCGAGGACCTCGGCCACGAGGTCGTGCTGCTCGACGTGATCGGCGCGGTGCAGCAGCGGGTCGGCCGCGAGTGGGCGACGAACCGGATCAGCGTGGCCCAGGAGCACGCGATCACCGCGATCAACGACCGCGCGGTCACCGCGTTGTCGATCACAAGACCCCGGCGGGAACCCGTGCACGGCCGCGTGACGGTGGCGTGCGTGGACGGTGAGTGGCACGCACTGCCCGCCCGCCTGCTCGCGGAAGTGCTGGCGTCCCGCGGTTTCGCCGTCGACTACCTCGGCGCGCAGGTGCCGGCGACGCATCTGATCACGTACCTGCACCGCACCGGGCCGGACGTGGTCGCGCTCTCCAGTTCGATCGCGACGAGGCTGCCCGCCGCGCACGCCACGATGACGGCCTGCCAGGCGACCGGCGTACCGGTGATGGTGGGCGGGGCGGCGTTCGGCACGGACGGCACGCACGCGAAGCGGTTCGGCGCGAACGCGTGGGCCGCCGACGCACGCTCGGCCGCGGACATGCTGATGTCGCAGACGCTGCCGCGACCGGCGGCGCCGCACCAGCCGATCGACGACCTGCCGCACCTCGCCGACCAGGAGTACACGCTGGTGTCACGCAGCGCACGCGACCTGGTGCGCTCGGTGTACCGGGAGCTGGAGGGCTGCGTGCCCGCCATGCGGTCCTACAGCGACGAACAGCGTCAGCACGCCGCCGAGGATCTCGCGCACATCGTCGAGTTCCTCGCCACCGCTCTGTACGTGGACGATGACGCGTTGTTCCACACGTTCCTTTCGTGGACGGGCGAAGTGCTCGACGCGCGCGGCGTGCCGAGCCGCGTCATGCAACCGACGCTGGACCTGCTCGCCGCGCAGCTGCGTGATTTCCCACGGGCACAACGGATGCTCAAACTGCGGTCCTACGCAGACGCACAGTAGTCCTGTGTAGACAGACGCACGGTGTGCCCGTCCGATCGCGCTTCGTGTTGTCATCTTCCTTTGTCCACAACGGCCTTGTGCTGAATAGATTCGAAATGTTTTCATCTCGGCATGGAGATGGGGACGATGACGCCGCTCGCGGCTTACGCGGTGGCGTGCCTGGGATCTGTTCTGGGCCTCCTGTCCGCCGAACGTGCCCGCCATGCGACCAGGACGACGCGCAACTGGTGGATCGCCGTGGCCGCGGTGTCCATCGGTGGACTCGGCATCTGGGGCATGCACTTCACCGCGATGCTCGGCACGTGGATGGGTGCGAACGTCTCCTACGACATCCCCATCACGTTGCTGAGCATGGTCGTCGCCATCGTGGTGGTCGCCGCCGGTCTGTTCCTGGTGCGCCGCTACGGCATCGACGGGGACACGCGCTTCTGGCCGCTGGCCGCCGGCGGTCTCGTCACCGGACTCGGCGTCGCCGCGATGCACTACACCGGCATGGCCGCGATCGTGATCAACGCGGACGTCTCCTACAACCCCGGCATCGTGGCGCTCTCCGTCGTGATCGCCGTCGTCGCCTCGACCGTCGCCCTCTGGTTCACCCGCAAGGTGAGCGGCTTCGCGGCCGTCATCGGCGCGGCGCTGGTGATGGGTGTGGCCGTCACCGGCATGCACTACACGGGCATGTACGCCATGAGCATGGCTCACGACCACAGCGCGTCGGTCGTCATCGGCAACTCCCAGGAGCTGATCACGTCGCTGATCATCGGCGGGGCCGGCGTCAGCGTCGTCATCATCTTCCTGCTCGCGCTCACGTCCTCGGACGAGGAGAGCCGCGAGGAGGCCGAGCTCCTCGACCGCGTGATGCGGCGCACCAGCCAGAGCTGAGCCCTACCGCAGGTGCACGAGCACCATCCCGTCGTTGCCCGGAGCCGTCTCGACGCGCCGGTAGAGCTTCTTCACGTGCGGCTGCTTCAGCATCGCCAGCACGCGGCTCCTGAGCTTGCCCGACCCCTTGCCCGTGATGATCTCGACGAGCGGCACCTTCTGCCCGGCCGCGCGGAACAGCGCGGCGCGGATGGCCTGCGCGATGTCCTGGTCGCTGCGGAAGATCGGGTGCAGGTCGACGGTCAGCTTGTCCGGCACCCCTCCCATTCTGCCTGACCTGGCATGAGTTCCGCGCGCGGTAACGCCCGCGCGCGAGCCTCCGATCTGACTGCTGCGACTGTCACCTCGGGAGGCATGCTTGACGGGCACCGGCTTCACCCTCGACCCGGCCGCGATCTCGGAGCTCGTCTCCACGATCGCCTCTCTCAGGGACGATCTCGAGGCGCGCACCGGAGGCCACCACGAGCTTCCCGCCGACGTCAGCGGTGATCACCGCGTGAGCGCCGCGCTCGACGAGTTCGCGGCGAACTGGCGTGACGGACGTGCCCGCGTCATCGAGAACCTCGACCGCTGCCTGGACGCGCTGCGGGACACCGCCGCCACCTACGACCTCGTGGAGAACGAGGTCCGCCAGTCGGTCGGAGGCGCCCAGTGAGCTGGGAAGCGTTGGGGCACAACCCGGTTCCGGGCGATCCCGCCGGCGTGAAGCAGGTGGCGCACCGCCTGGGCACCGTGAGCCTGGGAGCGACCGAGGCCTCCGACCGCCTGGACGCGATCAACCGAGGCCTCTCCTCGGCCCAGTGGACCGGCGCCGCCGCCGAGGTGTTCGGCAGGAGCGTCGCCGACCTGGTCCCCGATCTGCGCAAGCTCAGCACCTCGTTCACCCTCGCCGAGTCCGCGCTGCTGCGCTACGCCGACGAGCTGGAGAGCGCCCAACGCACCGCCGCCCAGGCCGAGACGGACGCACGCGACGCCGGGACCGAACGCACGGGAGCGTTGGCGCGCAAGGCGATCGCCGACCAGGAGAGCGCCCAGCACCGCCGGGCAGCCCAGGCCGCGTTGGCCGCTTTGACGGCCGCGCGCACGGCCCAGACGCTCGCCGTGGCCACCGGGGACGCCGCCGGAGCGGCTCGGGAGCAGGCTCGGGCGGAGCAGAGCGAGACCCAGCGGGTGCGGGCTGGTGCCGCCGAGGCCGCCGCCCGCAGCCGTTCCGGTGTCGCGGCGGGGCAGATCGCGGGGGCCGAGGCGCGGCAGCAGGCCGCGCGCCGCCTCGCGGAGGCTGCTCGGGAGGTGCGGGAGGACGCCGGGCGGCGGGCTGTCGCGGAGATCGACGACGCCAGTGACGCGGGGATCCAGAACAAGAACATCGGCGACCACGTCGGTGAGTGGTGGAACGGGGTGGTCCGCTCCCCCGAGTTCGACCAGTTCCTGAACGTGTTGGACAAGGTCAGCGACGTGCTGCTCGCCGTCGCGCCGCTGATGCCGATCGTCTGTGCCATCGGTGGCGGGATCATCGGCCTGGTCGGTGGTCCCGCGAGCTTCGCAGCCGGATACGCCGCCGGTAAGGGTATCGGTGCCGCGATGAGCGGCATCGGACTCGCCGGCAAGGCCGTCGTCCTCGCTGGTCGAGCCGAGCAGTACCGGACTGGAGCACGCGGCGCCGAAGCCGTGTCGGCCGCGGCGCTCGGGGTGGGTGCGGCGGCGATCTCCTTCGGAGCGGGCAAACTCGGCGGACCATCGGACCTCGACAGGCTCGGCGCTCCGATCACGCGGATGTTCTCCGTGACATCCGGGCCCGTCACCACTGCCGAAGCGGTGAAGCTCTCCACCTCCGCCGGGATCGGCGCACAGAACATCGTGATCGATGTGCACGAGGCCACCGAGAAGATCAGCGAGCTCCGGGACGGCCCGTCCGACGACGAAGAGATGCTCGACGACTCCGTCAAGGACGGCTGGAAAGACGGCTGGCTGGGCGCTCGCGACATCATCATCCACAACAAGTTCAAGTAGGGAACCCTCATGACCTCCGCCGTGACGCGGTCCGTCAGCATCCGAATGCCGCGCGGCTGGCTGGAGATCGACCCGCGCAACCCCGACGTCACCGCCGAGCTCACCCGAACGGCGCGGGAGCAGTGGGGCGAAGGCGTTGACGCGCAACGGATCGCGCAGCACGTGGCGCCGGTCGCGTCCGGGTTGCGCGCGCTGGCCGACGAGACGGGGCTCGTGCTCGCCGGGTTCTACGCGGACTTCCTCACCGGCGAGAACGACACCACGTCGCTCCTCACCGCCAACGCCACGCTCGCGATCTCACCGCCGGTCAGCATCACGGACCTGCGGCACGACCTGTACGCGCGGTCGGCGGAGAAGATCAGCATCCGCACGGTCGGCCTGCCCGCAGGCGAAGGCGTGCTGGCGTCGTGCGAGGTCGACCTCCGCGGCACGGCGTGGACCGGCAGCGGGCTGATGCACCGCTACTTCGTGCCCGTGCCGGACAGCAGCCGGTTCGCCGTGTTGTCGCTGTTCACGCCGAACCGCGATCTCGCCGACCTGTTCTCGGACGTGTTCGGCGCGATCGCGGAGTCGTTGCGCTTCGACTAACGGGGCACCTGGCCCAGCACCATGTCACCGTCCTGCACGAGGTAGGCGCGTCCCGGCGGGGTCGAGAAACCCGCTGGGCGCGGCACCTTCACGCCCAGCGCGGTCGTGCCGCCGGGCGGCGACAGCAGTACGCCTGCTCGTGCGGCCACCAGTCTCTTCATCAGTTCGTTGCCGTACGGGGCCATGCCGGCGCGTTCGACGTCGACCGCCCCGATCAGGACCGGCGCACTCGCCACCGCGGCGTCGTCGGCCGCGAGGTCGGCGTCGTCCACCACGACGACGTCCACATCGGACGGAAGATCTCCGGCGGAGACCAGGTCGATGCCGTGCGCCACCGCGTTCGCGTACGCGGCCGACTTGCGCCCGCCCACGAGAGCGACGCGCATCCCTGATCTGGCAAGGGAGATCGCGATCGAGCAGACCGCCGTGCTGCGGCCCGATCTGCGCGGTCCCGCGACGAGCAGCGTGCGGTGCTCACCCAGCACGTCGACGGCGACAGCGCCGAGCCGATCCCCCGCCACGCCCAGCACCGCACGGCCACGACCGTCCACAGCGGACATGACGGGGTGGTCGAGCGAGAGGTCGGCGGGCAACCGGTCCACGGCGATCGGCGCACGACGCACCGACGGCCACCGGGTCCGGGCGGCCTCGGCGGCGGCGATCACGGCGTCGCGCTGCGAGGGGCCCGTCAGCAGCGGCGCCTGCACCTCGGTGAGGTCCTCGACCCACACGCCGCGGCCCGCCGGGTTGCCGACGGTCCTCACCTTGGCGGGCAGGCCCACCGTGCTGCCGCGCGAGTCGTCGGTCAGCGCGAGCACCAGGCGGTGCGGGCACAGTTCGAGCAGCTTCTGCTTGGCCTCCGACTCGCGCAACGCCACGCACGCGGTCAGGCCCGCGGCAACACCCCGGCGCAGGAGCCGCAGCACGCGGTCGGTGCGGTCGTAGTCGTCCATCAGCACTTCCGGCCCGTCGACGAGCAGCACCAGGTGCGGCGGCGCGTCACCCCCGGCGGTCCACAGTTCGGCGACGCTCGACACTCCCCTGCTCGCGAGCAACGACATGCGCTCGTCCACCTCGGCCTCGAGCCGGGTGAGCAGGCGGTCGACCCGCCAGGTCTCGTCGGCGTCGACGGCCACACCGCAGTGCGGCGCCGACGTCAGCGCACCCGCGAGGCCGCGGTACGAGTCGATGACGTGCAGGTGCACCTCGTCCGGGCCGCTGGTGGTCATCAGCCCCACCGCCATCGCCCGCAGCGCGCTCGTGCGACCGGACTGCGCGGCACCGACGATCGCGAGATGCCCGGTGCCGAGCGGCAGCGTCAACGGCCGGTGCGCCTGCTCGGTGAGAACCTCCTGCACACCGATCGGAAGCTGGTGGCGTGCCAACGGGATCGCGTCCAGACCGACCGTCGCGGGCAACGGGCTGACCCACGTCTCGAACGGAGGGGTGAGCCCGTCCGCCGCCTCCCTGATCGCCTCGACGAGGTCGTCCACGTCGGTGCGCGACGCGTTCGTGGGGGCGCCGTCGTGCAGGGGAACGCCGGTCTGCCACCACTCCCGCGGGTGCAGCAGCCTGGTCGCCGCCTCCGACTCGACCACCGGGGACGACGAGAACGCGGTCTGCACCTCGTGCAGCACGCCGGAGCGCAGGACGAACGCCCGGCCGCGCTGGTGCTGCCCGATCGCGGCCGCGTGGGGCTTTCCGATGATCTCCACGCTCTCCGCGCGTTCCTCGACGCGCAGGCACACGCGGAGGGCGACGTTGCCGGTGATCCTGCCCGCGACGTCGCCCGGAAGCTGCGTGGCGAGGACGAGGTGCACGCCGAGCGTCGCACCGGTGCGGGCGACGGAGATGAGCTCGTCGACCGCCTTGTCCAGACGTGCGTTCAGCTCGGCGAGCTCGTCGACCACCACGACGAGCCGCGGGAACGGGGGCAGCGCGGGGTTCACCGACGCCTTGGCCCGGTACTCCGCGATGTTCTCCGCGTTCGCCGTCCGGAGCTGCCGCTGCCGGCGTTCCAGCTCGGCCCGCAGCACGGCCAGCACCCGCGTGGGGTCACCGCTGAGGTTGTCGGCCACACCGACGACGTGCGGGAGCTGGGACAACCGCCGCACGGTCGCGCCGCCCTTGTAGTCGATGAAGAGGAAGTTCAGCTGTTCCGGGGTGCTCGCCGCGGCGAGACCGGTGATCAGCGTGACGAGGAACCCGCTCTTGCCCGCGTGGGTCGTGCCGACGACGACCGCGTGCGGGCCGTCCCGCACGATGTCCAGCACGAAGTTCCCGGAACCGCCGACACCGACGCACACCGCGGTCTCCGCGGGCTTGAGCCGCCACGCCGCGCGCACGGCCTCCGCGTCCGGTTTGCCGATGAGGTCCCGCGACCGCACGATCTCCGGAAGACCACCTCCGGCCCGCTGTCCGACCACCCGCAGCGGCGCGAGACTGCGCGCCACCCGTTCGGCATCGGCACGGGAGACCCGTTCCGGCGTGAAGGGCAGTGGATCGTCGCGGTCCCGGCGCAGCACACCGCCGGCGAGATCGAGCACGGCACGGCAGACCGACGGCAGCTGGTGCGCCGCGCTGTCGACGCAGAGGAACCGCAGCCCCGCCTCCGGTCCGCGGTCCAGCAGGTCGGCGACACCGGGAACGCGCACCAGGTCCGACGCGCCCACCAGCACGACCACCTGCTGCGGCGCGACGGTGGCCTCGCGGTCCCCGACCAGGTCGAGCAGCGCCTGCACGAGCGGCTCCACCTGCTCGGCACGCCACGCGGCCCGCAGCTCACCGGAGTCGGCCTGCACGTGCGGCAGCCAGCGCGCCCATCCGAGATCCTCGGCTCCGGGCGCGATCACGGAGATCCGCAGCTCGTCCGGGCCGTGCAGGACGGACGCCTGGACGAGCAGGGCGGTGAGCACGGGGAGGGTCTGGTGCGGTGCACCGGAGAGGCCCCACGCCGGGTGTTCGGCGAGCGACAGGCCCACGGGCGCACCGACCAGCATCGGGATCTCGCACCCGGCGGGCTCGTCGCGCAGCCGCACGGACGTCTTCCGGTTCGTCGTGCCGATCCGCAGGTGCAGCCAGTCGTCGTCGAGGCGTTGCCGTTGCCAGAGCCGGTGGTCCCGGTCCGTGCCCACGGCGATCAGGCTCGCTGTGGACGGCAACGAGGCGTGCAGGTGCGCGCTCTCCTCGTCGGCCGCGGCCTGCAGTTCGGTCCTGCGTGCCCGCACCTTGTTCTCGTGGGCGGCGAGCCGGGCGGCCGTCTGCCTGCGGTGGGATCTCTTGTACCACCAGCGCATTCCGAACGTGCCGATCAGCCCGACGGCGATCGAGATCACCACGTACCCGAGGTGGCGGGAGATGACCAGCGCGCCGATGGCGAGCGCCGCGGTGCCCAGCAACGGCACGAGGATCGGGAACTCGTTCTCCTGCAACGGTTCCGGCTCGTGCGGGAAGTCGACCTGGGCGCCGGTCCACGGTCTGGGCCGTACCCTCGGCGCGCGGCCCACCCGCAGGCCGCCCTCCCCGTCGTCCTCGACCTCGGCGGGACGGAAGCCCGTCCGGTCCACCACCATCCGGGTGCCGCCGGCCTGCAGGTACTCGTCGGGGCCGATCACCTGTTCCGCGGTGACCTTCCGGCCCGCGACGAAGGTGTGGTTGCGGGAGCCCAGGTCCGCGACCCGCGCGGTCTGGCCGTCCCACCGCACCTCGCAGTGCAGACGGGAGACGTCGCGGTCGGCGAGGTCGGCGTCCACTTCGGACCCTCGCCCGATCCTGACGGGGACGCCGGGTCTCAGCGGGACCGCGAGATCGGTGTCCGCGCCGGAGACCACGCGCAGCACCGCACCGGACGCGGCGGGACGGCGCACGGGTGACGGTTCCGTCGTGACGACCGCGCCGTTCTTGAGCGGTGACGTGGAAACCCGCTGGGCGGGATCGAGCGGGAGGCCGTCGACCAACGGCACACCGCCACCACGCACCTCCGCGCGCAGGAGGTGGAGCACGTCCCCCACCAGGTCGCCGGAGCCGCATTCGAGCACCACGTCCCGCGCGGGGAAGCCGTTCTCCTGAACGGTCATGCGGACCCGCATCCACCACCTCCGGTCGTCGCAAGGCATATCGCCACAAGGGTTCCTGGCGCTACGCTCCTCGCGTGTCACAACCGGAGAACTTTCCCGAGATCCCGGACATCCAGCTCACGCGGGTGCTGGGCAGCGGCGGTTTCGCCACGGTGTACGAGGGAGTCCAGCAGCAGTTCGGCCGGCGCGTCGCGGTGAAGGTCTTCCGCGCGAGCGCCCGCGACCGTCACACCCGCGCCCAGTTCGAGGCGGAGTGCAAGTCCGTCGGCAAGGTGTCGAAGCTGGACGTCGTCACGGTGTACTCGCACGGGTTCGTCCCGGTCACCGCGCAGCCGTACCTCGTGATGGAGCTGTGCCAGGGATCGTTGCGCGACAGGGTGGTCCGCTCCGGACCGCTGCCTCCGGCCGAGGCCGCCGAGATCGGGCACCTGATCGCCGCGACGCTGGCGGAGCTGCACGGCACGGGCCTGGTACACCTCGACGTGACGCCGGGGAACATCCTGTTCCAGGACGGACGCCCGCTGCTCTCCGACTTCGGGCTGTGCGCCGATTCCCAGGCGGGTCAGGAGGACGAGCAGCTCGCGAACTGGGAACACGCGGCACCGGAGCTGTGGAAGAACGAGCCGAGCGCGTTCTCCGACGTGTACGGCCTCGGTTCCACGCTCTTCTACGCGCTCACGGGTCAGGTCGCGTTTCCCCTGCACCAGGGCGAGAGCGACATCGTGGCGAGGCACCGGGCGATGTCCGGGGTGCTGCCGCAGGTCCACGATCCCGCTGTGCCGCAACGACTCGTCGCCCTGATCGGCGAGATGATGACCCCCGAGCCCGCACGCCGGCGTCCGGACGCGGGCACGGCCTCGCTCCGGCTGGCCGAGTTCGCGGTCGAGGTCACCCCGGCGCCACGGGTGGCGCAGGAGACCGGTGTGCGCCCCTTCACCGACCACGGCGGTACCGCCGGGACGTTCGCTCCGGGCGTGACGGGGGTCCGTCCCGGTTCCGCGGATCCCGTGGAACCTCCCCAGCGCGGCAAGGGAGTCGTCATCGCCGCGAGCGTGCTCGGCGTCCTGGTGCTCGGCGCGGCCGCACTTCTGCTGTGGCCCGAGGACAACGCCGCCGCACCGCCGGCCCAGCCTTCGTCCAGCGCACCCGCGGGCTTCACGATCACCTTGGCGCAGCCCGTCGACGAGGGCGGCTCCGTCCGTCTGCAGTGGACCGGACCAGCGGGCCTGGACTATGCCGTGGTGGTGGCCGAGGAGGGCGAGCCCGAACCGAAGACCACGCTCGTCGCCCGGGACACGAGCTACACGGCCGAGATCGACCCGCAGGCGAAGTACTGCTTCTCGGTCCAGGGCACCGACGGACAGCAGACCGTGGAGAGCGACCCGATCGGCGTCCGCGGCGCCCGTTGCCGGAACTGAGGATCATCTCCTCCGCGCCGGCGCGACGGCGGCGCGAAGACGGACCTTCCGCGGCAGCACCCGCACGCCCTTGCGCACGGAACCCACCACCTGCCAGGCACGTTCGACGTGCCGGGCGTCCGGTGGGCGGCCGGACCAGAGCGCGTGGTCGACCACCCCGCCCAGTTCGCCGAGCTCGTGGCCCACCCGGGGATCGAGGACGTCCGCCGTCTCGCGGGCGATCTCGCGCATCGTCATTCCCGTGGTGACGGGCAAACCGTGTTCCCGCAACACGTCGTGCACCTCCTGCGCCGCGCCGACGACCGCCTTGCGCGGATCTCCCCGGCGACGGCCGCGTCGCCGGAGCACCTTCGTCAGGGGTACGGCGAGAGCGGCGAGGACCACGAGCACACCCAGCACGAACGCGATGAGCAGCACCCAGTTCATCGGCTCCTGAACCGGAGGCGTGGGGAGCTGAGGCGTCGTCGGCTGGACCTGGTCCTGCTCGATCGTGTCGCTGGCGTCGGGGATCTTCTGCTGTTCCGGGGGTTTCGGCCGGGCGGTGTCCTGCTTGACCGCCGCCACCGTGCCGCTGGGGTCGAGCGGGACCCAGCCGACGCCCGCGACCGCGATCTCGGGCCACGCGAAGGCGTCCTTGTTGCGCACCACTCGGTTGCCGTCCCCGTCGAGCGCTTCCGCACCACGATCGCGGAACCCGACCGCGAGCCGGGCGGGGATCCCGTGCAGCCGCGCGAGAACGACGTACGCCGACGCGAACTGCTCGGTCGTGCCGCGCTTGCTGGCGGTGAGGAAGTGCAGCAGCTGCGGGTACGCCCTGCCGGTCGGCAGGTCGTCGCCTTCCGCGACCTTGTAGTTGTCCTGGAACCACTTCTCCATCGCGAGAGCGCTCGCGAACGACGGCCCGGTGTCGCCCACCGCGTCCTTCACCAGCGCGTCGAGTCCCTCCGGGACGTCGTTCAGGCCACCGGCCCGTGCTCCCAGCGAGTACGACGAGTAGTCCTCCCGCCGGGTCTGCGGTGCGCGCCAGAGGAGTTCGTAGGTGCCGGTCGCGGCGGCGGTGATCAGAACACCGGTCTCGGGGTCCACCGCCGGGTCCAGGCCGTGCACGGCCGCGGTCCGCGACTGGGTCGGCAGCCACAGCGGTGCGGCGGCGTCGCGGATGATCGTGGCCTGCGACAGGCGGGTCGGCACGGTGACCGCGGGGTCGGCGGGAAGCTCGGCGCCCAGTGCGCGGAACCCGCCGTCGCGGTACCAGGTCACGCCGTCGAAGCGGTCGAAGACGGCGAGCGTCCACCGGTCGACCTCGGCCTGGCTCCGGACCCGGAACACGGCCTGCTCCGGGTCGGCGAGCCGGCCGCCCATCTCGTCGAGCGGGCTGACCAGTGCGGCGGGCAGCTCCGGCGGCTTCCGGTCGTCGTGCAACGAAATCGGCGTGCCCAGCGCGGGCATCAGCACGCCCGCGGCGACCAGTGCGACCGCCGTCGCGGCAGCCGCTGTCGCCCGCAGGGTCGTCCGCGACAGCACGGCCGAACCGAGCACCAGCCCGGCGACCGCCCCGTACGCCAGCGCCCACGCGACGGCGTCCGCACCGCGCATCGCCACGAAGGCCTGAGCCAGCACCAGCACGGTGACGCTCGGCAGGAGCGCGAGCAACGGACCGGTGCGGCGCAGCAGTTCCAGCCCCAGCACGCAGGCCAGCAGCACGAGCACCGGCACGAACAGGACCAGCCGGGGTTCCGGCCGCGCCGGCCACGTGCTCTCCAGCGCGGCACGCCACCCGTTGAGCACTCCGTCGCCGAACACCGCGAGGTCCCCGAGACCGGGCACGCCGCGCGCGACGACGAGCTCGAACACCACGACCAGTCCGGCCACGAGCACGATCGCCGGGCGCCAGGCCGCGAGCGAGGGCTTGCGCGTCGCGAGTTCATCGGCGAGCACGGCGACGACCGCCACGCCGGCCAGCGGCAGGATCAGCGCGCCGAGACTGAAGACGGGGGCGAACAGCAGGCCCGCGACCAACGCCGCCGCCACGACACCCCAAGCGCCGACACGCGTTCTCATCCCCGGCCTCCCCGGTTCCACAGCGCCACGGCCGAGGCCGCGTCCGCCGCGACGATCCTCCGCACCCCGGCGTGGTTCTCGGCCGCCGGATCACCGGCCAGGTCGATCACGGTCGTGGTCGCACCCCAGCGCGTCAGCGACGCGATCACGTCCGGCGTCGCGCGGTGCGTCACGAACACCAGGTGGCCCGCGGACCCGCCGCCGAGCCCGTCGAGCCGGAAGCCCTCCGCGGACTGCCCGACCTCGCTCAGCACCTCGAGGATCCGCCGGCTGCCCGCCGCGCCGCCGGTGGTGTCGACCCCCGTGCCGGTCGCCATCCGGACCGTGGTGTGCAGGCCGTCGGACGCGGACGCGTGGGCCAGCGACGCCACGACCTCCACGGCGGCCTCGAACAGCGCGGGATCGAACACCTCGGCGCGGTCGTCCAGCACGACCGTGCAGCGCACCTCGTCCGGGTCGACCATGTCCCGCACCATGAGCTTGCCGGTGCGCGCGGACGCCTTCCAGTGCACGTGCCGCGGTTCGTCGCCGGTCACGTACTCCCGCAGCGAGCGCAGCTCGGCCGCGCCGCGCTGGGACGTCAGCTCGACCAGTCCCTCGTGGCTGTGCCTGCGCACGCCCGCCGCGACGCTTCCGGCCGCGTGCAGCCGCGGATGCACGTGCAGGACCGACGTCTCGCCCTTCAGCACCCTGTTGCGCGCCAGCCCGAAGGCGTCCTCGCGCTCGAACGCGACAGGACCGACGACCAGCTTGCCGCGCTTGTGCGTCGGCAGGGAGTAGGTGTGCCGGGACGACCTGCCCGGCGCGAGCCTCGGCACCGGGACCAGCTCCTCGCCACCGTCACGCCGGTCCCGGGCCACCACGGCGGGCGATCGCCGTGAGGACGCGTTGCGCACGATGATCTGGGCCACCGCGGCCTGTCCCGCCTCCACCCACGCGGGGTGGATGTCGCGTTCGGGTTCGACGTCGACCTTGCCGCTCGTCACCACGAGAGACGCGAGAACCGCGGCCGCTCCGGCGACACCGAGCAGCAGCACCAGCGTGTGTCCGAAGTGGACTCCGAGGACGCCCAGCACCACCGAGGACAGGCCGAGGCCGACACCCCGGGCGGTGAGTCTCATCGGCGGCTTCCGACCGGGCTGATCATCGCCAGCACCGACCGGACCACGTCGGCGGCGGTCCGGCGGGCCAGCTCCGCCTCCGGGGTGAGGATGAGCCGGTGCTCGAACACGGCGTGCGCGACCTGCTTCACGTCGTCGACGACCACGAAGTCCCTGTTCTCGATGGACGCCCACGCCCGTGCCGCGCGGAGAAGCGCGACGCTGCCTCGCGGGCTGACACCGTGCAGGACGTCGGCGTGCTCCCGCGTCGCCGTCGCGAGCTGCACGATGTACGCGCACACGTCGGAGTCCGCGTGCACCCGCCGCACGCCCTCGATCGCCATGGCCAGGTCGCGCAGCTCCACGACGGACGGCAGGCGGTCCGGCGTCATCTGCTCGCTGTCGGCCAGCAGCACCTGCACCTCGGCATGCGGCTGCGGGTACCCCATCGACACGCGCATCAGGAACCGGTCGAGCTGCGCTTCCGGCAGGCGGTAGGTGCCGGCCAGCTCGATCGGGTTCTGCGTGCCCACCACCATGAACGGCCGCTCCAGCTGGTAGCGCTGCCGGTCGTTGGTCACCTGGCGCTCGGCCATGACCTCGAGCAGCGCCGACTGGGTCTTCGGGGTCGCGCGGTTGATCTCGTCGGCGAGCACGATGTTCGCGAACACCGGACCGGGGTGGAAGCGGAACTCGCCCTCACCCTGGTGGTACATCGAGGTGCCGGTGATGTCGGAGGGCAGCAGGTCCGGCGTGAACTGGATGCGGCTCCAGCTGCCGTGCACGCTGCGCGCGACGCAGTGCGCCAGCGTGGTCTTGCCGAGGCCCGGTTTGTCCTCGATCAGCACGTGGCCCTCGGCCAGCAACGCCGTGAGCACGAGCCGCACCACGTCGGGCTTGCCCTGGATGACCCGCTGCACGTTGGCGGCGATCCGGTTGTACACGACAGCCGGGTTGATGGCGGCGTCCATGACGTGACCGTCCTTTTCAGACTCTGCTTACCAGGCGACGACGTTCGACGGGACACCGTCAACCCTGACCGCGACCTGCTGTTTCATGCCGTAGTAGCAAACTGCGCTGCTCGCGCTTCCAGCCCCGTTGGTGGTCAACGTGTAGTTGTAGTAGCTGGCGCCTGGTGGCGAGTCGCAGTTCACCGTGAAAGTCCTGTTGGGAGCGAAGTTGCGCACTTCGACCTGCAGGAAGTTGCAAGGTGCTTTGCAGTTCGACTGGACAGTCGCGCCGCCCTTGGACAGCGTGACTTCCCGTGGTGGTGGGGGCGGGTCGTTGGTGCGCACGGACGCGTGTCCGCTCGCCGGCCCACGACCGTAGGAGTTGCTGCCCTCGACGTAGATGTCGTAGGTCGTCGCGTAGGCGAGGCCGCCGACCGTGATCGCTTGTGCGCCACCACATCCGCCGGTCCACCGCGTGGCGCCGTTGAACACGACGTGGCACGTGACCGCACCGCTGCCGCGGGCGTCGACGTTGACGTTGACGTTGATCTGCCGGTCGCCCGACGATCCGGCACCCGTCAGGTGCACCAGCGGCGAGGTGCCGGGCGTCGCGGTGGCCGTGGCACTGGCACCCGTCGCCTGCGGTCCTGAAGTCTTGCCCATCTCCCGTGTCAGCGCGTGCACGGTGATGGTGTGTGCGGTGCCGTTGGCCAGGCCGGTGTAGGTCGTGGACGTCGTCGTGACCGTCCGGCTCGGCAGTCCGTTGCCCGCCACGACGTAGCCGACGAGGTCGCCGCCGCCGAGGTCGGGTTCGGTCCACGCCAGCGCCAGCGTGCCGTCGCCCGGGGTCGCGGTGAACGCTCCCGGCGCCGTGGCGGGCTGGTAGGGCGTGACACCGTTGCTCTCGGGCGACTCCTTGCCGGTGAGGCCCAGGTCGTTCGTCGCGGTCACCTTGAACGTGTACCGCTGGCCCACCTGCAGCACTCCGGCGGCGACGGTCGCGCTCGTGCCGGTGCTCGGCTGCGCGGGCGAGGTGCTGCCGTCCGCTCCCGCCGCCGTGACGGAGTACGAGGCGACGTCGTGGCCCTGGCCGTCCGCGGCCTGCCACGTCACGGCCACCGAGCCGTCCGCCGCGGCCTCGGCGCCCACGTCCGACGGCTCGCCCGGGATCTCCGAGCTCGGTTTCACCGGTGACGAGTCGGTGGTCGGCCCGCTGCCCGCGCTGTTGGTGGCGCCGACCGTGAAGACGTACGTGGAACCGTTGCGCAGCCCGTCGATCCGTGCCGACAGGTCGTTGCCGGCAACGGTCCTCGCACCGCTCGTCCCGTTGCCCGCCGTTGCTCTCCAGGTGATCTGGTAGCTGGTGATGGCACCTCCGTTGGCGGGCGCGGCGGCCCACGACAGCGACACCTCGGAGTTGCCCGGCTGCGCCGACACGGAGGCGGGCGCGCCCGGAGGAGCGGCGGGCTTCGCGGGGTCGGCGGGCTTGGGTGCCGGAGGAGGAGGCGGCAGCTGGGCCTGCGGCGGCACGACCGGGGCAGTCTGCGCCTTGGGCGGGGTCTTGGCGTTCACGTCGACCTGGCTGACCTTGCCGTCGACGTCGACGACGAGCAGCCGTTCCCCGGCCACGTCGTCGACGTACACGCGGCCGTCCTCGCCGCGCGTCATCCGCGAGCGCCCCTGCCCGAGTTCCGTGGTCGACCGGGGGCGGCCGTCCGCTCCGAAGGTGAGCAAACGGTTGCGCGTGTGGTCGAGCACGCTGACGGCTTCCTTGGAGGACACCGGTTTGCTGTAGTCACCGGGTTCGAGCGCGATCGGCACGGCGGGCGACGCGGTGCGCCCGGCCCGCACGCCGCTGACGTCGGTCAGCAGCAGCACGTCCCGGTCCTGGTCCAGCACCGGGAGCCGGCCCGCGACACCGTGGTCGGCGACCTGGGCGCGTTCGGGCAGCGTGACGCCGAGCTGGACGGCCTTGCCCAGTCCCGACTCCGACAGGACGTGCGCGGCACCGGACACGACGTCGACGAAGACCGCGTCGTCACCGACGACCGACAACGCGCCGGAGTGTCCATCCGGGACGGACGCGGGGCACTTCACGTCGGACTGGTCCCGCTGCAGACGGCACAACGCGCGGTTGTCCGGGCGGTTCACCCAGACCGTGCCCTCGGGCGTGGCGACGGGATGCGTCACCTCGCCGCCGACGGCGACCTTCGTCATGCCCTTGCCGAACCGCACGATCGTGCCGGCGCGCTGGTACACGAGGTACGGGCCGCCGACGACCTCGATGCCGACCGGCTCGTCCCCGATGTCGACGGCGACGGAGTCGTCCACGGTGAGCTTGGACTTGCCGAACACGACGACCTTGCGCCCGGCCACGAGGTAGACGTCGCGATCCCCTTGCACCGCCTGCGATCCGGGATCGGCGTCGACCCCGTCGATCTTGGCGTCGACCTGCTTCGTGCCACCGTCGACGTGCAGCAACGCCTTCTGCGCCGCGTTGTAGACCCAGTGCCCGACCTGCTGGAACGCGAGGGCGGGCTGTGAGGTCCCGGTCGACAGCACCACGATCACGGTGCCCGCCACCAGCACTACCGCCGTCCACAACGCCACGACCGTGCGAGAAGCCCTCTTAGCCCTGTCCATGCCCTCGATCTCGTCCCGTCGGTCGCCGCATGACCGCTATAGCGTCGGCAGGGGGCGAGCCGTTACGAGGACGACGTTGCTCCATCCGCGTGAACCTCGGCATTCCATTCCACGTGGCAACGATTGTCCTAAGTGGACTGGACAGAGGCCGGGGTCGAAAGTGGACACGGCGTTCGGCCTGCTATGCAAGGGCGGCGGAGCCGTCCCACCGCAGCGCGAACCCCGCGAGCGCACCGGCGGCGGTGACGACGCTGGCGACCACGACGGCGGCGGACAACGCCAACGTTTGCGCGAGCAGCGGACCGGCCACGGCACCGGCCAGCGTCGTCAGCGCCTCGGCGGGCAACGCGACATCGAGCCGAAGAGGACGAGGAACGCCACGGTGGTCACGAACTGGCTCGCCGCGAGCAGGTGGCGTGGCCACACCCGGCCGGCCAGCGGGCGGCCCAGCACGGCGCCGGGCAGGAACCCGACGCCGAGCGCGGACACCACGCACCCGCGCCTGTTCGCACCAGGAATCCCGGGACGTGGCGGCGCGGTTGGTCAGAGCACGCTCTGATCACTGGCTGGAGATGCTCGCGACCAGGTTGATCGTCATCGCCAGCACGCCGGTGCCGAACAGGTACGACAGCAGGGCGTGCTTCAGGGCCGTGCGGCGCATCTCGCGACCGGACAGGCTCGTGTCGGACACCTGGAACGTCATGCCGATGCTGAACGCGACGTACGCGAAGTCGCCGTAGTCCGGCGGTTCGGGCTGGTTGAAGTCGATGCCGCCGTCCGCGCCGTAGTAGTAGAGGCGGGCATAGCGCAGGGTGAAGATCGTGTGCACGACCATCCACGAGAGCACCACGGACAGCACGCCGAGGCCGACGCGCAGCAGTTCGGAACCACCGCTCGTGTGAGCCGCACGGGCCAGCACGAAGCCTACGGACACAAGGCTCGCCAACGCCGCCACGAGCAGCACAACCTCGGTGACGCGGCGGGTGGGGTCGTTGCGAACGGCGTGCTGCGCGGTCTCCTCCGCGTCCATCGGCCAGACGACCATCCACGCCCGGACCAGGTACACGAGCGTCGCGACGTCCCAGCCGACCAGGAGGCCGAACTCGCCCTGGCCCGCCAGTGTGACGGCGAGGCCGCTGGCCAAGCCCGCCGCGATCGCCACTACGACCGTCGTGCGGGCCAGCACGATCCCGTCCGGCAGCGGGCGGGACGGCAGGTCAGGCACGGAGCGCCGCGTCCAGGTCGAGGTAGAGGTCCAGGGTCTCGTTCAGCAGGGTGGCCTTCAGCGCGCGCAGCACGCTGCCCCGCGGCGACACCAGCCTCAACGCGGTGCCGCGCTCCTCGCCGCGCTGGTGGTACTCCACGAGCACGGAGAGGCCCACGGACGCGAAGAACTCGACGCCGCTGAGGTCCAGCACGACGGGGACTCCCTCGGCGAACGCCTCGGAGAGCTTGTCGCGCAACAGTTCCGCGGTGTACGAGTCGACCTCGCCCTCGGCCCGCAGCACGACGACGCCGGAGGTCTTCTCCGACTCGACCTTCAAAAGCACCTCGTCCATCTCACGCCTCCCAAGCCTGCGTCAGCGCCTGCTCGAACAGCTCTACCGGCTGCGCACCGGCGACGGCAAGACGTCCGGCGAGGGCCACGAACGGCACGCCGGAGACACCGAGCTCACGGGCGCGCTGCTCGTCGGCGCGCACCTCGTCGGCGTAGGCGGAGGGGTCTTCGAGCACCGTCTTCACGTCGGCGGCGTCCAGACCGGCCTCGACCGCGATCCCGGACAGCGACTCGGGCGTGAACAGCGACCGCGCGTGCGCGAAGTTGGCGGTCAGCACGGCGTCGAGGACCTGCGGCTGGACACCCTTCTCCCCCGCCAGGTGCAGCAGGCGGTGCACGTCGAACGTGTTGCCGACCTCGCGGTCCAGCCGGTAGCCGAGGCCCTCGTCGCGCGCGAGCTGCGCGACGGACTCCTCCATCTCGGCGGCGCGCGGGCCGAACTTGGCGGCGAGCATGTCCTGCACGGACTCGACGCCGGCCTTGGACGGATCCAGCTCGAACGCGCGGTGCACGACCGTCACCTCGGCGCGGTGCTCGAAGCCCGCGAGCGCCTTGTCGAAGCGCGCCTTGCCGATGTAGCACCACGGACAGATGACGTCAGCCCAGAACTCGACCTGCATGGATCGATCATGTCACGTCGGCGTCGGCACGTCCGTTCAGAAACGATAATCGTTGTCATGTAGGCTGCGGGCCATGGCAGCACGGGTCGTATTGGTAGCCGGGTTCACCCACCACGACGTCGCAGACGAGCTCTGGCGCGCGTCACCGGAGTCGTCGCTGGTCAGGCACGACCTGAGCGGCCTCGCGGACGGGGTGGTGCGGCGCTGGGCGGACGGCCGGCTCACCGTCCTCGAGCTCGCGCACGGGTGCGTCTCGTGCACGTTGCGGCTGGACCTGATCCCGTTGCTCGAGGGGATCGACGGGCGCGTGATCGTGCAGCTCGACCCGATGCTCGAACCCGAGGCCGTCTGCTTCGCGCTGAGCGAGACCGAGGTGGAGGTCGAGGCGGTGGTCACGGTGATCGACACCGCGACCTGGCTCGACGACGCGACCGGCGCCGACTCGCTCGCGGACCGGGGCATGCGCGCGGCCGAGGGCGACGAGCGGACCGTCGCGCAGGTCGTCGTCGGCCAGGCGGAGTTCGCGGACGCCCTGGTGCTGACCGGTCCCGCCGACCCGGTGCTGACCGCCGTGCTCGACCGCCTCACCCCGCACGCGCCGCGCCGGCTCCTGCACGACCTCGACGTCGTCGCGTTGCTCGGTGCGATCCCCGCCACCTCCCGGCGCGGCGAGGTCGACGACGGTTTCGGGTCGCTGCTGTTCGGGCGCCCGTCGCTGGAACCGGCGCACGGCGTGTCCGTCGTGCACTTCACCGACCGCCGCCCGTTCCACCCGATGCGGCTGCACGACTGCATCGACGTGCTGCTCGACGGCGTGGTGCGCGTGCGCGGCCGGGTGTGGGTGGCGAGCCAGCCCGACGACGCGCTGTGGCTCGAGTCCGCGGGTGCCGGGCTGCGGGTGGGCAACCTGGGGCCCTGGGAGGGCGACCGCGACCAGGAGGTCGTCGTGATCACCCGGTCCGCCGACGCCGCCGGGATCACCGCGGCACTCCGGTCGGCCCTCGTCACCGACGAGGAGCTCGGCCTGATCACCGAGCTCGACTTCGCCGACCCGTTCGCCGACTGGCACGAGGAGATGGAACTCTGATGCGCACCCCCGTGACCGTGCTGTCCGGCTTCCTCGGCGCCGGCAAGACAACGCTGCTCAACCACGTGCTCGCGGGCCGCGAGGGCCGCCGGGTGGCGGTGATCGTGAACGACATGAGCGAGGTCAACATCGACGCGGCGCTCGTAGACCGCAGCACCGAACGGCTCGTCGAGCTGACCAACGGCTGCATCTGCTGCACGTTGCGCGAGGACCTGCTGGACAGCGTCGGCGAGCTGGCGCGCTCGGGCCGGTTCGACACGATCCTGGTCGAGTCGACGGGCGTCTCCGAGCCGATGCCGGTGGCGGCGACGTTCGAGTGGACGTTCCCCGACGGCACGAGCCTCTCCGACCACGCGCGGCTCGACACGATGGTGACGCTGGTCGACGCCTCGGGCTTCCTGCGCGAACTGGCCGCGGGCGACGTCTCGGACCTGCTCGTCGACCAGGTGGAGTTCGCGAACGTGCTGGTCGTGAACAAGACCGACCTCGCAGAGGACCTCCCGCGGCTCGACGCCGTGCTGCGGCGGCTCAACCCGTCCGCCCGGCTGTTGCACACGCGCCGGGGTGCCGTCGACCTCTCGGACGTGTTCGACACCGGTCTCTACGACCCGGTCACCGCCGCGCAGGCACCGGGCTGGGCCGCCGAGCTCGCGGGCGGGCACACGCCGGAGACCGAGGAGTACGGGATCAGGTCGGTCACCTACCGCGCGTCACGGCCGTTCCACCCCGCCCGGCTCGCCGAGGCGCTGAGCGACTGGGAAGGTGTGTTGCGCAGCAAGGGTTTCTGCCACATCGCGTCCCGGCCGGACGTGCTGGCCGTGTGGTCGCAGGCGGGGCCGAACCTCGTCATCGAACCCGGCCAGCTGCTCGACGAGCCCGTCGCCCGCCAGGAGCTGGTGTTCATCGGGGTCGACCTCGACGTGACGGAGCCGGCTCAGCGCTTGGACCCCGCGCTGCTGTCCGACTCCGAGCTCGCGGCCGGGCCCGAGGTGTGGCGGACGTTCGCCGACCCGTTGCCGGAGTGGGACCTCGACGACCTGCACGACCACGCGATCATGCCCAGCGTGACCAGTGCGAGTGCCGGGTAGACCCAGCCCAGCGCGGCGAGCGGCCACGGCCTCGGGATCTCCCAGATGGACGGTTGCAGGTCGATCAGGATCGTGATGACGTCCGAGCAGACCGCGACCGTCCACACCGCCGCCAGCGCAACGTTGCGGCGTCCGTACACCAGCCACAGGACCAGCGGGATCACCCACAACCAGTGGTGGCTCCACGAGATCGGCGAGACGAGCAACCCGAACAGCTGCACGGTGACCACGGCGGCCACCGTGTCGTTCGCGCGCACGGCGGCCCTGAGCGCGAACCCGGTCAGCACGGCCGACACCACGACCGCGAGCAGCCACGGCCAGGACGTCTCCACGTCGTGGCCCAGCGAACGCGAGAGAGCACCGCGCAACGACTGGTTGATCACCGAGCCCACCGGCCCGACCCGGTCCGCCGCGCCGAGCAGCTCGAACCAGTAGCGCCACGAGTCCCCGGCGGACACCAGGAAACCCAGCCCCACGGTGACCGCGAAGCCCGCGACCGACCACAGCGCGGCCTTCCACCTGCGCGTGACCAGGAAGTACAGGCCGGAGATCGCGGGTGTCAGCTTCATCCCGGCGGCCACACCGACACCGAGCCCCGCCACCGCCTGCCGGACGGCGACCATCGCCGCGAACGTCCCGGCGATCAGCACCAGGTTGATCTGGCCGAAGTCGAGGGTCTTGCGGACGGGCTCGAACCACAGCGCGACGGCCGTCCACAGCAGGGCGCGGCGCTTCCACGTGCCGTCGTACGTCTGCTCCCCGCGTGCGGCCAGCAGCTTCAGCGCCGTGCGGACGAGCCACCACAGGCAGACCAGCGACAGCACCTGCCAGACGACCCGCGCGGCGACCCACGGCAGCGCGGAGAGCGGCAGGAACACCGCCGCGGCGAACGGCGGGTAGGTGAACGGCAGCGGGAAGTCGGCCGTGAACGGCATGTCGATCGAGTAGAGCTGGTCGCGCAGCACGTTGGGCGCGAGGCTCCAGTAGACCCTGAGGTCGATCATCCCCCAGTTCGCCGTCGCGGCGTAGACGCCGAGCGACAGGCACAGCACCAGGGGCGCGAACCTCAGCACACGCTGTTCGGACACGGAATCCCTCCACCGGCCCTGACGGGCACGCCGAACATCATCCCAAAAGCTGGTTTCGGAGCACGCGGGGTGCCTCCGCGCAACGGTCGTCCTCAGTGGAACGTCCCCTGGTCATGAGGTGGAAAGCACTGAGCACGACCGGCGTGATCCTCGCCGCGGCCCTGGTGGCGGCCCCGGCCGAGGCCTCCGCGGACCAGGTGGTGACGAAGGTGCCCGAACGGGACCGCGCCGCCGCCCTGGCCCACTGGACGCCCGAGCGGATGAAGGCCGTCGGCGACGGTGACCTCCCGCCCGCCGAGCAGATCTCCCAGCCGTACGAGGGCAACGCGCCGGGCGTCGGCAGGTTGTTCCTGTCGAACTCACTGGGCCAGGACCAGTCCTGCACCGCCACGGTGGTGCCGAGCGCGACGAAGGACGTCGTGCTGACGGCCGGGCACTGCGTCAACGGCGGACTGGACCGGTGGGACAACCCGATCAAGATCCTCAACGTGGTGTTCGTGCCCGGCTACGACCGCGGGGCACGGCCGCACGGGGTGTTCACCGCGCGCGCCTTCGCCTGGTCCGCCACGTACAGCGGCCCGACCAGCGGGCTGGACGACGACGCGGTGATCGCGCTCGACCCGGTGGACGGCCGGCACGTCGAGGACGTGGCGGGGTCGCAGGACGTGTCGTTCGACGAGGTGCCGTCGCCGGTCGAGGCCACCGCGCTGGGCTATCCGGTGTCCCGGCTGGCACGGGGCGAGGCGCTGCTGTCGTGCGCGCGCCCGGCGACGTTGGAGGTCAACTCGGTGATGTCGGCCTGGGAGACGGACTGCGATCTCGCCGGTGGCTCCAGCGGCGGGCCGTGGCTGCGCGACTTCGACCCTGCCACGGGCAAGGGCACGATCTTCTCGGTCACCAGCCGCGGCACGATGAACGGCGACCTCGTCACGACGGACCTCAGCGGGGCGAAGCTCACCGACGCCGTGCGGAGGTTGTACGAGAGCGCCGACCGGCTCTGACCGGCCGCGCGGTCACCGTGCGGTGGCACGGTGGACAGCCGCCGCGGGGGCAGGGGGTCGAGCCGGCGGACGTGTCACCGGCCTGAAAGCCAGCAGCCCCAACGCGATGAGGGTCAGCCACACATAGGTGTCGAACTCGTGCAGCCGCGTGACGAACACCAGGAACACGGCCGCGAAGGCGGGCCAGGCGTTGCCGCGCAGGGCGAGGAACACCAGTACCGGCACGCACCACACCCAGTGGTGCAGCCAGGAGACGGGCGAGGCAAGCAGTCCGGCACCCGCGATGACGAACAGCGCAACGAGGTCGTCGCGGGTGCGCCGGGCGACGACTACCGCGCCCGCGACCACGACGGCGGCGAGCACCGCCCACAGCACCGTCTCGACACCGGGAGAGAGACCGAACCCGCGCAGCAGGCCGCGGATCGACTGGTTCGTCGACAACGACATGTCGCCGATGCGGTCGGGGTTCAGCAGCGAGTGCAGCCAGTACTGCGCCGAATCCTTTGGCGCGACGAGGAATCCCGCCGCGACCAGGCCCGCGAACGTCACCACCGAGGTGATCGCGGCCCGCCAGTCGCGCTTGACGACGAAGTACAGCACGAAGATCGCGGGCGTCAGCTTGATCGCCGCCGCGACACCGATCAGCACACCGCGCCACCGCTTGTCCTTCACCAGCAGGACGTCCGTCACGACCAGTGCCATGAGGAACAGGTTGATCTGACCGTAGCCGTACGTCGTCCACACCGGGTCCAGCGCCAGCGCGCCGATCGCCGCGAGCGAGCCGACGGTCCACTTGAGACTCGGCCGGACCTTCGCCGCCACCGCGACGCACACCGCGGTCAGCGCGGCGAACCCGGACGCGACCACCAGCAGGTTCTGCCACGTTCCCGGCACGAATCCCAGGCCGCTGAACAACACCGCCGCGATCGGCGGGTACGTGAACGGCAGCTCGGGGTCGAGCGGCGGGCCGGTGAACCCGGCGTACAGCGGACGGCCCTCGCGCCACGCGAGGCCGCCGAGCCGGTACACGTCGAGGTCGATCGGGTAGTGACCCGACCAGGTGATCAGCAGCCACACCAGGGCGGCCGGCCAGAGCGCAGCAGAGAGCCGCTGAGGAGAAGCAAGGGGCACGTTTCGAAGCTATTCACGGCGAACTTCGTTCACCTTGCTGAACAACCGGCAGAACCACCGGCAGAAGTGCTTCCGCGAAGCAGCTTCCGCCCTGCGCCGGACGTCTACCAGGAGGCATGATGCGCAGGGAACGAAGAGGGGGCGCGTAGTGAGCACGACCGCGTTCGGGGACTTTCTCCGGTTCTACCGATCGCGTGTTCCGCTGACACAGGAAGAACTGGCGGACCGCACCGGTCTGAGCACGCGCGCGATCAGCGACATGGAACGCGGCCGCACGCTCAGCCCGCAGTACCGCACCGTCCAGTTGCTGGTCGGCGGTCTCGGGTTGCGCGACGAGGAGGCGGCGGAGTTCACCGCGCTGGCCAGGGCCAGCCGGGTGGTCGCGGCCCAGGATCGCCCCGAGGCTCCGTTCGCGACGTCCTGCTCGTTGCCACCGGTGCTCCTCGAACTGACGGGCCGCGAGACCGAGAAGGGACTTCTGGACGGCTTCGCCGAGGACGCCTCGTCGTCCTCGCGGCTGCAGATCGCGGTGGTGCACGGCGCCCCGGGCTCCGGCAAGACCGCGCTGGCCGTCGACGCGGGCCACCGGCTGGGCGCGAGGTTCACCGACGGCTGCGTGTTCCTCGACCTGCGCGGCACCGACCCGGAACCCCTCACGCCGGACAAGGCGGCGCACCGGCTGCTGCGCTCGTTCGGGGTGGACGAACGCCAGATCCCGGCCGACCCGGACGACCTGCTGTCGCTCTACCGCTCCCAGCTGCGCGACCGCACGGTGTTGCTGGTCCTCGACAACGCGGCGAACGAGGCGCAGGTCCGCCCGCTGCTCGCCTCCAGCCCCGGCACCCTGGTGCTCCTGACCAGCCGCCGCACCCTCACCGGCCTCGACGCCCGGCACCGCCTCCCACTGGAGCTGCTCCCCCTGCACCGTTCCGTGGAGTTGCTGCGCGCCGTCACCGGCCCCGAACGCCTGGCGGCCGAACCGGAAGCGGCCGAGCGCGTCGCCGAGCTCTGCGGGGGAATGCCGCTGGCGTTGCTGATAGCGGGCAACCGGCTGACGAGCAGACCACAGTGGACGATCAGCCACCTCGCCGGGCAACTGGAGGACGAGGAACGCCGCCTCTCCGTGCTGCGCGCGGGCGACCTGCAGGTGCGCGCGGCGTTCGAGATCTCCTACCACCAGCTCAGTCCGAACGCCGCGACGCTGTTCCGCAGACTCGCGCTGGTCCCGAGCCCTGACGCGAGCGCGGCACTGGCCTCCGCCCTGACCGGCGACGCCGAGGAGGCGCTGGAAGAGCTGGCCGACGCCTCGTTGCTCGGCATCAGCGAGACGCCGGGCCGCTACACCCGCCACGACCTCCTGCACGTCTTCGCCGCCGAACGCCTGGAGCTCGACGACACCCCGGACGCCGTCGAGGAGGCGCGCACCCGCCTGCGCCACTGGCTCCTCGACACCGCCACCAGGGCCGCCCGCTTCTTCGACCACGACGTCCCGGCCGAAGGAGCGGGCCCGGTGCACGACAAGGACTCCGCCTCCCGCTGGCTCGACCTCGAGCTGGAGAACTGGCGCACCGCGGCGAAAGAGGCCGTGGACGCCGGCGAGGACGACCGCGTTCTCGCCCTGGCGCAGGCGATGCACTGGTACTCGGACATGCACGGCGTTGGCGAACTGTGGCGCGAGGTGTTCCAGGCCGGCGCCGACGCGGCAAGGCACCTGGGCAACGCAAGGGACGCCGCCGAACAGCTGAACTACCTCTCGTGGGCGCTCTACGCGTTGTGCGGGCGGCCCAACGAAGCCCTGACCGCACATGAGGAAGCCGCCGCGCTCCCGGCCGACACGATCACCGAGGCGTGGACCTGCTACTACGGCTCGGCGATCCGGCGCCGCCTGGGCGAGCCCCGGGCGGCGGTCGCTCTGGGCCGCCGGTCCGTCGTCCTGTTCGAGCAGGCCGGCTACCGCATCGGCGAGAACCTTGCCCTGTCCCTGCTGGGCCTCATGCTGCGCACGGCGGGCGACCTGCCCGGGGCCGCCGAGGTGCAGCAACGCAGCGTCGACCGGCACCGCAAGGCGGACGGCGACGACGAACTGCTGTCGATGCTGCTGATCCGGCTCGCCACGACCCTGGCCGCCGCGGGCCAGGTGATCGCCGCCCTGGACCTGTTCGACGAGGCGGAGTCGTTGTTCCGCAGGCACTCCAACACCGCCGGCACCGCCCGCGTGCAACATCACCGCGGCCTGGTGCTGATGGACGCGGGCCGCCTCGGCGAGGCGCGGGAGCAACTGCTGGCGGCGCTGGGCGAGGTGCGGCTGTCCGACCAGCGCGTCGAGGTCCTGGACCGGCTGGCCGCCCTCGCCGACGCCGCCGGGGACGCGGCGGAGGCCCGTTCGTTCCGGGTGCGGGCGCTGGCGGAGTGCGACCGCTACGACACACCGGCGGTGCGGGTGACGGCGGCGAAGCTGGTGGCGGCGCTGCGCTGATCCCTTCGGCCGTCGGCGTGGAGGTTGCGCCCCGATGACGGGCGTGCATTGACGAGGTAACCGGCCGAGCCCTAGGGTCGGTGAAGCGTGAAATTGAAACGTTTCAATCGGCCGCCTGCGTTGTCAGAACTCCACCAGCCAGGAGAACGCGATGCGAAGTCGATCCCTGCTGCACGCTCCCACAAGACTACTCTGCGCAATAGTTTCAGCACTCTTGGTCATGGCCACGGTGGTCGCGGTGCCCGCCGCGGCCGCTCCCGCCGACCTCTCCGAGGCGCGCTGGATCTGGTACCCCGAGGGCGACCCGGCGGTCTCCGCCCCTGCCGAGACCCGCTTCTTCCGCCGCACCTTCACCCAGCCGGCCGGGCAGGTCGGCGAGGCGCGGCTGCTCGTCACCGGCGACGACACGGTGGACGTGTGGCTCAACGGCGAACCGCTCGCCGCGTCCGCCCGCTACTCGAGCTCGTGGCAGCGTGCGATCTCCGTCGACCTGCGTTCCGCTCTCGTGACCGGCACGAACACCCTCGCGGTCGCGGTGCGCAACACCACCGCCGGCCCGGCGGGGCTCGTCGCCCGCGCGCGGATCGTCACGGGTGGTGCTGCCGTCGACCTCGTCACGGACGGGAACTGGAAGGCCGGCCGGAGCGCGGGGGAGGGCTGGGAGAAGCCCTCGTTCGCCGACGGTGCCTGGCCTCGGGCCGCGGACCTCGGTGCGTACGGGGCCGAGCCGTGGGGCAGTCAGGTGACGGTGGCCGATCCGGGCGAGGCCTCGCCGTTGTCCGTCGCCTCGATGACGACGGAACGGCGGGTCGCCCCGCTCGGCGTGGACGCGAAGCGGCCCCGGTTCGGCTGGACCCTCACCTCCCCCGGCCAGCGGCAAGGCAGCTACCAGGTGCTGGTCGCGAGCACTCGGGCGCTGGCCGACGCCGGGACCGGTGACGTCTGGGACAGCGGGCGGGTGCACGACGAGCAGTCCGTCGACGTCGCGTACGGCGGTTCGGCGCTGAGGTCGCTGACCGCGTACCACTGGCGGGTGCGCGTCTGGGACGCCCAGGGACGGGCGGGCGGGAGCGCGGTCTCGTCGTTCGAGACCGGGCTCTACACCGTCGGCTCGGAATGGCGCGGGGCCTTCATCGGCGGTCCCGCCGGGCAGGGCCTGGACGGCGCCTCGTGGATCTGGTTCCCGGAAGGCTCGCCCACCAGCGGCGTTCCGGTGATGACGCGGTACTTCCGCAAGACGTTCACGCTGCCGTCCGTTCCGGCGACGGGCGCGCTCGCCGTCACGGCGGACGACACGGCGACGGTGTGGCTCAACGGCGTGAAGATCTACTCCAGCCCGCAGGTCGCGGACTCCTGGAAACGGGCCGGCGTGGTCGACCTCTCCGGCAGGCTGCGCGCGGGCACCAACACCATCGCGGTGGCGAGCGCCAACACCTCGGACTCCCCCGCCGGACTCGTCGCCAAGCTGACGGCCGGTGACGTCGTGGTGCCGACGGACGGGACCTGGAAGGCGTCCACCCAGTCCCCGGACGGCTGGGAACAGCCGGGGTTCGACGACAGCGGATGGCCCCAGGCCCGGTCGATCGCCGGCATCGGCGGCGCGCCGTGGGGTGACCAGGTCACCGTTCCCCAGCCGGCTCCGTTGGTGCGCAAGGGTTTCGCGGTGACCAAGCCCGTGCGCAGCGCTCGGTTGATCACCACCGCGCTCGGTCTGCACGAGACGCAGCTCAACGGTGCCAAGGTCGGCGAGGACGTGCTGGCTCCGGCGTGGACGGACTACAACAAGCGCGTGCAGTACAAGGTGCACGACGTCACGAGCCGAATTCGCCAGGGCGACAACGCTCTCGGCGCGTGGATCGGCAACGGCTGGTACTCCGGCAGTCTCGGCATCGGCGGCAACCGGCTCTACGGCACGCAGCCGTGGTACTCGGCCCAGCTGCTGCTGACCTATGTGGACGGTACGACGCACACCGTTGCGACGGACGGGACCTGGAAGTACCGGGCCAGTCCGATCATCGCCGACGACCTCTACCACGGTGAGCACTTCGACGCCCGGCTCGTGGTGCCGGGCTGGGACGGGCCTGGGTTCGACGACAGCGGCTGGCGTCCCGCACAGGTGCGGCAGGGCGCGTCGCCCAACCTCGTCGCGCAGGTGGACGCGGGCACGAAGGTCCAGCAGGACCTGCGGCCGGTGGCGTTGACGCAACCCAGGCCGGGTGTGTGGGTCTTCGACCTCGGCCAGAACTTCTCCGGCTGGAACCGCCTGCGGGTGCAGGGTCCCGCCGGCACCACGATCACCCTGCGCCACGCGGAGGTCCTCAACCCCGACGGCACGCTCTACACCACGAACCTGCGGGCGGCCCAGGTCACCGACCAGGTCGTGCTCGCGGGCACGGGCCAGGCCGAGACGTTCGAACCGAGGTTCACGGTCCACGGCTACCGCTACGTCGAGGTGACCGGCCTGCCCGGCACGCCGACGCTCGACACGATCACCGGGCGGGCGGCCTGGACGAACGGCGAGGAGATCGGCGGGTTCGACACCTCGGACTCGATGCTCGACAAGCTGCAGCACGCCATCGTGTGGGGACAACGCTCGAACATGCTCTACGTCCCGACCGACTGCCCGCAGCGCGACGAGAGGCTGGGCTGGACGGGCGACATCGCGTCGTTCGCGCCGACGTCCACGCACAACATGGACCTGTCCGCGTTCCTCGACAAGTTCACCGACGACATGGTCGACGCCCAACGCTCCGACGGTGCGTTCACGGACGTCGCGCCCAACGTCAGCAACATGGGCGCGGGCACGGCGGCCTGGGGCGACGCGGGCGTGATCGTGCCCTACACCCTCTGGCAGCGCTACGGAGACCTGCGCGTGGTCGAGGACAACTTCGCCGCCATGACGAAGTGGGTCGACCACCTGCGGTCCACGGCGGACGCCGACCTCATCCGCGACCGCGGCGGGTTCGGCGACTGGCTCAACGTGAACGACGACACGCCGAGGAACGTCATCTCGACGGCGTACTTCGCGTGGTCGGCGCGCCTGGTGTCGCGGATGGCGCAGGCCATCGGCAGAACGGCGGAGGCGGCCTCGTACGGCACGCTCGCCGACCAGGTCTCGGCCGCGTTCACGGCGAGGCTCGTGGCCGCGGACGGCACGGTCTCCGGCAACACCCAGACGGGACACGCCCTCGCGCTGGCGTTCGGGCTGGTCCCCCAGAACCGGGTGCAGTCGGTGGTGGACAGGCTCGTCGCCAGGGTGCGCGCCGCGAACAACCACCTGACGGTCGGGTTCGTCGGGGTGTCGCACCTGCTGCAGGTGCTGGCCGACCACGGACGGGCCGACGTCGCCTACCAGGTGCTGACGCAGCCGGACTACCCCGGCTGGGGCTACATGGTGGGCAAGGGAGCGACGACGGTGTGGGAGCGGTGGGACGGCATCCGGCCGGACGGGTCGTTCCAGGATCCGGGGATGAACTCGTTCAACCACTACGCGATGGGGTCGGCCGGCGACTTCCTCTACCGCACCGTGGGCGGGCTGAGCCCGGCCTCTCCCGGGTTCCGGTCGTTGCTCGTGGCGCCGAAACCGGGCGGTGGGCTCACGTCGGCGAAGTCGTCGCACCGCACGCCGTACGGTCCGGCGCTCAGCGAGTGGAACACCTCGGGAGGGCGCTTCACGCTCCACCTCGTCGTGCCCACCGGGACGTCGGCCGTCGTGCGCGTGCCGGCGTCGAGTGCGGCGGCGGTGACGGCTCCGGCCGGGGCCGTCCCGCTCGGGTACGGCTCCGGGGTGGCGTCGTTCCACGTGCCCGGCGGTGACCACGTCTTCACCGCACCCGCCGTCTGACGACTCGGGCGCGGGGTGGTCCACCCCGCGCCCGGCCGGTCACCTGCCGGCGAAGTCCAGGACCGCGTCCGCGAAGGCGGCGGGTTCCTCGACGTGACCGAGGTGCCCGCTGTTCTCCAGGACGACGAGCCGCGAGTCCGGGATCAGCTCGTCGAGCTCCTCGGCCCAGCGGACCCCGCACACGACGTCGTGCCGTCCGACGATCACCAGGGCGGGCACCGCGAGAGCGCCCAGCGCCTCCCGGTCGTCGATGGTCTCGGGAACGAGGTGCTCGTCGAGGCTCGAGATGTGCGACCCGGTGATCGCCGCGCGCAGCGGTGCGAACTCCGCCTCCCTGCCCCAGTAGTCGGCGAGGTAGGCGGGCAGCAGTCCGCGAAGGGCCTCCCCCATCTCCTGGTCGTTGGAGATGGCACCGGTCGCCTGCAACGAGGCGAGCACGGACGGCAGTTCGGGGTTGTCCGCGTTCGCGCGGGCGAAGACCTCCACCGCGGCCATCGCCTCGGCGACGTGCTCCGGCCCGGTCAGCGGCGCGCTCTCGTACAGGACGACGCCGGTGACGCGGTCCGGGTGCTTCAAGGCGAAGTGCTGCACGACGAACCCTCCGTGGGAGTGCCCGAGCAGGTGCGCCGACGCCAGTCCGAGGTGGTCGAGCAGACCGAGGAGCGCCTCGGTGTAGCGGTCGCGGGTGTAGCCGTGCGGGTGCGAGTCGAGACGGCCCGAGCCGCCCGTGCCGATCGGCTCCACGTAGACCATCGTGAGGCGGCTTTCCAGAGCGGGCGTGCGCAGGTACTCCCAGAACACCCCCGGTCCACCGGGGTGCGTGAGGCAGACCGGGCCGGTGCCGTGCACGTGGTAGCGCTGGACCACCCCGCCGATCTCGGTGGTGTGGGTTCCTGCGGCCAACGGGTTCACGGTGCTCTCCATTCGAACGGTGTGGATGACACCGGCAAGACGGGGAGAGCGGGCGAAAGTTCGATCCGCGAGGTGTGACAGCCGCCACTACGCCGAGGCGGCGGGGTGGAACAGGCGCAGCTGGCTCACCCGGCGGTCGTCCAGGGTCATCACCCAGGTCACGGCGGGCGGGCAGTGCTCGGGGTCGTCGGCGGGGTTGAGGATGTCCATCTCCCAGATGGTGATGTCCGGGCCCACGACCGTGTCCGCGAACCGCTGGCGGACTCCGGCCTCCAGGTCGCAGGCCGCGCCGCGCACGAGGAACTCGCGGTCTCCCACCGGGTCGCGGCCGTCGAACAGCATGGCGCCGGGCGCCCACCGTTCGGCCATCAGCGTGCCGAGCCGGCCCCGGTGCATCGCGTCGAGGGTCTCGAGCCCCTCCGCACGACTGGCCGCGGCGAGTGCGGCGGCGTCGTCGTGCGCGGTGGCCGCGGTGGCGTCGAGCGCCGCGCCGAGCTTGGCGCGGGCCTGGCTCAGACGGCTGCGCACCGTGCCCACGGGCACGCCGCAGAGAGTCGCGATCTGCTCGTAGGTGTTCGCGCTGCTGAAGTGCCGCAACAGCACGGTCATGCGCAGCGCCGGGGTGAGCTCGCCCAGCGCGTGCCAGAGCCAGTCCCTCATCGCGTGCCGTTCGACGATCCGCTCCGGACTCTCGTCGCTGACGGGCTCGGTCAGGGGGCGCGACAGACCGGCCGAACGCACCCTCGTGCGGCACCCGTTGCGCACGATCATCCGCAGCCAGGCACCGACGGCGGCCGGGTCGCGGACGTCCCCGATGCGGCTGAGCGCGACGAGCATCGCGTCCTGCACCGCGTCCTCGGCGTCCGGTCCGTGCCCGGCGACGCTCAGCGCCACCGCCCGCATGCCCGCCTCGTGCCGCGCCAGCAACACCCCCAGCGCGGCCACGTCACCGGCCTGGGCACCACGGGTGAGCTCCTCGTCCGTGGGCAGCTCGGCCACCGACTCGCTCCTCCTGCTCCGGGATCGGCACGGGAGTCGTGCCGATCCCAGGCTACGTCGGCGCGTCCGGCTACCGGGCGAACGCCAGGCCGACGACCTCGCCGCCCGCGAGCCCGACGACCGACGCGCGGCCGGTCTCCAGGTTGATCTTCACGAGCACCGAGCCGCCCAGCAGCGACAGGCCAGGACGCACGGCGGCGAGGGCGTGGTGACGGCCGTCGACGGTCGCGATGTCGAAGCCGTTGGCCTTGTCGACGTCGAGCCCGAGCCTGCCGACGGTGAAGAGCTGGCCGGTGTTCGGCGAGACGACCGGGGTGACGCCGGCGGCCGTGCCCTGGGTGACGAGCGAGTCCTTGGCGCTGTCGAGGTCGTAGAGCGTGGTGGACGTCGCGCCGGCGACGCTGTTCGTGTACCCGGCCGCGGACACCTTGGGCGTGGAGCCCGCCGCACGGTCGCCCGGCGCGTAGGCGAGGGCGCCGTCCGTCCCGGCGAGCGCGCCCGTGTCGGGGACCAGGCGCAGGTTCTGGCCGGTCGAGGTGACCAGGCGGATGCGGTCCACGGTGGGGTTGAAGTCGAACCCGACCGCCGTGCCGTCGAGCGCGACCGGGGACCCGACGGCGGTGGCGCGGCCGGTGCGGGCGTCGAGGGTGTAGAGCTGGCCCGAGCGTCCGATCGCGTAGAGGACGCCGGTGGCGGGCCGCACGTCGAGGCCCGCCAGCTTGTCGTGGGCCTTCAGACCGGTGACGCGGACCCGGTGCTGGGCGAACAGCGGAGACGACCACGTCCGGGTGCTGAGCACGCCGTCGCCGGTGAGCAGGTGGACGCGGAGGTCGTCGCGGGACGCCGAGGCGGGCGCCACACCGAGCACGCCGGCGAACAGTGCTGCCGCCGCGGCGATGGCGGTCGTGCGTGCGATGCGCATGGTTTCTCCCAAGGGCTGTGAACGCGGAACACGGGTGTGTACGACGCGTCCACGGCCCGCGTTGAAGCGCGAACCGAACAAATCAGACCCATCCGGCCGGAGCCCGGCGCCGAACTGGCTTGCAGGGAGCGGCGACGGGGAGCTCATGGCGATCATCGGCAAGCGGGCGGATCTGGACCTCCGGGACGTCTACGCCGCGCATGGCCAGGAGATCTACCGCTTCGCGCTCCGGCAGCTCGGAGACGGGCAGGCGGCGGAAGAGGCCGTGCAGGAGGTGTTCCTGAGAGCCTGGCGGTCCGCCGGACGGTTCGACCCGGAGCTGGCGAGCCTGCGCGTGTGGCTGTTCGCCATCGCCCGCAACGTCGTCGTCGACGAGACGAGGGCACGTGCCCGGCACGAACGGCGGCTGCACGCGGTGGCGGCCGCCCCGCCCGCCACCATCTCCGACTTCGCCGACTCGGTGCTCGACCAGCGCCTCGTGCAGGAGGCGCTGCTGAAGATCAGCGACAACCACCGCGTGGCCCTGGTGGAGACTTACCTGCGCGGAAGGTCCTACCGGGACGTCGCCGCCGAGGTGGGCGTCTCTCAGGTGACGCTGCGCAGCCGGGTCTTCTTCGGGTTGAAGGCGCTGCGGCTCGCGATGGAGGAGATGGGGGTGCGGTGGTGACCGACTTCGTGCACCGGCGGCGGACCGAGCTGCTCGGCGCCTACGTCCTGAACCACCTCGAGGGGCCCGAGCTCGCGGCGGTGCTGGACCACCTCGACGACTGCGCGGAATGCCGGGCCACCGTCGCGGAACTGGCCCCCGTGGCACGTGCGCTGTCCGGCGCGAACGCCGACGACGTCACGGCGCCCGCACACCTGGAGGACCTGGTCGTGCGGCGGATCGACGCCCAGCGCGGACGACGGACGCGCACCAAGGTCCTGCTCACCGCCGCGGCCGCCGTGGTCGTCGCGGGAGCGGCCTGGTGGTACCTGCGCCCCGCCGTGCCGCTCGAACCGGTCGCGCTCGTGCAGGCTCCGGGAGTGACCGCCGAGGCCGCCATCGTCCCGCACACGTGGGGAGTCGAGATCAAGCTCGACGGTCACGGGTTCGCCGCCGGGCAGACCTACCGGGTCGCCGTCACCGGGACCGACGGCGGCGAGGTGTCCGCGGGCTCGTTCCTCGGTACCGGCGCGAACACCATGCACTGCAACCTGAACAGCTCGGTGCTGCGCGCGAACGCGTCCGGCTTCGTCGTCCGGGACGCCTCGGGCGCGATCACGCTGTCCTCGACGTTCCCCCGGCCCTGAGAAAGGGAGAACTCCGGGAACCGCAAGCCCGTCGCGGTTCCCGGAGTCCCGGTACTGCCACCCCTGGAGATGTCAGGCGGGGAGCAGCACCGAGTCGATGAGGTACACGGTCGCGTTCGCGGTCTTCACGCCACCACAGATCACGTTGGCGTCGTTGACCTTCAGCGCGTCCTTGGAACCGGTGACCTTGACGGTGCCGGTCTGCACGGTCTTCTGGTCGCCGGCGATCTTGTCGGGCGTGATCTGGCCGGGGACGACGTGGTAGGTCAGGATCTTGGTCAGCAGCGCGTCGTCGGTCTTGAGCTTCTCGATCGTCGCGGCGTCGATCTTCGCGAACGCGGAGTCCACCGGCGCGAAGACGGTGAACTCGGCGCCGTTGAGCGTCGAGACCAGGTTGACCTTCGGGTTGAGCTTGCCCGACACGGCGCTGACCAGCGTCGTGAGCAGCGGGTTGTTGCTCGCGGCCACGGCGACCGGGTCAGCGGCCATGCCGGACACGGAACCCGCACCGGACGGAACCTGCTTCGCGTAGTCGGCACAGCCCGGGCCGACGAGGTTCGCGGCCGGGTCCGCCATCGCGGCGGACGACTGCGTGGTGGTCGTGGTGGGCGCGGCGCTGGAGGAACCGCTGCTGGCCATGTCACCCGAGCCGCAGGCCGCGCCGAACAGGGCGAGTGAGACGGCGCCGACGGCGAGAACGGTGTTGCGGACGGTCTTGTTCATGACGGTACTTCTCCAAGAGGTGAACGGGGAGGTTGCTGCTGGGGATTCGCCGCCCCTCGGGAGTCGGATGGGTGCAGTTACCGACCCGTTACCAACAAATCCACGAATCTCGCGTGACCAGCGCAAACGTCTTTCCGTCCACAAGCGACGATCGGTCCCGTTCACTCTTTCGTGTTACCAGGCACTTCCTCGGCGCGGGCAGTCCTCGACGCACTCGGGTGATGAGGCGGGGGGGGGGGGGGCCCCCCCGCCCCCGACAAAGGCGGCCCCCCCCCCCCCCCCCCCCCCCACAAAGTAAATAAAACCCCCAACAACCCCCACCGCCCCAACAAAAAC
>NZ_JBSGUQ010000009.1:187232-334012 GCF_053608005.1 Lentzea sp. NPDC055074
CAACCTGTTCTGTCGGCCCCTTATAATTTTTTTTTTTCACCGCCCTTAGCGGGGGGGGGGCCTTCCCCCCCCCCCCGGGGTTGTGGGGGGGGGGGGGGCCCCCCCCCCCCGCCCCGCTACTTCGTCGACCCCGCCAGCACGCCCTGCACGAAGTACTTCTGGAACACCAGGAACACCCCGAGCGGCACGATCATCGACAGGAACGCGCCCGTGGAGAGCATGTCGATGTTGGTGCCGAACTGCCGCAGCTGGGCCCGCAGCGCCACCGTGATCGGCGCCGAGTCCTGGTCCGCGAACACCAGCGCCACCAGCAGGTCGTTCCACACCCACAGGAACTGGAAGATCGTCAGCGACGCGATCGCCGGCTTCGCCACCGGCAGGATCACCCGCTTGAAGATCACCCACTCCGTCGCGCCGTCCATCCGCGCCGCCTCGATCAGGTCGCGCGGGATGCCGGTGAAGAAGTTGCGCAGCAGGAAGATGGCGAACGGCAGGCCGAACGCGACGTGGAACAGCACCACGCCGGTGATCGTGCCGAACAGCCCCAGCGCCCCGAACAGCTTCGCCACCGGGATCAGCGCGACCTGGATCGGCATCACCAGCAGGCCCACCACGACGACGGTCAGCGTCTCGCGGCCCGGGAACTCGATCCACGCCAGCGCGTACGAGGCCAGGGACGCCATGACGACGACCAGGACCGTCGCGGGCACGGCGATGTAGAAGGTGTTCAGGAACGACTGCCACACCGCCTTGTTCGCGACGAGCTCGGCGTAGTTGGCCAGCGTCAGCTCGGCGGGCTTGGTGAAGATCGTCCACCAGCCGCTCGCGGTGTTGGCCGACTCGTCGCGCAACGACGCGATCAGCAGGCCGAACACCGGCACCAGCCAGAACACCGCCACGAGGGCGAGCACCACCTGCACGAAACCGTTGCCGAGCCGGCCGACGAACCGCGTCAGCACACTCCGCTTGGGCGCGCCGGAGACGGGCACGTCGATGCGGACCTCTTCGGCCACCAGGGTCATGACCGCTCCCGTCGGAATCGGCGGATGTTGAACAGCATCGCCGGGGCCACCAGCAGGAACAGGATCACCGCGAGCGCACTGCCCGCCCCCTGGTCACCGCCCGTGCCGAAGGACACCTGCCACATCTGCAGGGCCAGCACGTTGGCCTCGGACTGCACCGAGCCCGGCGCGATGACGAACACCAGCTCGAAGATCTTCAGCACGTTGATCACGAGTGTCACGAACACCACCAGCAGCACCGGGGAGAGCAGCGGGATGGTGACGCGCTTGAACACCTGCCACTCGGTCGCGCCGTCGACGCGCGCGGCCTCCAGGGCGTCGCGCGGGATCGCCGAGAGACCCGCCGCGATGAACGTGATCGCGAACCCGGTCATGATCCAGATCCAGGACGAGATGATCACCGGGGTGATCAGCGACGCACCGAGCCAGGTCAGGCCTCGGAACGGCAGCGTGAAGTTGTCCGCGGGCAACCGCACGGTCACGTCCGCGGCGCCCAGGTCGGGGAACGTGAACCTGCCGTCGTCACCGGTCGTGGTGCGGGCGACGACCTGCCCGTCGCGCACCGCCTCCACCGCGATGCCGGGCATGCCGCGCTCGGTCGGGTCGACCGTGCCCGCCTTGCCCCCGACCGACACGTCGAGCCAGATCACCCCGCGCAGTTCCCCGGTGCCCGCGGCCGGCGAGGAGGCCGGCAGCGCCTGCGGCGGCAGGTCCTGCGGCGAGTACCCGATGAGCGGCAACGTGATCGTGTCGCCCGCCTTCGCCGGCCTGATCCCGGCGTACCCCGCGTCCGTTGCCGCATAACCGTCACGCGGCCGTGCGTTCGGGTACTTCGAGGCCGGGCTGAACATGTCGTGCACGCCGACCATGACCGCGTTCACGACGCCCTGGTTCGGCGCCTCCTCGTACACGAGCCGGAAGATGATGCCCGAGGCGAACAGCGAGATCGCCATCGGCATGAACAGCACCAGCCGGAACGCCGTCGCCCACCTGATCCGCTCGGTCAGCACCGCGAGGATCAGCCCGATGCCGGTGACGGCCGCCGGGGCGACCACCACCCAGATCACGTTGTTGCGGAACGCGGTCAGCGTCCGCGGGTCGGTGAACGTGTCGACGTAGTTGCGCAGGCCGACGAACTCGTTCCCCGACGCGTCGAAGAAGCTGCGGATCAGCGAGAACACCAGCGGGTACAGCACCAGCGCGGCGAGCACCACCAGTGCGGGGAGCAGGAACGGGATCGCCTGCCGGGGCGAGCGCCCCGGCGCGGCGTCCACGCTCGGGCGAAGCCTCATTTTCCGTAGGCCTTGGCCGCGTTGGCTTCCAGGCGCGCCATGATGCCGTCCACGTTCTTCGGGTCGGCCAGGAAGTCCTGCAGGTCCTTCCACTCCCCAGCGCCCTTCGTGCCACCGAACGCGGCCGGCGCGAGGTCGGACATGTCGAACCGGACGTTGTCCCCGGCGTCGACGATCCGCCGCGCGAGGTCCTGCGTCACGGCGTCCGGGTAGGAGGCCTCCGGGATGTCCTTGTTGGGCGAGAGGAACCCGCCGAGCTCGGCCCACTCCTTGCCGGACTCCGGCGAGGCCAGGAACTTCATCAGCTCGGTGGTCGCCTTGTCGTCCTTGAACTGCACGGCCATGTCACCACCGGCGACCACGGCGTCCTTGCTGCCCGCGACCGACGGGAACGGGAAGAACTTGGCGTCCTGCCCGACCTTCGCCTTGGTGTTCGTGGTGATGATGCTCGCGACGAAGTCCGCCTCGAAGACCATCGCGGCCGTGGAGGGCTCGCCGAACACGTTGATCACGGACTTCGGGAACTCGGTCTGCAGCGCGCCGCCCGCGATCAGCGTCGGGTCACCCCAGAGCTTCGCCAGCTCCTCCAGCGCCTTCTTCACGCTCGGGTCGGTCCACGGGATCTCGTGCTTCGCGAGCTTGTCGTAGTTGTCCGGGCCCGCGGTGCGCAGGTAGACGTTCTCGAACCAGTCGGTGAGCGTCCAGCCGTCCGCGCCACCGACCGACACCGCGGCGAGACCGGTCTCGGAGATCGTCCTGCTGACCTTGATCAGGTCGTCCCACGTCGCCGGCGGCGTGGCACCGACCTGCTGGAAGGCCTTCTCGCTGTACCAGAACGCGGACTTGTTGGCGGTCTTGAAGGTGAAGCCGTACAGCTTGCCGTCGACGGTGCCGAGCTTCTTCCACACGGCCGCGTTGTGGTCGGTGACGGCCTTCTCGACGTCGGCGTTCACCGGCTTGAGCGCCCCCGCCTTCGCGAACTGCTCGACGAGGCCGGGCTGGGCGATCAACGCGACGTTCGGTGGTGTGCCACCCGAGATTCTCGTCTGCACCACTGTCGGCAGTTCGTCACCGGCGGGCGTGTACTTCACCACGGCGCCCGTCTTGTCCGTGAACACCTTGAGGACCTGCTCGAAGCTCTTCTGCTCGTCGCCGGTCCACGGGCCGACGACCTCGACGGTCTGGCCGTTCAGGTCCTCAGAAGTCCCGGTTCCCGCGGCACCTCCGGAGCATGCGGTGGCCAGGGTGGTCAACGCGAGCAACGCGATCCATTGCTTCCTCATCGAAGCGCTCCTACTTCCAGATCGAGGACCCGGTGGCCGGGTCGAAGAAGTGCAGCCGGGACGTGTCCACCCAGGCGGCGACGGGTTGTCCTTCGTAGATGCGGGTGCGCGGGCTGAACCGTCCGACGAGGACGGTCCCCTTGCCCTTCACGCCGGGCAGGTCGTCGGTGCCGGCGTCCTTCGCGAGCTCACGGGTGTCGTCGGTGACGACGGGCGGCACGTCGACCGGGAAGTGCACGAGGACGTCCGAGCCCATGGCCTCGACCAGGTCGGCCACGGAGTGCAGGATCTCGCCCTCGCGGGCATCGGCGAGCGCCGTGTCCTCCATGTCCTCCGGGCGGATGCCGACCACGACGTCGCGGCCCACGTACTGCTTGAGCGCGGGCCGTTGCTGCAGCACGGACTCCGGCAGCAGCAGCGCGTCGGAGTTGAGCGAGACCCAGAACCGGCCGTCGTTCTCGTCGAGCTTCGCGGACACGAGGTTCATGCCCGGCGAGCCGATGAACCCGGCGACGAACAGGTTGACCGGCCGGTCGTAGAGCTCCTGGGGCGGCCCGACCTGCTGCAGCACTCCGCGGCGCATGACGGCCACGCGGTCCCCGAGCGTCATGGCCTCGGTCTGGTCGTGCGTGACGTACACGGTCGTCACGCCGATCTCGCGCTGGATCCGCGCGATCTGGGCCCGCATCTGCACGCGCAGCTTGGCGTCCAGATTGGACAGCGGCTCGTCCATCAGGAACGCCTGCGGGGCCCGCACGATCGCCCGGCCCATCGCGACGCGCTGGCGCTGTCCGCCGGAGAGGTTGCGGGGCTTGCGGTCGAGGTGCTCGGTCAGTTCGAGGACGCCGGCCACCTCGCGGACGCGGTGGTCGATCTCCTTCTTCGCGAGCTTGCGCAGCGTGAGGCCGAACGCGATGTTGTCGTACACGTTGAGGTGCGGGTAGAGCGCGTACGACTGGAACACCATCGCAACGTCGCGGTCACGCGACGGCACCTCGTTGACGACCTTCTCGCCGATGTGGATCGTGCCCTCGGTGATCTGCTCGAGGCCCGCGATCATCCGCAGCGCCGTCGTCTTGCCGCAGCCCGACGGGCCCACGAGCACCAGGAACTCACCGTCGCGGATCTCCAGGTTGAGGTCGGTGACCGCACGGGTGCCGTCACCGTAGGCCTTCCCCAACCCCGTAAGAACGACTTCTGCCACGCCAACTCCCTGGTCCGGTGTGACTGCAGACCGTAGGGCCCTCAGTCCTAAGGGAGATTTAAGGACGAAACACGATCTCGATAAGCTCGCGACACCTCTCCCAATCGACGGGTTCGCTGCTTACCCTGCGTGTATGTCGAAGGTGCTGGTGGTCGAGGACGACCCGGTGGTCCAGGCGGCGCTCGTGCACGCGCTGACCGACCTCGGGCACGTCGTGCAGGCCGTCGGCACCGCTGTCGCCGCCCTGCGCGAGGCGGGGACCTCGGAGCTGGACCTGGTGATACTCGACCTGGGGCTGCCGGATCTGGACGGCGTCGCGGCGCTGCGGATGCTGCGCGGGGTGAGCAACGTGCCGGTCATCGTGGCGACCGCGCGGGGTGCCGAGGCGTCGGTCGTGAGCACGCTCAACGCGGGGGCGGACGACTACATCGTGAAACCGTTCTCGTCCGAGCACCTGGCCGCGCGGATCAACGCGCTGCTGCGCCGCACGGGTGGTTCCGCCATTCCATCCGAGGTGGTGGAACTGGGCGGGTTGCGCATCGACCTGGCCCAGCGCACGGCGACGCTCGGCGACTCCGCTCTCTCGTTGAGCCGGCGTGAGTTCGACCTGCTCGCGTATCTCGCGCAACGGCCGGGGCGCGTGATCTCGCGGCGTGAGCTCATCCAGGCCGTGTGGGGCAATCCGTACGTGGGTGACGACAAGACGATCGACGTGCACGCGTCGTGGCTGCGGCGCAAGCTCGGCGAGACCGCGGCGCATCCCCGGTACCTGCACACGGTCCGGGGTGTCGGGTTCAAGCTGGCGGCGCCCGAATGAGAGCGGTGATCACCCGTTCCCTGCTGCTCGCCGCCGGGTTGGTCGCCTTCGTTTTCGTGGCCACGACGGGGTTCCTGCTCTACTCGCACGCCGCCGCCACGGCCGCGGAGGCCGATCGGCGGGACGCGGCCGTCGTCGCGGCGGTGCTGGCGGTGACCCCGGACGCCGATGCCGTGCGGGGGACGATCGCGCGGACGGCCGCGGGTGCCGAGGGCCGGTTGTCGGTCGTGCTGCGCACCGGTGCGCGGCTCGGCGCGGGAGGTGGCGCTCCGGTGGTGTCCGTCGACGGGGCCGTGGTGTCGGTGGTGCCCGGCGCGGTGCGGTTCCCGTTCCCGGCGGTGTTCCTGGTCGCCGGGATCGCGCTGGTGACGCTGGTGGCGTCGGTGTGGTTGGGGCACAGGCCTTTCACGCCGGTGCTGGCGGCGTTGCGGGACCTGACGTCGTCGGTCGGGCGGCGGGTGCGGCTGCGCGGGCCCCGTGAGCTGGAGGCGCTGGCCGAGTCGATCGACGAGGCCTCGTCGCGGACGTCGCAGCTGCTCGCGAAGGAACGGGAGATGATCGCGGACGTGTCGCACCGGCTGCGGACACCGCTGGCGGCTCTGCGGCTCGACGCCGACGCCGTCGGGCCGGGGCCGGTCGCCGACCGGATCCGCAGCGCCGTCAGCACCCTGGGCCACGACGTCGACCGGATCATCCAGTCCCTGCACCCCACCGAGGGCGAACCGGCCGGCACGTGCGACGTGGCGTCGGTCGTGGAGACGCGGATGGTGTTCTGGGCGGCGCACGCCGCCGACCAGGGCCGGGAGTGCGAGATCGACGTCGGCGAGCCGTGCTGGGTGCCGTTGTCACCCGACGCGCTGGGCGCTGTGGTGGACACGTTGCTGGAGAACGTCTTCCGGCACACGCCACCCGCCGCACCGGTCGGGGTGTCGGTGGTGCGGCACGCGGGCTGGGTGACGCTCGTGGTCGAGGACGGCGGCACCGGGCTCGCCGACCCGTCGTCGGCGTTGCACCGCGGCAGCAGCGGGGGCGGGTCGACCGGGCTGGGGCTCGACATCGCCCGTGCCGCCGCGGAGGCGACCGGCGGGACCATCCACCTCGAGCGCGGACGGCTGGGCGGCGCGCGGGTGCGGTTGCGGTTCGGGGAGGCCGCCGTCCTCCACGAGCCGGCGAGCCCTCGCGCGTGGCGGCTGTGGCACGGTCATCCCTGAGTCAGGTCGCGTCGATCTTGAACGGATCGTGCTCGGTCAGCAGCTTGTCGAGCCGCGCCCGGTCCACCCGGCTCGTGATGTAGGTGTCCTCCTGGCGGTCCCTGAGCACCTTGGCCAGCGTGAACGCCGAGGTGACGGTGTAGAGCATCGCGATGCCCAGGAACGCGCGGACCCACCCGTCGACGGGCAGGAACACGACTCCGATGCCGACCGCGGTCAGCGAGAGCCCGAACGAGAGGACCGCCTGCACGTAGAACGCCGCGGTCGTCGGGGTGTGCGAGGGCGCGGAAGTGGTCATCCTCCGAGATTCCTGGGTCGCCCCCGCACTGTCATGAGTACGGCTACTCATGTCCGGGTCACGGTTCGTCCAGCAGCCGGGCGCAACGGATCAGGCCCAGGTGCGAGTAGGCCTGCGGGTGGTTGCCGAGCGACCGTTCCGCGACCGGGTCGTACTCCTCCGGCATCAGCCCGGTCGGGCCCGCGAGCCGCACGAAGCTCTCGAACAGCTCCTCGGCGTCCGCGCGCCTGCCGACCGCGAGATACGCCTCGACCAGCCACGTCGTGCACAGGTGGAACCCGCCCTCGTCGCCCGGCAGGCCGTCGTCGCGCAGGTAGCGGTAGACGGTCGGGCCGCTGCGCAGCACCTCCTCCACCGCGAGGACGGTGAGCTGGAACCGCTCGTCGGCGGGGTCGAGCAGTCCGGACAGCCCGACGTGCAGCACGGCTGCGTCGAGGTCGGTGCCGTCGTAGGCGGCGGTGAACGCGCGCACGTCGGGGTTCCAGCCGTGCGTGAGGACGTCGTCGGCGATCGTGGCGCGCAGCGAGGGCCAGGCGGGGTCGACGGGACGGCCGAAGCGTTCGGCCAGCGCGATGGCGCGATCCACGGTCTGCCAGCACATGACGCGCGAGTGCACGCGGTGGCGCGGGACGTGCCGTTCCTCCCAGATGCCGTGGTCGGGTTCGGTCCACCGCCGCGTCACGGCGCGGACCATGGCCGTGACGACGTCCCAGTCGCGGTCGGCGAGGGTGCCGGTGGTCAGGGCGAGGGTGTGGACGAGGTCGGTGATCGGGCCGAAGACGTCGAGCTGCACCTGCTGGTCGGCGAGGTTGCCGACGCGGACGGGGCCCGAGCCCGCGTAACCGGGGAGGTCGATGATCCGTTCGGGGCCGAGGGTGGTGCCGTGCACGGTGTAGAGCGGGTCGAGCTCCTCCGGGCTCGTGACGGTGGCGAGAACCCGGTGCAGCCAGTCCAGGAAAGCGCATGCCTCCTGCGTCGATCCCAGTGACACCAGCGCCTGCACGGTGAGGGCCGCGTCGCGCAGCCAGCAGTAGCGGTAGTCCCAGTTGCGGATGCCGCCGATCTGTTCGGGCAACGAGGTCGTGGCGGCGGCCAGCACGGCGCCGGTGTCCTGGTGGCAGAGGGCGCGCAGCGTGAGGGCGGATCTTCGCACCAGGTCGCGGTGCACGGCCGGCAGGAGCAGTCCCGCCGACCAGTCATGCCAGTCCTCTGTGGACGGTGGGGCTCCCCAGCGCAGCTCGAGGACCACCGGCGGGGTGACGACCGCCGTGGCCGTGCCGCCGGAGATCCGCCAGTCCACGCCGGGGGAACGCAGCTCGATCGGCGTTCCCGTCACGCGAAGGCCGTCGGCGACAGGTTCCAACTGGACAACTTTCTGGCCGAAGTCGGGACGGGGCGCGAACTCCACCACCGCGGGCACCCGGCCTTCGACCGAACGCACCAGTCCACCGGACAACTCGTCGGTAACCTGGAGCCCTGTCCAGCGCGTTCGCACCGCCAGCGTGCCGGGTACGTACCGTTGGCCCAGCGGGAGCTGGTTCCTTTGGGGCTGCACCGAAAAATGTCCGTCGCCACCTATTAGTTCGGCGAACAAAGCGGGTGAGTCGGGCGCGGGCTGGCACAGCCACGTCACGTCCGCATCGGGCGTGACCAGGGCGAAGGCGCGGCGATCCGAGAGCAGGCTGTGCCGTTCGATCGGCACGGCCGCGCGCACCGGAACCAGCTGGGTCAGGAAGTCCACGCAGGTCAAGGTATGCAAGCGCTAGGGCCATCAGGCCTGTGTTGGTCAAGACTTACGCGAGCCCTAAACCTCTTTTATTACATCAGGTTCGGATGCGTGGATTGTTCGCGTTGAGTCATGTCGATAGGGTCCGCGTATCAGCACAGCGCATCAGGTTAAGAGGGCTTTCTTTGATCGGGCAGCGTGGACGACCGCCGTCGGATGCCGACCTGATCGACGCCGTCAGAGATGGCAAGGTCGAGGAGTACGGCAAGCTCTACGAACGGCACGTCCGCTCGGCGAACATCCTGGCGATGCAGCTGTCCTCGTCGTCCTCGGACGCCGACGACCTGGTGGCGGAGGCGTTCGCCAAGGTCCTCGCCGCGCTGCGCGGAGGTGGCGGTCCCGGTGCATCGTTCCGGCCGTACCTGCTGACGGCCGTGCGGCACGCGGCGTACGACCGCACCCGCAAGGAGAAGCGGGTCGAGCTGGCCGGTGACGTCGAGGAGATTCCGGGCGCCACCAAGGCGACCAGCGTGCCGTTTCGTGACAAGGCGATCGAGGACCTGGACCAGGGACTGGCCGCGACGGCGTTCGCGACGCTGCCCGAACGGTGGCAGACGGTCCTGTGGCACACCGCGATCGAAGGCCAGTCCCCCGGCGAGATCGCGCCGTTGCTGGGTTTGACCGCGAACGGCGTCTCCGCGATGGCGTTCCGTGCGCGCGAGGGTCTGCGCAAGGCGTTCCTGCAGGCGCACGTCAACCAGGAGCCGGCGGAGAAGTGCCGTCCCACGGTGACGAAGCTCGGTGCCTGGACGCGCGGCGGTCTCAAGGGACGCGACGCCGTTCACATCGACGAACACATGGACACCTGCGCCGAGTGCCGCAAGCTCGCGAGCGAGCTGTCCGACGTCAACGGCGCGTTGCGCGGGCTCGTCGCCCCCATCGTGCTCGGCACGGGCACCGCCGGGTACCTGGCCGCGGCCGCGACCGCGACCAAGGGCGCCGCGGTGAGCATCAGCCTCACCTCGTGGCTCGGCGTCGCCGCCTCGGCCGCGGCGGTCGTCGTGGTCGCCGCGTCCGGTGTCGTCAGCACGGACGGCGGCTCGTCCGCCACGACGATCCCGGGCGCCGCTCCGGGAACCAGCGCGAGCGCGTCGGACGGGGTCGCGCAGAGCGGTCAGCCGAGCCAGTCCGGCTCCGCCCAGAGCAACGGCACGGCGCCCGCGGGCACGTCCGCCGGGTCGGCCGCGCCGGGTGTCGGGACGAGCGGGACCAACGGGCCCGTGGTGACGACGACCGTCAACACGATCGCGCCCGCGGCGGCGAGGCTCTCGGGGTCCGGCCCCGGCAGCATCTCCATGACCACCGACGGCCCGGCGAACGAGATGAACATCAGCATCACCAACAACGGCACCGCGCCGACCACGGTGCCGTCGCTGACGCTGACGATGCCGGACAAGATCAAGACCGTCGGGCCGGGCAAGACCTCGGTCGGGATGGTCGGCTGCCCGGCCGGTAAGGGTTCCGTCACGTGCGAGGGCGGGCAGACGCTCGCTCCCGGCCAGACCATCACGTTCCGCGCGCGGCTGCAGGCGGGACCGAAGGCGGGCGACGGGGTCATCACCGGTGTGGCGGGGCCCGTGACGGTGAACATCCCCATCACCATCGCCCAGTCGTCGGGCTGAGTCCACTTCGGACAGCGGGATCGCCGTGAGCACCGCACCATGAGCGGGTGGAGGAGCTCACGGCGGCGTTGACGGAGCTGGAGGCGCCCTTCCGCACGCTCGTCGACGACTCGGAGTGGGCGCACGCGAGCGTCGAGGGGCTGGTGCTCGACCTCGGCACGTGGTGGTCCGCCGACGCCGGGACCCGCCTGCAGCCGCAGGTGACGTTCAGCGACGCCTTCAGCGAGGCGGGCCGGCACGACGGCGCGGTGTACGTCGAGGGCTACCTGTGGGCGGACGGCCGGGCCGTCGCGGCCGGGTGGTGCGGGCTCGGCGGCGCGGTCGTCTACGGGCCGCGCGCGGAGGCCTACCTGGGGGTGGCGCTGGCGCCGCACTTCTGCCGCCGGACCCAGCAGCGCAACGGCACAGCCGCGGTGCTCATGAGCAAGCATCCGCGGCTGTTGCCGTTGCTGCGGGACGGGCTGCCGCGGGGCGCGGTGCTGCCCGGCGGGAGGCCGGGTCCTCGCTCAGTCGGCGCCTAACGCGGCGAACCGCTCGTCCGCCTCCTTCTGGTGCCGGGCGGCCTCGGCGGGATCCACGACCGCGCGGGCGAGGTGCTTGTGCGCGTTCGCGGCCTCACGCCGGTCGTCGATCCGTTCGGCCAGGTCGAGCGCCTCGTGCAACGGGGTCACGGCCTCGTCGGGACGTCCCGCGGCGATGAGCACGTCACCGAGGTAGTTGAGCACCACGGTCTCCGTCGTCACGTCACCGATCGCGCGCACGGCGGTGAGAGCCGATTCCAGTGCCTCCAACGCTTCGGAGTGCCGGCCCATCGCGTACAGGATCATGCCCAGCGCGCTCTGGGTGTCCGCCTCGTCGCGGCGGCTGCCCATCTCGCGCATCAACGCGAGCGCCGACGTGCACGCCTGCAGCGCCTCGTCGTAGCGGCCGAGCGCGCTGTAGATGTTGCTGACGTTGCTCATCGCCTGCGACTCGAGGTGCCGGTCGCCGAGCTGACGCGCCACGGTGATGGCCTGTTCGAGCAGGTCCGCGGCCTCGGCGTGGCGGCCGAGGGTCCGGTAGACCAGCGAGAGGTTGTTCAGCGTGCCCGCCACGCCCTGCAGGTCGCCCAGTTCGCGGAGCATCTCGATCGCGCGCTCGTTGTAGTGGATGGCCCTCGGGTACTGCGCGGTCTGCCAGAACACCATCGCGTAGTTCTTCGTGGTGATGGCGAGCGCGACCGGCTCGTCCTTCGCGGCTTCCAGCGCCAGTTCGTTGATCGTGGCCCAGTCACGCGTGTGGCCGCGCACCATGCAGAAGAACGTCAACGCGCGTGCGAGCTGCCACGTGTGTGTGCGCCAGTCACCGTCGAGTGACAACGCCACGGCGGCCACGAGCGTCTGGCGTTCGGTCTCCAGCCACTCGACGGCGTGGTCGTAGTCGCGCAGCACCAGCCGCGACGCCGGCCGGTAGGTGATGTCGACCTCGTACTTGCGCGCGGCGGGCGACATCAGCCGTGTCGCCTGGTTCGCCGTGTCCAGGAAGTGGTCGAGCAGCCTCGTCAGGGGCGCACGGGTCGCGTCCACCTTGGACTGCGCGTACTGCCGCAACAGGTCGTGCATGCGGTACCGGCCGAGTGTCGTCGACTCGAGCAGATGCACGTCGACGAGGTCTTCGAGCATCCCGTCGCTCTCGAACAGGTCCAGCTCGCCCAGTGCGGCGGCCTGGTCGACGTCGAAGTCCGTGCCGTGGTGCAGTCCGAGCAGGCCGAAGAGCCGCTGGTGGGTGCTGGGGAGCTGACTGAACGACAGTGCGAAGACCGCGTCCAGCTCGGATAATCGTCCCTCGCGCAGCCGCGTCGCGAGGTGGGCGGTGGTCCACGTGGGACGGCTGCGGAGCCGTCCGGCGGCCAGGCGCACGGCCAGCGGCAGCCGTCCGCACAGCTCGACGACCTCGCGGGCCGCGTCGTCCGTGCCGCGTTCGTCCCCGACGATCGTGGCGAACAGCTGCAGTGCCTCCGCCTCGGACAGCACGTCCAGCGTGAGCGTCGACGTGCCTTCCAGCTCGACCAGCCGCGCGCGGGACGTGACCAGCACCAACGAGCCGGGCACGCCCGGCAGCAGCGGCCGCACCTGGTCGGCGCTCACCGCGTTGTCGAGCACGACGAGCAACCGGCGGCGGGACAGCTCGGCGCGCCACATCGCGGCTCGTTCGTCCAGGCCGACCGGGATCTCCTCCAGGCCGAGCGCGCGCAACAGCACGTCGAGCGCGTCTGTCGGTTCCACGGGCGCACGGCCCGCAGTGTGCGCGTGCAGGTCGATGAACAACTGACCGTCCGGATACTCCAGACGGTGCGCCAAGTGCACGGCCAGCGTCGTCTTCCCGACGCCCGGCATGCCGTCGATCGCGGAGATCACGACGGCCGCCTTCCCGGTGACGGCCCTGGTCAGCCTCTCGATCTCGACGGCGCGGCCGGTGAAGTCCGCGACGTCACGAGGCAGCGTGTTCAGGGCGGGCCGCGGCTGGTCCCCGCGCAACAGCCGGGCGTGCAGCTCGCGCAGTTCGCCGCCCGGATCGGTGCCCAGTTCGTCGGCGAGCAGCACCCGCACGTCCTCGAACGCCTGCAGCGCCTCGGCGGGCCGGTTGGCCCGCTGCAGCGCGTGCATCAGCTGCAGCCACAGCTGTTCCCGCAACGGGAACTGCTTCGTCAGCCGCCGCAGCTCGGCGATCAGCCGCTCGCCCTGGCCCAGCTCGATCGACAGCCGCGCGTGCTGTTCGGCGACGGTGAGCCGCCGTTCCTGCAGCCGCGTGAGCTCGGCCTCGAGCCGCGGCCCCACGGTGAGGCCGTCCAGCGCGGGGCCGCGCCACAACGCCAGCGCCTCCGCGTACTTCGCGACCGCCGCCCGGTGGTCACCCTGCTTCAACGCCTCGTCGCCGGCCGCGCACAGCTGCTCGAAGAGGCCGACGTCGGCCTCTCCCTCCGGCACCTTCAGCCGGTAGCCGCCGGGAACCGTCACGAGGTCGTCCAGCACGAGCTTGCGCAGGGCGGCGACGTAGGTCCTGATGTTCGATTCGGGAGCCGCGGGTGGAGATTCCCACACCGCCTCACTCAGATGTTCAAAGCTGACCGTCTGATTGGCATGCAGTGCCAACGCTGCGAGCAGTGCCCTTTGCCGGGGCCCGCCCAGCCGCAGTTCCACGCCCCCACGCCAAATCTGCAGCGGCCCAAGAAGCCGATACCGCACTAGCCCTCCTCGGGGGGCATGGTGCCAGAACTCGGCGGTGCTGTGCGGAATTTGTGCGGACGATCTTGGAAACTGGTCGCACGCCGCTGTGAAGAGGGGGAACGAAGATGGACCTGAGCAGATCATGGTCCGGCCAGGCAGCCTAGGATGACCGCATGACCGAGACGGCGAAGCGACGTCCCGGCCCCCGGATCGAAGAGGTCGCGCGGGTCGCCGGAGTGTCCAAGTCGACCGTCTCGCGCGTCATCAACGACGAGCAGTACGTCAGTGCGAAGGCCCGGGAGGCCGTGCACGCCGCCATCGCGGAGCTGGGCTACTCCCCCAACCAGGCCGCGCGCTCTCTCGCCGGCAACCGGGCCAACGCCATCGCCCTCGTCGTCTCGGAACCGACCGGCCGCGTGCTGTCCGACCCGTTCTTCGCGGGTGTCCTGCGCGGGGTGCACGCCGAGCTCACGGGCCGCCACATGCAGCTGCTGCTGATGATGAGCCAGCCGAACGACCCCGGTGACCTGGTCACGTACCTGAGCAGCGGGCACGTCGACGGCGCGTTGCTGGTGAGCCTGCACGGCGAGGACCCGCTGGTGCCGATGCTCGCCGAGATCGGCCTGCCCGTGGTGTCCGGCGGCCGGCCGCTGGGGGCCACCGTCCCGTTCGTGGACGCGGACAACTTCACCGGCGCCCTGGAGGCCGCGCGCCACCTGGCCTCGCTGGGCCGCAAGCGGATCGCCACCGTCGCGGGCCCTAAGGACATGGCCGTGGGCGCGGACAGGCTCAGCGGGTTCAAGCGCGGCCTCAGCGAAGCCAGGATCAACGCGGATCTGGTGGCACACGGTGACTTCACGCCCGAGAGCGGCGCACGGGCGATGGAACAGCTCCTGCGCAAGGCCCCCGACATCGACGCGGTGTTCGTGGCCGCGGACATCATGGCGCTCGGCGCGTTGCAGGTGCTGCACGCCCAAGGCAAGCGCATTCCCGAGGACGTCGCCGTGGTCGGGTTCGACGACTCGGTGTTCGCCGCCACCGCCACGCCGCCGCTGACGACGATCCGGCAGGACGTCGAGGAGCTCGGGCGGACGATGACGTGGCGGCTGCTCGCGGAGCTCGCGGGTGAGGTCGGGCTGCCGCCGTCGTTGCTGCTGCCGACCTCGCTCGTGGTGCGGGCCAGCGCCTGACCGACTTACATCGCTGAGCGTCGACCGTCCGTGACCGATCGGACGGACTTTCACTCGTTCGGCACAACTTCGAGGCACGGTCGGTAACACCTGGAGTGGCTTCTCGATGGTGAGGCGTACAAGCCCACCCCCGAGGGAGTTGCGACAGTGATCGAGAACTCGGCCGCCGGTCTGGTGATGGTGCCCGGCGAGGTGACGGTGACCGTCACCGGCGAACAGCACCACCAGGACGTGCTCTCCCGGTACGCGGTGCCGGACGGGGTGACGCGGCACGTCGCCGTGAACCTGACGTGGTGCATGATCGCCGCCGGCAAGTACCGGGGTCGGCGCGGGATCGAGGTGCGGCTCGACGGGTACCGCGTCGGCGAGCTGACTTTCCTGATGTCGCAACGGTATGCACCCGTGCTGATGCACGTGGAGTCCAGCGGTGGGTCGACCGGCTGCGCCGCGTTCGTCCAGCGCGGCGCGAACGGGGTTCTGCAGATCTCGCTGCGGATGCCGCGGGAGATCCCCACCGGCGCGGTCGTGCCGGTCGCGGGGGCGCGCAGGTCGTGGGTGGCACCGGTGGCCATCGGTGCGGCCAGTCTGCTCGCGTTCTTCTTCGTGATCGGCATCATCGGGGCGATCGCGACCGGTCCGACCGAGGTGAACAAGGCCGCGGCGGGACTCTCCACCTCCACCACCGCACCCGTCACGACGACCACGACCACCGCGCCGACCAGCACCACCACGTCGACCACGACCACGACGACAACCACAACGACTACGACCACCACCACTCCCCCGGCGGCCCCGCAGCCGAAGCCGCAACCCCAGCCCCAGCCGCAACCTCAGCCGAAGCCCAACCCGCAGCCGAACCCCCAGCCGCAGCCGGCGCCCCAGCCGGCCTGTCACGCGAGCTACAGCCCGTGCGTCCCGATCGCGTCCGACGTCGACTGCGCCGGAGGAAGCGGGAACGGGCCCGAGTACGTCCGCGGCCCGATCCGCGTGATCGGGCCCGACGTCTACAAGCTGGACAGCAACGGTGACGGCGTCGGATGTGAGAGCTAGCCGCGCTCGTACGGCGTCTTCTCCCCCGCCTCGACGCCGAACGCCAGGTGGTTGCCCGCAGGCGGCAGCGGGCAGGTGGCGAAGTCGGTGAACGCGCACGGCAGGTTCGTCGCCCGGTTGAAGTCGAGGACGACCTTGCCGTCGCGCGGGGTGGCGGCGAGCTGCCGGTTGGCCGCGTAGGTGGTGACGCCGCTGGTCTCGTCGGTGAACAGGATGCTCAGTCCGCCGTTGCGGCCGTTGAACGCCGTCAGCGTGTGTTCGGTGCCGTTGAACGTGAACCGCACACGGCCCGGTGCCTCGTACACGTGGCTAAGGCCCTCCACGACAGCACCGACGGTCGTGGGGACGGGCGTGTCGAACGGTTCGTACTCGCCTTGCAGAACCCACTGCTCCTGCGGGTCGTACGCCGGCACGCCCTTGAAGTCGTGCAGCACCTGGGCCTTCGGGTCGTGCACGCGGATCAGGTAGCCGCCGCGCCGGGCGATCTCGATCTCGACGTCACCTGCCGTGACGCGCGTGCCGGCGCCGCTCTGGACGAGTTCGAAGCGCTGCGTCTCGCCCTCGTTGCGCCAGTACGCTGCGTCGTCGTCTTGCCACCACTCGCCCGGTAGGCCGTCATAGGTGCGTGGCGTGGTCTCCAGCCAGTCGAGAGAGACCAGCGCCAACCACCCGTACGGGTCGGCCAGCGTGTTCTCCCGCTCCGTCTTCCAGGTCTGCCAGTCCTCAGCGAAGCTCATGTCCTTGCGAACGACGAACTCGCGGCGTCGCTTCCCTGTTCCACTGAGTGGGACACGAGGGCGTCACCGAGTTCCGTGCGCGCGTAGACGACGCTGCGGCCGTGCCGTTGGGAGGCCAGCAGACCCGCGTCGCGCAACGCCCGCAGGTGCTGGTTCACCGCCGAGGTCGTGACGCCCGTGCGGCGCGCGATGTCGGTGGAGGAACGCGGTTGCGCCAGTTCGGCCAGCAGATCCGCGCGCACCTGGCCGAGGACGCCCGCGAGAGCTTCCGGCCCACGGCTGCGACCGGTCTCCCACACCGTGCCCGCGCCACGGGCGGAGTAGATGAGCAACGGCGGTGCGCCGGGGTCGACCGGTACGGCCGTGCGGCGCGCGAACACGCTGGGCACCAGCGTCAGGCCCTGCCCGGCTGCCTCCCCCCGTCGAGGCGGCACTCCGGTGATCCGCACCTGGACCACGGGAGCGGCGAAGGAGATCCGTTCGGAGATCCCCGAGAGCATCACCCCGAGCCCGTGCTGGGCCATGACGCGGCCCCGGTGGGCGATGTCGGCTTCGAGCACCGCGCGCATCCGGTCCCACCGGGGCGCCAATGCCACGTGCCAGTAGTTCTCCAGCGCGCCGAGCACCCGTCGCCGGTCGCGGAGCACCGCGGGCACCTCCCCGAACACCGCCCGGTAGTCGCGGCGCAGGGTGCGGATCTCGTGCAGCGCGGCGAACTCGTCCTCGACGCGGGCGAACGGCGTCGTCGGGCGAGGGCTCAGGAAGTCGGGTGTCCAGCCGCGGTCGGTGGACAGGGCGAGCAGGACCTCCGTGTCGACGTCCCGGATCCCGCGCACCCACGGCAGGTGCAGCGGGTACTTGGCCGGGTCCTTCAGCACCCGCAGGCTGAGCGTCAGCTCGTTGAGCGGGGACACGGCGAACCGCACGTCCACCAGGTCGGACTCGCCGAGCACGAACTCGATCATGTAGCACAACGCTACATCAGTTACGCCGACCCGCCGCTGTCGTCAGGCTTCGCGATCATGTGGACCGACATGCGGCTGGCGTTGGACATCTGTTGCCGGGCAGCGAAGGTGGCGAGACGGGCGTTCGACGCGGGCGACCCCGAGAGGTGGCTCAAGGAGGACGGCAGCGAGGTCACCGCGACCGATCTGGAGGTCGAGGACCTGGTGCGCCGGTTGCTCGCGGACGCGGTGCCCGAGGACGGCGTGCTGGGCGAGGAACGTCCGGAGCGCGAGGGAACCTCGGGCCGGCGGTGGCTGGTCGACCCGATCAGCGGCACCGCGGACTTCGTGGCCGGACGGCCGACGTACTCGGTGGACCTGGCACTGGAGAACGCGCTGGCGGTGTCCGCGATGCCGTCGCTGGACATCACGATGGCAGCGGGGCGGGGCATCGGCTGCCGGGTTTTCCGCGATGAGCGCGAAGAAGTAGCTCGCGTGTCCTCGCATGGCACCGTCAGCTGTGCACGGGTGTGTTTGCACGGCAAGAGGAAACCGGCGTTGGAGCCCTGCGTCGTCGTGGACGGCGCCACGTCGGTGCTGGACCTTGTCACGGGCCGGGTGGACGCGGTGATCGCGGCGGGAGCGGGCCTCGACGAGTTCGACCTGGCGTGCCTGCCGGTGCTCGTGGAGGAGGCGGGCGGCCGCGTGACGGTGGTCGAGGAGGACGTCGTGCTGGCCACCAACGGTGTGCTGCACGACGCCTTCCTCGCCCTCCTGGTCGCGCGTCCTGGTGTCGAACCAGGCATCCCGGGCTCATGAGGCCTGGGTGATCGCCGGATCCCGCGCGCTGGAGTGACCGACCGGACTCGCACCGGCTTCGACCAGGACCACAACCTGGTGCCTCGACTGCTTCGGCTTCGGTCACGGCTGCCCGTCGAGGACTCGAACCTCGATCTCCGCGTTCAGAGCGCGGTGTCCGTGCCAATTGGACCAACGGGCATCAAAAAAGCCGCCTCGTCGCTCGGTGCGACGGGACGGCTCCCCGGAGACATGAGTCAGTTCATGCCGAGGAGCACCAGACGTGCTGATGGCGCATGTGTTGCATCACAGCTGGCTCCTTTCTCCGGTGCGTCGCGGTCCACTCTGACGGATGACCGCAGGGTGCCGCAACGCATTTCCCGGGCTTGCAAAAGTTTGCAGAAGGACGCGGTTCCATCCAGTAATCCTCAAGCCGACTTGCGGAAAACTTTTGCAACGTCTTTCCTGTACCGCTGACACACCCCATCGGAAGGCAAGGGACATGTCTTACGACTGGTGGCGCCACGCCGTCATCTACCAGGTCTACGTGCGCAGCTTCGCCGACTCGGACGGCGACGGCGTCGGTGACCTGCCGGGCATCCGCTCACGCCTGCCGTACCTGCGCGACCTCGGTGTCGACGCGGTCTGGATCACGCCGTTCTACGCCTCGCCGATGGCGGACGGCGGCTACGACGTCGCGGACTACCGCGCGGTAGACCCGCAGTTCGGCGGACTCGACGACGTGCGCGCGTTGGTGGACGACGCGCACGGGCTCGGCATTCGAGTGATCGTCGACATCGTGCCGAACCACACCTCGGACCAGCACGCGTGGTTCCAGGAGGCGCTGGCCGGAAACGGCCGTGAGCGCTACATGTTCCGCGAGGGTGTCGGGGACCAGCCGCCCAACGACTGGGAGTCGGTCTTCGGCGGCCCGGCGTGGACGCGGGTGGCCGACGGGTCCTGGTACCTGCACCTGTTCGCGCCGGAGCAGCCGGACCTGAACTGGGAGCTGCCCGAGGTGCGCGAGGAGTTCCTCGACGTGCTGCGGTTCTGGCTGGACCTGGGCGTCGACGGGTTCCGGGTGGACGTGGCGCACGGCATGGTGAAGGCGCCGGGGCTGCCCGACATCGGCCACGCCGACCAGCTCAAGCTGCTGGGCACGGAGCCGTTGCCGTTCTTCGACCAGGACGGTGTGCACGAGATCCACCGCGAGTGGCGCGCCGTCGTGGACACCTACCCCGGCGAACGGGTGCTCGTCGCGGAGGCCTGGACGCCGTCGGCCGAGCGGACGGCGATGTACCTGCGTCCCGACGAGATGCACCAGGCGTTCAACTTCCACTACCTGTCCGCGGACTGGACCTTCGACGCGGTGCGGTCGGTCATCGACTCGTCGCTCGCCGCGGTCGAACCCGTTGGGGCGCCTACCACCTGGGTGCTGTCGAACCATGACGTGCAACGGCACGTGACGCGGTACGGCGGCGGGGAGACCGGTGTCCGCCGTGCGCGCGCCGCACTCGCGTTGATGCTCGCGTTGCCGGGATCGGTGTACCTGTACCAGGGCGAGGAGCTCGGGCTGCCCGAGGTGCTGGACCTGCCGGACGAGGTGTTGCAGGACCCGATGTGGGAGCGGTCCGGGCACACCGAGCGCGGTCGTGACGGATGCCGTGTTCCGTTGCCGTGGGCGGCTTCCGGGCCGTCGTTCGGGTTCGGCACCGGTGGGTCGTGGCTGCCGCAGCCCGCGGACTGGGCGAAGCTCAGCGTGGAGACCCAGGCGGGCGACCAGGACTCGATGCTGTCCTTCTACCGCAACGCTTTGCGCGTGCGGCGCGAGTTCCCCGCGCGGGGTGCGGGCCTGACGTGGACCGACGCCCCGGACGGCGTCCTGCGGTTCGAACGCGACGGGCTCGCGTGCGCGGTGAACCTGTCCGAGGCGGTCGTCGAGCTGCCGGATCCGGGTTCGGTGCTGCTCGCTTCGTCGTACTACGGAGTGCGCGACGGACTGCTGCTCCTGCCGCCCGACACAGCGCTGTGGTGGAAGCTCTGACCAGCGATTTCACTTGATCGACTAAAACTGTCAGACCCCCTGGGTACGGTCCGAGGACATCAGTTCCGGGTCGTGTTCGGGGGGTCTCGTGGTGGGCAGGTGGGAGCTCGTCTCCGGTGGTTCGGCGAAGTTCTGGGAGGTCGAGCGGGCGGGTGCCGTGGTCACCGTCCGGTTCGGACGGCTCGGCGCGGCCGGGCAGACCCAGGGCAAGGAGCTGCCGTCGGAGGCCGCCGCCGAGGCGCACGTCGCGAAGCTGGTGGCGGACAAGGAGAAGAAGGGCTACCTGAGCGTCTCCGCCGCCGCTGCTCCCGCTGTGTCCACGCCTGCGCCGTCCGAGGAGACGTGGGTGATGCCCGCGCTCCGGATGCGGGACGTGGTGCGTCGTCGTGGCCTCGACCCGTTGCCGCGCTTCGCGGTGGACTCCGCTCGCGTGCGGGAGTTCCGCGAGTGGGTTCCCGCGGGCGGCGCCGCGATCGCCGAGGTGCTGGCCGACGAGAGATCGGACGCCGGCGTCGTGCACGCGTTGCGGGAGCAGCTCGCCGGGCGGCCCAGCCACCTGGGCGCGGCGGCGCTCGCGAAGGTCGCCCAGCTGCACAAGGCCACGGTGCACTGGTTGGTCGCGGAGTACGGTCTGCCGTTCGCGGCCGCGGCCGTGCTGGACGTCTGCACGCTCTTCCTCGGCGGCTACCGCAACTCGCGCACCGACCGGACCTTCAACGCCTACCTGAGCCCGTTCCCCGATCACCAGGTCGACCCGTCCTCCCGGGACGGGAAGTCCCTGCTCCTGCTGCGCTCGGCTCTCGCCGTCGCGGACGCGGCCACCCACGAGGCCACCGTCGCCGAGCTGGAGGAGGTCGGCGCCACACGGTTCGGCCGCGTGGCGCGGGCGTTCCTCGTTCCCTCCCGGCACGACTGGTTCGAGGAGGCGAACGCCGACTCGCCCGGTTCTCCGTCCAACTGGATGACGTTGTGCTCGGTGAGCACGCTGCAGCAGCTCACCGATCTGAAGCACCGCTGGGTCACCTGGTCTCCTCTCACAACGCACACCGCGTTGCACGTGCTGGGGCCCGCGATCGCGCCGTTCCTCGCCGAGGAGATCGACGTACCCGCTCTCGACGTGGACCGCCGCAAGGTCGCGCTGAAGCTGCTCGCCACCCTGCCGACGGACGAGGCGTTCACGCTCCTGCTCGACCGCCGCCAGGAGAAGTTCGTGCTGCCCTCACTGCTGGCCGCGATGGCGGAGTTCCCGCTGCGAGCGGCCCGGTTGCTGGGATCGCGCGCGGCCGAACCCGACGTCCTGGGTTTGCTGCGCGCCCACCTGTCGACGCATCCGGCTCTGGAGGTGCCCGAGGCCGCCTCCGCACTGCTCGCCGAGGTCGAGGCGCAGCGCGTCCCGGAAGCCCCGGCGTCCGCGCTGCCCGGGCTGCTGGCCACCCCGCCGTGGGCGCACCGGCGTCCGCAGCCGAAACCCGTGGTGCTGAAGGACGTCCCGACGCCGGGCCCGAGCCTGTCGTGGCTGCCGGGCGAACGCGACGAGTGGCTGGCGATCCGGGGCTACGACGGCACTGTCAACTCCCGTCAGGGCTGGGAGACCCTGGCCTCCTGGATCGGTTCCGGCGGGAACCGGGACTACGACAACAGGCTCTTCGAGGCCGGCCCGGAGGACCTGGCTCGCCCGTTGCTCGCCCAGTGGACCCCCAGCGACACCTGGAACAGCGAGAACTGGGGCAGGCGCATCGTCGCCCGGTACGAGCTGGAGGCCCTGCCCCCGTTGCTGCGGCTCGCGGCGCGCCACCCGCACGGCGCGGGCGTGGCGCTGCTCCCGTACGCCACCGCCGAGGTGGCCGCGCAGATGGCCGACTGGTTGACGCGCCTCAAATCCGCCCGCGCGCACGCCACCGCCTGGCTGGACCGGCACCGCGAGACGGCCGCGCTCCTCCTGCTGGCGCCCGCCCTGGGCCCGGCGGGCCCGGCACGCCGCAACGCGGAGGCAGCCCTTCGCCACCTCGGCCACGAGACCGGTGTCGACGTCACCGCCGTCGCCACGTCCGTCAGCGAGAAGGCGGGCGCGGCGATCCGCACGCTGATCGAGATCGACCCGCTGGACGCCCTTCCCGCGAAGCTCCCGGAGATAGGCGAGTGGGCCGACCCGCGCCTGCTCCCCCAGGTGCTGCTGCACGACCGCACCGCCGCGTTGCCCGCGCAGGCCGTCTCCCACCTCCTGATGACCGCGGCACTGTCCAAACCGGATGCCCTCTACCCCGGCCTTCCGCTCGCCGTCGAGGCGTGCGACCGCGAGTCGCTGGCGGAGTTCGGCTGGGCGCTCTTCGGTCGCTGGCAGGCCATGGGCGCGCCGCCCGCGGACGGCTGGGTGCTGCCCGCGCTCGGCTGGTTCGGCGACGACGAGACGGTGCGCCGCCTCGCACCGCTCATCCGCGCCTGGCCCGGCGAGAACGCGCACGCCAAGGCCGTGACGGGTCTGGACGTGCTCGCCCAGATCGGCACCGAGGTGGCGCTCACCCACCTGAACGGCATCGCGGACAGGGTGAAGTTCAAGGCCCTCAAGGCCCACGCCCAAGAGAAGGTCGCCACCATCGCCGCGACCCTCGGCCTGTCCCGCGACCAGCTGTCCGACCGCCTGATCCCCCGCCTGGGCCTCGACGACCCCACGACCCTGGTGATCGACTACGGCCCGCGCCAGTTCACCGTGGGCTTCGACGAACAGCTCAAACCCCACGTCCTCGACCAGGACGGCAAGCGCCGCACCGACCTCCCCAAACCAGGAGCGAAGGACGACCAGGACCTAGCTCCGGCCGAACACAAGCGCTTCACAGAGCTGAAGAAGGCCGTCCGCACGGTCGCGTCCGACCAGATCCACCGCCTCGAAGGCGCGATGACGGCCGGCCGCACCTGGACGGCCACCGAGTTCCACACCGTCCTGGCCGACCACCCCCTCCTCTGGCACGTGGTCCGCCGCCTGGTCTGGATCACCGACGAGGGCAGCACCTTCCGCCTGGCAGAAGACCGCACCCTGGCCACTCCCGAGGACGAGGAGTTCAGCCTCCCCGAGAAAGCCGCAGTCCGAGTGGCGCACCCGGTAGACCTCACCGGCACCCTGCCGGCTTGGGGCGAGATCTTCGCCGACTACGAGATCCTCCAACCCTTCCCCCAGCTGGGCCGCCCGGTCCACGCCTTCCTCCCGGACGAGGACACGGTCCCCCAACTCCAGAAGTACGTGGGCCGGCCGGCACCGGTGGGCAAGGTCCTGGGCCTGGCCAAACGGGGCTGGGTGCGCGGCGCCCCCCAGGACGCGGGAGTCGAGGAGTGGATCACCCGCCCCCTGCCGTCCGGCGGCGCCGTGGTGGCCTGCCTGGACCCCGGCATCGCGATAGGCGCGATCGACGTCTACCCCGAGGTGAAGTTCAGCGCCCTGTACTACTCCGAGGACGGCACCGGCCACTGGTCGCCCCCGCGAGACGGCGGCCCGAGCACCTTCGCGGTGGACCGGGTCACCGCCTCGGAGCTCATCTCGGAACTCGAATCACTGCACGCGTGACAGCGGGAACGGTTGATCGACGTCCGACGTCAGATCGGCTCGGCGCGGTCACCGCCAACACACTCGGATCGAACAGCAGGGAGCAGTCAGTGCGCAGGTGGGAGCTCGTCTCGGGCAGCGCGGCGAAGTTCTGGGAGGTCAGCCAAAGCGAGGCCGCGGTCACCGTCCGCTTCGGACGGATCGGCACACAGGGCCAGACCCAGACCAAGGACCTGGCCTCCGCAGAGGCCGCGAAGGCGCACGTGGCGAAGCTAGTGGCGGAGAAGGAGAAGAAGGGCTACCGAGCAGTCGCCTCCACCCAACCCAAGACAGTCGCGCCCACCGCAACCCGGCCCGAGGCAGCCGCCCCCACAACAACCCGGCCCAAGGCAGCCGCCCTCACCACCCAGCCCGGGGCAGCCGCGTCAGCCGCCACCCAAGCCGAGGCGACGGCGTCGGCATCCAGCCAGTCCGGGGTCGCTCCCTCGGCCGCCACCCAGGTCGCCGCCCCGCCCACCACCACGCCTCTCGGCGGCGGCCGACCCGCCGCTTCTCCCGCCGGCATGGCCCATCCCGCCAGCACGGCCCGGCCCGCCAACACTCCCGCCGCTGCTCCCTCGACCGTCACCCCGGGAACCGCCACCCAGCCCTCTGCGATCGACGAAGACGCCTGGGCCATGCCCAAGTCCTGGCTCCGCGACGTGATCCGCCAACGCGGCTTCCACCCGGCCCCGGAGTTCACCGTCAACACCGCGCTGGCCGAAGAAGCCAGGCGCAAAGCCGCCGAACAGAAGAACACGACGATCGAACTCGTCCTGTCCGAACAGACCTCCGACCCGGACCTGGTGCGAGCGACCCGCGACCACCTTGCCGGTCCCCCGAACCCCGTCGGCGCGGCGGCCGTCGCAGCGATCACCACCACCGGCGAGCAGTCGGTGCACGCCTGGACAGCCGACCACGGCCTGCTGTTCGCGACGGAAGCCACGATCGAGTTCACCAGGCTGGTCAGCGCCCGCTCGTGGCATTCGCGGCACCAGGAGTACGGCGCCGAACGCCTCACCGCCTACGGCAGCTACCTCCACATCAACCTCGACAACATCGAGGGCAGGATGCTGAAGACGATCCGCTACGCGCTGGCCGTCGCGGACGACGCCACGCGAGACGCGGTCGAAGCCTTCCTGACCAGGCTCGGCGAACGCGACGAGTCCAACGCGAGGCTGGTGCGGGCGTACCTGATGCCGGGCCGGCCCGACTGGTTCGACGAGGCGTGCCAGAGCCCGAACTCGAACCACCGCTGGTGGGTGCTCCCCTGCAGCGCCACCACCTTCGAGGAGTTCGAGCAGACGCGGACGTCGCTGTCCAACAGCAGCGTCGTCCTGCACACGGCGGTCTACGTGCTGGGCCCGGCGGTCGCGCCGTTGCTCGCGACCGCGCTCGACCACCAGTACCAGCGCTCGGACCGCCGCAAGCAGGTGCTGAAGGTCCTCTCGGCGCTGCCCACCGACGAGGCGTTCACCATCCTGCTCGACCGGATCGACACCAAGTACGTGCGCCCAGCGGTGCTGTCGATGATGAACGCGTTCCCGACGCGGGCGGCCCGGTTGCTGGCAGAACGCTCTGCCAACGCCGAACTGCGGCAGCTGCTCAGCGTGCACCTCAGGACCTACCCGCACCTGGAGACGCCTGCCGGGTTCGTCGAGGTCGAGACCGTCGTGGTGCCGGAGGCGCCGGCCGAGGCGTTGCCGCCGGTGCTGGCCTCGCCGCCGTGGCTCAACCGGAAGCCGCCGGTGAAGCCGGTGGTCGTGCCCGACCTGCCGGTGCCCGACTCGTCCATCACGTGGCTGCCGGGTGAGCGGGAGGAGTGGCTGAGGGACGGCCACTGGGACACCCACCCCTACAAGACCTGGCAGCACTGGCTGGCCGAGTTCAACGCGGGCCGGATCGGTTACCGCATGGCCGACCTGCTCATCGGGGCGCCCGAGGAGGAGGTGCGGCACCTGCTCGCGGACTGGCAGCCGAACCTCGGCTGGAGCGCGGAGACGGCGGGCAAGCGGCTGGCGGCGAAGTTCGGATTCGACGCGCTGCCGCCGCTGCTGCGCATCGCCGAGCGGAACGCGGGCACCGCCGTGATCCTGCTGCCGTTCGCCACGCCCGAGGTGGCGGCGTTGATGGTGGACTGGCTGGTGCGGCTCAAGCAGGTGCGCAAGATCGCGCTGAGCTGGCTCGGCCGGCACCGCGAGCAGGCCGCGCGCCTCCTCGTTCCCGCCGCCCTGGGCAAGGCCGGGGCCGAGCGCCGCAACGCCGAGACCGCGATCCGTCACCTGCACTCGCTCGGCGTGGACGTCGTGGCGCTCGCCCCGAACCCGGCCGCGGCCGCCGCCCTCGAGTCGTTCCTGGCCGTCGACCCGGTCGACGTGCTGCCCGCCAAGCTGCCGGTGATCGGCGAGTGGGCCGACACCCGCCTCCTGCCGCAGGTGCTGCTGGCGGACCGCAAGCATGCCCTGGACGCCGAAGCGGCGAAGCACCTGCTGATGACGGCCGCCCTGTCCAAGCCGGGCGACGTCTACGCCGGGCTGCCGATCGCCCGCGAGGCGCTCGACCCCGGTTCGCTGGCGGAGTTCGCGTGGGCCGTCTTCCAGCGCTGGCAGGAGATCGGCGCGCCGTCGAAGGAGGGCTGGGCGCTGACCGCGCTCGGCTGGTTCGGTGACGACTCGACGGTCCGCGCGCTGTCCCCGCTGATCCGCGTCTGGCCCGGCGAGAGCCAGCACGCCCGCGCCGTGACGGGCCTCGACGTCCTCGCCGACATCGGCACCGAGGTCGCGCTGTCCCACCTCAACAGCATCGCCGAGAAGGTGAAGTTCAAGGGCCTCAAGACGAAGGCCCAGGAGAAGGTCACCCAGATCGCCGACGAGCTGGGCCTGTCCCGCGACCAGCTGGCCGACCGCCTGGTGCCCCGCCTCGGCCTCGACGACGCCGCCAGCCTCGTGATCGACTACGGCCCGCGCCAGTTCACCGTCGGCTTCGACGAGCAGCTCAAGCCCTACGTCCTCGACCCGGACGGCAAGCGCCGCAAGGACCTCCCGAAGCCCGCCGCGAAGGACGACCAGGACCAGGCCCCGCTGGAGCACAAGCGGTTCACGGCCCTGAAGAAGGACGTCCGCACCATCGCGTCCGACCAGATCCAGCGTCTCGAACGCGCCATGGTCGACCAGCGCACCTGGACCACCGAGGAGTTCAACACTGTCCTGGCAGGCCACCCGCTGCTGTGGCACATCGGCCGCCGCCTGGTGTGGATCACAGCCGACGGCGAGTCCTTCCGCCTGGCCGAGGACCGCACGCTCGCCGACTCCGGCGACGACGAGTTCACGCTCCCCGAGGCCACGACCGTCCGGGTGGCACACCCAGTCGACCTCCAGGGCGCGATGGAGGCCTGGGGCGAGGTCTTCGCCGACTACGAGATCCTCCAGCCCTTCCCCCAGTTGGGCCGCCCGCTGCACCTGGTGGGGCAGGGCGAGGACCTGCTGCCGCACCTGAAGAAGTACTGCGACGCGGACCTCCCGGTCGGCAAGATCCTCAGCCTCACCAAGAAGGGCTGGGTCCGGGGCGAGCCCCAGGACGGCGGCGTGGAGTGCTGGATCACCCGCCCGCTGCCCACCGGCGGCGCCCTGGTCGCCTCGCTCGACCCCGGCATCGCGGTGGGCGCGATCGACGTCTTCCCCGAGGTCAAGTTCACCGAGCTGTGGTTCTCCGAAGACGGGTACGGCTACTGGTCCTCCCAGCGCAGCGCGACGGAGAAGCTCAGCACCGACCCCATCACGGCCTCGGAAGTGCTGTCCGAACTGGAGTCACTGCGGTAGCAAGCCGCGAGACAGGGGGTCTGAACAGCTCTTCGAGCTCACCGTGAAGAATTGTCAGACCCCCTGGGTAACGTCCGTGCACAACAACTCCCTTGTGTGGCCCAGGAGGTAACGCAGTGCGCAGGTGGGAACTCGTCGCGGACGGCTCCGCGAAGTTCTGGGAGATCGAGCAGGACGGCGCCGCGGTGACCGTCCGGTTCGGACGGCTCGGCACCACGGGCCAGACCCAGACCAAGGAGCTGGCCTCCGCCGAGGCAGCCACCGCGCACGTCGCGAAACTGGTGGCGGAGAAGGAGAAGAAGGGCTACAGCCCGGAAGGCACGCCGGCCGAGCCCGCGGTCGCGGCACCCGCGGTCGCGGCACCCGCTGCTGACTTAACCGCTGCTGCCTCACCCGCTGCTGCCTCACCCGCTGCTGCCTCACCGGCGGTCGCATCACCCGCCGATCGACCCGCCGCCGCTGCGGCCACCGACGATCCGTCCGGCATCGCCTCCGCCACCGACCCCACCCCCGCGCCCGCCATCGACGAACACACCTGGGTCCTTCCCAAGGCCTGGGCTCGCGACGCGGTCCGCCAACGCGGCTTCGACCCGGCCCCGGAGTTCACCCTCGACCCCGCCAAGGCCGACCAGGCCCGCCGGCTGATCCTCGACCAGGCCGAGGCCGTCGAACGCGGTCTCACCGCCAAGGGCTCGAACGCTGAGCTGGTGAGCGCGGCCCGCGAACACCTCGCCGGCACCCCGAACCCCGTCGGCGCCGCGGCCGTCGCGGCCATCACGAAGCCGGGCGCCAACGCGGTGCACGCCTGGATCGCCGACCACGGCCTGGCCTTCGCCACCGCGGCGGTGGTCGAGCTCGCGAACCTCGCGTTCGCCGACCAGTGGGACCAGAAGCGCGGCAAGTGGACCGGCGTCTGCCTGCAGCACGACACCAACTTCCAGACCTCGATCGGCGAACCGGAAGGCCTGATGCTCACGGCCGTCCGCTACGCGATCGCGGTCGCGCCGGACGAGGAGCGCGCCGCCGCCGAGCAGACGCTGGAGAAGCTCGGCGAGTCGAAGACCCACCACGAGCTCCGGTCCTTCCTGATGCCGGAGCGGGCGGACTGGTTCACCCAGGTCCGCAAGCAGAACTACACGTCGAGCCGGTGGTGGATGCTGCCGAGCAGCGCTCGCAGCCTCGAGGACTTCAAGAAGGCCGACGAGTCGATCACGAGGTCGGCGTTCCTGCTGTACACGGCGGTGTACGTGCTGGGGCCGTCCGTTGCGCCGTTGCTCGCCGAGGAGCTCGACTCCGACAGCTACTACCAGCGGACGGGAGGCCGGAAGCAGGCGTTGAACGTCCTCGCGTCGTTGCCGACCGACGAGGCGTTCACGATCCTGCTCGACCGGCTGGACGGGAAGTACGTGCGGTCCGCCGTGGTGTCCGCGATGTCCGCGTTCCCCGAGAGGGCGGCGCGGCTGCTGTCCGAGCGCGTGTCGGCGAGCGCCGGCGCACGCAAGCTCCTGCACGCTCACCTGCTCTCGAACCCCCAGCTCACGGTGCCCGACGAGGTCGCCGCGGTGCTCGCCGAGTCCGGCCTGGTGATCATGCCTGACGCGAGCCAGGAGCAGCTGCCGCCGTTGCTGGCCTCACCGCCGTGGCTGCACCGCAAGAAGGCGGTGAAGCCCGTGGTGATCCCCGGCCTCACGGCGCCGGCGCCCGAGGTCAGCTGGCTTCCCGGTGAGCACGACGAGTGGCTCGCGTCCGGCACGGAGTGGATCCAGGACCACCACGACTGGCGCAAGCTGCTCAAGGAGTACAAGGCCGGCACGATCGGCTCCTACGACAACGACCTGTTCCTCCTCGCCCCCGACGACGCGGTGCGGCACCTGCTCGCGGACTGGCAACCGAACTACAGCTACGGCGTCGAGGAGTGGGGCAAGAACCTGGCCGCGCGGTTCGGCGTCGACGCCGCGCCCGCGCTGGTCCGGCACGTCCAGTCCTCCCCTGCGGGGACGGGTGTGGTGCTGCTGCCGTTCGCCACCGTCGAGGTGGCCACGCAGATGGCCGACTGGTTCGCCCGCACCAAGCAGCCGCGCCGGTGGGGTCTCGAGTGGCTGGCCCGGCACCGCGAGCAGGCGGCCCGTCTCCTGATCCCGGCGGCCGCGGACAAGGCGGGCGCTCCCCGCCGCAACGCCGAGGCGGCGTTGCGGCACCTGAACAACACGCTCGGCGTCGACGTGGCCGCCGTCGCCCGGGAGTGCGGTGCCGAGGCGGCGATCGACCTCGTGCTGTCGGTCGACCCGGTCGACGTGCTGCCCGCGAAGCTGTCGGCGATCGGCGTGTGGGCCGACACCCGTCTGCTGCCGCAGGTCCTGCTGGCCGACCGCAAGCACGCCCTGTCCCGGCAGGCCGCGGCGCACCTGCTGATGACGGCGGCGCTGTCGAAGCCGGGCGAGCTCTACGCCGGGCTGCCGCTCGTCCGCGAGGCGCTCGACCGGGACTCGCTGGCGGCGTTCGCCTGGGAGGTGTTCCAGGCCTGGGACGAGGCGGGGGCGCCGTCGAAGGAGAGCTGGGCGCTGAACGCGCTGGGCTGGTTCGGCGACGATTCGACGGTGCGCGCGCTGTCACCGTTGATCCGCAGCTGGCCGGGCGAGAGCCAGCACGCACGTGCGGTGTCGGGTCTCGACGTGCTCGCCGACATCGGCACTGAGGTCGCCCTCTCGCACCTGAACAGCATCGCCGAGAAGGTGTCCTTCAAGGGGCTCAAGGCGAAGGCCCAGGAGAAGGTCGCCCAGATCGCGGCGGAGCTCGGCCTGTCCCGCGACCAGCTGTCGGACCGGCTGGTCCCGCGCCTGGGCCTGGACGACGCCGCGACGCTGGTGATCGACTACGGCCCGCGGCAGTTCACCGTGGGCTTCGACGAGCAGCTCAAGCCGTTCGTGCTGGACCCGGACGGCAAGCGCCGCAAGGACCTGCCGAAGCCCGGCGCGAAGGACGACCAGGACCAGGCACCGTTGGAGCACAAGCGGTTCACGGCGCTGAAGAAGGACGTCCGCACCATCGCGTCGGACCAGATCCAGCGGCTGGAACGCGCCATGGTCGACCAGCGGACGTGGTCCGCCGAGGAGTTCCTGACGGTGCTCGCGGCCCATCCGCTGCTGTGGCACCTGGTCCGCCGCCTGGTGTGGATCACCGACGAGGGCGAGTCCTTCCGTCTGGCCGAGGACCGCACGTTCGCCGACGCGGAAGACGACGAGTTCACGCTGCCCGACACCGCGACGGTCCGCGTGGCGCACGCGGTCGACCTGCGGGCCACGTCGGCGGCGTGGGGCGAGGTCTTCGCCGACTACGAGATCCTCCAGCCGTTCCCGCAGCTGGGCCGCCCGGTCCACCTCCTCTCGGCCCCCGAGGACCTGCTGCCCCGCCTCAAGAAGTACTGCGACACCCCGTACCCGATCGGCAAGATCCTCGGCCTGACCAAGAAGGGCTGGGTCCGCGGCACACCGCAGGACGCGGGCGTCGAGTGCTGGATCACCCGGCCGTTCCCGGACGGCGGCGCGCTCGTGGCATCGCTCGAACCGGGCATCGCGGTGGGCGCCATGGACGTCTTCCCCGAGGTCGGTTTCAGCGACGTCTGGTTCTCGCCCAGCGGGCACGGCACGTGGTCCGCCCCGAAGGGCGCGCCCACCACCTACGAGATCGACCCGATCACGCTCTCCGAGCTCTTCTCCGAACTGGAGTCCCTGCAGTCATGACCAGCACCCAGACGATGCAGCGTCCTCCCGCCGAGGTCCGCTACGCCGACGAGCTCGCACGCCTGCGGGACACCGACACCGCGCCCAAGCCTCCGGGCTGGGCGCTGAGCCTCGACGCCGCGCGCAAGTTCGTGGTGGGCGACGAGAACCGGGGCATCACCAAGAAGTTCGTGGGCGACCCGTCCCTCGTGGACCGGGCGCTGGTCACGCTCGCGACGAGCCGCGGCCTGATGCTCGTCGGCGAGCCGGGCACGGCGAAGTCGCTGCTGTCCGAGCTGATCGCGGCGGCGGTGTGCGGCGAGTCGACGCTGACGATCCAGGGCGGCGCGGCCACGACCGAGGACCAGATCAAGTACTCGTGGAACTACGCGCTGCTGGTCGCCGAGGGCCCGTCGCCGCGCTCGCTCGTGCCCGCGCCGATGTTGCGGGGCATGGCCGAGGGCAAGATCGTGCGGTTCGAGGAGATCACCCGCTGCCCGCTCGAGGTGCAGGACTGCATGCTGTCGATGCTGTCCGACCGCGTGATGGCGATCGGCGAGCTGAACGGCCCGGACGGCATGGTGTTCGCGCAGGACGGGTTCAACGTGATCGCCACGGCGAACACGCGGGACAGGGGTGTCAACGAGATGAGCGCCGCGCTCAAGCGGCGGTTCAACTTCGAGACGGTGTTCCCGATCGCGGACTTCGACACCGAGCTCGCGCTGGTCGAGCAGGAGTCGGCGAAGCTGCTGGAACGCTCCGGCGTGGAGCTCGCGCCGAGGCGCGACGTGCTGGAGGTCCTGGTCCGCACGTTCCGCGACCTGCGCGAGGGCGGCGACAGGCTCACGACGGTGATGAGCACGGCCGAGGCGGTCTCGGTGGCGCACGCGGTCGGGCTGCGAGGCTGGTTCCTGCGCGGTGAGGTCGGCTCGGCGGCCGATGTCGTCGAGTGCCTCGCGGGCACGGCGGCGAAGGACAACGCGGAGGACCTGGCGCGGCTGCGGCGTTACCTGGAACAGCACGCGTCGCGGCGCAAGGGCAAGCAGTGGCAGGAGCTGCACCGCGCCCGGCACCTGCTGCCCGGCTGATGGGGGCCGTCTTCGTCGGCGTCCGCCACCACAGTCCCGCCTGTGCCCGGCTGGTCGCCGCCACGATCGCAGAACAGCAGCCCGCGTACGTGCTCATCGAGGGTCCCGCCGACTTCAACGAGCGCATCGACGAGCTGCTGCTCGGGCACGAGCTGCCTGTCGCGTTGTTCAGCTACTCCGACCAGCACGCGTCGTGGTCGCCGTTCTGCGACTACTCGCCGGAGTGGGTGGCGATCACCGAGGCGCGCCGGTGCGGCGCGGAGGTCAGGTTCATCGACCTGCCCGCGTGGCACGAGGCGTTCCGCGACGTGAGCAACAGGTACGCGGACGCGGAGCTGCGCTACACCGAGGTCGTCGACCGGCTGTGCAAGGAGTTCTCGGTCGACAACGTCGACGTGCTGTGGGACCACCTCTTCGAGTGCGAGACCGAGCCGAAGGGCATGGCCGAGTACTTCGACCTGCTGCGCGGCACGGCCACCGCGGACGAGGGCGACTCGGCGCGGGAGGAGTACATGGCGCGCTGGGTGCGGGCGGCGGTGCACGACGCGGGCGACCGGCCCGTGGTCGTGATCACCGGCGGCTTCCACACGGCCGCGCTCAAGGCCCAGCTCGACGGCGGTACCGAGTGGCCCGAGGTGCCGGAACGCGAACGGGGCGCGAGCTATCTCGTGCCGTACTCGCACGCACGGCTGGACGCCTTCACGGGCTACCAGTCGGGCATGCCGTCGCCCGGCTACTACCAGCAGGTCTGGGAGTCCGGGGCGCAACGGGCGGCGGACTGGCTGGTCGAGTCGGTGGCGACGCGGCTGCGCAAGCGGCAGCAGCCGGTGTCGACGGCCGACCTGATCGCGGCGCACACCCAGGCCGGTGCGCTGGCGCGGTTGCGCGGGCACGAGAACCTGGCGCGCACGGACGTGCTCGACGGGCTGACGAGCGCGTTGATCTCCGAGGACCTGTCGCAGCCGCCGCCGTGGACGCGGCGCGGCACGCTGCAGCCCGGCGCGCACCCGGCGCTGGTCGAGATGCTCGGGGCGTTGCGGGGCGGCAAGGTCGGCCGGCTGCACCCGAGCACGCCCGCGCCGCCGCTGGTGAACGCGGTGCAGGAACTGCTGCGGATGCACGGGCTCGACCAGGAGGGCAAGGTCGCGCTCGACCTGACGGACCCGGAGGCGTTGGAGCGCAGCCGGATCCTGCACCGCCTGCGGGTGCTGCGGATTCCCGGCTTCGAGCGCACGAGCGGTCCGTCCGAGGGGGCGCAGCCGAAGCTCGACGAGCAGTGGACGCTCCGGCCGGCCGCGGAACGGCTGGCAGCGTTGATCGAGGCCGCCGAGAACGGTGCCACGCTGGAGGAAGCGGCCGGGGTTGCTCTGGAACGCCGGTCCCGGCACGCGCAGCTCGAGGAACTGGCCGCGATTCTGTTCGACGCGGTGCTCTGCGGGATCTCGGCGTTGTCCGGCAGGGTGAAGCAGTCGCTCAACGAGGGCGTGCGGGACACGGGTGACCTGGCGGCGCTCGGCCACGTGCTGAGCGGTGTGCTCGGGTTGTGGCGGCACGACAGGTTGTTCGGCACCAGGAAGGACCCGCTGCTGGGCTCGGTGATCGACGTGGGCACGGCGCGGGTGCTGTGGCTGGTCGAGGGCCTGCACGGCGGCCCGGCCCCGGCCGACCCGCACCGGCTGAAGGCGATGGCGGCGACCAGGGACGCGGTGCTGCACGCCCGGTCCGCGCTCTCCCTGGACGTCGCGGACGTCGCGGGCGTGGCGACGCGGGTGAGCAACGACGTGCAGGCGCCGCCGGACCTGCGCGGAGCGGCGCTCGGCCTCGCGTGGACGCTCGGCACCCAGCCGGACGTCCGCAAGATCCGCGCCGTCGAGGCGCTCGGCGACTGGCTCACCGGGTTGTTCGCGGTGGCGCGGGAAGAGGTGCTGGCGAGTCCGGACCTCGTCGGGGTGCTCGACGAGCTGGTCAGCGCGATGGACTCCGACGAGTTCCTGGTGGCACTGCCCTCGTTGCGGCTCGCCTTCAGCTACTTCCCGCCCCGGGAGAGGGAGACCATCGCGGCCACCGTCCTCGCGCACCGCGGTGTCGAGGGCAGTGCGAAGGGCGTCACCCGCCTGACCGCCGACCCGCTGAACGTGGCGGAGGCGATGGCGATCGAGAAGCGCGTGGACGCGTTGCTGGTGAAGGGCGGGCTGGCATGACGGACCTGGAACGCTGGCGGCTGATCCTCGGCGAGCCGGCGTCGGGCTGCACCGGAGGTCTCCAGGGCGCCGCGGCCCGGCAGGACGCGGCACTGGAGTGGCTCTACGGGCGTGATCCGGGCCTGGCCGAACGCGGCGTGCGCAAGGGCGGCAGCGAGGACTCGGTGCTGAACACCGTCGACTGGCTGGACGAGGTGCACACCCTCTTCCCGAAGGAGACGATCGAGCGGCTGGAGCGCGACGCGGTCGAGCGGTACGAGATCACCGACGTCGTCACGGATCCCGAGGTGCTGCAACGGATCGAGCCGAACCCGGCGTTGCTGCGCGCGGTGCTGCGGACCAAGCACCTGATGAACCCGGCCGTGCTCGCGATGGCGCGCAAGATCGTCGAGGCGGTCGTGAAGCAGTTGATGGAGAAGCTGAAGACGGAGGTGCGCACGGCGTTCAGCGGCACGAGGTCGCGGCGGCCGAGCATCCACAAGAACTCGCGCAACTTCGACTTCCGCTCGACGATCAAGGCGAACCTCCAGCGCTACCAGCCGGAGGAGCGCAAGCTCGCGATCGAGCACCCGAAGTTCGTCTCACGCACGAAGCGGAACCTGGAGCAGTGGCAGGTGATCCTGCTGGTGGACCAGTCCGGGTCGATGACCAGCTCGGTGATCCACTCGGCCGTGACGGCGGCGTGCCTGTGGGGGCTGCCGGGCCTGCGCACGCACCTCGTCGCGTTCGACACCAACGTGGTCGATCTGACCTCGGACGTGACGGACCCGGTGGAGCTGCTGATGAAGGTGCAGCTGGGCGGCGGCACGGACATCGCGAAAGCGGTGGCGTACGGCGCCGAGCTCGTGGACAGTCCGCGCCGGTCGATCGTGGCGATCATCAGCGACTTCTACGAGGGCGGCAGTGAGGAGCGTCTGGTCCGCACGGTCAAGGGCCTGTGCGAGCAGGGCACCCACGTGCTGGGCCTGGCGGCGCTGGACGACGAGGCGAACCCGGACTACGACAGGGCTCTGGGCCAGCGCCTCGCGAACGTCGGCGCCCACGTCGGCGCGATGACCCCCGGCCAGCTAGCGGAATTCGTTGCGGAGAAACTCAGGTGACCAGACCAGACCTGATGGCACTGACCCCGGACGCGCTGGCGGCGCTGGCGAACCGCGGTCTGGTGAAACGCGCCGTCAAGGAGATGGACGCGGGCACCGTCCCGGCGCTCGACGTCGACCCGTCCGGTGCCGTCCAGGGCAAGTTCCCGGACGGCACCACGACCACGTTGGCGCCGGGCACGACCCTCGACGCGACACAGTGCACCTGTGGCGCGGCAGGCGTCTGCCGGCACCGCATCGCGGTGGTCCTGACCTACCAGCAGACCCAGGAAGCCGGCGCTCCCGCCGAACTGTGGTCGCCGGGAGCCGTGACGGACGCGGACCTGGTGGCGCTCATGGGCGACCGCACACTCCGCCGCGCCCGCAGGGCACACCAGGCCGGCTACCGGGCCAAGCTCCGCCGCCCGACCCAGCAAGACCAGACGGCACAGGCGGAGCTCCCCACCTGCACGGTCACGTTCCTGGTGCCGGGCGACCTCTCCTACGTCCACACCGACGCGGTGAACAAGGACGAGGCGACAGCGTTGGCGGTGTGGGCGTTCCGCGAGGCGGACGAGCAAGGCGCCGACACGATCGACGTGGGCGGATCCCCCACCACGGCAACAGATCTGACCGCGGTGACCGACCTGCTCGACCAACTGCTCCTGGACGGTGTCACGAACGCGAGCGAGGTGCTCGACGTCGCCTGGCAACGCCTGCACCGCGACCTGACAGCACAACGCCTGCACTGGCCGGCGGCGGTGATCACCGACCTGCTGGCGCACCTGACCGCGTACCGCAAACGCAGCGCCGACTACGAGGCAGAACAGTTCGCGGCCCTGCTGACCGAACTGCACGCCCGCACCACCGCCACCGGCCCGCGCGCCGAGATCCTGGGTCCGGACGAGCCGGCGGAAACGCCGCTCAAACGCGTCCGCCTGACCGCACTGGGAGCCCGCCTCCGCGCGGAGAACGCGGTCGACGTCTACTTCGCCTCGGGCGACGTGGTGCTGGTGCAACGCGACACTCCCCTGCGCACCGGCCAACGCCTGGCAGCGTCGAACGTGGTCTCCGAGTCGGCGACGCGCAGCGCGAGCCGCGCGGTGACCCTCAAGACCAGCCGGGTGGCCAAGACCTCGCTCACGCCGGTGGGCACGGCCTGGGACCACCTGCCCCAGGCCCTGGTGATCGAAGACTACGAAGCAGCCGCCGCCCACCTGGCCGACCTGCCGCCCCGCCAGGTGAGGGCGAGGGTGGAGGCAGAGCTGGTCCGCGCACTGCGGGTGGCCGAGGTGTCCGACCTCGCCTACGACCCGGCCGCACAACGCCTGACCGCGACCCTGCACAGTCCCACCGGCACAACGTGCCTGTTGCAGACGACTCACCGAGCAGTGGCCCCGAACTCCTTGGACGCACTGGTCACAGCACTACGGGCGGCCCCGACGACGATCACAGGCACAGTCCGCCGCCACCGAGGCACGCTGGTGCTGGACCCGCTGGCGGTCCAGACGCCGACAGGCGTGGTCGTGCCCGACCTGGCAACGGACACGACGCCCCAACCCCTCCCGCCGGGCACCGCCACCTCTGATCCGCTCAGCTCGACGGCGGACAGCGCCCTGACAGTGCTGGCCGAGGCCGGCCACCGCGGCCTGGACCACCTGACCGCGGGCCTGCTCACCCGAGCCCGCGAGGTGGCCGTCACCCTGCACAACGCGGGCCTGCGCACGGCGGCGACCCACCTGACGGCGTTCGCCGACGCCCCGTCCGCGGCCACCTGGCTGACGGCACACCTGCGATTACTGGTGACGGCCGACGCCCGCTGACACCCTGTGGACAACCGGGGAACCAAATCCGGGGTTCGCGCGTTGCGTCAGGTGGAATCGCGCGGAGGAGCGGTGGGCACCGCGGTTCGTGCTGGAAAGGCATCAGCCCACAGCACGTACGGCGCCGAGCACGGTCCGCCCCACCGGCCCCATCCGCTCTGGCCCCGCCCCCACCGATGACCCAGCCACCGACGACCCAGCCACCGACGACCCAGCCACCGACGACCCAGCCACCACCGACGAGGTCGGATCGATGCGCTGTGACAGCACGTAGTCCTCGGCCGCCTCCGCCACCCGCCCGAGCCGTTCCAGCACGAACCCCCGCAGGTAGGCGGCACGAGCCGCACCCCACCCGCCCAGCGCGATGCCCCGGCCGTAGGCGTCCAGCGCCTCCTCCAGCCGGCCGCTCGCGGCCAGCGCGTCGCCCTGCAGAGCCCACGTCCTGTCGTCACCGGGGCTGAGCTCGACCAGCTCGGCCGCGTACCCGGCGGCGCGCTGCCCGAGGCCGACGGTGAGGTGGGTCCGCACGAGGAACGCGTGCAGGGCGTAGGCCTCGTCGGCCCAGGCGAGGCGGTCCAGGTCGGTGGCCGGGGTGATCGCGGTCAGCGATTCGAGTGCCCGGCCCAGGAGGCGGTGCGTTTCGGCGATGTCGCGGCACACGAACGGGACCGCGGCGATGGCGCGGTGCAGGCGTGCCCGGTTCAGCAGACCCGCGAAGCCGTTCTGCGGCAGCTCGGACGAGGCCTTGGTCGCCAGTGCGGCCGCGGCCTGCAGGGAGGTGGAGTCCGCGCCTCGGGCCGCGTTGCGGAAGACCACGAACAACGCCAGGTCGCGTCGGGTCTCGGGTGGGAGGCCGGATCTGGCTCCCCGCAACGCCATCGCCTCCACGGCGGAGGACGGGAGATGACAGCGCAGCACGGCGAGCTGTTCGGGGGCCAGGTCCGGGGAGAGCACGTGTTTGCGCGGGTCGATGACGGTCAGGCCGATCACCGAGGCCGCGCGCTGCGGGTAGCCGAGGCGCAGCAACAGGTCGCAGGCCAGGCGGCGTTCGGCTGGGCGCAGGGAGCCGAGGGCTCGTTCGTGGACTCGCCACCACAGTTCGGAGGCGAGGTCGACCGGGAAGGTCGTCATGTCCTGGCCCGCGCCGTCGAGGCGGCCCCAGCTGGCGGCGGTCAGCAGGCGCAGCTGGGCCGAGGGCGGGGGTTCGAAGCGCGGGACGGCTGCCGACGTCCCGGTCACGAACGCGCCGGCCATGGCGTGGGTGATGCGCGCGTGCAGTGCGGAGGCCGGTGCGGGCGCGGCCAGGCCGGCGTAGACGTGGCAGGCCACGGGGACGCCCGCGGTGCGCAGAGCACGCAGGCGGACGGCCAGTGCTCGGGGACTCGGGTCGGTGCGGTACCGCGGCATCGCGGACATGCGGGCCTCCCTCAGTTCAGCAGTTCCCAGCCTCGGCGGGTCAGGCGGTGACGGACCGACCGGCCGTTGCGGTGGGTGGAGACGAAGCCCGCGGTGCGCAGGGCCGTCGCGTGTTGTGAGGCCGTGGGCAGGCTGATGCCCACGTGCTTGGCTAGCTCGGTGGTGGTGCGTTCGGACGTCAAAGCGCGCAGCACCAACGTTCTGGTGCGGCCCAGTGCGAGCTCGAGGCTGGCGCCGCTCGGCTGGGGTGCGGTGACCGGGTAGAAGAGCAGCGGCTGGGGTTCGGCGAACATCGACACCGCCGGGCGGGTCAGGCCGTTGAGCACCGGCACGATCAGCATTCCGGTGCCCCGCAACGAGACCTCGGTGTCCCAGCCCAGCTCGACGTGCAGGGCGGGTGAGGTCCACGAGATCGACGGGTGCAGGTGGCCGAGCAGGTCTCCCAGCCCGCGCGTCACCGCCTGCGACGACCTCAGCCGCACCTCGGCCTCGAACGCCTGGCGCGTCTGCGACCAGTTCGGGCCCAGGAGGTCGCGGAAGCCCGACCGGAACGCCGATCGCAGGTCCTGGCGCGAGGTCGGGGTGCCGGCCGCGAACGACCGCAGCCACGGCGAGGTGGTGCCGAGCATGCTCGCGATCTGGTCGCGCACCCTGGTCGACGGCACGTCGAGCACCTGGCACACGGCCTCGTCGAAGTCGGGGCGCGCGGAGTTGAAGAAGTCCGGGATGAACCGGCCCGGTCTGACCAGTTCGGCGAGCGGGCGGATGTGCGGGAGCAGCAGGCGGTCCCAGTTACCGCTGTGCACCGTGAAGACGAGCTCGTACATCGGCAGTGGAGCCGCGGCGAACCGCGTGCGCGCGAGATCTTCCAGCTCGAACAGAATGGTCAGTCCGCGCCCTTTGGGCACGGATTCGGACATGACGATCGGCATGTGCTTCCCCCCGGAGTGCAACCACTTCCGAAGGTACGCAGACTTCGTTGTCCGGTGTCAGCGTTGTTCCACTTGACAACGTTCAGTGGACAAAGTCAGACGAGCGGCCCGGGCTGCTCGGTGAGCTTGAGCAGCAGGTCACGGGTGTGTTCGCGTTCCTCGTCGGACTCCTGGCCGCGCCACAGGAGGTCTGCCAGCGTCACTCCGTCGAGTGCACGGGAAATGAGGTCGGCGCGTTGCGGGTGCAGTCCGTCCGAATCGGTCTGCTGCCTCCACCGGGTCGCGGCGACGTCCATTCGCTGCTGCAGTTCCGGGACGCCGAGGAGCGCCGTTACGACGGACGGGTGAGACCACAGGTCCTGCGGCTCGAAGGTCGCGCGGATGTGCGCGCGGGTCCACCGGCCGGGTGTGTCCTCGGGTTCGAGCAGGCGCGTGACCGTCGCGTCGTAGTGGTCGAACCACTCCTCGATCAGCCCGACGATCAACGCCTGCTTGCTGCGGAAGTGGTGCAGCAGGCCGCCCTTCGAGACGCCCGCCTCCTTGGCCACGGCGTCGAGGCTGACGTTCGGGCCTTGCTCGATCAGGGCGCGCGCGGCGGCGGCGAGCACCTCACGGCGGGTGCGGGGCGCGTTGCGCTGCTCTCCGGGCATGGTGATCAACCTATCGTTTGCCTAGCCGACCGTCTGGACGGTACGTTACTTTACAGACCAGATGGTCGGCTAAGGGAGTTGTCATGAGGAAGTGGGCGGCACTGGGCGTGCTCGCGCTCGCCCTGTTGCTGATCGCCGTGGACGGCACCGTGCTGGCGCTCGCGATTCCCGCGCTGCAGCAGGACCTGGCGCCGTCGGCGGCGGAGGTGCTGTGGATCGGCGACATCTACTCGTTCGTGCTGGGCGGCCTGCTCGTCACGATGGGCACGCTCGGCGACCGGATCGGCCGCAAGAAACTGCTGCTCACGGGCGCGTTCGGCTTCGGCCTCGCGTCGCTGCTGGCCGCGTTCGCGCCGACCGCGGGCTGGTTGGTCGTGGCCCGCGCCCTGCTCGGCGTGGCGGGCGCGACGATCATGCCGTCGACGCTGTCGATCATCCGCAACCTGTTCACCGACCCCGCCGAGCGCACGCGGGCGGTGGCGGTCTGGGCCGCGACGGCGACCGGTGGCGCTGCGCTCGGCCCGCTGATCGGCGGCGCGTTGCTCGAGCACTTCTGGTGGGGCAGCGTTTTCATCATCAACCTGCCGGTGATGGCGGCCCTGCTCGTGTTCGGCGCGTGGTGGCTGCCGGAGTCGCGTGACCCGAACCCCGGCCCGTTCGACCTGGTCTCGGCGTTGCTGTCAGCGGTCGGTGTCGTCCCGCTGGTGTACGCGGTCAAGGAGGTCGCGCTGGGCGGGCCGAGCTGGACGGCGCTGGCGGCAGGTCTCGTCGGCGTGGCCGGACTGTGGCTGTTCGTGCGGCGCCAGCGCGCCTCGCGGCACCCGATGATCGACGTGGCACTGTTCCGCGAGCCGGCGTTCAGCGGTGCCGTGGGCGCGAGCATGATCGCGATCTTCGCGCTGACCGGCCTGGTGTTCTTCCTGTCGCAGTACTTCCAGAACGTGCTGGGCTACTCACCGCTGGAGGCCGGGCTGCGCGAACTGCCGCTGGGGCTCGCCGGCGTGCTCGTCGTGGCCGCGATCGGACCGGTCGTGCGGCTGCTCGGCCGCGGCAGGGCGATCGCGGCAGGGCTGCTGGTCAGCGCGGGCGGCCTGGTGATCGTCGGCGTCTGGGCGCAGTACAGCGCCATCGCGGTGGCGTTGGTGGTCATCGGCGCCGGAGTCGGCCTCGCGCTGACGCTCACGACGGACGCCGTGGTGTCCGCGGTGCCGGCGGACAAGGCCGGCGCGGCCTCGGCCGTGTCGGAGACGGCCTACGAGCTCGGTGCGGCGCTGGGCATCGCGGTGCTCGGGACCGTGCTGTCGGCGTGGGCCGCGAGCGGCACGTTCACCGAGGCGATGCAGGGCACGGCCATGGTCGCGGCGGCGCTGGTGGCGCTCGCGTCCTTTGTGGCCTACCGGCTCATTCCGAACGGGGAGCGGACGCCTGCGCCAGCCGTTCGTGCAGACGTTCCCTGATCTGGTCCGGGGTGTAGGCGGCGCGGCGGCGCTGGTTGCGGGCGACGACCACGCCGCTCGCCGCGACACCCGCGAAAGCGGCCATACCGATCACCTTCCAGAGCTTCATGTGCCTAGGCTACTGGGCCATGGCGACAACACTGGACAAAGCCGTGGAGATGACCCGCACCGGGGACGTGTGGGTGTTCCGCGGGCGCAGTGCGGCGGACCGGGCGATCCAGACGATGACGAACAGCCCCGTCAACCACGTCGGCATGGCGATCGTGCTGGACGACCTGCCGCCCCTGATGTGGCACGCCGAGCTCGGCAAGTCCCTCAAGGACATGTGGAGCGGCACCCACCAGCGCGGCGCGCAGCTGCACGACCTGCGCGACGCCGTCGTGACGTGGCACGACAAGTACGGGCAGCGCGCCTGGCTGCGGCAGCTCGACCACGAGGTGACGCGCGAGATGGAGGACGCGGCGCTGCGGACGGTGGCACGGCTCGACGGCACGCCGTTCCCGTCCACCGCCAAGCTCGCCTCGCGGTGGGTGCGCGGGCGGGTTCCGTTGGGGCCCAAGGCCGAGGCGACGATCGAGAGCGCGTTCTGCGCGGAGATCGTGGCCGTGACGTACGAGGAGATGGGCCTGCTTCCTAAGCGCCGCCCGAACTGGTACGACCCGGGCCGCTTCTGGAGCGGCGACGACCTCGACCTGCTGGACGGCGCGAGGCTCGGCAAGGAGATCGAGATCGTCGTCATGTGAAAACCCTGTCCGCAAGAGGACTGATAACTATCAGCCTCTTGACCGGGGACGGCGCGGCTCCACACGATGGGAGCGGTCTCACCCCGGGAGCTGACAACGATGTCACGACTGCTCGTCCTCGTGCTCGCCCTGCTGTTGCCCGCCGCGCCCGCTGTCGCCGCGCCGTCCGGCTGGACCGTCACCGGTCCGGGCCAGGTCAGCGCAGAAGTGGCCTTGAACAGCGGAAACCTGACACTGTCGGTCCGCAGACAGGGCCGGACGGTGTTGCAGCCCGCTCCGGTCGGGCTGACCACGACGACCGCCGACCTCACGAAGGACCTGGTCTTCACCGGCCGCGCTGACCGCGTTGTCATGGAGCGGTACGCGATGCCGACCGGCAAACGGGTCCAGCGCACCGCGCGGATGACCGAGAGCCGCCTCGGCTTCCGCACCGCGTCCGGCAGCTTCGACCTGGTCGTGCGCGCCTCGGCGGACGGCGTCGCCTACCGCTACGTGCTGCCGCGGGCGGCCACGGTCACCGGGGAGGCGTCCGGCTTCGTGGTGCCGGGTGACTCGAAGGCGTGGCTGCTGCCCTACAACGCCTGGTACGAGGCCAATCGTGTGCGCACCACCGCGGGTGAGGCGTCCGGCGACTTCGGCTACCCGTCGCTCTTCCAGACCGGCCAGGACTTCGCGCTGCTCACCGAGTCCGATGTGGACGGCCGGTACTCCGGCAGCAGGCTGCGCAAGAGCGGCAACGGTTTCCAGGTCGTCCTCGCCGACGCCCAGGTCGCCTCGACCGGCACGACCCCGTGGCGCACCGCGATCGTCGGCGACCTCGCGACCGTCAGCACCTCCACGCTCGTGGACGACCTGGCCTCCCCCTCGAGGTTCGCGGACCAGAGCTGGATCAAGCCGGGCAAGGTCGCGTGGTCGTGGCTGAGCGAGCACGCGAGCCCCAGCGACTTCGCACGGCAGAAGCAGTACGTGGACTTCGCCGCCCGCCACGGCTGGCAGTACGCGCTGGTCGACGAGGGCTGGAGCGCCGCGTGGGTGCCCGAGCTCATCCGCTACGCCCGCGCGCAGGGTGTCGAGATCCTGCTGTGGCTGCGCTGGAGCGACCTCGACACCGAGCAGGAACGTGACACCGTGCTGCCCAGGATCGCGCAGTGGGGCGCGAAGGGCGTGAAGCTCGACTTCATGGAGTCCGACTCGCAGGACCGGTATCGCTGGTACGACGCGGTTCTGCAGAAGACGGCCGACCTGAAGCTGATGGTCAACTTCCACGGCTCGACGATTCCGCACGGACTCGCGCGCACCTGGCCGCACGTGCTCACGATGGAGGCCGTGCGCGGCGCGGAGAACTACCCGCCAGCCGCCAACAACCCCGTGCAGTTCTTCACCCGCAACGTCGCCGGCTCGATGGACTACACGCCGGTCTCGCTCGAAGTGGGCACGAAGGAGGCGTCGATCGCGCACGAGGTCGCGCTGCCGGTCGTCTACGAGTCCGGCTGGACGCACTTCGCGGACAAGCCCGAGGCCTACGAACGGCATCCGGAGGCGGTGCGCTACCTCGACCAGCTCCCGACGGTCTGGGACGAGACCCGGCTGCTCGACGGCGACCCGGACTCGCACGCCGTGGTCGCGCGGCGCAACGGCGACCGGTGGTTCGTCGGCGGCATCGCCACCCAGGACCGCACCCTCCGGGCACCGCTGGGCTTCCTCGGTGGCGGGCAGTGGCTCGTCGAGACCGTGCGCGACCCCGCCATCAGGGCCGACGTCGTCCGCGACACGCAGGTCCTGCGCACCACCGACACCCTGTCCGTGCCCTCCAGGCGCAACGGCGGGTTCGCGGCCGTGATCTGCCGCTACCGGCCCGGTCTGAAGACGTGCGACCAGCCGATCCGCCAGGTCCCGAAGACCACCCTGACCGTCACGCCGGCCGGGACGACCGACACCCCGGCGGGCTCCACGATCGAGGTCACCGGCACGTTCACCAACGGCGACGAGGCGATCCGCGACGTCGCGCTCACGGCGACCGCGCCCGAGGGCTGGTCCGTCGCAGGTCCGGTGATCCAACGGCCCAGGCTCGCTCCGGGTGAGTCGATCACCGGCCGCTGGCGGCTCACGGCCGGACCCCGGACGGGCCCGGTGGACCTGCCGATCGTCGCCACCTTCGGTGACGTGCACGTCGAGCAGGCGGTCAGGGCGTTCGTCCCTCCCCCGGCCCCCGGCAACGGGGCGCAGGTCAGCGCGCTGCCGTTCATGAGCGAGACCAACGGCTGGGGCCCGGTCGAACGCGACAGGTCCAACGGCGAGAACACCGCCGGTGACGGCAACGCGCTGTCCATCGGCGGCGTCACCTACGCCACGGGGCTCGGCACGCACGCGCCGTCCGAGGTCTCGGTCTACCTCGGCCGGAGCTGCGAACGCCTCACCGCGAAGATCGGCCTCGACGACGAGACCGCGGAACCGGGCTCGGTCGCGTTCCAGGTGGTCGGCGACGACAAGCCCCTGTACGACAGCGGAGTCGTCCGGGGCAAGGGCGCGGCGGTGCCGATCGACGTCGACGTGAGCGGCGTCCGGATGCTCAGCCTCCGCGTCACCGACGGCGGCGACGGCCGCAACTTCGACCACGCCGACTGGGCGGAGGCGGCCCTGACATGCTGATCAACCGCAGAACGTTCCTGTACGCCACGGGGGTGCTGGCGGTCGCGCCGAAGATCTCGGTCGCCCAGCTCAGGGACACTTACTACGAGGTGCTGCTCAGGCACACGAGGTGGGCCGAGACGCAGTACGACGCCACCGCGAAACGCTATCGGCGCACGGACTTCGGCTTCGCGGTCGTCCTCGGCAACGCCGTCCTGCTCACCAGGGGCACCTACGACGCGACCCTGGCGGGCGTCGAGAAGGACGTCCTGCGCGACCACACGCTCGCGACGATCCAGCACTTCGCGGCGAGCAACGTGCTGGCGGGCGGCACCGAGTGGGGCAAGACCCTGTTCTGGGACACCACCTTCCAGTCCTACTTCGTGCTGGCCGCCCGGCTGCTCTGGCCCGACCTCGACGCGCGGACCCGTGCAAACGTCGAGGCGATCGCGCGCGGCCAGGCCGACTACACGACGTCCCTGGGCACCGCGAACGATCCGCGCTCCGGCAGCTGGACGCCGAACGGCCTCACCGGCGGTCACCGGGGCGACACCAAGCTGGAGGAGATGGGCGTCTACGCCCAGGCCCTCGCGCCCGGACTGGCCTGGCACGGCGACGGACCGGGCTGGCGCGAGGCGTTCGGCCGCTGGAGCCGCAACGAGGCGGGGCTGCCCGCCGCCGACCTCGCCAACCCGTCCACAGTGGACGGCACGCCGATCTCGGCCAACACCGCGACGAACCTGCACGACACGTTCATCGTCGAGAACCACGGCTCGTTCGGCCCGCACTACCAGGAGGAGCTCTGGCGCACCTCGGGCCGCAACGCCGTGCACTTCCTGCTCGCCGGACGGCCGCTGCCCGAGGTGCTGACGAGGCAGCCCAACGGGGAGCTGTTGTGGCGCACCATCCTCGCCACGATGAGCGACGCCGGTGAGCCGTTGATGCCGATGGTCAACGACCGCGAGCACCTCTACGGCCGTGACGTCATCCCGCTCGCCTTCCGCTCCACCGTCCTGCGCGACCCGATGGCCGCCCGCGCCGAGGCCGCGCTCGCGTCGCGGTTGCTCGCCTACCAGGCCCATCCCCCGGTCCACCGGCTGGCGAAGTTCTCCGGTGAGGCCAAGTACGAGCCGGAGGCACGCGCCGAGCTCGCGATCAGCTACCTGCTGCACGAGCTGCGCCCACCGGCGACACCCGTGTCGGAGCAGGAGTTCTTCACGCGTGCGGCGATCACGATCGACCACGGCACCGATCCGGGCCTGCTGACGCACCAGTCGGCGGCCGCGTGGGCGGGCACGGTGACGAAGCCGGGGTTCACGAAGCTCGCCTGGCAACCCTCGCACGACGACTGGCTGTTCAAGATCAGCGGCTCGACGCCGATGCTGCTGCCACCAGCGGCTGTCACTGGGCGCAACACCGTGGCCTACCAGAAGATCCGCGACGGCTTCGACGCGACGGCGAGCCTGCTGCGGTTCGCGGACGGGTTCGCCGGCACCGCGACCCTGCCGACCGGCACGATCGTCTGCGCGCTCCCCCGCCCCGGCCGGGCCGACGTGCACAACCTCGCGATGGCCGGGATGCCCGGCCTGACCGGCTCCCGCACGTACACGGGATCGGCGGGCCGCGTCACGGTCCCGGCGCGCGAGGGCTTCCGGGTCGACGAGCTGACGTTCCCCGCCACGACCGCACGGCACGTCCGCATGGTCGGCGTCACGCCCCACCCCACCTACGGCTACTCGCTGTTCGAGTTCGAGGTGGGTCAGGGGACGACGACGGCGTCGTCGTTCGACCCCGGCTACGAACCGGCGAAGGCGACCGACGGCGACCCGGCCACGCGCTGGGCGGTCGCCCGCGCCGAACGCGGCCGCGCGGACAGCTGGATCGCCGTCGACCTGGGTGCCGCCACGACAGTGCAACGTGTGCGCTTGCGTTGGGAGACAGCGGCCGCCGTCGCCTATCGCATCGAGACGTCGACGGACGGCGCCACGTGGACCACCGCGGCCACCTACCCTCGCGCGGACCTCAGCACTCCGGGCTGGCTCGACGTGGACGGCCGGGCGGGGTTCGTCGCGCGGTCCGGCCTGTTCACCGTGCAGGGCGACACGATCACCGTCCCCGCCGGAGTGGTCGAGGGCTACGTCCGCGCGGATCTGCGCAGGATCGCCGCGGAGCCCGCGCCGCAGTGCCCTCCCGGCGTGAGCGCCAGCACCGCGGACGGGTTCCTCAGTCTCTTCAACCTGTCCGGCGCCGACGTCACCGGCAAAATCCGCCTGCACGGCACCCGGCTGTACCGGGGCACGCAAGCCACGACCCGCGACGGCACGGAGTACGCGCTCGACCTGCCCGCCGCCACCGCGCGGGTCGAGGCGCCGTGGTTCACCGCTCGCGGCGTCCCACCGGGCATCACGGCCGTCGTGCACGACGGGCAGCGCGTCACGTTCCGCGGCGGCCCGGCGATGTTCGTGCTCGTGCACCGCGACGGCCGCAGCCTCCCGGTCGTGCTGGGCCGGGGTGAGCGCACGGTGGGCATGCCGCTGGCCACCCCGTTCCCCATCAACAACCTCGCGCTCGGCCGCGTCACGTTCCCGAACTCCGTGCTGCCACCCGGCATGACCGATCCGGGCGCCGCGGTCGACGGCTCCGAACGCACCGCGTGGACACCGGGGCGGGACGGCCGCATGGTCGTCGACCTCGGCGCGGTCCACACGGTCGCCGACGTGGGTCTGCAGTGGACTCCCGGACTGCCGCCGCCGCACACCGTCACCTACAGCCTGGACGGAAGGAGTTACGGGACAGCCCGTTCCGCCCGGTTCGTGGCGGTGTCGACGCAGTGGCGGACGGGTCACGCGAGGCTGCGGAGCATCACCGTGACCCCCTCCGGGTGAGGCGGGTGGCGACCAGGGAGCGCCGGGGCTTGTTCGACGGAGGCAATGGAGGGCGCTGAGGTGCACGGCATGGCACGAGCGCCCGGATCGCGGACCGGGGCTCAGGTCACGGGCACGATCCGCGCGTCGAGCAGCACGCCGTCCTCGATCTCCAGCAGCCCGACCGTGCCCTGCGGCTGACGCCGTTTGTCGGTCGGCGAGCCGGGGTTGAACACCCGCACGCCGTCCTCCTCCTCGTCCCACGGGATGTGCGAGTGCCCGAAGACGATGAGCCGCGCGCCGGGGAACCGGCGTCGCATCCTCGTCATGCGACCGGTCTTCTGGCCGCTGTCGTGGATCATCGCGAACGGCAGGCCGCCGATCTCGGCCTCGACGACCTCCGGAGCACCCCACGCGACGACGTCAGGGCCGTCGTTGTTGCCGCAGACAGCGATCACGGGCGCGTACTGGGCCAGCTCCTCGAGCACGGGAGCCACGCAGACGTCGCCGCCGTGCAGGATCAGGTCGGCTGACCGCAAGTGTCCGGCCACGGCCGGTGGGCAGCTCTTCCAGAACCTGGGCGCGTGGGTGTCGGACAGGACCACGACTCTCACCGTGCGATCGTAGCGACCACGGCCGATCCCCTTCTCACGCCTCCGGGCGAATAACCACCCCGCCAACCGGGTACCTGACCTGCATGCCAAGGGCGATCTGGAGCGGTTCGATCAGTTTCGGGCTGGTGACCATCCCGGTGGAGCTGTACAGCGCCACCACGGACCACACCGTGCACTTCAACCAGTTCCAGCGAGGCACGTCCGACCGCATCCGCTACAAGCGGGTGAATGAGCGAACCGGCCGCGAGGTCCCCTACGACAAGATCGTCAAGGGCCACGAGACGGACAACGGCGAGTACGTGATCATCGAACCCGAGGAACTGGACGAGATCGCGCCGGGCCGCAGCCGCACGCTCGACATCGAGGCGTTCGTCGACATCGACGAGATCGACCCGGTCCACTTCCAGAAGACCTACTGGCTGGGCCCGGCCAAGTCCGAGTTCTCCCGCCCGTACCTCCTTCTCGCGCAGGCGATGAAGAAGACGAACCGGGCGGGCATCGCCCTGTTCGTCATGCGCGGCAAGCAGTACCTGACCGCGCTCACAGAGGACAAAGGTGTTCTCGCCGTGCACACGCTGTTCTTCGCCGACGAGATCCGCAAGCCGAAGGACGTGCTCGACGTGACGCCGCAGGGGCGGGCGCCGCGCGGCAAGGAGCTCGACATGGCGGTGTCGCTGGTCGAGTCCATGGCCGACGACTGGCGGCCGAAGGACTACCGCGACACGTACACCGAGCGGGTCACCAAGCTGATCAAGGCGAAGCAGAAGGGCCGCACGATCAAGGTCGAGGACGAGCCCGCCGAGGCGACCGGGGTCGTGGACCTCATGGAGGCGTTGCAGCGCAGCGTCGAGGCGAGCAAGAAGAAGCGCGGCAAGAAGGTCAGCTGACGACCAGGGCCGTGGCGTTGTCGGTGCCGCGCGCGTAGAGGGCCGCACGCACCAAACGCTCTGCCGAGGCGTGTCCGGACATGATCGCCCCGATCCCGTTGTGTCCCAACGGTCCGTAGATGCCGTCGGACACGAGGGCAAGCCGTGGTGCCCGTGTGCCGGCACGGCCGATGTTCTGCAACGTCGCGTGGCGGACGGTGTTGGTGACGACGTGTTCCATGCGTGGCTGGGCCTTGATGCCTCGCTCGCGGAAGTACTCGGCGACGGTGTGGTCGGTGGTGAGCTGGACGAGGTCCGAGCCGTCGGAGGCGTACGCGCGGGCGTCGCCTGCCCAGGCGATGTCGAAGCCTCCCTCGGGACGGGCGGTGGCGACGACGATCACGGCGTCGCCCGAGTGCACCTGGAGGGTGTCGCGGGCGGCGAGGATCGCCGAGACCGGGTCGACCACCAGTGCGGCGGCACGGGCAGCGGCCCACGCGGCCTCGGCGGCGGACGGTGAGTCGCCCACGCCGTCTGCTACCACGAACGTGCGGCGGCCCACGGCGAACGCGTCGGCGTTGTGCTTGCGCGGTCCACGTTCCGACGCGTGGGTCACGGTGAGCGCGGTGCCCAGTGGCATGGTGCGATCGATCAGCATGGTGGACCTCCCTGACCTCCACTAAGCCCTACGCGGCTAGGAGTCTGCTGTCAGGACCCTGAGAAATTCTCTAGAACTTCGCCGCCCGGCGAAACCGGTCCGCTGCCCGGAGCAGCGCGGCGGACAGTTCCGGCGGGGAGACGACCTCGAACTCGACCGTGATGCTCGCGAGCATGAACACCACGTCGTCCATCGTCTCGCCACCGACGCGCACCTGGCACGACGTTTCGTCCACAGCCGAAACCTCGCCGTAGCTGCGCCACTCCTGGGCCTGTGACGCGGGCACTCCGAGTCGCACGACGCCCTGCACCGGCCACCGGTCGGCGACGCGCGCGGCCACGAACGCACCCGCGTCACCGCCCGGGATCTCACGGGGTGTGAAGCGGGCACCGAACGGGGTCCGCACGCTCATCCGATCGAGTCGAAAAGTCCGCCAGTCCTCCCGCAGCACGTCCCACGCGACCAGGTACCAGCGCCTGCCCCACGTCACGAGCCGGTGCGGTTCGACCGAACGCTCCGACTCCTCTCCCGAATGTCCGACGTAGGAGAACCGCAGCCGCTGCCGGTCACGGCAGGCCGTGCCCACCGACGTCAGCAGCGACGCGTCCACCACCGGCGCCGAACCCGTGTGCGGCACCGTCGAGATGTCCAGCGCCGCGACCCGGTGCCGCACCGCGGAGGGCAGTACCTGCTCGACCTTGAGCAACGCGCGCACGGCCGTCTCTCCGATGTTCTCGATGCCACTCGCGGTGCGCAGCCCTACGGCGACGGCCAGCGCCTCGTCGTCGTCCAGCAGCAACGGCGGTAGCTGCGCGCCCGACCCGAGCCGGTAGCCGCCGCCGGACGTGCCCATCGACGCGTGCACCGGGTAGTCCAGCGAACGAAGCCGGTCGACGTCACGCCGCACGGTGCGTGTGGTGACGTCGAGCCGTTCCGCAAGCTCCGCACCGGACCACTCACGGCGCGACTGCAGCAGACCGAGCAACTTGAGCAAACGGGCCGAGGACACTGTAGGACCATAACTGTCCTACAGCCCTAATAGCGTCCTGACCATGAAGCCGTTCGAGATCACCATCCCCCAGTCCGAGATCGACGACCTGCACCGCCGCCTCGACCAGACCCGCTGGCCCCTCGACCCCGCGGGCTCGAGCTGGGCCCAGGGCACACCCCAGGACCGCCTCAGGGAGCTCGTGCGGCACTGGCGGGACTTCGACTGGCGCGAGACCGAACGGCGCCTCAACAAGATCCCGCAGTTCCTCACCGAGATCGACGGCGCCCCGCTGCACTTCCTCCACGTCAAGAGCCCCAACCCGGACGCGGAACCGCTGGTGCTCACCCACGGCTGGCCGACGACGTGCTTCGCGTTCGAGGAGATGATCGAACCGCTCAGCCGCGACTTCCACCTGGTGGTCCCGTCGGTGCCCGGCTTCGGCTTCCCCGGCCCCACCGCGGAGCTGGGCTGGACCATCCCCCGCGTGGCCGGCATGGTCGCCGAGCTGATGCGGCGCCTGGGCTACGAGCGCTACCTCGCGCACGGCTTCGACTACGGCGCCATGCTCACCCGCCAGCTGGGCCTGCGGGACGAGGTGAGGGCCGTCCACGTCAACCAGATCTTCTCCGCCGGCGTCACGGAGGAGACGGCGGACATGAGCGTCGAGGCTGAGCGGCTGTCCGTGGAAAAGGCTTACCGCTACGAGTTCGAGCAGTTCGGGTACGTGTCGATGCAGAGCACGCGGCCCCAGTCGGTCGCCCACGCGCTCACCGACTCGCCGGTCGCGCAGCTGGAATGGATCGAATGGGCGTTCCACACGTGGAGCGACCCGGAGATCGGGGTACCCCTCGACACGGTGCTGACGAACGTGTCGATCTTCTGGTTCACCCGGACCGCGGGCTCGTCGGCGCGCTACTACCAGGAGGGCGACGAGACGTGGGGGGAGCTGGAGCCGATGTCCGCGACACCGACGTCGGTCGCGGTGTTCCCGCACGACGCGGGCGTGCCGATCCGGCGGATGGCCGAGCGCAACCACAACGTCGTGCGGTGGACGGAGATGCCGCGGGGAGGCCACTTCGCGGCGCTGGAGGTGCCGGAGCTCGTGGTCCAGGAACTGCGAGAGGCGTTTCTCTCGTAGCTGACGTGATCACGTGAGGTCACTCGTGGGCCGGGAAGGACTACGGTGATCACCGTGCGGTTCACGGTCTTCGGCACGACCGAGTTCGGTCCGACCCGGCTCGGTGCTCTGCTCGGCGTGCTGCTCGCCGACGCGGGCCAGGTCGTGACCGCCGAGGAGCTGGTGGAACGGGTGCTGGGCGACGACCCGCCACCGCGGGCCCGCGCGATGATGCAGACCTGGCTGACGCGCCTGCGGCAGACGGTGCCGGGCCTCGTGGAACGCGTCCGCGACGGCTACGCGCTCCGGGTCGATCCACTGGAGATCGATCTGCACCTGTTCCGGCACCTGGTGCGCGCGGGGAGGCTCGCCGACGCGCTGGAGCTGCCCCAGGAGGAGTTGCTGTCCACTGTGGACACGCCGTGGGCGCGGCAGCTGCGCGCGGACTTCGCGGAGGAACTGCTCGCGGCTCGCCTCGACCACGCCGACGAACGGCTGGCTCGGGGCGAGCACGCGAAGCTGGTCCCCGAACTGCAGGCCCTGGCCGCCGCACGCCCGCTCGACGAACGGATCGCGGCCCAGCTGATCGAGGCGTTGCACGGCAGCGGCAAAGCGGCGGAAGCGTTGCGCCACTTCGAGGTCGTGCGCTCGGCGCTCGCCGCCGAGTTGGGCGCCGAACCGTCCCGGCCCCTCACGGCGCTGCACCGGCGGCAGCAGGCCGCCTCCGCGCCACGCCAGCTGCCGGCCGCGCCCAAGCCGTTCACCGGCCGGGCGCTCGAGCTCGCCGAGCTCGACCAGGCACCGAACGGCGTCGTGGTGATCACGGGCACCGGTGGCGTGGGCAAGACCTCGCTGGCCGTGCACTGGGCTCACCAGGCGATGGACTGGTTCCCGGACGGCCAGCTCTACGTGAACCTGCACGGCTTCGGCCCGAGCGGCGCCGCGGTGAGCCCCGGCGACGCGCTGCTGCGGTTCCTCTCGGCGCTCGACGTGCCGCGTGCCCAGGTGCCGCACGACCTCGCGGGCCAGTCGGCGTTGCTGCGCGACGCGCTCGCGGACAAGCGGGTCCTCATGCTGCTGGACAACGCGACGGACGCGGACCAGGTCGAGCCGTTGCTGCCGCGCACGCCGAACGCGCACGTGGTGATCACGAGCCGCACGACGCTGAGACCGGCCCACGCCAAGGCTTTGCCGCTGGGCCTGCTGCCACCCGACGACGCCCGCGAGCTGCTGGCCGCCCGCATCGGCCACGACCGGGCGCGGGCCGAACCGGACGCGGTCGACACCGTGGTCCGCCGCTGCGCCCGCCTGCCGCTCGCCCTCGCGGTGGCCGGGGCGCGGGCGGCGACGCAGCCGGAGTTCCCTCTGGCGGCGCTCGCGGACGAACTGGCCGACCTCGACGCGTTCGGCGACGACGATGACGTGGCGGCGGACCTGCGTTCGGTGTTCTCCCACTCCTGCAAGGCCTTGAGCCCCGCGGCGCTGCGGTTGTTCCGGCTGCTCGGGCTGATGCCGGGCCCGGACATCAGCGTCGCCGGAGCGGCGTCCCTGGCGGGGCTCGCCGTGCGGGAGACCGAGGCGCTGCTCACCGAGCTCGCGACGGCGAACCTGGTCGACGAGCCGGAGCCGGGCCGGTTCACCTGCCACGACCTGCTGCGCGACTACGCGGCCGAGCTGGCGCTCGACGACGAACGCGACGAGGCGCTGCACCGGTTGCTCGACCACCTGGCGCTGACGGGCGTCGAGGCCGGGGTCGTCTACACGACCGGCCGCCACCGCCCGGCCACCCCGCAACCGGCAGCGGGCGTCGTCGTCCAGCGGTTCGGCACGCGGGAGGAAGCGCTGGCGTGGCTCATGACCGAGCACCCGACGCTGATGGCGGCGATGCGCCACGGCACACCGGCGCAGACGTGGCTGATGGGCTGGTCGCTCGCCGACGCGCTGGACCGCCAGGCCCGCTACCGGGACCTGCTGACGTCCCAGCAACTCGCGGTCGCCGCCGTGGAACGGCTCGACGACCCCGACGGCCTGGGCCGGACCCTGATCAACCTGGGCCGCAGCCTGAGCCGCATGCGCCGGCCCGACGAGGCCACCACCGCGCTGCACCGGGCGTTCGAGGTCTACGAGGGCAACCCGGCGGGCCAGGCCGGGGTACTGCTGAACATCGCGATGCTGTGCCCGGACGACCGGATCGGCGAGGCGATGGAGCACACGCGGCGCGGACTCGCGTTGTTCGAGGAGTGCGGGGACGCCTACGGGCAGGCCAACGCGCTGACCGGCCTCGCGTGGGGCCACAGCAAACTCGGCCGGTACGCCGAGGCCGTCGGGTACGCCGAGCGCGCGATGCCGATGTGGAGGGCGATGGACCACCTGATCGGCCAGGCCGAGGCGTGGGACAACCTGGGCACCGCGCACCTCGGGCTGGGCGACCACGCGAAGGCGGCCGAGGCGTTCACCCGCTCGTCGGAGATGTTCCGGCTGGGCGGGGACCTCTCGCTGGAAGCCGGTGCGTACGAACAGCTCGGCGACACCCACGCTGCCGCGGGTGCCGCCGAGCCGGCTCGAGATGCCTGGCGCACAGCGGTGGAGCTGCGCACCCGGGCGGGTCTTCCGGCCGGCCGGGTGCGCCGGAAGCTACAGGCCGAAGGCCAGTAGCACGTGGCCGTGCGGGTTCTCGTACGCCGACGAGTAACCCGACTGCACGTAGACCATCCCGTCCGAGATGACCGCGCCCGTGCCGGGACCGGCGAGCGTGCCGCCGCGCCCGGTCAGCCCGTTGACACCGCGGACGTCCTGGATGGTGTCGTGGGACCAGATGATCTGGCCGGTCCTGGAGTCGTACGCGCGGAACTTGCCGTCCAGCGCTCCCAGCCACACCACACCGGGCGAGCTGGACACCGGCACGCCATGGGCCTGGTAACAACCGGGCTGGCCGGCCGCACCACCCGTGGAGCAGCCGTCGGCGGGTGCCGGGGTCTCCCACAGCACGGCGCCGGTGGCCGGGTCCACGGCGAACAACTTGCCGGGGTCGGCGTAGTAGGTCGCGATGTAGAGCCGCTTGCCGTCGTAGCTCGACCCCCACTGGATGCCCGAGATGCCACCGCTGGGCAGCAGCACGCCGAGCTGACGGCGCCACACGACCTGCCCCGTCGAGGCGTCGAACACGTGGTAGACACCGGACTTCTGGCCCACGCCGACGAGCTGCCTGCCGTTGACGGTGAACAGGTTCGGCGTGGCACCGATGTCGTAGTCGAGGTTCGTGCCGTCCTTCAGCCCCGGGCAGTAGCCCTCGGCGTCGGGCTGGTTGCACGCGTCGCGCCACGTGTCGGCATCGGTGACCTGGTTGGTCCACCTCACCGCGCCGGTGCGGGCGTTCAGCGCCAGCAGCGAGTCGAACTCGCCGCCCTTGCCCGTGTAGTTCTGGCCCGTGCCGACGTAGAGCGTGCCGGTCCTGCGGTCGATCACCGGCGAGCTCCACACGCCGACGCCGGACGGCTCGAACCGCTTGGCGCCGTTGGGCCACGTGCCCACCTGGACCGGTTCCGGCACCGTGTAATGGCGCCAGACCATCGCGCCGGTGTCGATGTCGAACGCGTCGATGTGCCCGCGGAACGTGCAGCAGTCGTGCGTGTTCGGCAGCATGTTCTCGGAACTGGACGTGCCGACGTACACGAGTCCGTTGTGGACGATCGGCGAGCTGGTGGTCATCGACGCGATGCCGGTGTCGAGCTGCACCTGCCACTTCAGGCGGCCGGTGCGCTGGTCGAGCGCGAAGAACCTGCTCGCGCTGTCCCCGAAGAACACCTTGCCGTCGGCCACCGTCGGGCCGTCGGAGTTGAACGCGTACCTGTCGCCCTGCGGGAGCACGTACTCCCACTTGGCACGGCCGGTGCGCGCGTCACGGGCGTAGAACTTCCCGTCGGGGCTCCCGAAGTAGATCGTGTCGCCCACGACGGCGGGCTGGCTGCGCACGATGTTGGCGCCACCCTTGGGGTACGCGAACGCCCACTTCAGCTTGAGCTTGCCGGCGTTGTTCTGGTTGATGCGCCATTCCGCGGCCTGGTGCCGCGTACCGTTGAGATCCTTGGCCCAGCCGGACCAGTCGCCGTTCGCGTGTGCCTGAGCGGGCGAACTGGTCAGCACCACGAGCGCCGCGGTGAGCAGCGCGGTTGTTCTGAGCATGGAATTTTCCCCCTTCCACCACCACCCTGGCAGTGGCGGAAGGGGGACGCGTCAATCCAAAGTCTTCGAAATGCCTAACCGATCGGTTGATGTGTCACGACGTCGACGCCCGCGTAGCCCCGGTCGACGATCGCGTCGCGCCAGCCGTTGAGGTAATGCTGGAAGAACGCCGGGATGTAGGTCTTCGCGACCTTCCGCTGTTCCTGCGGGGTGAGCGTCGGGGTGCCGGGACACGCGTTGTCGTGGTCGTAGGACCATTCGGTGTTGAAGAAGTTGTGGTTCGCCCGGCGCGGTGTGACCTGGTGGATCGGCACGAGGTTGCGTCCTTGCGCGTTGCCGACGTACCCGCGCGACTGTTCGTCGATCGAGTCGCAGTCCCCGGTCAGCACGGCGAACGGGATCTTCGTGATGCGGTAGTCGAGGTTCTCCGGTGCCTCCGGATCCGGCGCGTAGTAGCCGGCGGGCGCGAGCGGGAGCACCGCCTTGATCTCCACACCGCGGGGCAGCTCACCGGCGTGCTTGTCCGACGCCTGGTAGACGGCGCCACGGCCGCCGCGCGAGTGACCGAGCGTGCCGACGTTGGCCAGGTCGACGTGCCCGCGGAACCCCCGCAGCCGTTGTGCCAGCGGGCCCCTGCCTTCGTCGAGGTCACGCCACATCTCCAGGTGCTTGCTCATCACGGCGGCCCTGGCGACGTCCGCGATCTCCCCCATCATTCCCGCGTTGACGCCGTTGACGCTCACCGACACGACCACGAAACCCTGCCGCGCCAGCTCCTCTCCCAGGTAGTCGTACCCGCGGTAGCTCGGGAACGCGTCCCCCGCTGGACACGGCCAGGCCCAGTCGGCCTCGGTCGCGCACGGCTTCCAGAAACCGTGTGCCAGCAACACCAGCGGGCGCTTGCCGACGAGCGTGCGCGGCGCGTGCACGACCGCGGTGAGTTCGAGGTCGGCGACCCGACCATCCGGTCCGGTGCGAAAGCCGGGCACCTGGAAGGCCCGATCACCGAGCGAGTACTCGACCTTTCTGACTGCCTGGCCGTGGCCGGACGGGCTCGCGGAGGAGGTCGGCGCGGCCAGCACCATCGCCATCACGACGGCGGCCGCGGCTTTTCCGATAACCATGCGGTGATCCCATCGGGAAGTTGTGGGCGTCCTGTGAGGGAGCTGTCACGGTTCTGCCACAGCGACGTGACCGGCGAACCCGGCGAACCGTTGCGCCAGTGGGCCTCTGCCCTCTTTCACGTCACGCCACAGCTGACGATGCCGTTCCATCGCCGATGGATCGTTCACCTGCACGACGACGATCCCCTGCCGTGCCAGTTCTTGGGCGTACGCGTCCGTGCCCAGAGTGTTGAACACCAGCGGCCGTACGCCGACGAGAGTGCGCGGCGCGTGGACCACGCCCGTCAACCAGCCCGTCTCATACCTCATGGTCATGGTCGCGGGGCGGTAGTCGTCGTCCCGCGAGGGAGCCGCCGCCACGCTCGGCGCTGTCAGCACCAGGGCGCACGCCACGGCAACAAGGACTCTGCCGAAAACCATGCACCCGATCTCATCGAGCCCGTGTGCGCTGAACGTCCGGACTATGTCACGGTTTCGCTACAGCGCCCTCGACGCCGTCGAGCAGAACTTTCAATCCACCGCGGAAGTTCTCCACCGCGTCGTTCTCCAGATAGGGCAGTTCCGGGTCGATCGGCTCACGATCGTTCTCGAGAACGTGCAGCATGGGGAACTTCTTGTCCAGGTCGGGTTCGATCTCCGCCAGCACCGCCGACCGCGCGTACCACCACTCCTCGTCGCCCTCGCCGGTCGCGCCACCGGCGGCACGGGCCTCCGCGACGGTCTGGGCCGCGCCGCGCACGAAGTAGTTGATGGCACCGACGATGCCGCGCAGCTCCCGGCCGGGCAGGCCGGTGGACACCAGGACCGCGGCCAGCGACTCGATCACCGCGAACTCGTGCGGCCCGAGCACCGGACGCGCCTGCGAGACCTGCAGCATCCACGGGTGGCGGCTGTAGAACTCCCACATGTCGTGCGCCCACCGCGTGGCAGCGGACCGCCAGCCGTCGTCGAGGGGGTACGACGCGGGCAGTTCGGCCATCGCGCGGTCGTACATGAGGTCCACGAGCTCGTTCTTGCCGGGCACGTACGTGTAGAGCGCCATGGCCGTGCGCCCGAGCCGCTCCCCCACCGCGCGCATCGAGAACGCCATGCCCTGCTCGTCGGCGACCTCGATGGCCGCGTCGACGATCGCGTCCACGCTCAGCCCCGGCTTCGGACCGGGCCGCTTCTCGGCGACCGACGCCCGCCAGAGCAGTTCGATGGACCGGCGCGGGTCGCCCTGACCTGCGTAGACGACCACGGTTGCGACTCCTTACAACGTAAAGTAACCTCGTCCGGTCGATACTTTACGACATAAACAATCTTTGGGGGAAGCAGCTGTGAACGCTGTCGCCGACAGCCATGACTGGATCCAGGTCCGCGGGGCCAGGGAGAACAACCTCGCGGACGTGTCGCTCGACCTCCCCAAACGCCGCCTGACCGTCTTCACCGGCGTGTCCGGCTCCGGCAAGTCCTCGCTGGTCTTCGGCACGATCGCGGCCGAGTCCCAGCGCATGATCAACGAGACCTACACGGCGTTCCTGCAGTCCTTCATGCCGTCGATCGGCCGGCCCGACGTGGACGCGCTGCACAACCTGAGCGCGGCGATCATCGTCGACCAGGAGCGGATGGGGGCGAACTCCCGGTCCACCGTCGGCACCGCCACCGACGCGCACACCATGCTCCGCATCGTCTTCAGCCGCCTCGGCGAGCCGTACGTCGGCACGTCCGGCGCGTTCAGCTTCAACCTGCCCGAGGGCATGTGCCCGGCCTGCGAGGGCCTCGGCAAGGTCACGACCATCGACGTGGACGCCATCGTCGACCGGACGAAGTCGCTGAACGACGGCGCGATCGACGCCCCGAACTACGGTGTCGGCACCTGGTACTGGCAGGTGCTCGCGAACTCGGGCCTCTACCCGGCCGACCAGCCGATCGACACGTTCACCGAGCAGCAGCTGCACGACCTCCTGTACAAGCCGACGACGAAGCTGGCCGTCGGCGGCAGCAACGTCACCTACGACGGCCTGATCGCCAAGCTGCAGCGCACGATCCTGTCCAAGGACCGCGAGTCCATGCAGCCGCACGTCCGCGCGTTCGTGGACAAGGCCGTCACCTACGCCCCCTGCCCGGACTGCCAGGGTGCCCGCATCAACCAGGCCGCGCTGAACTCGAAGATCCGCGGCGTGAACATCGCGGACTGCTGCGCGATGCAGATCAGCGACCTCGCGCGGTTCGTGCACTCCATCGACGACCCGTCCGTCGCACCGCTGCTCGCCACCCTGCGCGGCACGCTCGACTCGCTGGTGGAGATCGGCCTCGGCTACCTCTCCCTCGACCGCGAGTCCGGCACGTTGTCCGGCGGTGAGTCGCAGCGCGTGAAGATGGTGCGGCACCTGGGTTCCTCGCTCACCGACATCACCTACGTGTTCGACGAACCGACCGTCGGCCTGCACCCGCACGACATCCAGAGGATGAACGACCTCCTGCTCCGCCTGCGGGACAAGGGGAACACCGTCCTCGTCGTCGAGCACAAGCCGGAGACCATCGAGATCGCCGACCACGTCGTCGACCTCGGTCCCGGAGCCGGTGTCAACGGCGGCCACCTCTGCTACGCCGGCGACGTGGCAGGTCTGCGCGCGTGCGGCACGCTCACGGGCCGGCACCTCGACCACCGCGCCAAGCTGCGGTCGGAGTTCCGCTCCCCCAGGGGTTTCCTGACCATCACGGGCGCCAGCACCAACAACCTCAAGGACGTCTCGGTCGACCTGCCGCTCGGCGTGCTGACCGTCGTCACCGGCGTCGCGGGCTCCGGCAAGTCGTCGCTGATCCACGGCTCGCTGCGCCACCGCCAGGACGTCGTCACGGTCGACCAGTCCCCGATCCGCGGCTCGCGCCGGTCCAACCCCGCCACCTACACCGGCCTGCTCGACTCGGTCCGCACGGCCTTCGCCAAGGCCAACGGCGTGAAGGCCGCGTTGTTCAGCGCGAACTCCGAAGGCGCGTGCGAGAACTGCAAGGGCATCGGGCTCGTCTACACCGACCTCGCGATGATGGCCGGTGTCGCCACGGTGTGCGAGAAGTGCGAGGGCAAGCGGTTCACGCCCGAGGTCCTGCGGTACACGTTGCGGGGCAAGAACATCAGCGACGTGCTCGGCATGTCCGTCGCCGACGCCCGCGACTTCTTCCCGTCCGGTCAGGCGCACGCCGTGCTCAGCCGGCTGCACGACGTAGGCCTGTCGTACCTGTCGCTCGGGCAGCCGCTCACGACGCTGTCCGGCGGCGAGCGGCAACGGCTCAAGCTCGCGATCCGCATGGCGGAGAAGGCGTCGACGTACGTGCTGGACGAACCGACGTCCGGCCTGCACCTCGCCGACGTCGACCAGCTGCTCGGGCTGCTGGACCAGCTGATCGACGCCGGCAACACGGTGATCGTGATCGAGCACCACCTCGCCGTCATGGCGCACGCCGACTGGATCGTCGACCTGGGTCCGGGCGCGGGCCACGACGGCGGCCAGGTCGTCTTCTCCGGCACCCCCGGCGACCTCGTGTCCACTTCGGACACGCTGACCGCCCGGCACCTCAGGGAGTACCTGTCATGAGCCTGCTGACGGTCACCTCCGTCACACCGCTGACCCCGCGCATGACGCGCATGACGTTCAGCGGCCCCGGACTCGGCGAGATCGGCACCTGGCCGGACCAGCAGCTCAAGCTGCTGTTCCCCCGGCCGGGCGGGTCCGCGCACGTCTCGGACGCGCCGGACGTCGGCACCTGGTACCAGGCCTACCTCGCGCTGCCCGACGCCGAACGGCCGTGGATGCGCGGCTTCACCGTCCGGTCGCTGGCCGGCGGCGTGCTGACCGTCGACTTCGTGCTGCACGGCGACAACGGGCCGGCGTCGAGCTGGGCCGCACGCGCGCAGGCCGGCGACGTCATCGGGCGGTTCGGGCCCTCCCCCGACTACGCGCGTCCGCTCGGCACGGCGGACCTGCTGGTGTTCGCGGGCGACGAGACCGCGTTGCCCGCGATCGCCTCCCTGCTCGAACTGCTACCACCGGACCAGCGACGGCTCGTGTTCGTCGAGGTCGCCGATCCGGTGGAGGAGCAGGACGTTCCCGGCGTGCGGTGGGTGCACCGCAGCGCCGGGGAGGACCTGGTCTCGGTGGTGACGGCAGCGGAGATCGCACCGTCGACGTGGGTGTGGCTCGGCGGTGAGGCCTCCGCGGTGCGTGCGCTGCGCAGGCACTTCGTCGGCCTCGGAGTGTCCAAGAAGGACATCGAGTTCGCCGGCTACTGGCGGCGGACGCTCACCCAGGACGACGCGCCCACCGCCGACGACCTCGCCGAAGCGCAGGAACGGATCGCCGCGCTCAGCGAGTGAACTCGAGCAGGGTGCGACCACCGGTCACCCTGGTCGTGAACGCGAGGCTGAGCCCGTGCTCCGCCGCCAAGCGCTCGAAGTCGTGGAGCCCTCGGTCCCGCCCGCCGAAGTGCACGAGCATGACGAGGTCGAACTCCGAGCTCTCGCCGAGGGACTCCACGACGAGCACGCGGTCGCTCGCCTGGGCGCACCGGGCCAGGATCCGGTGCGCGTGCTCGTCGTCCCAGTCGTGCAGGACGTCGAACAGCAGGCAGGCGTCACCGGTCGGCAACGGGTCGAAGAAGCTGCCGCCGGTGACCTCGGCCCGGTCCGCGAGCCCCTCCGACCGGAACAGCTCACGGGCGCCGGCCGCGGTCTCCTCCAGGTCGACCAGGTGGCCGCGCATCCCGGGGTTCGCGTGCAGGATCGCGGCGAGCAGGCTCCCGTGGCCACCCCCGACGTCGACGAGCGTGCCGAACCGCGCCCAGTCGAACGCCGCCACCACCTGCGGGATCCAGCCGCTCATGCGGTCGTTCATCTGCCGGTCGAACGCGGCCCGCAGGTGCGGCCGCTCGGCCAGGTCCTCCCAGAAGCCCTGGCCGAACCGGAGCGGATAGGCGGGGTCGCCGGTGCGGACGCTGTGGACCAGGTCGATGAACGCGAGGTCCGCGCGTCCGGCGGCGGAGTCGTGGTGCAGCAGGTTGTTCAGGCCGTTGCCCGCGTCCACGCCTAGCAACGCGCCGAAGTCCGTTGTGCGATGACCGGCGTCTGTTCTCTCGATCACGCCGAGGGTCGTGAGGTGGGCCAGGAGCAGGTCGAGAGCGAGCGGGTCGACCCCCAGTTCGGGCGCGAGGTCGTGGGCGGTGGCGGGCCGGGAACGCAGGCGGTCCGGCAGTCCGAGGGTCACGGCGACGCGCAATGCCATCGGCGTGACCAGCCCGGACATCTCTCGAAGCTTTCGCACGTCGGTGTCCACGGAGATCCACCCTGCCACCCCGGGCAATTGAATTTCGGTCAACACTGAAGCAATAGTGTCAACACGTTCTCACCTGCTGGACGTCGACGACGCGGGCACTCGATCGGCCTACTGTCTCGCCGCGTCAGATCATCTCGGCGCAGAAGCAGGTCACGCAGTTGTCCACTCCCGTCACGCGGTCCGTGCCCGCCGCGATCAGATCGGTGCTCGCCCGCGACCGCTGGGCGCTCACCGGCACGATCACCGTCGTGGTGATCGGCCTGGTCGCGATCTTCGCGGACGTCCTCACCGCCATCGAGGGCCACGACCCGTACACCTACGACTCGTCCGCGCTCGACCTGAACACCGGGCTGCCCGCGGGACCGTTCGGCGGGGTGAGCGCCGAGCACTGGTTCGGGGTCGAGCCGCTGACCGGGCGGGACCTGTTCGCGATCATCGTGCACGGCGCGCGGACGTCGTTCCTGATCGGCCTCGCGGCCACCCTCGTGTCGATCGGGCTCGGGGTGCTGATCGGCGCGGCCGCCGGGTATCTCGGCGGGTGGGTCGACCGGGTCATCACCTGGAGCGCGGACGTCTTCCTCGGTTTCCCGTACCTGGTGTTCATGATCGCGCTGGGTGCCGTGGTGCCGGCCGAGTTCCCCCGCACGCTGCTGCTCGTCGTGGTGATCGGGTTCTTCGGGTGGCCCGCGACCGCGCGGATCGTGCGGGCGCAGGTGCTCACGCTGAAGGAGCGCAACTTCGTGAAGGCCGCACGGGTGCTCGGCGCCTCGCCGTGGCAGATCTTCCGCACCGAGCTCCTGCCGAACCTCTGGGGCCCCGTGCTGGTCATGGCAACGTTGTCAGTGCCGAACAAGGTCGGCCTGGAGGCAGCGCTGTCGTTCCTCGGGGTCGGGGTGCTGCCGCCGACGCCGAGCTGGGGCCGGTCCATCAGCGCCGCGATCGACTGGGTCCGGGTGGATCCGATGTACCTGCTGTTCCCCGGGCTGGCGCTGTTCGCCGTCACGTGGGGCTTCAACGCGCTGGGCGACGGGCTGCGGGACGCCCTCGACCCGAAGTGGGAGGCCCGGTGAAGCACGCGTTGACGCGCCTCGGCGGGATGGCGCTCGTGCTGCTGATCGTGGCGTTCTGCACGTACGTCGTGTTCTACCTCGTGCCCTCGGATCCGGCGCTGCTGGCGTGCGGCAAGCCGTGCACGCCGGAGAACCTGGCGCTGGCACGGGAGTTCATGGGCTTCGACGAACCGTGGTGGCAGCAGTTCCTCTCCTTCCTCGGCGGGATCTTCACCGGACGGACGTTCGGCACCGGCGTGACCGCGATCCACTGCGCCGCACCGTGTTTCGGCTACTCGTTCCAGCAGAACGCCGACGTGCTGGAGCTGATCGGCGACCGGCTGCCGGTGACGTTCTCGCTCGCGGTCGGCGCCGCGGTGCTGTGGGTGGTCCTGGGCGTGGGGCTCGGCGTGTACGCCGCGCTGCGCAAGGGTTCCTGGTTCGACCGGGCCGCGCTGGCCGGGTCGGTCATCGGGGTGTCCGCGCCGGTGTACCTGGTGGGACTGCTCGGCATCCTCCTGCTCGGGTTCCAGCTCAACGTCGTCCCGGTCGGCAACTACACCCCGTTCGCCGAGGACCCGGTCCGCTGGGCGTGGGGGCTGGTGCTGCCGTGGTTCGTGCTCGCGTTCGCGCACGGCGCCTACTACGTGAAGCTGACCCGCACGCAGATGCTCGAGACGCTCAGCGAGGACTACATCCGCACCGCCCGCGCCAAGGGCGTGCCGGAGCGGACCGTCGTCGGCAAACACGCGCTGCGCAACGTGTTGCTGCCCGTCGTGACGCTGACCGGCATCGAGCTCGGCTCGCTGCTGGGCGGCGCGGTGATCACCGAACGCGTGTTCAGCCTGCCGGGTCTCGGCGGTCTGCTGATCGACGCCGTGCACTCCCGTGACCTGCCGACCCTGCTCGGCTGCACCTTGTTCGCAGGTTTTCTCGTAGTCGTCGCCAACGCCGTCGTCGACCTGTCCTACGGCGTGCTCGATCCGCGAGCACGACTCACCTGAGGGAGGAAAGTCCGTTGTACAGCAAGAAACTTCTTGCGGTCGTGCTCGTCGGTGCCCTGGGGGTGTCGGCGTGTGGCGCGAACGACCAGCAGCCCTCCGGTGACGCGGCGGCCAAGCCCGGCAAGGGCGGCACGCTGCGCGTCCTGTCCGAGTCCCGCACGCTGAACCTCGACCCGGCCAAGTCGCAGAGCCTCGCGATCACGACGCTCGGCCTGGTGCACCGCAGACTGACCGGCTGGCAGAACGCCGTCGGGCAGCCCGCGAAGGTCGTGCCGGACCTCTCCGACACCGGCAAGACGTCCGACGGCGGCAAGACCTGGACGTTCGTGCTGCAGGAGGGCCTGAAGTTCAGCGACGGCACGCCGATCACGTCCGCGGACGTGAAGTGGGGCGTCGAGCGCTCGTTCGCACCGGCGTTCGGCGGCGGCCTCGGCTACCACAAGGACCTGCTCGGCGGCGGTGACTACAAGGGCCCGTTCGAGGGCAAGGAGCTCGACTCGATCGAGACGCCCGACGCCAAGACGATCACCTTCAAGCTGACCCGCCCGTACGGCGACTGGCCGTGGATCGCCTCGACGCCCGCGTTCGCGCCGGTGCCGAAGGGCAAGGGCGCCGAGCCGGACTACTCGGAGAAGGCCATCGCGTCCGGTCCGTACCAGATCGGGACCTACACCAAGGGCGTCGAGGTCAAGCTCTCGCGCAACCCGAACTGGGACGGTGCCAAGGACCAGGTCCGCGCGGGCCTGCCCGACGAGGTCGTGTTCCAGCTCGGCCAGGACGCCTCCGTCGTCTCGCAGCGCCTCGCCGCCGACTCCGGTGACGACAGGTTCGCGTTCGGCGCGTCCTTCGCCTCCCCCGCCCAGCTCGCGCAGCTGCAGGCCAACGCCTCGGCCAAGTCCCGCGTCGTGACGTCGAAGTCGGGTGCCGTCGCCTACCTGGCGCTGAACACGCAGAAGGCGCCGCTGAACAACGTCAAGGTGCGCCAGGCCTTCCAGTACGCGGTGAACAAGTCCGCGTACCAGATCGCGTCCGCCGGCACCGCCGCGCTGGCCGGGGACGCCGCGACGACGCTGATCACGCAGGGCATCGAGGGCCGCGAGCAGTTCGACCTCTACCCGAGCAAGCCCGAGGGCGACCCGGACAAGGCCAAGGCGCTGCTCGCCGAGGCGGGCTTCCCGAACGGCCTCGACAACCTCTCGCTGGTGCTGAACAAGTCCAACAACCAGACCGAGAAGGCCGAGGCGATCCAGGCCGCGCTGGCCAGGGCGAACATCAAGGTCACCCTCCGCACGCTGGAGGCCGACGCGTTCGAGACCGAGACGAACCTCTCGGAGAACCCGGCCTACGACCTCACCCTCTCGTCGTGGCAGCCGGACTTCCCCAGCGCCAACGCGAACATCCAGCCGCTCTTCGCGACCTCGGAGATCGGCAAGGGCGGCTACAACATCTCGCGGTACTCGAACCCCGAGGTGGACGAGCTGATCGAGGAGGCGCAGTCCACCGTGGACGCGGCCGAGGCCGGGAAGAAGTGGGCCGCGATCGACAAGCGGATCCTGGCGGACTCGCCGGTCGTGCCGCTGATCTACACCCGCAACTCGTTCATCCACGGCTCGAAGGTCGGCAACTTCTACATCGCCGACTTCCCGGCCTACCCGAACTACCTCCAGGTGGGTATCAGCAAGTGAGTGCGCTGCTGTCCGTCGAGAACGTCTCGGTGGACTTCGGTTCCTCCCCGGCGGTCAGCGAGGTCTCCTTCTCGCTGACCGCCGGGGAGGTCCTCGCCGTGGTCGGCGAGTCCGGGTCGGGCAAGACCGTGACCGCGATGTCGTTGCTCGGTCTGCTGCCGCCGACGGCCTCCGTGTCGGGGCGGGCGGTGCTGGCCGGGCGGGACCTGTACTCGTTGTCGGCGGACGAGCTGCGCGAGGTGCGGGGCAACGCGGTCGGCATGGTGTTCCAGGAACCCATGAGCGCCCTCAACCCCGTGTTCACCATCGGCAGCCAGATCGTGGAGGCCGTGCGGGTGCACCGCGCGGTCTCCCGGGCCGAGGCCCGTGCACGGGCGGTGGAGCTGCTCGAACTGGTCGGGCTGCCTCCCGAGCGGTTCAAGGCGTATCCGCACGAGATGTCCGGCGGGCAGCTGCAGCGCGTGGTGATCGCGATGGCGGTGGCGAACGAACCGTCGCTGCTCATCGCCGATGAACCGACGACCGCGCTGGACGTGACCGTGCAGGCCGAGATCCTCGGGCTGCTGCGGGACCTGCGTGACCGGCTCGGCGTCGCGATCCTGCTGATCACGCACGACATGGGCGTGGTCGCGGGCCTGGCGGACCGGGTGGTCGTGATGAACGCCGGGCGGGTGGTGGAGACCGGGCCCGTGAAGCAGGTCTTCGGACGGCCCGAGCAGGAGTACACGCGGACGTTGCTCGACTCGGTGCTGCGCCTCGACTCCCGTGAGCTGGACGCACGGCAGCCCGAAGAACCGGTGCTCAGGCTGTCCGGCGTCTCCGTCACCTACGGCAGGTTCCGCGCCGTGTCCGACGTGTCGTTCGAGATCGGGCGCGGCGAGACCCTAGGCCTGGTCGGCGAGTCCGGGTCGGGCAAGTCGTCGCTGGCCGGGGCGATCACCGGTCTCACCCGCTACACCGGGCGGCTCACGATCGCGGGCAGGGAGGTGTCGGCACTGCGCAAGGCCGACCGCGGCCGGATCGGACTGGTGTTCCAGGACCCGCTGTCGTCGCTGAACCCGCGTGCCACGATCGCGAGGTCGATCGCACAGCCCCTCCTGCTGCACACCCCGTTGCGCGGCAAGGAGCTGACCGCGCGCGTCGACGAGCTGCTCGACGCCGTGCGACTGTCGTCCGCGCTGAGGGACCGCTACCCGCACGAGCTGTCCGGTGGCCAGCGCCAGCGGGTCGGCATCGCCCGCGCCATCGCGCTCGGCCCGGACCTGCTGATCGCCGACGAACCGACGTCCGCGCTGGACGTGACGGTGCAGGCACGGGTGCTCGACCTGGTCCAGTCGCTGCAGCGCGACCTGCGGTTCGCGTGCCTGTTCATCAGCCACGACCTGGCTGTCGTCCAGCACCTCGCCGACCGGGTCGCGGTGCTGCACCGGGGCGTCGTGGTCGAGGAGGGCACGTCGGTGTTCGCCGCGCCGCAGGACCCGTACACACAACGATTGCTGGCGTCGGCGCTTACCGTGGACGTATGAGCACCAACTGGGCGGGCAACGTCACCTTCACCGCGGCCCAGGTCGTCAGCCCGGCCTCGGCCGACGACCTGCGTGCGCTGGTGCGCGGCTCCTCGGCCGTGCACGTCGTCGGGTCGGGTCACTCGTTCAGCACGATCGCCGACACGACCGGCACGCTGGTGTCGCTGGCGGCCATGCCCGAGGTCTTCGAGGTCTCCGGCCACACGGTCCGGGTGAGCGCGGGCATGACGCTCGCGGCGCTGGCCGTCCGGCTGGAGGCGGCGGGCCTGGCCCTGCACACGCTGCCGTCGTTGCCGCACATCACCGTGGCCGGGGCGATCGCCACGGCCACGCACGGCTCCGGCCGGCGTTCTCTCGCGGGCGCCGTGCGGTCCGTCGAGGTGCTGCGCGGGGACGGTTCGGTCGTCGAGCTGGCCTCCGCGGGCGCGGCCGTGTCGATGGGCGGTCTCGGCGTCGTCACCACCGTGACGCTGGACGTGGTGCCGACGTTCCAGGTCGCGCAGACGGTCTACCAGGACGTCGCCTGGACGACGCTGCTCGTGCGGCTCGAGCAGATCTTCGACGGCGCGTACAGCGTGAGCGCGTTCGTCGACTGGCAGGGCGGCGCGACGCTGTGGGCGAAGCACCGCGTGGGCGACGAGGAGTTCGCGTTCCCGGGGCGGCCCGCGTCCGAGCCGGCGCACCCGGTGCCCGGTCAGCCCGCCTCCCGCTGCACGCTGCAGGGCGGTGTGCCCGGCCCGTGGCACGAGCGGCTGCCGCACTTCCGCGCGGAGTTCACGCCGTCCGTCGGCGAGGAGCTGCAGACCGAGTACTTCGTGCCCCGCAGCCGCGCGGTGACGGCGTTGCGGGCGCTGGCCGAGATGTCGACGGTGATCTCGCCGCTGGTGCAGGCCTGCGAGATCCGCACGATCAACGGCGAACCGCAGTGGCTCAGCCCCGCCTACGACCGCGACAGCATCGCGATCCACTTCACCTGGGTGCCGGACACCCCGGCCGTGCTGCGGCTGCTGCCCCGCCTGGAGGAGGCGATCGCGCCGCGGCCGCACTGGGGCAAGCTCTTCACGGTGCCGCCGGCGCTGCTGGCCGCCCGGTACCCGCAGTGGGACGCCTTCCGGGCGCTGCTCGCCGAGCACGACCCGAAAGGCGTCTTCCGCAACGACTTCCTGACCCGCTACTTCGGGTCGGCCGGGCCCCTCTGACGCAGGGCATCCAGCTCGGCGTCGGAGAACCCGTAGGTCGTCACGACGGTCATCTTCGCGCTGGTGACCACGAGGCCGGGGCCGAACTCCTCGACGACGACACCGCGCTGGTTCGCCGACTCGAAGAACGGCTTCCCGTCCACGCCGAGGTCGACCTCGGACGGCCAGAACAACGTCCGCCGTTCCTCACCGGGGTGGAACTCGTGCGCGAACTTGAGCTGGTGCAGGAACGTGATCCAGCCCTCGGTGATGTCCTCGTAGTAGTCGTCCCACTCGGGTGAGGTGCCCTTGGGCGCGCGGGTCAGCACCACGCGCGTGCCCTCGGGGACGGCGCTCAGCGCGAACGTGTCGTGGCCGTGGACGATCAGCGTGGTGCCGTCCTCCTCGGCGTTCGTGAAGAAGATGTGGTCTATCTCGGCTTCGAGCTCCGGTGCGTCCCAGCCGTGCCAGTGGCGCAGCTTCTCCTTGTCCCGGAACGACTGCCACACCTCGTCGACCGGCGCGGCCACGGTGATCTCGATCCGTACTGGTTCGTCACTCATCTGCTACTCCGGGGTGGCCCAGGGCGACCACCCGGTACGGGCGGCCTGACTCGGTGTCGTACTTCAGGGCGATCTGCCGCACCGCTTCGGCCAGATCGCTGGTGAACTCGTGGACGGCGCCGGGCGCGCCGAAACGGACCGTCGCCTCCACCGTGAACGTGAGCAAGCGCTTTCCCGCACCGGCCGCGGCGCCTGACATCCGCTCGACCTCGCGCGCGGTGTCCTCGGCGACCGACACGAGGTGCGTGGCGGCGAACTGGTCCTGGACGCCGGCCGCGATCTCCCGGCCGGGCTTCGCGCGCAGCACCCGTTCGACGCAGCCCCGCCGCTGCCGCTCCTCGACCAGTTCGACGAGTCCTGCCTGCTCCAGGGCTCGCACGTGGTAGTTGACGCGCTGCCGGGGCAGGTCGAGGGCCGCCGCGAGCTGCGTCGCCGAGGCGGGCGACTTCAGCAGCTCCAGCAGCGACAGACGCAACGGCGACAGCTCCACGCATAGCACGCTCTCATTTGACAAAATCGTTTGTCAATACCGGAACGGGACCGGAAACGGTTAGGTTCGTTGACGGTTGCAACAAACCACCCTCACCCTGTGACCCGTGAGAACCCCCCTGCTGGTGGCAGCGTTGGCAGCAGCGGCGATCGTTCCTGTGTGGACGGTCGCGGCGCAGGCCGACGTGGTGCCCGGAACCTCCTATCAAGTGACGAACGTGGGCAGCGGAAAGTGCGTGGAGTCGCTGGGCACGGCCAACGGCTCCCAGCTCCGCCAACAAGGTTGCTCCGGTCAGACGTGGACCTTCACGCCCACGAGCGACGGGTACTTCACCGTCGGCCAGGGCCAGGTCTGGGACGTCTCGAACGTGTCGACCGCGGACAACGCGGCTGTCCACATGTGGCAGTCGTTCAACGCGAACAACCAGCAATGGCGCCCTGAACAGGTCGGCACGGACATCTACCGGTTCGTGAACCGCAACAGCGCCAAGTGCCTCGACGTGCCCGGCGCGTCCACGGGCGACGTGCAGCTGGTCCAGTACACCTGCAACGGGACCAACGCACAGCTCTTCCGCCTCACCGGCGGCACGCAGCAGCCGGGCCAGCCCGACTTCGGCCCGAACGTGCTCGTCTTCGACCCGTCGATGCCCGCCGCCACGATCCAGGCGCGGCTGAACGACGTCTTCCGTCAGCAGGAAGAGGGTCAGTACGACGCGCGCCGGTACGCGATCATGTTCAAGCCCGGTAACTACAACGTCGACGTGAACATCGGCTTCTTCACCCAGGTCCTCGGCCTGGGCCTGTTGCCGGACGGCGTGACGATCAACGGCCAGGTGCACGTCGAGGCCGACTGGTTCCAGGGCAACGCGACGCACAACTTCTGGCGTGGCGCGGAGAACCTCGCGATCCGCCCGCCGTCGGGCACCAACACGTGGGCCGTCTCGCAGGCGTCCGCGATGCGCCGCACCAAGACCTACGGCAACATGCAGCTCGACGACAACGGTTGGTCCAGCGGCGGTTTCCTCGCCGACTCCGTGGTCACGGGCCAGGTCCGCTCCGGTTCGCAGCAGCAGTGGCTGTCGCGCAACACCGAGTGGGGCTCGTGGACCGGCGAGAACTGGAACATGGTGTTCGTCGGTGCCCGCAACGCACCGCAGACCTCGTTCCCGGAGCCGCCGTACACGAACGTCGCGCAGACCCCCGTCATCCGGGAGAAGCCGTTCCTGAACGTCGACGGCGGCGGCAACTACAACGTGTTCGTCCCGGCCCTGCGCTCCAACACCAGCGGCACCACCTGGGCCGCGGGCAACCAGCAGGGCACGAACATCCCGCTGTCGCAGTTCTACATCGCGAAGCCGGGCACCTCGGCCGCCACGATGAACGCGCAGCTCGCGGCCGGCAAACACCTGCTCCTCACGCCGGGCATCCACCAGGTCTCGGAGCCGATCCGCGTCACCCGTCCCGACACCGTCGTGATGGGCCTCGGTCTCGCGACCGTCATGCCCACCAACGGGAACATGGCACTGGACGTGGCCGATGTGGACGGTGTGAAGGTCGCCGGGCTGCTCATCGACGCGGCCCCGACCAACTCCCCGCTCCTCGCGCAGATCGGCGCCCCGGGCAGCAACGCCAACCACTCGGCCAACCCGACGTCGCTGCACGACGTGTACGTGCGCATCGGCGGTTCGGCCGTCGGGCGGGCCACGACCTCGTTGGTGGTCAACAGCCACAACGTGATCGGCGACCACCTCTGGCTCTGGCGAGGTGACCACTCCATCGGTGTCGGCTGGGACCTCAACACGGCCGACACGGGCCTGATCGTCAACGGCAACAACGTGACGATGTACGGCCTCTTCGTGGAGCACTACCAGAAGTACCAGACCATCTGGAACGGCCAGGGCGGCCGGACGTACTTCTACCAGAACGAGATGCCGTACGAGGTCCCGAACCAGGCAGCCTGGATGAACGGCTCGACGCGCGGCTACGCGGCCTACAAGGTCTCGAACAACGTCACGACGCACGAGGCGTGGGGCCTGGGCAGCTACGCGTTCATGAACGCGAACCCGTCCGTGGTGGCCGACAGGGCGTTCGAGGTGCCGAACACGCCCGGTGTGAAGTTCCACAGCATGGTGACCGTGTCGTTGGGCGGCAAGGGAACCATCCAGCGGATCATCAACAGCTCGGGCGGCACGGCGACGGCCGGGTCGACCGAGGCCTACCTGGCGAACTACCCGTGATGACGCACCTGCGCCGAGCATGACGCAGACGGTCCCGCACTCCGCCGGAGTGCGGGACCGTTCGTCGCTCAGCCCAGGCGCTTCGGCCGGTTGATCTTCATCTCGTCCATGTCGGTGACCTTGGCCTTCAGGCCCTGGAAGTCGACGCCCAGCTCGTCGAGCGCGGTGGACGCGCGCCGCAGTCCCGCCTCGTCCGGCTTCTCGGCGGCGGTGAGGATCACGCGGTAGCTGAAGAAGTCGAGCTTCTCGTCGTAGGTGAGCGCGCCCTCTTCGCTGAAGCCCGCGTCGCGCAGGAAGTCGAAGTCCCGCAGCCGGTCCTTCAACGACACGCGCTGGTCGTCGGTCAGGTCGGCGAAGCGTCCGCGGACGAGTACCCGGTAGGTGTGTTCAGCCACGAGCGAAGATGGTCCCCGATCCCCCACCGCTCTGGCCAACGATTTCCAGGTTGCGGAAGAATCTCGACCATGAACGCAAAAGAGCTGGTCACGCGCATCCGGACGGAGCTGCACCCCGGTGACCACGACAACCTCGTGGTGAAGCTGATCGAGACCGGGCAGGCCCCGCGCGCCGTGATCCAGACGTTCGCCGCGGAAGAGAACCACATCGTGTCGTCGGACTGGCGAACATTCCTGGCGCTGGCGAGCAAGGCGAGCGAGCCGAACGCGCGGGCGTTCTTCACGTTGCTCGCGGGCGGTGAGGAGCTCGTGCTGCCGATGTTGCGGCCGCTGGCGGAGGCGGCCGGCATGTCGGCCGAGGCCTTCCAGGCCTACGAGCCGTTCCCGGGCTGCCAGGCCTACCCGGCGTACCAGGCGTGGATGGCGCTCAACGGCGAGCCGACGGACGTGATCCTCGCGATCCTGGCGAACTTCACCGCGTGGGGCGGCTACTGCGCGCGCATGGCGAAGGGGCTGCGCGAGCACTACGGGTTCGACGACGAGGCGTGCGCGTTCGTCGACTTCTTCGCCACCCCGGCGCCGCAGCTGGAGGAGCGCGCGGTCGCCGCGATCCAGGCCTCGCTCGACGCGGGCTGGCAGCCGAAGCACGCGTGGCGCTACGGCCGTCTGCTGCAGGCCTACGAACTGCAGTTCTGGTCGACGCTGGCGTGAAGGGCGGGGGCGGCCCACCAAGCCGCCCCCACACCGTCATCGAGGCAGATAAGCCCGGTGGGCCTTGGAGAACTCGTAGTTGTTGTACTTGTCCCAGTTGATCGACCACGTCATGAGGCCGCGCAGGTTCGGGTACACGCCCTTGGGCTTGTAGCTGCCGCACCGCGTTCCCTTGGTGAGGCAGTCCAGCGCGGTCTGCACGTCCGCGACGGACGTGAACCCGTTGCCCGCGTACTGCGCGGCGGGCAGGCCGATCGCGACCTGGTCCTGGCGCAGGCCCGTGAAGAACTTCGACGCGTCACCGCGCACGGGGAACCCTGCGAGCACCATGTCGGTCATCGCCACGTGGAAGTCCGCGCCACCCATGTTGTGGTACTGGTTGTCCAGCCCCATCACGGGTCCCGAGTTGTAGTCCTGCACGTGCAGCAACGTCAGGTCGTTGCGCATGGCCTCGATCACCGGCAGGTACGCGCCCGTGCGCGCGTCGCCGGTGCCCGTGCCGCCGTAGAACTGGTAGCCGACCTGCACGAAGAACGTCTCCGGGGCCATCGTCAGGACGAAGTTGGCTCCGTAGCGCGCCTTCAGCGACCGCAGCGCCGAGATCAGGTTCACGACCACGGGCGTGGTCGGGTTCTTGAAGTCGAGGTCACCGGGGTTCAGCGACAGCGAGTGGCCCTCGAAGTCGACGTCGAGCCCGTTCAGGCCGTACTTGTCGATGATGCCGCCGACCGTCCGCACGAACGCGTCCCGCGCCGCCGTCGTCTCGAGCCGCACCTGGCCGTTCTGGCCGCCGATGGAGATGTTGACCTTCTTGCCCTTCGCCTGCTGGGCGCGGATGCCGGCGATGAACTCGGCCTCGGACTCGACGTTCGGGCACTCCGCGACCGGGCACTGGCTGAACCGCAGGTCGCCCGAGGTGGCGCTGGTCGGTTCGGCGAACGAGAGGTTGATGACGTCCCACTCGTCCGGCACGTCCTTCATGCGGATGTAGCCGGAGCCGTTGGCGAAGCTCGCGTGCAGGTAGCCGACGAGCACCTTGCGCGGCAACTGCCCCGTGGGCGGCTGACCGGTCGTGGTGGTGGTCGTCGTCGTAGTCGTCGTGGTTGTGGTCGTCGTGGTCGAAGTCGTCGAGGACGTCGTCGGACCCGTGCCACCGGTGCACGCGGCACCGTTGATCGTGCAGTTCGACGGGTCGGCGGTGCCGGCGGCGTTGAAGCCGAACGTCACACTCGCGCCGGGTGCGACGGAGCCGTTGTACTCCCGGTTGACGAAGGTGTGGTGGTTGCCGCTCTTGGTGAGCAGCGAGTCCCAGTAGGCACCGACGGTGGTCGAGGCGGGGTAGTCGAACTCGACCTTCCAGGAGCTGATCGCCGCGCTGGTCTCGTTCTTGATCGTCACCGTCGCGGTGTACCCGGTGCTCCAGCCGTTCTTGGAGAACGTCGCCGTCACTCCGGCGGCGCTGGCGGGGGCGAGGCTCACGATCACGGTGCCGAGCACCAGTGCGGCCACCGCGGATATTCGAGCGAACAACAGCATGGGTTCCATCCCTCACGCGTTGGCGGCCGGCAGGGGGTCACCCCGAATTGGACTAGACCATCTATCGCGAAGTCAAGGTCGGTGGCGTGGCCGGGAACGTTGCCGGGCGGATTCGCGGTCGAACGGGTGCATCGTGGTACCGCCCCCACGTCCCCCGTACTGGTCGTACGGGTGCGTCGTGGTACCGCCACCAGGCGCCCTGCTGGGCGTGGATCCGCCCGCCAACGGGCCTGGTCACGCCACTAGACTTCGTGGTCGTGCCCCACGCTCGTGCCTCCGACGGAACCAGGCTCTTCTACTCGGTCGAGGGCTCCGGACCCCCGCTGTTGCTCATCGCGGGCCAGGCGAACTCCTCGAAGTGGTGGTCACAGGTCCGCGAGGACTTCTCCGCGCGGTTCACGACGATCGTCACCGACCACCGCGGCACCGGTTCCAGCGACAAGCCCGACGTCCCGTACAGCACGCGGATGTTCGCCGGGGACTCCGTCGCGGTCCTCGCCGACGCGGGCATCGACAGGGCCCACGTCTACGGCACGTCGATGGGCGGCCGGATCGCGCAGTGGATCGCGGCGGAGCACGGCGACCGCGTCGACCGGCTGGTGCTGGGCTGCACCTCCCCCGGCGGCGCGCACGGCGTCGAACGCAGCCCTGAGGTGCGCAAGTCGCTCGCGCAGGTCGACGCGATGAAGGCGCGCAGGGCGTTGGAAGCGCTGATGTACACGCCGGCGTACAAGGGCCCGTACAACACGCTGGGCGACCCGCAGATGCCGCCGTACGCGCGCAAGCGGCACCTCTTCGCGAGCGCCGAGCACGACGCGTGGGACGCGCTCGAGTCGATCACCGCACCGACTCTCGTCGTGCACGGCACAGAGGACGTCTTCAACCCGACGGCCAATGCTCCCCTGATCACCGAACGCATCCCGAACGCGAAGATGCACCTCATCGAAGGCGCACGGCACGGCTACTTCGAGGAGTTCCGCGCCGAAGCCTCGCCTCTCGTGGTGGACTTCCTCAGCTCGTGACCCACCGGAGGCCGCGCATCAGCGCGTGGCCCGCGAACCGCACACCGGTGGCCTCGGCGATCGGCAGGTAGGGCAGCCGGAGCGGCATCCGCGCCCACGCCGGCAGGGTGGCGACCGCCGTGGCGCTCAGGATCCCGTACGGTCCGCGCGCCAGCAGCGGGAGCGGGGCCTTGAACAGCAGGAACCTGGCCGCCTCGCGCGCCTCGGCCGTGCCCTTCAGCTCAGCGCGGTACGAGTCGAGCTTCGCCTCGAGCGCGGCGGTGGTGCGCGGCGGGTCCGGGATGCCCATGGCGTCCGCGATGACGGCCATGTCGGCGACGTACCCGTCGTAGTCGTCGAGCGGCTTCTCGCCGTAGCGCTGGTGGCAGCGCAGGAAGCTGTCCACCTCGGCCACGTGCACCCAGCCCAGCAGGTGCGGGTCGTCGGCGCGGTACCGGCGGCCGTCCGGCGCGGTGCCGTGGATGTGCCGGTGGACGCGCCCGAGCCGTTCGACGGCCTCCAGCGCGTCCACGGCGGTGCCGTAGGTGGTGACGGCGACGAACAGGCTCGTGCGCTGCAACCGGCCCCACGGATCGGTCTTGTAGTCGGAGTGCTGGGCCACCGCCGCCATCGCCAGGGGGTGCAACGACTGCAGCAGCAACGCCCGCAGCCCGCCGATGAACATGGCGTGATCAGCGTGGACGTGCCGGATCGGCCGGTCCTCGGCGAACAGGCGCGGGCCGGGCGCGTCGTGGATCCTGCGCGCGTGGTCCGCCCGCTCCGGGCCCGCGACCTTCTCGAAGAGTCCCTGGCTCAGCTGCCGCCTCAGTGCCTCCAGCATCACTCCATCATGCGCTCCAGTAGTCGCGATCCGGAAGGATCAGCCACTGGTCCGGCTCGGTGAACGCCTTGTCGTTCTTCGGGCGCACCCCCGCGTAGGCGCAGCAGAACGCCAGTGCCTTGTGCGCGTACAGGTGTTCCAGCAGCACCTGCATGGTGTCGCCGCCCTCGTTCGGGCCGCCGCCGGGGTGCAGGTCCCAGCCGACCGTCTCGCCGTCGCGCTGGATGCTGCCCTGGTTGCCGCTCTTGGGGTTCGCGTACATGCCGTACACGACGGTGCCCTCGGACAGCAGCTTCGTCACCACGGGGGTCTGCACGTTGAAGTACCAGGGCTGGAACAGGATGCACCCGCCGGGCACCTCGGTGACGCTGAACGCGCGCTCGGTCTCCTCCTCGAACGGAGAGGGGTACCAGTCCCCCGCCGGCACCTCGGCCGGCACGTCGGACGAGGGCACCACGCGGGCGTTCAGCCTGCGCGCGACCTCCGCGGCGTCGAGCCCGGCGACGCAGGCCACGCTGTAGCCGTCGTGGTACGGGAACCCCTTCAGCGCGGTCACCAGCCTCCCGCACTCCGCGGTCGCCTCCCACTCGGCCTCGGTGAGCGTCTCGCCCGACGGGATCACGTGCGGCGTGGTGAGGCTGAGCCGGGCCGGGGACCAGCCGGACATCATGGGACGCACCGGGTCCGCGCCCGCGGCGAGCAGCACCCCGACGCTGTCCGCGTCGGCCTCGCGCACCGCCCGCCACAACGCCGTGCGGCCGTCGAAGACCTGGTCGACGTCACGGACGCGGGCGACGACCTCCGCCACGACCTCGGCGGAGCCCACCTCCGCCGCCATGTGCAGCGGAGGCATCCAGAACGGGCCGCTGTCCGGGTCGGCGCCCACGTCCAGCTTCGCGCGCACCGCCGCGAGGTTCTTCCAGTCGTAGTAGGAAATGCCCTGCCACAGATTCTCTTCCCCCATGCCACCGCACCCTAACCGACCGCGATCCGGTCGAGGTCGGGAGCGCCCGAGGTGTCGTTGCCGAACCTGACGGTGTTGGCGCCGGCGTTGAGGGTCACCGGGATCTCGGCCACGGACGGGGTGGTGTTGCCGACTCCGTCGACCTCGATCTCGACGGGTGCGCCGCCGTTGACCGTCACGAAGAACGAGCGCGGCCCGTTGACCGTGAACTGGACGAAGAGCTTGTAGGAGCGCGTTTCCGGCACCGTCACGTCCGGAAAGGTCACCGACGCGTCGGCACTGCCGCCGATGTTGCGCACCTTCTCCCCGCCTGAGCACCGCGCGCAGTTCGTCAAGCCGGTGCTGCCGAGCTGGTTCGCCGAGTCCTCGGCCTCGCGCACGAACACGCGGTCGGCGGGCCTGGTGCGCACCGGAACAGCGCCGGAGACCGTGCGCTCCGAGCCCAGGAGCCGGAACGACGCCGTCACCGGGATGCTCACCGAGCCCACGTCCTGCGCGGCGGGCGAGGTCGCGGTCCACACCCCTTCGAGCAGACCGCCCAGCCGCATCGAGTCGCGCGTCGCCGGCCCGCCGGTCAGCGTCCACCCCGCGGGCGGCACCGGCGCCAGCGAGACGTCGTCGATCTGATCGTCGGCGTCGAGCCGCAGCCGGGCGGTGATCTTCACGGCCTGTTGTCCGGGCCCGACCCATTGCACGCCATGGGGATGCACGGTCACCGTCGTCTTCGGCGTGTAGCCCGCCGGAGGCGGTCCGCCGACCGAGATCCGGTCCAGCCCGAGCCGTCCGGAGCCGAAGACCTTCACCGTGTTGGCGCCCGCGTTCAACGGCACCGCGACCGACGTCGGGGACGGCACGTCTCCGCGATCCTCCGGCACCGCAACGGACACCGGTGCCGCGCCGTTCACCGAGACCGAGACGGTGGACGCCTCGGCGGCCGTCAGGTCGAGCTGCAGCCGGTGGGTTCCCGCCGTCGCAACGGAAACATCGCGATAGGTCACGGCGTTGCGCTCGCCACCACCGAGCCCGGACACCTGACGAGAGCCGGAGCACGCCGCGCAGAACTCACCGCGCGCCGCACCCGACCGTGCCGCGTCCTCGGCCTCCCCCGTGCCGCCGTGCAGCCCGCGCGGATAGCTGTGACCGACCCGGATCTCGTCGATCTTCAGGTCCTTGGAGTACGTCGGGGCCTGCGGACCGCCCCAGGTGTTCAGCACGGTCAGCCTGAGATACCTGGCCTCCTGCGCGCCGATGTCGATGAACCGCGTGCCCCGGGCGGACGGCAACGCGCCGCTGCGGACGTGCCGCCAGTCGCGGCCGTCGTCCGACGCCGTCAGCTGGTAGTCCTTGATGCGGCTCGAATCCTCCGGCCTGCCGAACGACACGCGGGCGTGCGTGGGCGACGACTCGCGCTGGCTGACCGCGAGGAACGCGGCCTTCCTGCGCCGTCCCAGGTCCAGTGAGATCGACACGGGCTGGGCGCCGGCGGCGTCCCAGTACGTCTCGTGGCTGCCGTCGGTGAGGTTCGAGGCGGGGAAGCCGTTCGCGGACGACGTCGCCGAGGCCTTCACGCCGGTGTAGAAGCCTTGCTGCCCCAGGGTTTCCACTGCGAACACCGTGTCGTACCGGTCCCACTTCGTGATGCCCTGGATGGTCAGGTGCCCGGCCGACTGCGCGAACCGCAGCCGCTCGCCGGTGCGCAGGTCACGAACACTCGTGACCCGATACCCGTTGTCCCGCAGACGAACGAAGTCCGCACGTGGCCTCGTCACCACGTGCACGTACTGCTTGCCGGTCTTCGGGCTGATGGTGATCACGCCGTGCGCGCCGTCGTTCCAGAACCCGGGCTGCATGCCGCCGTACAGGTACCCGGCGCCTTCGACGCCCTGGATCGACTCGCGGATCGGCGGCACCCACTGCGCCATGAAGTCGTTGTAGGCCTCCTGCTGCGCGGGCATCCTGCCGTTCACCATCGGCGTCTCGGCCATCAGCGACTTGATCGACGAGCCCGCGTTCGTGACGTAGCGGCCGGTGTTCAGGCGCGTGTCGACGGCGTGGCTGCCGCCGTCGTACCACCAGTCGCCCGTGGTCGGCAGCTTGTAGCAGGCCTCGGACAGGCGCGGCATCGGCGTGAACGTCGCCGCCGGGTAGTCGTAGGCCGGGACCATGCCGGTCTTCTGCTCGTTCGAGACCGTGTCCATGATCGGCGTGTCCTCGTTGTTGTTGCTCAGCAACCACGTCGGGCGCAGCTGCCGGACCTGCTCGTAGAGCCTGTTGCGCTCCCAGTACTCGTTGTCGTTGTCGATCCAGAAGCCCGCGAGGTCGTCGTAGTTCCTCATGACCTCGAAGAACAGGTCGTAGCTGTACCGGCCGAAGCCCTCGCGCGTCGTGAGGTCGACCTGCTCGCCCTTGTAGGCCGAGTAGGCGGCCGAGTCGAGCATCGGGACGCCCTGCTCGCTGTGCCACTGCGGGTCGTCGGTCATGTAGAGGACGACCTTCACACCCTTGGCCCTGCCCGCACGGACGAGCTCACCGAGCAGGTCGCGCTCGGTCGCGCAGCTGCCGGGGACCTTCGACGGCCACGGCCGCGCGTAGCCGAGCCTGCTGTGGAACGTCGCCAGCACGACGTAGGAGGCGCCGAGCTTGCGGGCCTCGTCGATCCAGTAGTCGGCCGTCCAGCCACCACCGGTGACGTCGCGCTCCCACGCGGCGCAGTCCAGGTGCTTCGGGGCGGTGAACATGCCCCAGTGCAGGAACAACCCGGCAGTGGACTGGCGCAGCCACTCCTGTCTCGGGTGCCGCACCTCGGCCTGGGCGGCTCCCTGTGCCACGACCGCGAAAAGACCTCCGAGCAACACAGCCACCATGACCAGGCACACGCGCCGTAATCCCATGACTCACGCTCATCTCGTCCGGGGCGGCGGCGAGAAGATCCGATGATTGCAACCGGGACGAGTTCCGGTCAACCCGGACGACGCCTTCGGCCACGTCGCCCGGAGAAGCGCTCGCCGGGAGATCATGATCGGGATAATCGGGAAGCCCGGCCGTGCACGACCACCCTGGCCGGCAGAGGGGGAGAGCAGCGGATGGACGAGAGGCACCTGCCCGGCTTCTACCACGACGCGGAGGCGGTCTCCCGGCGCGGACAGCGACTGACCCTGCTGTTCAGCCGGGTGCGGCTGATCGGCGCGGTGGTCGCGGCGGTGGGCGGTGCGTTCAAGTGGCAGATCGGCGGCACCGGGGTCGACCTCTGGGCGTGGGTGGCGCTGGCCGGGTTCCTGACCGCCCTGTTCGGCGAGCTGCTGCTGTGGGTGATGCACCCGGAGCTGAAGTGGAACGCGGGCCGCACCGTCGCCGAACGCGTGAAGTCGCTGGCGTGGCGCTACGCCGTGGCGGGCTCCCCGTTCCACAGCGGCCCCGGGGTCCCGCGCAGGGATCTCGAGCTGGCCATCGCCGACGCGGTGAAGGACCACCGCCGCGACGTTCTGCTGACCAGCGCGAACGACGTGGGCGAGCAGGTGATGACCGAACTGCGGGCCAAGCCGTTCGCCGAGCGCAGGCACGCCTACCGCGAGGCCCGCGTCCGGCCTCAGATGCAGTGGTACCGCCAGAGGGCCGCGATGAACGAGACCCGCGCGAACGTGTTCCGCGTGCTGATGATCGTCGGTGAGCTCGTCGCGATCGTCTTCGCCATCCTGCGCATCAACGGCGTCTGGGACGTCGACCTGTCCGGCGTGATGGCCGCGGCCGTCGCGGGCGGCGCGGCGTGGATCGGGCTGCGCCAGTTCGAGAACCTCAGGGTGTCCTACACGGCGGCGGCCGGCGAGCTCGCGGACATCTACCAGCGACTCCCCTACGCCGCGGAGGGCGAGTGGGCCTCCACGGTCGCCGAGACCGAGGCCGTGATCAGCAAGGAGCACACCGCCTGGCTCGCGTCGAGGCCGAGCGCGACCTGACCGGCCAGGCGGCGCGTCCGCTCAGCCGAGCGCCTCGACGACCTTCGTCACCATCGCGCGTTCCGCCGCCGCGACCTCGCCGTCCGCACCGGCGACCGAGCGGCACATCTCCGACACGGCCGCGCGGAAGATCGCCACGTCACGCGGTTCGTGGGCGTCGATGATCGCGACCGAGGCGCGCAGCGCGGCCAGCACGCCCGACTCCACATCGGACGTCGAGCCCGTCGGCAGCGAGGGCGGGGCGGCGGCGATGATGGCGCGCAGGTCGTCCGAGAGCAGGGTGATGGCCCTGATGCCGGCGTGGCTCTCCTCGTCGACCGAGCCGGGGTCCGCAGTGGACACCAGCACCATGGCACCGAAAACGGCCGTGCGGAGGGTCTGCCCCTCCGCCTCCGTGTACGCAGTCATGGGCGCAAGCCTATGCAACGATCAGTGGCTATGAGTGCGGGTCAGGTGCTTGGCGCCAACATCAGGGCGTTCCGGGAGCAGCGCGGGCTGTCGCTGTCGGAGCTCGCGCGGCGGTCGTCCATCGCCAAGGGCACGCTGTCCCAGCTGGAGACCGGCGCGGGCAACCCGACGATCGAGACGGTGTTCAGTTTGTCGAACGCTCTGGACGTGCCGGTGTCGGAGCTCGTCACGGAGCGAACGGCGCCGGACGTGGTGCTGGTGCGCGCCCGCGACGTCGAGGTGCTCAGCAGCAACGCCGTCGACCTGCGGCTGATGCGGCGGATGGACATCGGCGACACCGTGCTGGAGATCTACGACCAGCGCGTGCGGCCCGGCGCGGTCCAGACCAGCGAAGGTCATCCCGGCAAGGAGCACGTGCTGGTCACGGGCGGGCGGCTGCGCGTGGGCCCGGCCGAGAAGCCGTACGAGCTGGGGCCGGGCGACTACGTGTGCTTCCCCGGCTCGCTGCCCCACCTGTACGAGACGCTCGACGGTGAGGTCAGCTCGGTACTGGTGCTGGAGTACCCGAAGCACTAACGTTCATTCTAATGAACGGAGGTGGCGATGCACCCGGACGTCGTGGTCATGGGCGCGGGCATCATCGGGGCCGCATGCGCCCAGGCGTTGCAGGCGCGCGGACTCCGTGTGGTCGTCGTCGACCGCCGCGGACCGGCGTCGGGCACCAGCGCGGCCGGTGAGGGCAACGTGCTGGTCAGCGACAAGGGCCCCGGCCCCGAGCTCGAGCTGGCCCGGGCGAGCCGCCTGCTGTGGCCGGAGCTCGCGCAGGACGCCGAGTGGGAGGAGAAGGGCGGCCTCGTCGTCGCGACCACCCCGTCGGCCGTGGCGCCCCTGCAGGCCTTCGCGGCCTCCCAGCGCGAGGCGGGCATCGACGCCTGCGAGATCACGACCGAGGACGCGCTGGCCCACGAGCCGCACCTCAACCCGGAGATCACCGCCGCCGTCCACTACCTGCAGGACGCCCAGCTCAACCCGGTGAAGGCCACCCGCTCCCTGCTGCGCGGCATCGAGGTCAGGCGTCTCGAGGTGTCCACAACGGACGGCAGGTCGGTCACGACCTCCGACGGCGTGATCAGCTGCGGCGCCGTCGTCAACGCCACCGGCCCGTGGGCACGCGAGTTCGGCGTGAACGTGCTGCCCCGCCGCGGCGTCGTGCTCGTGACGACCCCGATCCCCGGCACGATCCGGCACAAGGTCTACGACGCGGACTACGTCGGCGCGGTCGCGAGCGGCGACGCCGACCTGCAGACGTCCGGCGTGGTCGAGTCGACGCAGGCGGGCACCGTGCTGATCGGGTCGAGCCGCCAGCGCAAGGGCTTCGACGAGACGATCGAGAGCCGCGTGCTGACGGCGTTGGCGCGCAGGGCGATCGCGATGTTCCCGATGCTGAGGGACGTCCCGGTGATGCGGGCGTACGGCGGCTTCCGCCCGTACGCGCCGGACCACCTGCCGATCATCGGCGAGGACCCCCGCACTCCTGGCCTGTGGCACGCGACCGGGCACGAGGGCGCGGGCGTCGGCCTCGCCCCGGCCACCGGCCGCCTGCTCGCCCAGCTGCTCACGGGACAGGACCCGCTCACGGATCCCCGCCCGTTCCGCGTCGACCGGCCGGAGGTGATGGTGTGAGGGTCACGTTCAACGGCCTCCAGCGTGAGGTCGCTCATGTCGCGGAGTTGTTGCCCGGCAGGTACTTCTGCGGCATCGGGGTGTGCTTCGGGTGCGTCGCGGAGATCAACGGCGTGCCCGAGGTGCGGGCGTGCCGGCATCCGCTGCGCGACGGCGACGTGATCAGGACGACGTCATGAGGGTGGTCGTGGTGGGCGCGGGTCCTGCCGGGATGGCCGCGGCCCGGACCGCCGCCGACGCCGGTGCCGAGGTCGTGATGGTCGACTCGGAGCCCGAGGCCGGTGGGCAGTACCTGCGCGGGCGGGCCCGGTTCGCGCACACCGGGGTCACGCACCTCAAGAACACCGAGGTGTGGATGGTGGAGGGCGACGCGGTGCACCTGCGCGGCCCCGGAGGAGCCCGTCTCCTCGCCTTCGACGCGCTGGTCGTCGCCACCGGCGCCTACGACCGTCCCCTGCCGTTCCCCGGCTGGGACGGTCCCGGTGTCATCACCGCCGGGGCCGCCCAGGCCCTGGCGAAGCAGGGCGTCACCCTGGCCGAACGGGTCGTCGTCACCGGCACCGGCCCGTTCCTGCTGCCGGTGGCCACGGCGCTGCAGGACCTCGGCGCCACCCTCGTGGGCGTCTACGAGGCCTCCTCTCCCACCCGCTGGCTCCGCGAGGCCAGGGCGATCGCGGCGAACCGCCACAAGATCGGCGAGCTGGCGAGCTACCGCAAAGTCCTGCCCCGCCTGGAGACCCGCGCCGCCGTGGTCGGCAAGCACGGCGACCGCGTGACGGTCGCGAAGCTCGACGGCCAGTGGCGCCCGGTCAGCCACCGCACCGTGCACGCCGACCTGGTGTGCGTCGGCTACGGCTTCCTCCCCCGCACGGATCTCGTCCCGGATGCCAGTCGCAGCAACGACTTCCTCGACGTCGACGAGCACCAGCGGACGTCGGTCCCCAACGTCTACGCGGCCGGCGAGGTCACGGGCATCGGCGGTGCGGACCTGGCCGAGGCCGAGGGCGTCGTCGCCGGTGCCGCCGCGGCCGGGCGGCAACCGCCCGCGAAGGCCCTGGACGCCGTGCGCCGGGGCCGGTCGTTCGCCGGTGCTCTGGCCAGGGCGCACGAGGTCCAGCCCGGTTGGCAGACCTGGCTCGACCCGGACACCACCGTGTGCCGGTGCGAGAAGGTCCGCCTCGAAGACCTCACCGAAGCCACCAGCATGCGCGAGCTCAAGCTCACCAGCCGTGTCGCGATGGGCCGGTGCCAGGGCCGGGTCTGCGCCCGCAACGCCGCCGACCTGACCGGCGTCCCGTTCGACGGCCAGCGCCGCGTCATCGCGGTCCCGATCCCCCTCGGCGATCTAGCAGAACTCCCGGAGGACAAGTCATGACCGAACGCCTCGACGGCGTCATCGTCGCCACCGCTCTCCCCTACGCGGAGGACCCGAAGGCACCCGCCGGGCTGCGGCCCGACCTCGACCGGTTCGCCGAGCACTGCCGCTGGGTCGTCGACAGCGGCTGCCGCGGCGTCGGCCCGAACGGCTCGCTGGGCGAGTACTCGTCGCTGACCGACGCGGAGCGCCGTGAGGTCGCCCAGACCGCCATCGCCGCCGTGAAGGGGCGCGGCATCGCGGTCATCGGCGTGCACGGCGTGGGCGCGCACCAGGCCCGGCACTGGGCCGAGCTCGCGGCCGAGGACGGCGCGGACGGTGTGCTGTGCCTGCCGCCGACGATGTACCGGGCCAACCGCGGCGAGGTCGTGCACCACTTCCGCGAGGTCGCGAAGGCCGGGTTGCCGATCATGGTCTACAACAACCCGATCGACACCAAGGTCGACCTGACGCCGGACCTGCTGGCCGAGCTCGGCCAGATCGAGAACGTCGTGGCGGTCAAGGAGTTCTCGGGCGACGTCCGGCGGGTGCTGGAGATCCGCGCGGCCGCCCCGCACCTCACCGTCGTGGCCGGCGCGGACGACGTCGTGCTGGAGAGCCTGCTGATGGGCGCGACGGGCTGGTTCGCGGGCTATCCCAACGTGTTCCCGGCCGAGAGCAAGCAGCTGTTCGACCTCGCCCTCGCCGGGGAGCTCGACGAGGCGCGCGCGTTGTACGAGAAGCTCGTGCCCGCGTTCCGCTGGGACTCGCGCACCGAGTTCGTGCAGGCCATTAAGCGTTCGATGGACTACGTCGGCCGGTACGGCGGCCCGTGCCGTCCCCCGCGCGGGCCGTTGAGCGCCGAGCAGCTCGCGCAGGTCGACGCGGACATGAAGCTGGCGACGTCATGAGGTTCGCCAAGTACTTCAGCGCGGTCGACTCGCACACCGAGGGCATGCCGACGCGGGTGATCACGGGCGGCGTCGGCGTGATCCCCGGCGAGACCATGGCCGAGAAGCGCCTGAACTTCATCAAGAACCACGACCACGTCCGGAAGCTGCTGGTCAACGAACCGCGCGGGCACGCGGCCATGAGCGGCGCGATCCTGCAACCGCCCACCCGGCAGGACGCGGACTGGGGCGTGCTGTTCATCGAGGTCTCCGGCCTGCTGCCGATGTGCGGTCACGGCACGATCGGCGTCGCCACGGTCCTCGTCGAGACGGGCATGGTCGAGGTGACCGAACCCGTCACGACCGTCCGCCTCGACACCCCGGCCGGGCTGGTGCTCGCCGACTACGACACCCGCACGAAGCTCGTGACGATCCGCAACGTGCCGGCGTACGCGCACGAGCTGGACGCGGTCGTCGACGTGCCCGGGATCGGCGAGGTCCGCTACGACATGGCGTACGGCGGCAACTTCTACGCGATCGTGCCGCTCGCGGACCTCGGAATCCCGTTCGACCGGGCGGAGAAGGACCGGATCCTGGCGGCGGGCCTGTCCATCATGGACGAGATCAACGCGATGAACCCGCCGGTGCACCCGGTCGACGCGGCCATCAGCGGGTGCAAGCACGTCCAGTTCGTCGCGCCCGGCGAGGACGGTGCCGACTCGCGCAACGCGATGGCGATCCACCCCGGCTGGTTCGACCGTTCCCCGTGCGGCACGGGCACCTGCGCCCGGATGGCCCAGCTGCACGCCCGCGGCCGGCTCGGGATCGGCGAGGACTTCGTGAACGAGTCGTTCATCGGCACGAGGTTCATCGGGCGGCTGCTGGAGGAGGTCCGGCTCGGTGACCGCACGGCCGTCGTGCCCGCGGTGGCCGGGCGGGCGTGGATCACCGGCATGGGTCAGTACCTGCTCGACGAGACAGATCCCTTCCCGGAGGGGTTCGCGCTCTAGTGCCGTGACCGGCGGCCTTGCCCCTTGCCAGGCGTTCGGACGGCTGCGTCGTGGTGCCGGCTCCGCGTCCTCGTCCTGGTCGGCCGTGGGCGCGGGGCCGGTGCCGCGAGGCGCCCTGCCGAGCGTCGAAGACGCGGCGAAGGTCACCCGATCGCGGCACTAGGGTCTCGTGGGTGACGACCACCCCCAGCCTGGAAGCCCTGCTGCGCATCGGACCGTTCCACTCGGCGCTGCGGGCGGCCATCCGCCGCCGGGGCCTGACGCTGGAACGGCTCCGGTCGCGCCTCGCGCACCAGCAGGTGGCGGTCGCGTTGTCGACGCTGAGCGACTGGCAGCAGGGCCGGGTCCGGCCGGTGTCGCCGAAGTCGCTCAAGGCCGTCGAGGTGCTCGAAGAGCTGCTGGAGGTGCCGCCCCGGTCGTTGCTGGACCTGCTGGAACGCACCGGTCCGAGCGGCTGGCCGGACGTCGTGCCCGGCATGATGCCCGGTTTCAACGCCAACGACCTCGAGGTCCTCTCCCGGCACGACAGGGTGTTCGTGGACGCTCGACGGCGTGCTTCGCGCATCGAGTCGCGGGTGGTCGTCCGGGCGCGCCGCGACGGCGTCGACCGCTTCCACGCGCACTACTTCTGCGACGACTCGGTCGAGTCGTCGCAGATCCGGCACGAACCCGTCCGCAACTGCGGTCTCGGCCGGTCCACCCGCGACGACGCCGAACGCCTGGTCGTCGACGAGCTGCTGTTCGGCAAGCCGTTGCGCGAGGGCGAGACCTGGGTCGTCGAGTTCGTCGCGCACGACTCGACGCGGCTGGAGAGCGTCGAGTACGCGCACGGCGTGCGGTGCTTCCTCGCGCAGAGCCTGATCGAGGTGCACTTCGACCCGGCGGCGCCGCCCGTCGACCCCCACGTCTACCTGCAGGACTGGGAGGAGCAGGAACCGCACCGCACGATCGACCTGACGCCGGACCACACCAACTCCGTGCACCACTTCGAGACTGACGTGTCGGTGAACTGGGTAGGTATCCGCTGGAGGTGGGCCTGATGATCACCACTGACTACGTCCCCGGAGCGCCGGCCTGGATCGACCTGGGCTCGTCGGACGAGGCGAAGGCCGCGGAGTTCTACGGTGGTGTGCTCGGCTGGGACTACCAGCCGCGCGACACGCCGGGCACCGGCGTGTTCACCCGCGGCGGCGTGGCGGTGGCGGGGCACGTCACCACGCAGGCCGGGTCGTGGACCGTCCACTTCGCGGGCACGGCGCCCACGACCGAGGTCGTGCTGACCGATCCGCACGGCGGCGAGTTCGGGGTGTGGCAGGGACCCGCGGGGCTCGGCGCGGTGTCGGTGCCGGGCTCGCTCACGTGGCTCGAGCTGCACTCCCCCGCCCCCAGCGCGTCGGCGGCGTTCTACCGGACGCTCTTCTCGTGGGAGATCCGGGTGATACCGGGCGCGCCGGGCCAGTTCCTGCAGCCCGCGGGCACGGGCGACGGGCGGATGTTCGGTGCGATCGTCGCGGACACCCAGGCGTTCTGGCTGCCGTACTTCGAGGTGGCCGATGTGGATCAGGTGGCCGCCGCGGCGCCGGTGCTCCTCGCACCCCACGACCTCGACGGAGTCGGGAGGATCGCGGTGCTCGTGGACCCGTTCGGGGCACGCTTCGGGGTCATGCGTTCCGTTACCTCCTGAAGCCTCCCCAAATCGGGCGGCGCCGGTTAGCGTGCGCTGGTGCAGTTGCCGTGGAGAGCCGCGCCCAGGGCAGCGCTGTCGAGCCCGCTCACGTTGCTGGTGAGCATCGCGACGACGTTGCTGCTGGGCTTCGTGGTGGCCGCGGCCGCCCTGCACTCCTCCGCCGCCGGCAGCGCCGCCCTGGCCTACCAGCAGAGCCGGATGTGCCCGCACTCCGTGCACCCCGCGCTCGACGGCGACCGGCTGCCGCTCTCGACGGCCGTCACGATGGCCGCGCGCAGTGACCTCGGCGGCGCCTACTCGCGGATCGGCCGGCCCGACTTCAACGGCATCGCGACCTACGGCCGGTTCGGCTACCGGCCGGACGCGCCGGCGCACCTGACCGTCGTGCAGGGTGGCGGCACCGGGTTGTGGGTGCCGCAGACGATCGCGACGGCCGCACGGGTCAAGGTCGGTGACCGGCTGACCGGGTCGTCGCTGACGGTCACGGCGATCTACGCCGACCTCGCGCAGCCCGTGGACGGCTGGTGGTGCTCCGAGGCGAAGACCGTGGTGCCGAACCCGCTGGCCGGTGACGGCGTCAGCACGTCGGTGATCTGGGTGCCCACGGCGGCCGATCTCTCCTTGCTGCCACCGGAGTTCGCGGAGAACGCCACGGTGACGCTGCGGTTCGCGACCCCGCCGCTGACGACGCTCGCCGAGGCGGAGGCGTTGCGGGACAAGGGCAACGCCACGCTGGCGGCGCTCGGCCTGCCGTTGACGAGGACCGACCTGCTCTCCGGTGCCATCACGGCGGCCCGGACCTCGGAGCGCAACGTGTCGTCCGCGCTGCTGCCGCTGGTGCTCATCAGCGTGCTGGTCGGGCTCGCGGGAGTCGGCACGGTGACGGTGCAGTGGGCGCAGCGCCGGCATTCCGAGCTGCGGTTGCTGTGGGTGCGCGGCGCGAGCCCGCTGGCGTTGGGCTTCCGCAGTGTGCTGGAGCTCGGATCGCCTTTGGTGCTGGGCGGTGTGCTGGGACTGGTGGTCGCCCGCCTGCTGCTTCCGCTGTACGCGCCGGGTGTGGTGCTGGCGCCCGGAACGCTCTGGGTGGCGCTGGGGTTCGTGCTGGCCGTGGTGGCGCTGAGTCTCGCCGTGACGGTGCTGGTGGCCTCGTGGCGGGCGCATCGGACGTTCCAGGGGCGGGCCCGGTCGCGGCGGCTCGGGCTGGTGCCGTGGGAGCTGGTCGTCGCCGGGCTGGCCGTGCTCGCGTGGTTCCGCCTGTCGCAGAACGGGCTGGGCACGGCGCTCAAGCCCGGTTCGCTGCCGCGCATCGACGTGGCCGCGCTCGCGTTCCCCCTGCTCGTGGTGCTGGCGGCGGCGTTGCTCGCGACGCGGCTGCTGCGCTGGTCGCTCGGGTGGTCGCACCACGTGCAGTGGTGGCAGGTCCCGGCCGCGCAGCTCGCGTTGCGCCGTCTCGCCGCCGCGGTCGGGCCGGTGACCGGTGTGCTGCTCGTCGGGGTGCTGGCCGTCGGCACCATCGCCGTCGGCAGCGCGGTGGCGGGCGCCCAGCAGTCGGCGCTGGACTCGAAGTCGGGTGTGTTCGTCGGCGCCAACAGCACCGTCCAGGTGTCGCAGGACGTCGCGCTCGGCCGGATCGCGCTGCCCGCAACGTTACGGGGCAACACGACTCTCGTCGGGGTGAGCACGGGCGCGCTGGTCGTGGACCCCGCGACGTTCACCGACGCGGCCGTGCTGGACGACCCGTCCTCGGTGCGGTCGCTGATCTCGGGGTTGAAGCGCGACGGCGAGATCGCGCCCGCGCTGCGCATCGGCCGCTCGGCGAACCAGGAGATCCAGATCGCCGGACTGCCGCTGATCAAACCAGTGGCGCAGCTGCCGTCGTTCCCGAAGCTCGGCACCCGCGGCTACGTCGTCGCCCGTGACTCGGTGCCCGCCGTCGAACAGGTCGGCTCGTGGCACCTGTGGTCGACGCTTCCGTTGTCCGCCTTGACCTCCGCTCTGAACGCCGAGGGCATCAACTACACGAACGTGGCCGACCGCGCCCGCGTCCTCGACGGTCTGCCGTTCCTCACCGTCGAGTGGACCTTCGGCTTCGTCGCGGCGATCGGCGTCGTCCTGGCCGTGGTCGCCGCCGTGGCCCTGTTGCTCGCCATCGAGGTCCGGCGGCGGCAGAACGCCGTCTCCGGGGCCCTGTCGACCCGCATGGGCATGCGCCCGTCCGTGCTGTGGTCGAGTCATCTGCTGGAAGTGGGCGCGCTGGCGTTGCTGGCCATGGGGATCGGCGTGGTGGCGTCGTTCGCGAGCACCGGCGCGGCCGTCCCGCGCCTGGACCCCGCGCCCTGGCTGAACCCCGCCCCGATGCTGCCGGACCTGCTGCCGTTGCTGGGTTCGATGGTGACGTGCGGCGCTCTGGTGGTCGTCGTGGCGGCCTGGCTTGCGTTGCGCGGTGTGCGCACCGCGCGGATGGGAGAACTGCTCAGGTGATACGCGCTTGTGGCGTAGGGGTGTCGTACGGTTCGGTGCGCGCCGTCGCGGACGTGTCGCTGTCGATCGCGCCCGGCCTCACCGTCCTCTCAGGACCGTCCGGCTCCGGCAAGTCGACGCTGCTGCGCGTGCTCTCGCTGGTCGAACGGCCGTCGCTCGGTGAGGTGTTCGTTCACGACGTGCCGACCTCGTCCATGTCGTGGGCGGAGCTGCGTGCGTTGCGCAGCAAGGAGATCGCCGTGGTGTTCCAGAACCCGGCGGACAACCTGATCTCGCACCTGACCGTCGGCGAGAACCTGCGCGCGGCCGGTGCCGACGACCTCTCGCTGCTGGACCGGCTCGGGCTCGGCGGGTCCGCGACCTGGCGGATCGGGGCCCTGTCGGGCGGGCAGCAGCAACGCCTGGCGTTCGGATGTGCCCTGGCCCGCGGCGCTTCCGTCGTGGTGGCGGACGAACCGACCTCGCAGCTCGACGTCCGGTCGGCCGACCTCGTGCTGGAGACGCTCGGATCGCTGCCGGTGCCCGCCGTGGTCGCCTCGCACGACCCGCGGCTGGTCTCGCTGGCGGACCTGTGCATCCCGCTGGCCGCGTCGTGATCCGGGCGGACGGGGTGCACCGGGCGTTCGGCGGGGTGTCCGTGCTGCGCGGGGTGGACCTGGCCGTCGCCGCCGGTGAGCTCGTGACGCTGAGCGGGCCGTCCGGGTCGGGCAAGACCGCGTTGCTGTCCCTGTTGTGCGGCTTCGACTTCCCGGACAGCGGGTCGGTGTCGCCCGGCCTGGCCTCCTGGTCCGCCTGCGCCGTGCTGCCCCAGTCGCTCGGGCTCGCGTCCGAGCTGACGCTGGAGGAGAACGTCGCCCTGCCGTTGCGGCTGGCCGGGCGGGAGGTGGCCGGAGTCGCGGAACTGCTGGCGGAGCTGGGGATCTCACGGCTGGGCGGCCGGTTCCCGGGGCAGGTGTCGTTCGGGCAGCAGCAACGCGCGGCGCTGGCCAGGGCCGTCGTGGCACGGCCCTCCGCCCTGCTGGCCGACGAGCCGACCGCGCACCTGGACTCCGTCAGCGCCGAGGCCGCGGTCGGGTTGCTGCGGCGCGTCGCTGACGAGGGCGCCGCGGTGCTGATCGCCACGCACCACGACGCCGTGCACGCCGTCGCCGACAGGGTGCTCGTGCTGGCCGACGGACGGGTTCAGACCGCGGGCGGCCTGTCCTCGTAAGGCGTCGACAGGACCACCGTCGTCCGCGTCGAGACGTTCGCCGACTCCCGGATCTTCTGCAGGAGCTCCTCCAGCGCGACCGGCGAGCCGACGCGCACGCGCAGGACGTACGACGCGTCCCCCGCCACCGAGTAGCAGGCCTCGATCTCCGGCAGGTGCTCGAGGCGCTTCGGGTAGTCGTCGGGCTCGGACGGGTTGATCGGGAACAGCGAGATGAACGCCGACATCGGCAGCCCGATCTCGGCGCCGTCCAGACGGGCCGCGTAGCCCTTCACGATGCCGCGCTGTTCGAGGCGCTTCACGCGTTGGTGCACCGCCGACACGGACAGGCCCACCCGTTCGGCCAGGTCGGTGAAGCTGCACCGGCCGTCCGAGGCGAGCTCCTTCAGTATCGCTCTGTCGATCTGCTCCAGGGTCAAAGCACCACCAGCTCGTGAGGTCGGTTGTTGAAGGACTCGACGCCGTCCGGGGTGGCGACCACGATGTCCTCGATGCGGGCACCCCAGCGGCCGGGCAGGTAGATGCCGGGCTCCACGCTGAAGGCCATGCCTGCTTCGAGCGGCAGGGAGTTGCCGCTCACGATGTAGGGCTCCTCGTGCACGTCCAGGCCGATGCCGTGGCCGGTGCGGTGGACGAAGTACTCGCCGAAGCCCGCGTCGGTGATGACCTTGCGAGCGACCGCGTCGATCTCCTCGCACGTCACACCAGGCTTGACGGCCTCGACGGCCGCCTGCTGCGCCGCCTGCAGGACCGCGTAGGTCTCCCGGACGTCGTCGTATGTGGGCTCGCCCATCACGTAGGTGCGGGTCGAGTCGGAGTTGTAGCCCTCGGCGACCGGGCCGCCGATGTCGATGACGACGACCTCCCCCGCCTGCACCACGCGCTCGGAGTCGCGGTGGTGCGGCGACGCGCCGTTGGGGCCGGAGCCGACGATCACGAAGTCGGCGACGGTGTGGCCTTCCTCGACGATCGCGTCGGCGATGTCCTTCGCCACCTCGCGCTCGGTGCGGCCGACGCGCAGGAACTCACCCATCCGGGCGTGCACGCGGTCGATCGCCTGGCCCGCCTTGCGCAGCGCGTCGATCTCGGCCGCGTCCTTGCGCATGCGCAGCTCGCGGAGGATCGGCCCGGCCAGCGACTGCGCGCCGCCGACCGCCTGGCCGAGCTTGATGGTGTGCAGGGCGGGCATCATGTCCGCCACCGCGGTCCGGTCGCCCTTGAGCGCGGCCTTGACCAGCGCGTACGGGTCCTCGCCGTCGACCCACGTGACGACCTCGACACCGAGCTCGTCCGTGGGGATGGCCGCGTAGCCCGGCTGCTCCAGCTTCGGCACCACGAGCCGCGGTGTGCCGCCCACGGGCAGCGCGAGGCAGGTGAGTCGCTCGAACGAGTCGCCACCGGCACCGATCAGGTACCGCAGGTCCGAGCCGGGCGAGATGAGGAGGGCGTCGACGCCCGCCTGCTCGGCGGCTGCGGTTGCGCGGTCGAGCCGCGCACGCAGCGCGGACACGTCGATGGGCCCGGTGATCGTTGCCATGGCCGAAAGCCTAGTAGCTTGTCCCTTCGTGAGCTCTCCCCTGGTGCTGCTCGACTCCGCGAGCCTCTACTTCCGGTCGTACTACGCGCTGCCGGACTCGATGACCGCGCCCGACGGCACGCCGGTCAACGCCGTGCGCGGGTTCGTCGACACGATCGCCCGCGTCATCACCGAACGCGGCGCCGCCCGCCTGGTCGCCTGCCTCGACGCCGACTGGCGCCCCGAGTTCCGGGTGAAGGCGCTGCCGTCCTACAAGGCGCACCGGGTCGCCGAGGACGCCGCGGACGGGTCCGAGGAGGTCCCGGACACGCTGACGCCGCAGATCCCGATCATCCTCGACGTCCTCGACGCCGCCGGCATCTGCACCGGCGAGGCGGCGGGCTACGAGGCGGACGACGTGATCGGCGCCCTGGCCCACCACGAGTCCAAGTCGCCGGTCGAGGTCGTGACGGGTGACCGCGACATGTTCCAGGTCGTGCGCTTCGAGCCCACGCCCGTGCACGTCGTCTACGTCGGCCGCGGCTGGAACAAGGCCGAGGTCCTCGGTCCCGAGGAGCTGGCCGCCAAGTACTCGCTGCCCGTCGAGAACGCCGGTTCCGCCTACGCCGACATGTCCGTGCTGCGCGGCGACCCGTCCGACGGCCTGCCGGGCGTCGCGGGCATCGGCGAGAAGACCGCGGCGAAGCTCATCACCGAGTTCGGCTCGCTCGACGCGGTGCTCGAGGCCGTGACGGACCCGATGGACCGCAAGCTCACCACCAAGGCCCGCAACGCGCTCATCGCGGCCGAGGACTACCTGGCGGTGGCGCCCGTGGTCGTCCGCACGGCACTGGACGCCCCGGTCGTGCTGGACCGCGCCGACGACGTGCCGCGCGTGCCCGCCGACCCCGAGCGGCTGCGTGAGCTCACGCAGCGCTGGGGCCTCGGCAGCTCGGTGCCGCGTCTGGTGAACGCGATGGAGCGGCGTCCCTAGAAGAACGTCGAGCAGAGCGGGGCGACGGGGCCGGCGAACAGCGCGTCGGCCTCGGCGAACCGCGAGCCCTCGATCCGCTTGGCGGCGGCGAGGTCGGAGAACCTCGTGTCGCCGAGGTACACGGCTCCGAGCAGGTCGACGGGGATCGTGATGTCAGGGTGCGCCTCGACGCGTTCGGCACCGCCGGACGAGACGCGATAGCAGCCGTCGTTGGCGGGCAGCAGCCTGTCGCGCACCTCGATGACGACGGGGTCGGCGCTGCCGTAGGTGCGGGCGGCGAGCATGCGCGGCACGTCCACCAGCCTCAGCCAGATCTGGTCGTAGACGTCCTTCGTGTACACCACGCGCGGGTCTTCGAACAGCCAGTTCAGCGGATCGTCGAGGGCGGCGTCGACGCTGATCGTGTCGACCAGGTCCAGGCGCGTGAGGTAGATCCAGAGGTCGCGCCACGCGTCGGCGCCGGCCCACGCGAAGTCCTCGACCTCCATGTGGTGCTTGAAGTCCTTGTCCTCCGACACCTTGTAGCAGACGTACCCGTCGTCACCGTCCGGTCCACTGTGGACGACGGTCACCAGGTTGTCGGAGTCGCCCTTGCGGTCGAACGCCCTGACCCACCAGCCCGGCCAGCGGGAGATCTGCCCCGGCCGGTCCAGGCCGAACGTGGTGTGAAGCTCCGGCAGCACCTTCTCCGCGGTGTCCTGGTCGATCATCCGCACCCGCCCGGCCGGCGCACCAGGGATCACGGCCTTGCGCGCGTCGACCCGCAGGAACCGCACCCGCCCTGCGAGTCCGTACCCGAAGCGGCCGTAGATGCGGCCCTCCGACGCACGCAACGTCGCGACGGGCTCCGCGAGCGTCGAGAGTTGCTCCTTCATCAGGGCACTCACCACGCCACGGCGCGTGTAGTCCGCACGCACGCCAACGCGTGACACGGCGGCATGCGGCACAACGGCGCCGCCGGGCACCACCATGGAGCCGCCGAACGTCTGGGTCGTGCCGACCATCTCGTCGCCCTCGAACGCGGCGAGCGCCCGGCCGGGCTCGTAGGAGGGCAGGGTGACCGCCCACTGTTCGTCCGTGGGCGCGCTCCAGTGCATCGCACGGCGGAAGAGCGTGTTGTGGGCGCGGTACTGCGCTTCGTCGGTGAGAACGCGGATCTCCGTCACGCCCGCGATCGTGACTCAGGCGGACGGCGAGCGCACCTCAGTTTCCGCAGGCCCGCCACCACTGCCGCGCCCAGTCGAGGACCTCCTCGAACTGGGCCGGCGTGATCGGTACGGCCTCGTCGTGGAAAGACCCGACGTCGATCCTGCGCAGCACCTCGGTGGGGGGTCCACCCGTCCTCGGTCAGGAAGTCCCACGTCTCCGCACGCCAGCGGTTCACCTGCGGGTCACGGCCGTTGTCCCGCGGCTGCCGGATGATCTGGGAGGCGTTGCGGAGGTCCACCGCGTCGCGTTCGTCGCGGAAGATCCCGTAGTACTGGTACGGGCCGCCCTCGTCGCGGCGCCGGCACAGGTTCATCAGGCGGACCATCTCGCCGATCGCCCGCCGCGCCTCCGGCTCGGTCGCCTCGCGGACGCGGACCGGTGTGCGGTGCCGCAGATCGGAGCGCTCCCACACCAGGTCACGGGTGAAGACCTCCTCGCTGCCGTCGGCACGCACGAGGACGACACCGGCGGGGATCGCGTCGTCCTCGGCCCAGATCACGTGCCACTCGGCCGGTTCCGGTGCCCGGACGCCACGGGCCGCCAGCCGTGCGGCCTCGCCGGCGTCGATCGCGACAGCGGCAGGCCCCGGCGTCGCCCACCTCCGCACGGCGAAGGCCGGGACCTCCTCGCGGCACGGCTGCCACGAGCCGTCCGGGGTGAGCTCGTGCAGGGCCTCGTCCTGGTCCCGCCTCACCAGGCCGTGGCACGCGTCCAGGTCCAGGACGTCCGCCCGTTCGCGGAACAACGCGTGGTAGACGAATCCGTCGGCGTGCGGTCGCCCGTACTTCGCCGCGCGCGTCTCGACGACCATGTCCGTGAGGAACGCCGTGGCGTACTCCGGCCCGGTCTCCCAGGCCCCGACGGGCAGGGCGTCCCCGAGCGTGCTCGACCGCTCCCACACCAGGTCCCGCGTGAAGGTCTCCTCGGTGCCGTCCGGGAACAGCCGCACGACCTTCAGCGGGCACCGCGGCACGGACTCGACGGCGGCGAACACGACATGCCGAACGGACAAGAAAGCCTCCCCCAGAAGTGCTCCGGGGGAGGCTATCGCGAAGTGCGGGCGAGGATCAGCCGGTCGGCTGGCCGACCTCGTACTCGCCGTCCTCGGTCTTGACGACGATCTTGACCTTCTTGTCCTTGCCGCCGACCTGCACCTTGCACTCGAACGAGGTGTTGGGCTTGACCTCGTTCTCACCGCCGCAGGTCGCGGCGCCGACGTCGGAGATCTTGTACTCGTCCTTCAGGATCTGGACGATGCCGGTCTGGACGGCCGTGTTGTCGAAGATCTTCTTCTTGAAGAAGGCCGGCGACACGAACCCGGTGAACAGCACGCCACCGACGAGCAGGACGACGACCACCGCCGCCACCCAGATGGCCGCGCTGGACTTCTTCTTCGGCGGCATCGGCGGGCCGTAGCCCGGCTGCTGGCCGTACGGGTTCGGCTGCTGCTGGCCGTACGGGTCCTGCTGCTGGCCCGGCATGCCGTACTGCTGGGTCTGCTGGCCGTACGGGTCCTGGGCAGGCGTGCCGTACGGGTTCGACTGCGGCTGCTGGCCGGGCACGCCGTACTGCTGCGTCTGCTGCTGCGACGGGTCGAAGCCCGGGTACGGCTGCTGCTGGCCCGGCTGGGGCTGCTGCTGGCCGGGCTGCGGCGGGCCGTACGGGTTCTGCTGCCCCGGCTGCTGAGCCGGGAAGCCGCCGGACGGGGTACCAGGAGGGAAACCGCCCCCGTACGGCTGCTGCGGCGGTTGCGGCTGCTGGCCCCACGGCTGCTGAGGATCGTTCCCTCCGGACGGTCCGTACGGGCTGCTCATCTGTCGACCTCCGTGTGTACGACGTTGCGGCGAAATCCAATCACACCGTGCACGTCAGTCTTTACTCCGACTCGCAAAACCTTCGTCAGGCTCATGTCACATCATCGCCACAACTCCGCGCCTGAGCGCGTCGACGGCCTTGGCGGCGGCCGCGCCGACCGGGTCCTGGCGGCCGACGACCTCGCGGATCTGGTCCAGCAGGTCGATCACCTGCCGGCACCAGCGCACGAAATCGCCTGCTCCGAGCTCGTTCCCACCGGCCTCGGCCGCGCTGAGGACCTTCTCCAGCGACTCGCCGCGCGCCCAGCGGAACACAGGCCACGCGAAGCCGGGGTCGGGCTGGCGGGTGATGCGTTCGAGCTTGTGGCGGCGCTCGTCGTCCTCGATCTCCGCCCACAGCCGCACGGTCTTGAGCATCGCGTCGGCCACCGGGCCCTGCGGCAGGCGTGCCTCGACCGGGCCGTCCCGGCGCGCCTCGTAGACCAGCGACGACACGACGGCGGCCAACTCCTCGGGCTTGAGGCCCTTCCACACACCGTTGCGGATGCACTCCGCGGCGAGCAGGTCAGACTCGCTGTAGAGCCTGGTCAGGCGCTTGCCGTCGGCGGTGACCTCCTCGGCCTCGCTCAGGTAGCCGCGCTCGCGCAGCAACGCGCGGATGCGGTCGAACTGGCGGGCCAGCGAGTGCGTCGTCGCGGCGACCTTGCGCTCCAGCTGCTGGTTCTCGGCCAGCAGCCGGTGGTAGCGCTCGCCCCAGCGGGCGTGGTCCTCGCGCTGGTCGCAGCCGTGGCACGGGTGCGCGCGCAGGGCCCGGCGCAGCGTCGCGAGCTCGGGGTCGTCGTCCGCCGTGGTCTGCCGGCGGCCGCGCGACGGCACGGTGATGCCCGTGTTGCGGATCGTCGACGCGAGGTCGCGCCGCGACTTGGGCGAGCGCACGTCGACCTGCTTGGGCAGCCGGATGTGGCCGAGCACCTCGACCGGCGACGGGAAGTCGGCCGACGTCAGGCGGCCCGACCAGCGGTCCTCGGTGACGACCAGCGGCTTGGCCTCCCCCATCGGCTCCAGGCCGGGGTCGACGACGACGGCGAGACCGCTGCGGCGCCCGGACGGCACGGCGATCACGTCGCCCTTGCGCAGCCTCTCGAGCGACTTGGCCGTCTCGATGCGGCGCGCGTTCGTGTTCTGCTTCGCGAGCTGCTTCTCCCGGTCGCCGATGCGGCGGCGCAGCGAGGCGTACTCCGTGAAGTCGCCCAGGTGGCACGTCATCGACTCGGTGTAGCCCGCGAGCGCCTCCTTGTTGCGCTCGATGCGGCGGGCGAGCCCGACGACCGAGCGGTCCGCCTGGAACTGCGCGAGCGACTGCTCGAGGATCGCGCGCGCGGACTCGGCACCGAGCTGGTTCACGAGGTTGACGGCCATGTTGTAGCCCGGCCGGAACGACGAGCGCAGCGGGTACGTGCGCGTGGACGCGAGCCCGCCGACCGCCTTGGGGTCGATCCCCGGCTGCCAGACGACGACCGCGTGCCCCTCGACGTCGATGCCACGACGGCCCGCACGGCCCGTGAGCTGCGTGTACTCGCCCGGCGTGAGGTCGACGTGCGCCTCGCCGTTGTACTTCACGAGCTTCTCGAGCACGACCGTGCGCGCGGGCATGTTGATGCCCAGCGCGAGCGTCTCGGTCGCGAAGACGACCTTGCACAGCCCCCGGACGAACAGCTCCTCGACCGTCTCCTTGAACGCGGGCAGCAGGCCGGCGTGGTGCGACGCGATGCCGCGCTCCAGCGCCTCGCGCCACTCCCAGAAGCCCAGCACGCCCAGGTCGGCCTCGGGCAGGTCGCGGGTCTTCTCGTCGATGATCCGGCGGACCTCCTCGGTCTCCTCCGGCGTGTTGAGCCGCAACCCGGCCCGCGCCGTCTGCGCGACCGCCGCGTCACAGCCCGCACGGCTGAACACGAACACGATCGCCGGCAGCAACGACGCCGCGTCGAGACGCTGCATCATGTCCGTGCGCGACGGCGGCTTGTACCCGCTGTTGCGCGACGGCCGCCCCGGCCCGCCGCTGCGGTTGCGCCCGCGGCTGAACGGCACGTGGTAGCGCGCGAGCTCCTCGGTCTTGCGCAGCACCTGGGAGTTGATCCGCGCGTGGTTCTGGTCGCCCTCGAACAGGTCGAGGATCTGGTTGCCGACCATCATGTGCTGCCACAGCGGCACGGGCCGGTGCTCGTCGACCACGACGGCGGTGTCGCCCCGCACCTCGACCAGCCACTCGCCGAACTCCTCGGCGTTGCTGACCGTCGCGGACAGACCGACCACCTGCACGTGCTCGGGCAGGTGCAGGATGACCTCTTCCCACACGGGCCCGCGGAAGCGGTCGGCGAGGTAGTGCACCTCGTCCATCACGACGTACGCGAGACCGTCCAGAGTGGACGAGCCCGAGTACAGCATGTTCCGCAGCACCTCGGTCGTCATGACGACGACCGGCGCGCCACCGTTCACGCTCGTGTCACCGGTGAGCAGGCCGATGTTCTCGGGGCCGTACCGGGCGGTGAGGTCGGCGAACTTCTGGTTGCTCAGGGCCTTGATCGGCGTGGTGTAGAAGCACTTGCGGCCCTCGGTGAGCGCGAGGTGCACGGCGAACTCGCCCACCACCGTCTTACCGGCACCGGTGGGGGCGCAGACGAGCACTCCGTGACCGTCCTCCAGGGCCTCGCAGGCCTGGCGCTGGAACGGGTCCAGCTCGAACGAGATCACGGACAGGAAGTCGGTCAGCTTGGGCCGCTGGGCGTTGCGCCGGGAGTGGGCGTAGGCCTCGGCCGGGGACCGCGAAGCACTTGACACCCCTTCAGGCTTTCACATCACACCGACAATTGCCGTCGAGATAGATTAATTTCAACCCACACTGAAGCTATCGAGTCGACTGGCAGGGTCTGCGACGGAGGGGCCGGGGTGGTTCGGCCTGGTCAGACGAGCTGGTGCCGTGGCGGTGCCGGACGTGGGCCGGACGGCGGGGCGCGACACCGGCACCCGCGCGCGGTGGCACGGCTTCGCCGCACCCGAGCGGGCAGTAATGCCACACCTCTCCCGAGCGCGGCGGTACGGATTTGCCGCACCCGAGCGGGCGGAACTGCCACACCCGCACCCGAGCGCGGCGGCACGACGACACCGCACCCGAGCGCGGCGGACCGGCGGTGCCGGCAGGCGCGGTCGCCGCCGCGCCTGCCCGGCCACCAGCGTCAGAACGTGCGCTGCACCCGGTCCGCCACCAGCTTCACGAACCGCGACGGGTCGGCGAGCTCGCCACCCTCGGCCAGCAGCGCCAGCCCGTAGATCAGCTCCGCCGTGTCGGCCAGCGACTCGCGTTCGCCGCCCGCGAACGCCTGGTGCAGGCCCTCGACCAGCGGGTGCGACGGGTTGAGCTCGAGGATCCGCTTGATCTTCGGCATCTCCTGCCCCATCGCCTTGAACATCTTCTCCAGCGTCGGAGTCATGTCCTGGGCGTCGCCGACCACGCACGCGGGCGAGGTCGTCAGACGGGTCGAGAGGCGGACCTCCTTGACGTCGTCGGCCAGCGACGTCCCCATCCAGGTCAGCAGGTCGGAGAACTCGGCGGCCTTGGCCTCGTTGGCCGTCTTCTCCTCGTCGGTCTCCAGGTCGACCTGCCCCTTGGCGACGGACTGCAGCGGCTTGCCGTCGAAGGCGGGGACGGAGTCGACCCACATCTCGTCGATCTGGTCGGTCAGGATCAGCACCTCGAAGCCCTTGGCGCGCAGGGCTTCCATGTGCGGCGACTTCTCGACGGCGACCCGCGAGTCGCCGGTCATGAAGTAGATGTGCTCCTGGCCCTCCTTCATCCGCGAGACGTACGAGGCCAGCGTGGTCTTCGCGTCCTCGGAGTCGGTCGAGGCGAAGGAGCAGACCTCCAGGATCGCGTCGCGGTTGTCCGGGTCGGAGAGCAGGCCCTCCTTGAGCGCGGCGCCGACCTCGCCCCAGAGCTTCGCGTAGTCGTCGGGCCGCGAGGACTGCAGCGCCTTGATCGACTGCAGCACCTTCTTCACCAGGCGGCGGCGCATCAGCTGGATCTGGCGGTCCTGCTGCAGGATCTCGCGCGACACGTTCAGCGAGAGGTCCGCGGCGTCGACGACGCCCTTCACGAACCGCAGGTACTCCGGCATCAGCTCGGCGCAGTCCTCCATGATGAAGACGCGCTTCACGTAGAGCTGGACGCCGCGCTTGCCGTCGCGCATGAACAGGTCCATCGGCGCCTGCGACGGCAGGAACAGCAGGGCCTGGTACTCGAACGTGCCCTCCGCCTGCATGCGGATCGTCTCGAGCGGCGCGTTCCAGTCGTGGCTGATGTGCCGGTAGAACTCGGCGTACTCCTCCTCCGTCACCTCGGAGGCCGGGCGCGCCCACAGGGCCTTGCGCGAGTTGATCTCCTCGCCGCCCAGGCGCACGGGCCAGGTGATGAAGTCCGAGTAGCGCTTGACGATCTCCTTGATCTTCGCCGGCTCGGTGTAGTCCGGCAGGCGGTCCTCGTCGTCGGACGGCTTGAGGTGCAACGTGACCGAGGTGCCCTGCGGTGCGTCGTCCACGTCGTCGATCGTGTACGTGGCCTCGCCGGTCGACTCCCAGCGGACGCCCTTCTCGGCGTGCGGGTACTTCGTCACGAGGGTGACCTTGTCCGCCACCATGAACGACGAGTAGAAGCCGATGCCGAACTGGCCGATCAGGTCGGACGTGCTGCCCGACTGCTGTTCCTTGAGCTGCTTCAGGAACTCCGCGGTGCCGGACTTCGCGATCGTGCCGATGAGCCGCACGACGTCCTCGCGCGTCATCCCGATGCCGTTGTCCCGCACGGTCAGCGTGCGCTCCGCGGGATCGGACTCGATCACGACGTGCAGGTCGTCGACGTCGACGACCATGTCCTTGTCGCGGAACGACTCCAGCCGCAGCTTGTCGAGCGCGTCGGAGGCGTTCGAGACCAGCTCGCGCAGGAACGTGTCCTTGTTCGAGTAGATCGAGTGGATCATCAGCTGCAGCAGCTGACGCGCCTCGGACTGAAACTCCAGCGTCTCCATGAATCCCTACCGAAGAACCGAAAAACGAACCGAACAGCCGTACAACTTAGCGACCCACGACGGTGAGAGCGTCCGGAACCGTGCGAACCGTCACCGGCAACGCCTCCTGGCGTTCGCCGTCGGCGTAGGCGATCCAGCCGTTTCCACCCGACAACGACACCTCGCGCGCGCGGAACGTCCGCACGGCCGGGTGCTCGGTGTGCTTGCCCGTGCGCAACGTCGGCAGCATCCGGACCAGCATCGAGCGGCTGCCGCCCTCGACGACCGTGACGTCGAACACCCCGTCATGGGCGTCGGCCGCCGGGCACACGGGGATGCCGCCGCCGTAGTTCGGGGTGTTGCCGATCGCGACGAGCGTGGCGTCCAGCTCGAACGTCTCCGACTCGGTCTTCACCACCAGCGGCGCCGACCTCAGCGACGCCAGCTCGGCCACGATCGCGAGGTCGTAGCGGCGCGGACCGGCGGGCCAGCGCATCGCGTTCGCCCGCTCGTTGACCGCGGAGTCGAACCCGGCGCACAGCACCGTCGCGAACCACTGCCCCGTCGACAGCCGGCCCAGGTCCAGGGTCTTGCGCGTGCCGTGCACGACGTCCTCGACCGACTGCGAGCCGATGGCCGCCGCCAGGTCGTTGCCGGTGCCCGCCGGGACGACGCCCAGCGCCGTGGACGTGCCCGCGACGGCCTGGATGCCCAGGTGGGCGGCCCCGTCACCGCCGAGCACGACGAGCAGGTCGACCCCGGACGCGACGGCCTCGTGAGCCATCGCCAGCGTGCCCTCGGCGTCGTGCGCGACCAGCTGCGTCAGCGACGAGACGTGGGGACGCAACGCCGCGGCGGTCGACCCGGCCATGCGGGCCGCCCGCCCCTTGCCCGACGCGGGGCAGACCAGCAAAGCCGCCCGCGTCACGTGGCGTCGTCGTAGTTCACGCGCTTCGGGGGCTCCGGAGCGATGACCTTCTCACCGGGGTCGTTGCCCTCGGCGTCGGAGGCCACGTAGTTGAACGGCGCCGCCTCGTCGTCGTCCAGCGCGTCCCAGCCCTCGGCCTTGCGGAGCTTGGCCTTGCGCTTGTCGTGGACGCGGGCGATCTGGGTCGCCATCTCGAACAGCAGCACCAGCGCGAGGGCCAGCACGACCATCGAGATCGGGTCGGTGCCCGGCGTCGCGATCGCGGCGAACACGAACAGGCCCATCATCAGGCCGCGCCGCCACTTCGCCAGCCGCTCGTAGGACAGCACGCCCGCGCGGTTGAGCATCACGACGACCAGCGGGATCAGGAAGCTGACGCCGAAGATGAACAGCATCGTGATGACGAAGTTGATGTACTTGCTACCGGTGAGCGCCGTGACCCAGTTGTCGCCACCGAAGCCGAGCAGCACCTTCAGGCCCTCGGGCACCACCAGGTAGGCGAGCACCGCGCCGGCCACGAACAGCAGCGCGCCGGCGGCGACGAACACGCGGGCGAAGCTGCGTTCCTTCTGGTACAGGCCGGGCGTGATGAACGCCCAGATCTGGAACAGCCACGCCGGGCTGAGCAGCACCGCACCCGCCGCGGCGCCGACCTGCAACCGCACCATGAAGATCTCGAACGGCTCGGTCTGCAGCAGCGCGCAGGTGCCGTTGTTGGTGATGTTCGCCCGGTACTTCGCCAGATCCGGCTGGCAGTACGGCCCCGTCAGGATGTCGCCCAGCGACGGGATCGGGCCGAGGCGCACCTCGAACCAGATGAAACCGAAGATCGCGCCGATGGCGATGAACAGCATCGCCAGACCGAGCCGGTACCTCAGCTCGTAGAGGTGCTCTTTGAGCGACATCGTGCCGTCGGCGTTGCCCCGACGGCGCCTGCCGCGTTCCCGGCGTTCAGCGACCCACCGGAACGGACCTGCCACCGCGTCGACCGTCCTTACAAGTCAGGGACCGGGAGGTCAGTTGCCGGCGGCCTTGTTCTGGCTGGTCTGCTCGATGGGAGGAGCGACCTGGGGCTGCTGGACCGGCTGCGGCTGGGCGGGCGGGAGCTGCTGGACCGGCTGCTGCACGGGCTGCTGCTGCACCGGCGCGTCGTCCGCGTCCTGGTCGCGCAGGCCCTTGGTCTCAGCCTTGAAGATCTTCGCCGACTTGCCGAGCGAACGGGCCATGTCGGGAAGCTTCTTCGCACCGAACAGCAGAATGATCACCACAGCGATGATGATCAGCTCGGTGGGTCCGAGGTTACCCATTGGTGATCCTCCTGTCTCCCCCGCCACGACGATCGTACGCGGGGTTTGCCCTGGTGCGGGCCTGTTCCTCAGGCCGCCGTCCGGCGATGGCCACCTTCAGCGCCGCGGTGCGCGCCTTGAGCAGACCGACGCCGTCACCGACCGCGTCCCCCACCAGAGTGCGGGCGCGGGCGAATCGACGCAAGGATCGGATGACTCGGACCGCGCCTGCGATGAGGACGATCAGGCCGAGCGCGATCAGCGCCAGGGTCGGTGTGGACGGCACAAGCACACGTTATACGGCTCAGGTGGACAGCAGGTGATCTGCCCGGGTCAATGCCTCGCGGGCTTGGCGGACCACCTCCGCGGCGAGCTCCTCCGGCTGCTCTACGTGCACGTCACCGCCCAGCCCCAGGAGCAGGCGGACCATCCAGGACGGGTCGTCGTAGCGCATGAGGACACGGGTGCGGCCGTCGGAGAGCTCGGCGGAGTGATCAACGGGGTAGTACTCGGCGACCCAGTGGGCGTCCGGTTCGAGAAGAAGGACCGCGATCTTCTGATCGTCCCTCGGGTGGAACAAGCCCTCCGATGTATCGGTCGGCTGGGCGTGCGGCGGAGGCGACGAGGGTTCGTCGAGCACCTGCACCTCGTCGATCCGGTCCAGCCGGAACAGCCGAACGCCGAGGGCGGCGCGGCACCATCCTTCGAGATAACCGCGGCCCTCCACGAGCAGCAGACGCATCGGATCGACCACTCGGTCGCTCATCGCGTCGTGCGACTGCGAGTAGTACCGGATGCGCACGGCCCGTTCGCGCTTCACGGCGTCCTGCACCGCGGCACGGATCTCCGCGGTCTCCCCGCGCTCGAACCCGCCGAGCCCGACGACCATGCCCGCGGGCTGCGCCTTGCCGACCGCCGCCTCGATCTTGGCCAGCGCCCGCTGCACGGCGTCCGTGTCGACCACACCCGGTGTGTCGGCCAGCGCCCGCAGCGCGACCAGCAGCGACGCCGCCTCGGCCGCGGTCAGGCGCAACGGCCGGTCGAGCCCCGCGTCGAACGAGACGGTGATCGTCTCGCCCTCGAACGACAGGTCGATCAGGTCGCCCGGCCCGTAGCCCGGCAGACCGCACATCCAGAGCAGCTCGAGGTCCTTGCGCAGCTGCTTGGGCGTGATGCCGAAGTCGGCCGCGGCCTCCTTCACGGTGATGGCGGGCCGGTTGAGCAGGTACGGCACGAGTGCGAGCAGGCGCGGCAGCCGTTCGTTCGACGCGGTCACCGCGCTCCTTCCAGTGCGCCCTGCAGGCGGTCGCGGACCGACTTGGCCAGGACCTCGGGTTCCAGCACCACGACGTCGGGACCGAACCCGGCGAGCCACTTGGCCGCCGAGTCGGGGAACTTCAGGTCGATCTCGACGACGTCGCCGCCGTCGCGTTCCTCGACGACCTTCGCGTGCCGCCGCACGCCCTGCGCCCGGTCCTTGGCCACCCAGATCCTGGCGGGCGCGGTGTGGTGCGGATCGGCCTGCGTGCGCGCGATGAGGCTCATCAGGTCCGTGCCCTCGGGAACGGTGAACGCGCCGGGCTTGCCGACGGTCCGCACGGTGCCGACGACGCGGGAGAGCCGGAAGCAGCGGGTGTCGTCGCGTTCACGGTCCCAGCCGACGAGGTACCACTTGCCGCGCCACGCGACGACGCCCCACGGCTCGACCGTGCGTTCCTTCTGCCCGCCCGGCGGCGGCTTGCGGTAGTCGAACGCGACGACCTGGCCCGCCTGCACGGCCTGCAGCAGCGGCGGGAACGCGGGTTCGTTGGCCCGCACCTTGGGCTCGACGGTCGCGGGCGTGTCCTGGTCGACGTCGACCCCGGCCGCCCGCAGCTTGATCAACGCGCCGTGCACGGCACCCGTGAGCTGCGGCGAGTCCCACAGCCGGGCGGCCAGCGCCACGGCGGCGGCCTCGTCGGGTTCGAGGTCGATGTCCCCGAGCTCGTAGTCGCGCCGCGCGATGCGGTACCCGTCCTCCGCGCCCTCGGCGTTGGACTGCCGCCCGGTCTCGAGCGGCACGCCGAGATCACGCAGCTCGGACTTGTCCCGTTCGAACATGCGGAAGAACGCCTCGTCCGTCGGCGCTTCGTGATAGCCGGGGACGATGGCGCGGATGCGCTCCGCTGTCAGGTACTGACGGGTCGACAGCAGGCACAACACCAGGTTGACGAGGCGTTCGGCACGTGCGATGGCCACGCACAGACCCTAACGCGTGCGCGCACCGAAACCTCATCACCACCTGTCGTCAACGGTCCGTTCAGAACAACGAGCGCAGCTCGCGCACGAGTTCGACAGGTGCTTCCTCGGCCATGTGGTGCCCGCAGTCGAGGGAACGAATGCGCACGTCGTCGGCCCATTCCGCCCAGATCCCCGCCAGGTCGCCGTACAGCTCGCCCAGGTCGTCCTTGGCCGACCACAAAGCCAGCACGGGACATGTGATCCGGCGTCCCGCCGCCAGGTCCTCGTCGTCGTGGTGGCGGTCGACCTCCAGTCCGGCGCGGTAGTCGCCGCACATCGCGAGCACCGTCGCGGGGTCGTGGATCGCCCGCTGGAAGTCGGCCCAGTTCTCGACGCCCATCGCGAGGGGTGTGTCGTGGTAGCGGCCGCCGTACCAGAGGTCGGGGTTCTCGTTGATCATCGCGGCGGCGAGCTCCTGGCGCGCCAGGAAGAACCAGTGGAACCAGGCCTGGGCGAACCGGGCGTCGGCACGGGCGAGGTGGGCGCCGATCGGCAGTCCGTCGAGCACGGCGAGGTGCGTGACGCGGTCCGGGTGGTCGAGCGCCAGCCTGATCGCGGCGGCGGCTCCGCGGTCGTGTCCGGCGACGGCGAACCTCTCGTGGCCCAGCCCGCGCATGAGCTCCACGAAGTCGCGCGCCATCGCGCGTTTCGAGTAGTCACCGGGTTTGCTGGATTCGCCGTAGCCGCGCAGATCGGGGCACACGACGGTGAAGTCGTCGGCCAGCAACGGCGCGACGCGATGCCAGGTGGTGTGCGTCCGGGGGTGGCCGTGAAGGAGAAGGACCGGCGGCCCTGCACCGCCGGTCCTCACTCTGAGCACGGCCTCGCCAACGTCCCTGCAACGCAACGAGAAGCCTTCGAACACTCACGTCGGCTACCCCGCAGGGGTGACGCCGACACGTGCTTCTTCGGTGCGGGCCTCGCGAGCGTTACACCGCGACGACGATTTCGGACCGGGGATCGTGGGCGAGGGTGGTCGTACCTGCCACGACGACGGTCGCGTGTGACCACGGTCGCTCGCGGAGCAGGAACGGGACCTCCTCGGCCAGCCAGGCCTCGACGTGCCGCCGCTGCTCCGCGGAGTCACCGTCTCGAGCGGACAGCCGGCGTTCCTGTTCGTCCAGGTCGCCCTGCACCCAGATCGAGGCGTCGATCCACTCGGCGAGCTCGGCGCGGACGATCCCGGTGCCCTCGATCCACACGACGTCCGTCCCGGCGGGAACGCGGATCTCACCGGGACGGTCGCGCTCGACCCACGCCGGGGGCCGGAACGCCACCGCCTCCGCCCGGTGCAGGGGCGCGAGGACGTTGTCCGCGATCAGCGCTCCCCAGTCGAAGTACGCGTGGTGCCAAGCGATGTCGTCGGTGTGGATGACGACGGAACCGGGAACGACCTCCCGCAACCGTCCGGCCAGGGTGGACTTCCCGGCACCTCCGCGCCCGTCGATCGCGACGAGGAGGGGACGCCCGACGACGCCGACCTCCTCGCGCAACCGCCGCACGACGTCGGTCAGCGCCGCGACGCGCCACCCCGCGGCCTCGGTCTCACCTGGACTCAGTCGCATCACGTGCGGCCGACGCGTCCCTTCTCACCGGCGGCCCAGCACGTGTGCCCGACGCAGTCCACGGTGTCGAAGCTCCCGGTGTCCGCGACCTTCCAGGTCCTGCCGTCACGACTGGTGTCCGTCCCGGACGGACCGACCGCGACCAGCCCGTCGCCGCGGTAGGCGATGCCGGACCGGTAGCCGACGGGTGCCTGCTTCCCGGCCTTCCAGCCACGCCCGTCGTTGGTGGCGAACGCCGGCGTGGGATCGGTCGGCAACAGGTAGTCGCCACCGATCGCGACACCGCGCCACGGCGTCTTGAACGCCACCGCGAACACCCCGGCCGCCTCGCCCGACGGCAGCGGCACCTCGCTCGCCTTCCACGACCTGCCGCCGTCACGCGACTCCAGCACCCGTGCCTTCGCGCCGCCGCCGGTCGCGATCCACGCGTGGTTGCCGCTGGTCGTCACGCACTGCCCGGACGCCGCGAACGCGAACTCGCCCGGCAGCGCGTCCGGCATGCCCTTCGGGTCGTTGACGTGCCACGACCGGCCGCCGTCCCACGTCCGCAGCACGCGGAACCTGCCGTCGACGGGGTCGCTCAGCGCGATGCCGCGGAACCGGTCGAAGAACGCCACGCAGTCGTAGAACGCCTTCGGGTCGGTGTTGCGGAACTCCTCCTGCCAGGACTTCCCGCCGTCGGAGGTGCGGTAGATCCGGGACGACTCGCCCTCGCCGATCGACAGCGCGACGGCGTTGCGCGCGTCGAAGGCCTCGATGTCGCGGAACTCCAGCGCCTCGGTGCCGGGCGGGCCGACGGACTCCCACGTCCGGCCCGCGTTCGTCGTGCGCAGGACCGTGCCCTTCGAGCCGCTCGCCCACGCGACCTGGCCGGACACGGCGGACAGGCCCCGCAGCCGGGCGTCCGTGCCGGTCGGCTTGAGCTCCCAGTAGGTGTCCGACGCCGACGCCACACCGGGCAGAACCAGAAGTGCGGCGAGCGCCGCCGCGAGGATCCTCATGCGGTCACTCTGGTCGAGCCGATGATCGCTTCCTAGCCCCGATCGGCGGTCAGGGCGCGATGCGGGCGAGGTCCACGCGGGACCCGATGGCGAGCTTGCGGTAGATCTGCCGCAGGTGGAAGCCGACCGTGTGCGGCGAGATGAAGAGCTCCTTCGCGACCTGGCGGTTGGTCAGCCCGTCCGCGACGAGGCGGGCGACCTTCCGCTCGGTGCCGGTGAGGCTGTCCCAGCCGGTGCGCGGCCTCGGTTCGGGCTCGGGCTCGTCGGGGCGTCTCGCCGTGGTGCGGCGGCGCCGGACACCGAGCCGCCGCAGCGTGCGGCGCACTCGGGCGGAGTCCAGCTCGGCCTCGATCTCGTCGTACCCGGCCAGGGCGCGGTTGAGTTCGTCGACCGCCTGTTCACGGCAGGTGTCGAGGTGCACGGCCGCGATGTCCTCCGCGAGAGAGGCTCTGGTCCAAGGGTCGGTGCAGCTGTCTCGCAGTTCCGCCAGCACGGTGACGTCCTGCTTCACCAGTGCACGGCCGTGTGCGGCCGCCGTGACCGCCGAGTCGTGACCCGGGTTGGCGCCGGCCAGGTCCTCGGCCGTGCTCACGAGCAGTTCGGCGAGGGCGTGGTCGTCGGCGGCCATGGCGGTGCGCACGCACCACGCCGTCGCGGTCGGTGCCTCCAGCAGGAGCTGGACGCGCAGCCCCAGGTCCTCGGCGAACGGGCGGATCTCGTCGATCGCCGCCACGGCGCCGTCGTTGGCCGCGGCCACCTGGCCCGCGATCAGCCGCAGCGTCACCGCGCACGGGTGGGTGTCCCCGGCGGGGATCGACTCCTCGAGCCGGCGCAGTCCGTCGGTGGCCGTGACGAGGTCGCCCCGGCGCAGCGCGCAGAGCACCAGCACCGCGCCGAGCTGCGGCTGGAACAACGGCATCTCGGCCAGCTCGGAGGCCGCGAGTCCCGTGGTGGCGGCGGCCTCGGCGGCGGTGATGTCCCCCTGGGCCAGCAGGACGGCCGCGCGCAACGTGAGCGGGACCGACGTCATCACACCGGTCCCGTGCGCCTCGGCCGTGCCGCACGCCTCGTCCACCGCGGCCAGCGCCTCGTCGAGACGGCCGAGCCGGGTGAGGATCCAGACCTTCGTCCACAGTGGATCGCTCTGCCAGATCCTGGTCAGCTCGTCGCGCACGACCACGGCCGACTCGGCCGCCTCGATCGCCGCGTCGAGGCTTCCCTCTCGCCAGCTCGCCATCGCCCGCACGGTGAACGCGGCGGCCAGCACGTCCGAGCTGTACTGGCAGGACTGCGCGAGCACCTGGTCGGCCATGCCGATCGCGGCGGCGAGGTTGTAGAGCGACAGGATGTTGAGCAGCAACAGTTCCGGCGACAGGTCGTGCCCGTGCGCGGACGACTCGGTGACCTCCAGGCCGACCGTGCACACCGTCGTGGCATCGCCGCGCAGCATCTCCGCGATGGTCTGCCAGGTGCGCAGCACGGACGCCGACTGCACGTGGCCCGGGTCGTCGGGGCGCAGCAGCTCGCGGGAGAGCTCCACGGCCTGGCTGAGCCTGCCCATCCGGACCAGGGCGGCGGCCGCCGTGACGCCCAGCGCCGTCCGGTTGGGCTCGCCCGGCTCGGTGATCCTCAGGCCGTTGATCGCGAGGGCCGCGGCCGCCTCCGGGGAGTCCGGCAGCAGGCTCTGCGCCGCCTCGTCGACCGCGCTGATGGCCTGGGCGTCCCCGGTTCGCGCGCAGTGCACCAGGTGCACGGCCACGGACACGGCGTCCTGACGCTCGCGGCCCTGCAGCATCGTGGCGGTCTGCCGGTGCAGCGCCGACCGCATCGGTTCCGGCACGGAGCCCAGCACCGCCCGCCACACCGGCTCGCGGTGGAAGACGAACTCAGGCCCGCCCCCGCGCAGGAACCCGGCCGCCAGCGCCTCCCGCAACGGCCGCAGCAGCACGGCCACGGGCTCGCCCAGCATCTCCGCCAGGTCCTCCGGCGCGAAACCGCTGCCGAGCACCGCCGCGACCTGGAGCACGTCCTGCGCCTGCGGCGACAACCCGTGCAGACGCTCGACCATCCTCCGGCGGAACGGCGCGGGCAGCTGCCCGGCCGGGTCGGGGGACACCGCGCAGGCGACGCCTCGGTCGAGCGGGCCCGCCATCAGCCGGGCGACGCCGGCCACGACCTGGACGTGGTTGTCCCGCACCAGGTCCAGGACGACCTCGACGACCGCGGACGGCGTGCCGCCGGCGCTGCCGACGAGCGAGGCGATGTCCGGGTCGGGCACCGCGCCCAGCAGGTCGGCGGCGATCGCGAACGACGCGTCGTCCGACAACGGCGTGAGCGGCTCAAGCCAGTCGCACGGCAGGACGCGTGCCATGTCGTGCAACAGTTCGCTCGCAGCAGTGGCGAAGTGTTCGGCGTGCACGGTGAAAAGCCAGCACACGGGCTGGTTCGTGAGCTTGGCCATCACCGCGCTCACGGCGCCGAGGACCGAGGGCGGCGTGCGGTGGGCGTCGTCGAGCGTGACGAGCACCGGTCCGTGCCGCAGCCGCTGGACGAGCCTCGGTTCGATCTGGGCGGTCAGCGCGCTGACGCTGTGGGGCCCGTCCGCCGGGAACGCGCCCGGTGACAGGTCCACCGACGAGAAGCCGCGCGCCGAGGCCAGGGACACGCCCTCGGCCACCAGCCTGGTGTTGCCCGTGCCCGCCGGGGACGCCACCACGAGCATCCGCGCCGGCGGGGACTCCGCGGCCAGGATGAACCGCTTCAGCCTCCGGGTCTCCTCGTCACGTCCGCGCAACGGGAGTGGGACGGGCGGATCAGCGGGGTGGTCCCACGCGAGAATCTCGCCGAGTGGTGTGCACGACACTTGTTTTCCTGTCCTGTGAGCACAGTCGGAACGACGCAAGTGAGGTATTCACACCTCTATGGCAAGAATCCGCCAATCAAGACGCGGGTTTCCCGTGGAAGCAATTGCTGACGGCATCATCCGCGAACCTCCCCTCATCCACCCGGAGACTCGCGCGACCCCACCTGCCCTGTCAACTCTCTTGACAGAACCCGGACATATGGGTTCTTTCGCGGGCTGCATGACAACGACGGGCAATCGTGGCGTGGAATGTCGTTCCGCCCCAGGTACACAACCAAATCCAGGCTCGGTCCCCACTACCAGCGCCGTTAGGGAGAAACCGCAGCTGACAGACCAGAAGTGGCAGCCTGCTGAGACGCGGATCCGGGCACGAACCGGGCAGATCGAGGCCTGGCCGGTTCGCGCCACGTCAATCCGGTCGTCTCATTTCGGCGAGCGCGCACAGAACGATCGCCTCGCCCGACGAAACCGAGGTTTCACCGGACGAGGCGATCGGGGTTCTTGACGTTCACATCTGCGTCAGCGCAGGGTCGCGGGCAGAACGCTCATCCGGCGGATCATCCACTCGGATTCCCACTCGAACGGCGTGGAGCTGCTCAGCCGGGCCTCCGGGAATCGCCGCAGGAACCCGCTCACCGCGATCTGCGCCTCCAGCCGCACGAGGGACGCGCCGATGCAGTAGTGCATGCCGAGGCCGAACGAGAGGTGGCCGTGGCCGCCCCGCGCGGAGTCGAAGCTGTCCGCCTCCTCCCCCGGTTCGCGGTTGGCCGCGGCGATGCTCACCTGGACGGGCGCGCCCTTGGGGATCAGGTACCCGCCGAGCTCGATGTCCTCCAGCGGGAAGCGCCAGGTCGGGTGCGGGAACGGCGGGTGCACGCGCAGTGCCTCCTCGATCCACGACTTGATCTCGGCCTCGGTCTTCGGCCGCTCCTCCACCGGACGCCGCAACGCCTCGAAGAGCGACGCCGAGATCAGGCTGCCCGTGGTCTCGTAGCCCGTGATGATCATGCCCAGGGTCCACACGATCACCTCGCCCTCCGTCACGGCCGCGTCGATGCCGTTGGAGGACGCCAGGAGCCCGGTGATGACGCCGTCGCGCAACGGCGCGGGGTCGGCCACCCAGCCCTCGACGGCCCCGTACAGCGCCCGCACGGCCAGCGTCCGGGCCTCGTAGTCCGAGGAGTAGAGCATCACGTCGGTGATGCTGCGCAGCTGCCGTTCCGCCTCCTCGGGCAGGCCGAGCATCTCGGAGATGAACGCCAGCGGGATCTTGTGGGTGTAGTCGGTGACGACGTTGACCTCGTTGTCGCCGAGCACACCGCGTTGCTCGAGCTCGTCGAGGAAGCCCTCGACCTTCACGCTGACCCGCTCGCCCCACCTCTCGGTGTTGCGCGGGCTCAGCACGGGCGCGTGCAGACGCCGGATCCGCGCGTGGTCCTCGCCGTCGCTCATGATCATCGCCCGCGCGTACTCCGGCGGCGGCTGCGAGCCGACCATCAGGCCGGGCTGCTTCATGAACTCGGGCACGAGCGTGATGTCCTTGCCCATCTTCGGATGCGCGAGCGCGACCTTGACGAGCTCGCGGTCGCACACCACCCACGCGTGCCGGCCCAGGTACGGGATCCGCACGACCGGGGCGACCCGCGCGGCGGCGAGCAGCTCGGGCATGCAGTCGAACGGGCCGGGATCGATGGGCATGGTCGTCTCGGGGGCCTGCAGCCCCGTGTTCGTCGTCCCGTTCAACGCGCGGTACCTCCGGTCGGAATGTGGTCCTGGTGGGCGACAGCGGACTCGATCAGGTCGGCCGCCCGCTGCGGTGCAACGCTGTTGTTGAGGTCCACCGCGATCTCCGCGGCACGACGCCGGTAGCTCTCGCCCGTCCGCACGGTGGTCACGGCGGCACGGAGGCTGGACTCGGTGACAGCACGGGGTTTCACGACCACGCCGACGCCGGCGTACTCGACTCTCGCCGCCACGTCGGGGTTTTCCTCCGTCGCGGGCACGACGACCAACGGCACCCCGTGCGCGAGAGCGGCGTTGACCCCGTTGTAGCCGCCGTTGGTCATCATCACGTCCACGTGCGGCAGCAGGTGGTGGTACGGCACGAACCGTTCCATGCGGACGTTGCGCGGCAACGGAAGCAGCCGTTCCACGTCGAGCTTGCTCCCGGTGGTCAGGACGACGAGGACGTCCTCGTCGGCGAGTGCGCGCACGGCGGGCACCAGCATGCGTTCGACGTCGTTCGCCGTGGTGCCCTGCGTGACCAGGACGACGGGCCGGTCGCCGGAGAGCTCGTCCCACCACGACGGCGGGTCGAACCTGGCGGGCGGGACACCGAACAGGCCGCCGATGAAGTGGGTTCCCGGAGCCAGGTCACGCCGCGGGAACTCGAACGACGCCACCGATCCGACGAGGTAGAGGTCGGGGTGGCGCGCGATGTTCTCCATCGCCCTCGTCCTCAACCGGGGCAGTCCGACCGATGCGCGCACGCGGTCGGCTTCGGCGCGCAGGTCCCTCATGGACACCTGGTCGCCGAGGAACCTCAGCGCGGCGTTGCGCACGCGGTTCCACGGGGTGGTGCTCGGCCCCAGGCCCATGCCGAGCGGCCCGGTGTCGCGGCTGCCCAGGATGTAGATGGAGTTGGCGAGCCAGACCAGCGGGATCCCCGTCCGCTCGCTGGCGAAGCATGCGCCGTAACACATGTCGTCGGAGAGGATGCGGTCCGCGGGAAAACGTTCGAGGATCGCAAGGAGGTCCGCGAGCTGTCCTGGTGCCGTGCGGTAGAAGATGTCGCGGACACCGACCTTGAAGCTCTTCAACCCGGTCAGCCCGGCGTGCGCGGGGAAGGCCTCCTCGCGGCTGCGGCCGCCGAAGTCGAGGCCCTCGGTCATCGGCTCGAAGCGCGCCCCGGTCCGTTCGACCTGCTCCCGGAAGGCCTCGCCGGTGTACCAGTGCACCTCGTGGCCCCGGCGCGTGAGCTCGGTGGCGATCTCGAACAGGCTCACGACGTGACCGGGGGCCGGTGTCGTCGCGATCAGCACTCGGGTCAACGTCGCCTCCAACTCGGGGGTGGCCGCCCAGCGGCTCGCGTCAGCATCACCCCGTTCGGCGCGGGGTCCGCCGTGTCGAGACAAACCCCGCTCACTTGAGTGGGGGGAGGTCGGGTTCCGCGCGTCTCGATACCGCTCGCGGTCCCGCCGAACCGCTCGGGACCGGCGCTGTCGGGGGATACGGGCGCACCGCCACCGGCCGAAGAATGGCGCTACCGGAACGGCTCAGAGGCTTAGACGGGCCGGGAAGGACATCTCGTGGGATCGCTCCCACACAGCACGCCAACCCCCTGCCCGCCGCTAGCGCACCGGAAGGAAGTCCGCGGTGACAACGCTGCAAGAGGTCAACGGGCTCGACGCCATCGGTGAGCGGAAGAAGGTCACCGTGATCGGCGCGGGTGTCGCCGGGCTGGTGACGGCCTACGAGCTGGAGCGCCTCGGCCACGAGGTCGAGATCATCGAGGCCAGCGACCGGGTCGGGGGCCGCGTCCACACCCACCGCTTCTCGGGCGAGGCCGGGCCGTTCGCCGAGCTGGGTGCGATGCGCATTCCTTCCGCGCACCGCCTGACCCTGCACTACATCGCGGAACTGGGCCTGCAGGACCAGGTCCTGCCGTTCCACACCATCTTCTCCGACGACGCCGCGTACCTGCCGAGCTCGTCCGGCTACCTGCGCGTGCGGGACGCGCACGACGTGCTGCTCAACGACTTCGCCTCCGGGGTGCCGGCCGGGCGCTACCGCGACGGCACCCTGCTCTTCGGTGCCTGGCTGGACGCGACGATCAGGGCCATCGCGCCGCGCCAGTTCTACAACGGCATGCACGGCGAGATCGGTGTCGGCCTGCTCGACCTCGTGGACCAGGTCGACATGACGCCGTACCGCCGCGGCCACAACGGCACGATGATCGACCTGCACGCCTTCTACGCGGGCAACCCGCGCATCCGCTCGCTGGTGCCGGCGCACCTGGAGCGGTTCCTCGACGACGTCCTCGACGAGACCAGCTCCGACATCGTGCGGCTGCGCGACGGCATGGACCTCATCCCCCGCAGCCTCGCGGCCCGCCTGCTCGGCCGCGTCACCGTCGGGCAGGAGGTCACCGGGATCGAGGTCCGCGACAAGGCAGTGGTGCTGAACCTGAGGCAGGGCACCAGGTCCTTCACCAGGACCTGCGACTACGTGGTGTGCACCGTGCCGTTCACGGTGCTGCGGGGGATGCGTCTCAGCGGGTTCGACGACGAGAAGCTCGACATCATCCACGAGACGAAGTACTGGCCCGCCACCAAGGTCGCGTTCCACTGCCGCGAGGCGTTCTGGCACGAGGACGGCATCCGCGGCGGTGGCTCGTTCACCGGCGGGCACGTCCGGCAGACCTACTACCCGCCCGTCGACGGCGATCCCGCCCACGGCGCGGTGATGCTCGCCAGCTACAGCATCGGTCCCGACGCCGACGCGCTCAGCTCGTTGAGCGAGCGGGAGAGGATCGCGCTGATCACCCGGGAGCTCGGCGTGATGCATCCCGAGCTGCGCGAGCCCGGCATGGTCCTCGGCGTCGCCACGAAGGCCTGGGGCGAGCACCGGTGGTCCCTCGGCGCGGCGACGATCCGCTGGGAGCAGGACTCCGCGCTGCGCGAGGCACAGCGCAGGGAGGCGACGAGGCCGCAGAAGGGGCTCTTCTTCGCCGGGGAGCACTGCTCGTCGAAGCCCGCGTGGATCGAGGGCGCGATCGAGTCGGCGATCGACGCCGCGCACGAGATCGAGTGGTGCGAACAGCGCACCCCCGCCCGCCGGTTGCCGCAGACGGAGAAGACCGCATGAGCGTCTTCGACCTGCCCCGGCTGCACTTCCGCGGCGTCGCCTCCACCCGCCTGCCCACGGGACCCCGCAACGGCATGGTGGACCTGGCGACGAACACCGCCCTCACCGCGCAGGGCGAACCGTTCCCCGTGCACCGCCCGCCCGCCGAGTACCACGCCCACCTCGCCGAGATCGGGCCCCGCTACGACAGCGCGGGCAGCGAGACGCCCGGCGGGGCGTTCAGCGGCGCCCTGGGCCGTGACTTCGCGGGCAACGGGCACTTCTCGATCAACGCGCACGTCGTGAGCACCGAACGCGTCGCGGGCGAGACGGACACCGCGGACCCGATGGTGGGCCGCGCGGTCGACTTCTGGGGCCACTACAACGAGTACCTCGCGACCACGGTCAACCGGGCGCGGATCTTCGACGTCGACCCCGCCTCGGACTGGACGACGACGCTCATGGTCGGCCAGCTCGGTTTCGGCCGGGACGGCCGGTCGCACGACGTCGGCTACATGGCGACCGGTGCGGTCAAGGGCTTCTCGCCGCCGCGCTGGCACACCACCGGACGCGGCTGCGGCCACTGGCGGCTGGGCCGCTCGGTCGTGCACCAGTTCGTCGTCACCGACGAGGACCTGCGCTGGCTGGACGAGGCGGACGCCTCCCCGGTCGCCGGACTGCTCCGGGAGTCCAGGACGGGCGGGCTCGTCGTGCAGTTCGCCCTCGACGGCCAGTCCGCTCCCCAGGCACCGGACCAGCCCTCCCAGTGGCGTCTGCGCGGCACGATCGCGCCGTGGAGGCCCCACGAGCTGCGCACGTACCCGGCCGGACGGCTGCTCGTGCCCGACCGCACCACCCGCAACCGCATGGGGAACCTCACCGTCGGGACCACGCACGGCCACGTCGTGCTGAACATGATCACGGCGCCCGCGCCGGCGGCCGCGGCCCGGGACCTCGAACTGCGCACCGTCCGCGACGACCGGCTGGTGGCCCGGATCCCCTCCCAGGCCTACACCGACGACGCGGTCCTCACCGCGGGTGTCGTCACGGTGCCCGGCCTGCTGTCCGAAGAGGACATCGCAGGGGACGCGCTGCGGCTCGTCGCCTCGGACGGCGTGCTCCTGCTGCGGGAGCAGGAGATCAACCTCCAGGTCGACGACGCGAGCGTGTTCGTGGAGCACCCCCGGACCCCGGACGACGCCGACCACGACGTCGAGGTCCTGGTGCGGTCGTACGTCCGGGGCAGGCCCGGCGCGGTGCGGGACATCGCGGTCCGGCAGTTCGCCAACCCGGCGGCCCGCCCCCGCGACCCCGCCGACGTCATCGTCTCGCTGGACGCCTCGCTGAGCACGGACGACACCGGCCGTGGCCGGTTCACCCTGCGGGGCAAGGCGGCGGGCACGGCACGCGTCCTGCTGACGGCCGAGCCCGAACCGGCCGGACTCGACTACGACAACGACGACAGGCTCGGTTTCTGGTCGGGAGCCGGGTATCTGACCGTGCGCGTGCTGCCGGACTCCTGGCACCTCGACGAGGTCGAGCACGCCGACTACGACCTGGTGTACCGCGAGGTCTTCGCCTACTACGAACACCTCTTCTCCTTCATGGACAAGGAGGTCTTCAGCCTCGCGAACCGCAGCCGCACCGAGACCTACGCCAAGCTGATCTGGCAGATGTGCGATCCGCAGAACAAGAGCAAGACCTACTACATGCCGCCGACCCGGGACCTCTCCGAACCGAAGGCGCGGCTGCTGCTGAAGTTCCTGCGCGCACAACAGGTTCCGGAGCACCTGCTACTGCCGGCCGAGACGTCCGTGCCCGTGCGCACCCGGATCGCCACGCGCGGACGGCTGGTCGAGGTGCTGCGGGAGGCGGCCCTGGTCGAGCTGGCCGTGATGCTCCAGTACCTCTACGCGGCCTATTCGGTGCCCACCTACGGCGCCGGGGCGGAGTACGTGCGGCTCGGACTGTGGACGCCCGACCAGCTCCAGCTCGCCTGCGGCGACGGCGGGGAGACGCTCGACGAGGGCATCCGGAGCATGCTGCTCGGCATCGCCCGCGAGGAGATGATCCACTTCCTGCTCGTCAACAACATCATCATGGCGCTGGGCGAGCCCTTCCACGTGCCGATGGCCGACTTCGGCACGATCAACCACCGGCTGCCGGTACCGCTGGACTTCGCGCTGGAACGGCTGGGCCTCGGCAGCGTCGAGCGCTTCACCCAGATCGAGAAGCCGGAGCACCAGGTCAGCGATCTGCGGCCGCGTGACGGTGAGACCGTGCCGGACCGTCAGGAGCACGGCTACGCGTCGTTGAGCGAGCTGTACGCCGACATCCGCGAGGCCCTGCACCAGATCCCGGACCTGTTCCTGGTCGACAAGGGCCGGGGCGGCGGCGAGCACCACCTGTTCCTGCGCGAGTCGATCAACCACGAGCACCCGGACTACCAGCTGGAGGTCGACGACCTCCCCAGCGCCCTCTACGCGATCGACGTGATCACCGAGCAGGGCGAGGGCGGGGTGCTGGACCCTGACGCCGTCGAGGACTCGCACTACACGTCGTTCCTGCTGATCGGCGAGCTGCTGCGCAAGGCACCGGTGACGGGCCCGCACGGCGAGCTGTGGAACCCCGCGTACCCGGTCGCCCGCAACCCGTCGCTGAACCCGGCGAGCCCGGCCGTCGAGGCGGTGACGGACCCGGACGCCCGCACGGTCATGCAGATCTTCAACGAGTCGTACTTCGTGGCCCTGCAGCTGATGGCCCAGCACTTCGGCGAACGCCCGGACGCGAGCCTGCGCCGCTCGGACCTCATGAACGCGGCCATCGACGTCATGTCGGGGCTCATGCGCCCGCTGGCCGAACTGCTGGTGACCCTCCCCTCCGGCAGGCGTGGCACGACGGCGGGACCCTCGTTCGAGCTGTCCGAGGTGCCCGCCGCGATCCCGAGGCCGGACGTGGCCCGGCGGGCGATCGCGCTGCGTCTGGACACCATCGCGGCGCAGTGCGCCAAGTGCGCCCTGGTGCCCACGCGGGTGGGCGAGCTGAGCACGTTCTGGGCGGACCACTTCCGCGCTCAGGCGGGGAGGTGACATGACTCCGTTCAGCCTGCGGGACTGGCCGAGGGACGACATCGCCGACCCGTACCCGGTCTACCGGCGGTACCGCGAGGCCGGGTCCGTGCACGAAGGCACCGACGCGTTCTACGTCTTCGGCTACGACGACGTGGTGAAGGTGCTGTCCGACCGCGACTTCGGCCGGGTGTCGCACTCCACTGAGGACGGTGTGCCGGTCTCCCTGCCGGTGCCGCCGGAGTTCGCCGCGCTGCGGTCCGTGGTCGAGAACTGGCTGGTCTTCCTCGACCCGCCGGAGCACACGCGGCTGCGTTCGGCGCTGCAGAAGGAGTTCTCGGCCACCGTCGTGACCGCGCTGCGCCCCCGCATCGCGCGCATCGCCCACGACCTGCTCTCCCGGCTGGAGGGCGAGGCCGACCTGGTCGCCGGGTTCGCGGCGCCGTTTCCGATCATGGTGATCTGCGAGCTCCTCGGCGTTCCGGCCCGGGACCACGAACGGCTGCGAGGCCTCGCGGTGGCGTTGCAGGGAGCCAGCAGCACCCGCACCGGCCCGTCGCGGTTCACCGACGCCGAGGACGCCGCGCGCGAGCTCGACGCCTACTTCCGCGACCAGGCGGGGCGACGGCAGCCGGGCGACCACGACCTGCTCGCGTTGATGCTCGGCATCCCGTTGAGCACGGAACGGATCGTCGGCAGCTGCGTCCACCTGCTGACCGCGGGGCATGAGACGACCACGAACTCGCTGGCCAAGGCGGTGCTGTCGTTGCGCGCCACCCCGGGGCTGATCGCCGACCTGCGCGACCACCCGGACCTGGTGCCCACCGCCGTCGAGGAACTGCTGCGCCACGACCCGCCGGTGCAGGCGGTGACGCGGTGGTCGCGCGAGGACACCGTCGTCGGCGGCGTGCGGATCCCCGCCGGGAGCCGGGTGATCGCGTTGCTCGGCTCGGCGAACAGGGACCCTGCGCGCTTCCCGCGCCCGGACGTCGTGGACGTGCACCGGCCGCCGGACCGGCACCTCGGGTTCGGCATCGGCGTCCACTACTGCCTCGGCGCGACGCTGGCCCGCGCCGAGCTGGAGATCGGCCTGCGCGCCCTGCTCGACGGCCCGCCCGGCTGGGAGAAGGCGGCCCACCGGGTCGAGTACGCCGGCGACATGGTGTTCCACGGCCCGGCCCGCCTCGTCCTCGACCTCACCGACAGCATGGAAGGAACGCGCCCGTGACATCGCAGACCGACGCAGTCGGCGGCAGGTACGACCAGTTCGCGGAGGCCGGCACGACGGAGGCCCTGGGCGGCAACATCCACGCGGGCTACTGGGACTCCGGTGCCGAGCACGTCCCGATGGCCGCCGCGACCGACCGCCTGACCGACCTGGTCGCGCAACGCCTGGCGCTGCGGCCGGGTGACCGGGTCCTCGACGTGGGCTGCGGCAACGGTTTCCCGGCCGTGCGCATCGCCGAGACCCACGACGTCCACGTCACCGGCATCACGGTGTCGCAGCAGGAGGTCGCGAGGGCCGCCGAGCTCGCGGCGGACTCGAAGGCGGAGAACCGGCTGAGCTTCCGGCTCGCCGACGCCTCCGCCCTGCCGGACGACCTCGGCACGTTCGACGCCGTCTTCGCGATCGAGTCGCTGCTGCACCTGTCCGACCAGGCCGCGGCACTGGCGAGGCTGCGCCGGTTCGTGCGGCCCGGCGGCCGGCTCGTCGTCGCGGACCTGTGCCAGCGCGAACCGTTCACCGGCGCGGGCGAGGCGGTGCTGGCGGGCATGGTCCGCACGCTCGAGATCGCCGGCATCAACAGCGAGCGGGAGCACCGCGCCGGTCTGGAGAAGGCGGGCTGGGACCTGCTGGAACTGCTCGACATCGGCGAGAACGTGCGGCCGAGCTACGCGCTGGCGGCGGACGCGTTCCGGCGGATCGCCGACACGGCACCGCCTTTCGCCGCCGCGGACGTCCTCACGGCGGCGGAGCTCATGGCCTCGTTCGGCGAGAACCCGAGCAGCGGCTACGTCCTGATCACCGCCCAGCGGCCGTAGAAGGGGGTCCAGCCATGCCACCCCAGCCCACCACACTGCCCGCACCGCCCCGCCCGGGCCCGCCCACCGCCCTGCGCGCCCGCGGGAACGCCACCCACCTGCACCGCATCGCCCTGTCCGCCGCGACCCGCCAGGGCGCGCACATGCGCACCGAGGACGTGCGCGCCTGGCTCGCGGAACGCCGCCACGCCAACGTCCTGCGGGTCGACCGCGTCCCGTTCGCCGACCTCGACCAGTGGCACTTCGTGCCGTCCACCGGCGACCTCGCGCACGCCAGCGGCCGGTTCTTCACCATCGAGGGCCTGCACGTGGTGGAGCACGACGGACCGCACGGCGACGGCCCCTACCGCGAGTGGCAGCAGCCCGTCATCAAACAGCCCGAGGTCGGCATCCTGGGCATCCTGTGCAAGGAGATCGACGGCGTCCTGCACTTCCTGATGCAGGCCAAGATGGAGCCGGGCAACCCGAACCTGGTGCAGCTCTCCCCCACCGTCCAGGCGACCCGCAGCAACTACACGGGCGCGCACGGCGGGTCGAGCGTGAAGCTGCTGGAGCACTTCGCGGACCTCGACCGCGAGCAGGTCGTCGTCGACGTGCTGCAGGCCGAGCAGGGCTCGTGGTTCTTCCGCAAGTCCAACCGCAACATGATCGTCGAGACGGCCGCGGAGATCGCGCCGGACGAGGACTTCCGCTGGCTCACCCTCGGCCAGATCGCGGAGCTGCTGCACGAGGACGAGACGGTGAACATGAACGCGCGCAGCGTCCTGTCCTGTCTTCCCTACTACGACCCGAATCCCGGCGCGTTGCACTCGGACGTCCAGCTGCTGTCGTGGTTCACCGGCGAACGGGCGCGCCACGACGTGCGGACCACGCGCATCCCGCTGGCGTCGGTCGAGGGCTGGAAGCGCGGGCCCGACGCCGTGGAGCACGAGGACGGCCGGTACTTCAAGGTCGTGGCGGTCGCCGTGCGGGGCAGCAACCGGGAGCGGGTCAGCTGGACCCAGCCGTTGCTGGAGTCGGTCGACATGGGCGTCTCGGCGTTCCTGGTGCGCGACTTCGGCGGGGTGCGGCACGTGCTGGTGCACGCCCGTGCCGACGGCGGCTTCCTCGACACGGTCGAGCTGGCACCCACAGTGCAGTGCACGCCGCGCAACTACGAGCACCTGCCGGCCGGTCAGCGTCCCCCGTTCCTCGACGTGGTGCTGGGAGCCGAACGCTCGCGCATCCGTTACGAGGCGGTGCATTCCGAGGAGGGCGGCCGGTTCCTCGACACCCGGTGCCGCTACCTGATCATCGAGGCCGGCGAGCAGGTGCCCTCGCAACCACCGCGCGGTTTCGTCTGGGCCACCCCCGCGCAGCTCACCACGCTCGCGCGGCACGGCCACTACCTCAACGTGGAGGCGCGCACGCTGCTGGCGTGCCTGAACGCCGCCTCCGCCTGGCCTCGGGGACTGGTGTGACCATGAAACGGATCACTGTGCTCGGCGCGACGGGCTTCATCGGCTCGGCCGTGCTGAAGACCCTGGCACGGCAGGAGATCCACCTGCGTGCCGTGGCGCGCAAGCCTGCCGAGGTACCACCCGGCCCCGCCCAGGTCGAGGTCGTCACCGCCGACCTCACCGACCGGGAGGCGCTCGCGAACGCCGTCGAGGGCTCGGACGCCGTGGTCTACCTGCTGCTCGGCGACGGCGGCTGGCGCGCGGCCGAGGAGGGCTCCGCCGAGCGCGTGAACGTCGGCGTCATGGCGGATCTGCTGGAAGTGCTGAGCGACGACGTGGTGCTCGTCTACGGCGGTGCCGCGTCCCAGGTCGGTGTGCCGCAACGGGAACCGTTGAACGGCACCGAACCGGACAGTCCCGAGACCGCGTACGACCGGCAGAAGCTGCGCGCGGAACACCTGCTGCTGGCGCAAAGCCGGGTGCGCGGCGTCAGCCTGCGCCTGCCGACCGTCTTCGGGGAGAGCACACCCGGCGGTGGCCACGACCGGGGTGTCGTGTCCGCGATGGCCGCCAGGGCTCTCGACGGGCAGGCGCTCACGATGTGGCACGACGGCACCGTGCGCCGCGATCTCGTCCACGTCGACGACATCGCCGCCGCGTTCGCCGCCGCCCTCGCACACCCCGACCTGCTGGCCGGCAGGCACTGGCTGCTCGGAGCGGGCCGGGGAGACGCGCTCGGCGACGTGTTCCGGCTGATCGCCTCCATCACGTCCGAGCACACCGGGGCGCCGCCGGTCGAGGTCACCTCGGTCCAGGCCCCCTCGCACGCCCCCGTGACCGACTTCCGCAGCGTGACGATCGACTCCTCGGCGTTCCGCGCCGTCACCGGCTGGAGCCCGGAGATCCCGCTGGGGGAAGGGATCCACCGCACCGTCGCCGCACTCGCCCGAAAGGCTCGCCCATGACCACGCGCGTTTGGGACTACCTGCTCGAATACCAGGACGAACGGGCCGACATCCTCGACGCCGTCGAGAAGGTGTTCAACTCCGGGCAGCTCGTGCTCGGCGCGAGCGTGCAGGGGTTCGAGGAGGAGTTCGCCGCCCACCACGGCGTCGGGCACTGCGTCGGTGTCGACAACGGCACGAACGCGATCACGCTCGGCCTGCAGGCGCTCGGCGTCGGCCCGGGCGACGAGGTGATCACGGTGTCGAACACCGCGGCACCGACCGTGATCGCGATCCACAACGCGGGCGCCACGCCGGTGTTCGTCGACGTCCGCGAGAAGGACTTCCTCATGGACACCTCGCAGGTCGAAGCGAAGATCACCGACCGCACCCGGTGCATCGTCCCCGTGCACCTCTATGGACAGTGCGTCGACATGGCCGCGGTGAAGGCGATCGCGGACAAGCACGGCCTGAGCGTGCTGGAGGACTGCGCGCAGGCGCACGGTGCCCGTCAGCACGGCAGGATCGCCGGCTCGACCGGTGACGCGGCGGCGTTCTCCTTCTACCCCACGAAGGTCCTCGGCGCGTACGGCGACGGAGGCGCGGTGCTGACCCCGCACGACACCGTCGTCGCCCAGCTGCGCAGGCTGCGCTACTACGGCATGGACAAGATCTACTACACGGTCCAGACCCCGGCGCACAACAGCCGCCTCGACGAGGTCCAGGCGGAGATCCTGCGGCGCAAGCTGACCCGGCTCGACGCCTACGTCGCCGCACGGCAGGCCGTCGCGCGCCGGTACGAGGAAGGCCTTCAAGAAACCGACCTCAAGCTGCCCACGACGAACGAGGGCAACGAGCACGTCTACTACGTCTACGTGGTCAGGCACCCGAAGCGTGACGAGATCATCGATCGCCTCAAGTCGTACGACATCCACCTCAACATCAGCTACCCGTGGCCGGTGCACACGATGAGCGGCTTCGCGCATCTCGCCGAGCGCACCGGCTCGTTGCCCGTCACCGAGAAGCTGGCCGGTGAGATCTTCTCGCTGCCGATGTACCCGTCGCTGTCCCCGGACCTGCAGGACAAGGTCATCCACGCGGTGCGCCAGGTCCTGGCCGCGCTCTGAGATCCCAGGAGCCCCCATGAAAGTCCGCACGCTCGCAGTCGAAGGCGCGCTGGAGTTCACCCCGCGGGTCTTCGGTGACGACCGCGGCAAGTTCCTCTCCCCGTTCCAGGAGGCCGCGTTCACCGAGGCGACCGGCAGCCCGCTGTTCCCGGTGCGGCAGACGAACCACAGCGTGTCGGCCCGCGGCGTCGTCCGCGGCATCCACTACACAACGACTCCTCCCGGCTGCGCCAAGTACGTCTACTGCGCGGCCGGGTCGGCGATCGACGTCGTCGTCGACATCCGGGTCGGCTCGCCCACGTTCGGGCGGTGGGACACCGTGCGGATGGACCAGGACCACCACCGCACCCTGTACTTCCCGGTCGGCGTCGGGCACGCGTTCATCGCTCTCGAGGACAACACCGTGATGTCGTACATGATCTCCGGCACCTACGTGGCGGAGCACGAACTCGCCCTCGACGTGCTCGACCCGGCACTCGGGCTGCCCGTCCCGCCGGATCCGATCCTGTCCGAAAGGGACGGTGTGGCGATCCGCCTCGCGCAGGCGGAGGCCGAGGGCCTGCTGCCCGACTACGAGCTGTGCCGGCGGATCGAGCAGGACCTGACGCAGACCGTCTCCCTCTGACACACCCCAGAACCGACCAGGAGTAGCCCGTCATGACCCAGACCCTCCCGCAGCCGCACGAAGTCGGCGCGCTCTACGACAAGCTGACCCTGAGCGCGATGCGCGACGGCAGCTTCAACACCAACGTGCACATCGGTTACTGGGACTCGCCGGACTCCACGGCGACGATCGACGAGGCGATGGACCGGCTCACCGACGTGTTCATCGAACACCTCGACGTCGGCGAGGCGTCCCACGTGCTCGACCTGGGCTGCGGTGTCGGTGGCCCCGGCCTGCGGCTCGCGGAGAAGACCGGCGCGCGCGTCACGGGTGTCAGCATCAGCGCGGAGCAGGTCAAGACCGCCAACAAGCTCAGCGCCGGGAGGGGTCTCGCGGCCAGGGCGGTCTTCGAGCACGCCGACGCGCTGGACCTGCCGTTCCGCGACGGCTCGTTCGACGCGGTGATGGCGCTGGAGTCGATCTGCCACATCCCCGACCGCGACCGGGTGTTCCGCGAGATCTTCCGCGTCCTCAAGCCCGGCGGCCGGGTCGTGCTGACCGACATCTTCGACCGCTACCCGCACAAGGAGGTCCGCAGCCCCGGCATCGACAAGTTCTGCCGCGACCTCATGTGCACCACGGCCGACATCGACGACTACGTCCCGATGCTGCACCGGGCGGGCCTGCGGCTGCACAGCATCCTCGACATCACCGAGCAGAGCACGCTGCGCCTCGCCGACGAGATCGAGAAGCTGGGCGGCTTCGAGGAGCGGCCCGTCGCGATGGACGAGGGCAACTTCGCGTTCGACGAGGACGCCTTCAAGCCCGGCGACCTGACCGGCGCCGACGACTTCGGCTGCCTGCTGGCCGTCGCGGTCCGTCCCTGACCGCACCGACCCGGCGGGGCGGTCTCGCGGCCGCCCCGCCTTCTCCTGCAACGAAAGGCGCGGACACGATGGAACAGACCGACGTGCTGGTCGCGGGTGGTGGCCCGGTCGGGATGGCACTGGCGATCGACCTGACCTACCGCGGGATCAGCTGCCTGGTGGCCGAGGCCGGTGACGGCACCGTCCGCCACCCCAAGGTGAGCACGATCGGTCCGCGCTCGATGGAGCTCTTCCGGCGCTGGGGGCTCGCGGACGCGATCCGCGATGCGGGCTGGCCGTCCGACCACCCGCTGGACATCGCCTGGGTCACCAAGATCGGCGGCCACGAGCTGCACCGCTACCGGCGGGGCACGGCGGCGGACCGCCCGGTCTTCCGGCACACCCCCGAACCCGACCAGATCTGCCCGGCGCACTGGCTCAACCCCGTGCTGGCGCGGGCGACCGGCACGCCGTTGCGGCTGCGGACCTCGCTCGGCGACGTGACGCAGACCGACGACCACGTGAAGGCCGTCCTGACCGACCTGGAGACCGGCGCGAGGACCGAGGTGCGGGCCCGGTACCTGGTGGCGTGCGACGGTGCGTCGTCCCCGATCCGGCAGGCCTGCGGAATCGACGCCCCTGCCCGGTTCCGCCCGCAGATCTTCCGCAACATCCTGTTCCGCGCCCCGGAGCTGCGGGCCCGGCTCGGGGACGGCACCGCTCTCGTGCACTTCCTCGTGCGGTCCTCCGTGCTGCGCTTCCCGTTGCGCTCGCTGGACGGCGACGCGCTGTTCAACATGGTCGTCGGCGTCGAGGACGAGACCGCGGAACGGGCCGACGCGCTGTCGCTGATCCGCGACGCGATCGCGTTCGAGACCCCGGTGGAGGTCCTGAGCGACGGCGACTGGCACCTCACCCACCGGGTCGCCGACCGCTACCGGGACCGCCGCGTGTTCCTCGCGGGCGACGCGGCGCACACCCTGTCGCCGTCCGGCGGTTTCGGCCTCAACACCGGCATCGCCGACGCGGCCGACCTGGGCTGGAAGATCGCCGCCACGCTCGACGGCTGGGCGGGGCCGGGCCTGCTCGACAGCTACGAGGCCGAACGCAGGCCCATCGCCGAAGCGAGCCTGGACGAGGCCAACAGGAACCTGCGGCGCACGATGGACCGCGAGGTGCCGCAGGACATCGACGGCCCCGATGGCGAAGAGGCCCGCAGGGCCATGGCCGAGCGGCTCGCGTCGAGCGGCGCGCACCGCGAGTTCGACGCGCCGGAGATCCACTTCGGACTCCGCTACCGCTCGCCGGTGATCGTCGACGACCCCGGCCAGTCCGCGGAGATCACCGTGCCGGACGCGGCGTGGCGTCCCGGCGGCGAACCGGGCAGGCGGGCCGCGCACGCCTGGTGGGACGCGACGACGTCCACTCTGGACCTCTTCGGACTCGGCTTCGTGCTGCTCCAGTTCGGTGCGGACGACCGACTTCCGGCCTTCGAGGCCGCGTTCGCCGCGCGTGGTGTGCCGCTGAGCGTCCGCCGCAGCGACGACGACGAGCTGGCCAAGCTCTACGAACGGTCCTTCGTCCTGGTGCGTCCGGACGGCCACGTGGCGTGGCGGGGCGACGCGCTCCCGGACGACCCGGCGGCGCTCGCCGACACCGTGCGCGGAGCCTCGCGGCAGGCACCCCGGGCCGAGATGCCCACGACCCCCGCCTCCGTCGACTCGCTGCCCGCGGTGCTGGCGGCGGGCCAGGTGGCGCCGGTCGTCACCGTCGACTACTTCGGCGGCACGAACTGGGTGGTGTGCGACCCGGACCTCGCCCGCGCCGCGCTGCTCGACGGCCGGCTGAGCAAGGACATGGCGCTCGCACCGGAGTGGATGCGCGTTCCCGGCGCCATGCTGGGCGCCCAGCCGCGCGCCGAGGTCGCCAAGGCCATGGTGATGAGCGAGGGCGCGGAGCACACCCGGATCCGGCGCCTGCACGCCAAGTTCTTCACGCCCCGCAAGCTCGGCGAGTGGGGTGAGCGGATCACGAAGCTCGCCGGCGGGCTGCTCGACGACCTCGCGGCGGACCAGGGCGAGGTCGACCTCGTCGACCGGTTCACCTTCCCGCTCCCGCTGGGGTTCTTCAGCGAGCTGATCGGCGTGCCACCGCACCTGAGGCCCGCGCTGCGCGAGGTCACCGACAACATCATCTACTCGCAGGACCAGGACACCCGCGCCGCCGGCGTCGGCGGACTCGCCGGGACCGTCGCGCGGTGGGCCGCCGAGGGCACCGTGCTGGACCAGGGGTTCGTCACCGGCCTGCTGGCCGAGGACTCGGTCAGCCTCAACGAGGTCGTGACGTGGACGACCGGCCTGATCATGGCGGGGTACGAGTCCACCGCGAGCCTGATCGCCTCTTCGATCCACGAGGCCCTGCGCCGCCCGCCCGCGCAACGCCCGCGCACGGACGCCGAGATCGCCGACTGGGTGGAGGAGACCCTGCGCGTGCAGCCACCCCTGCCCCACGCCACCTGGCGGTTCGCCACCGAGGACGTCGAGCTCGGCGGGTACCTGATCCCGAAGAGCGCGCCGGTGCAGGTGAACCTCGCCGCCGCCAACCGCTGCCCGCACCGCACCGCGGGCGACGAGTTCGTGCCCGGAACCGGGGGCGACAACGTCAGCTTCGGTCTCGGCCGCCACCTCTGCCTCGGCGCGCCCCTGGCCCGGCTGGAGGCCCGGATCGCCCTCGGCGCGTTCCTCACCCGCTTCCCGCACGCCCGCCTGAGCGAGACGAGCGAGGTGCGGTGGGAGTCCGACTGGATCATCCGCCGCATCAGCGCCCTGCCCGTCGTCCTGTCGCCCGTCTAGGAGCTGTCCTGCAGGTCTCGTCGGGCGAGAGCGGCGGCCGAGGGCCCCGGAAACGGCACCGCCGCAATGCCCGAACACGCCCGGTACGAGGTCATCGCGGCGGCACCGCTTCCGGGACTCTCGCCCGCGTCTCTCACCTGACGAACTCGCAGGACAGCACCTAGGAGGAACGAGATGACCCACGAAGGACCGGACGACTCGGTGAGCCAGATGCTGGTGCTGCTGCGCGCCGCCCACCTGCTGCGCGCGGCGGTGCTGCTCGACCTGGCGGACACGCTCGAGGACGACCCCCTCTCCGTGCCGGACCTGGCCGCCCGCACGGGCACCGATCCCGGGGTGCTGAGCAGGCTGCTGGCGGCCCTCGCGAGCTTCGGGGTGTTCACCCTGGCCGAGGACGGTCACTACGCGCACACGGCGCTCTCACGGACGATGTGCTCCGCTCACCCGGTGGGCCGCATCCTCACGCAGGACCTGAAGGCCGAAGCCAACTGGCAGGCGTGGAGCAGCCTCGCCGCAGCCGCACGCGAGGGCCGCGGCCCGTTCCAGGTCGTGCACGGCACCGACTTCTACAGCTACCTCGCCGAGCACGAACCCGAGCGCGCGGCGGACTTCCACCAGGCCATGAACAACGCCACCGAGGAGGACAACGGCGACGTGGTCACCGCGCTCGGCCTCCCCGCCGAGGGCCTGGTGGTGGACGTCGGCGGCGGACGCGGCTCGTTGCTGCGGGACGTCCTGCGCGCCGCCCCTGGCCTGACCGGGGTGCTGTTCGACGTCGAGGGCGTCATCGCGGACGCCCTGCCCGAGCTCGTGAGCGACCCGCTGGCGTCGCGGTGCGAGACCGTCGCCGGGAACGCGCTGGAGTCCGTTCCCGAGGGCGCCGACCTGTACCTGCTGCGGTTCATCCTGCACAACTGGGGTGACGAGGACTGCGTTCGCATCCTGGAGTCCTGCGCGCGGGCCGCGCGGCCGGGTGCGCGGATCGTCGTGGTCGAGGTGCTGCTGGAGAAGTCCGGCACGCCCGACGCGTACACCGCGATGGCCGACATGGGCATGTTCGTGCTGTTCGGCAGCCAGGAACGCACGGAGGCCGAGTACGCGGGCCTGTTCGAACGGGCGGGGCTCGAGTACCGCGGCTCGACGGCGACCGACTCGCTGCACCTGTTCGAGGCCGTGGCTCGCTAGAAACGACGACGAGGGGCGCGCTCCGGCCTGGAGCGCGCCCCTCGTCGTCGTATGCCTAGAGCGAGGCGATGAGACGCTCCACGCGCTCGTCGACCGCCCGGAACGGGTCCTTGCACAGCACGGTGCGCTGCGCCTGGTCGTTCAGCTTCAGGTGCACCCAGTCGACGGTGAAGTCACGCCCGGCGGCCTGCGCGGCGGCGATGAAGTCACCGCGCAGCTTGGCCCGCGTGGTCTGCGGCGGGGTGTCCTTGGCGGCCTCGATCTCGCCGTCGTCGGTCACGCGCTCGACCTGGCCCTTGCGCTGCAGCAGGTCGAACACGCCCCGGCCACGGCGGATGTCGTGGTAGGCGAGGTCGAGCTGGGCGATGCGCGGGTTGGACAGGTCCATGTTGTGCTTTTCCATGTACCGGTTCATCAGGCGGTTCTTGATGGCCCAGTCGATCTCGCGGTCGATCTTGGTGAGGTCCTGCGACTCGACGGCGTCGAGCGTGCGGCCCCAGAGCTCGAGGACGCGGTCGGCCATCGGGTCCGGGGAGCGCTTGGCGCAGTGCTCGACGGCCTTCTCGAAGTACTCGCGCTGGATGTCGAGCGCGGAGGCCTCCTTGCCGCCCGCCAGGCGGACGGTGCGGCGGCCGGTGAGGTCGTGGGAGATCTCGCGGATGGCGCGGATCGGGTTGTCCAGCGAGAAGTCCCGGAACTGGACACCCTGCTCGATCATCTCGAGCACCAGGTTCGCGCTACCGACCTTCAGCAGCGTCGTCACCTCGGACATGTTCGAGTCGCCGACGATGACGTGCAGGCGCCGGTAGCGCTCGGCGTCGGCGTGCGGCTCGTCGCGGGTGTTGATGATCGGGCGGGACCTGGTCGTCGCGGACGACACGCCCTCCCAGATGTGCTCGGCGCGCTGCGAGAGGCAGTACACGGCGCCTCGCGGGGTCTGCAGCACCTTGCCCGCGCCGCAGATGAGCTGCCTCGTCACCAGGAACGGCAGCAGGACGTCCGCGATGCGCGAGAACTCGCCGGCCCGTGCGACCAGGTAGTTCTCGTGGCAGCCGTACGAGTTGCCCGCGGAGTCGGTGTTGTTCTTGAACAGGAAGATGTCGCCGCCGATGCCCTCGTCGGCGAGCCTGCGCTCGGCGTCGACGAGCAGGTCCTCGAGGATCCGCTCACCCGCCTTGTCGTGCGTGACGAGCTGGGCCAGGTCGTCGCACTCCGCCGTGGCGTACTCCGGGTGGGAGCCGACGTCGAGGTAGAGCCGGGAGCCGTTGCGCAGGAAGACGTTGGAAGAACGCCCCCAGGAGACGACCCGGCGGAACAAGTACCGCGCGACCTCGTCCGGGGACAGACGACGCTGCCCGTGGAAGGTGCAGGTCACCCCGAATTCTGTCTCAATGCCGAAGATCCGCCGCTGCATGCCTCAACAGTAGGCGACTCTCAGGCGGAGCAGGGTGATCCGTTCGGGCGGCACGCCGGTTGCGGTTTAGTGTCGGTGGTGTGTGGAAACGGGTCAGCGCTCTCGACAAGAAGCTCATGGGCTCCTCGGCCGGACTACGTCCGAGCAGGCTCGACACTGGTTTGAAGAGACTTTCGAAAGCCGCCAACCACAGTCTGTTGTGGTTCGTCATCGCGGCGATTCTGGCAACCGGCAAAGGGCCGTTCCGGCGTGGTGCGTTGCGGGGCCTTGCGGCCATCGCCGGGGCCTCTGCCAGCGCGAACCTGGTCGGGAAGTCACTTTTCCCGCGCCGCAGGCCCGCCGCCGATCTGATCGCGATGGACCGCCGGTTGTCCAAGCGGCCGACGTCGTCCTCATTCCCGTCCGGTCACTCCGCGTCAGCGGCCGCTTTCGCCACGGCGGTGGCGATGGAATCACCCAAAGCAGGTGTCGTGGTCGCCCCGATCGCGGCCGCCGTGGCCTATTCACGCGTGCACACCGGCGTTCATTGGCCGACGGATGTCGCGGCCGGCGCGGCGGTCGGTGTCGGCGCCGCGATCCTGACCCGCCGCTGGTGGCCGCTGGGGCGCACCGAGCCCGCGTCCGCCTACGAGCACGCCGACCTGACGTCGCTGCAGGACGGCGACGGGCTGGTCGTGGTGGTGAACCCGCACTCGGGCATCGGGCCGGACCCGACGCCGCAGATCACCGAGGAGTGGCCGAAGGCCCACATCGTCTCGGTCGAGGAGCTCGCCGACCTGCCGGACGCGAAGGCGGTCGGCGTGGCCGGTGGCGACGGGACCGTGGCCGCGGTGGCGGCCGTGGCCGCCGAGCGCGACCTGCCGATGGTGCTCATCCCCTCCGGCACGCTGAACCACTTCGCCCGCGACGTGGGCATCACCGGCCTGCACGACACGGCGCAGGCCGTCGCGGACGGCGTGGGCGTGCGGGTGGACCTGGCGCAGGTCAACGACCAGTGGTTCGTCAACACGGCGTCCCTGGGCGGCTACCCGGACATGGTCAGGATCCGCGAGAAGCTGGAGCGGCGCTGGGGCAAGTGGCCCGCGGCCGGGATCGCGCTGTTCCGCGTCCTGCAGCGCGCCAAGCCGCTGCACATGACCATCGACGGCGACAAGCACCTCGTGTGGATGCTGTTCGTGGGCAACGGGCCGTACCGGCCCAAGGGCTTCGCGCCCACCATGCGCCCGCGGCTCGACGACGGGCTGCTCGACGTGCGCTTCGTCCGTGCCGACCGGAAGTACTCGCGGACCAGGTTCTTCCTGGGCGCGCTGCTCGGGGCGCTGGAGCACTCGCGCATGTACAAGCACTTCGAGGTGGCCTCGCTCAACGTCGAGGTGCACGGCGCGCCCATCTCGATCGCGACGGACGGTGAGGTGCGCGAGCGGGCCAACCACTTCAGGTTCCGTTCGCGGGCGGCCGCGCTGGGAATCTATCGGCCCTAAGTGTTCGACATTGTCGAACGTGCGCAGCTAGAGTGGGGTGCGTGCCCGGCCCCATTCAGTCCATTCAGCGCGCGGCAGAGGTCCTGAAGCTGCTCGCGCACGGCGGCGCGCACCAGCTGAGCGTCGGCGAGATCGCCCGCGCCCTGGACCTCGCGAAACCGACCGCGCACGGCATCCTGCGGACGTTGCAGGAGGTCGGGTTCGTCGAGCAGGAGGTCGAGGGTGGCAAGTACCGCCTGGGCGCCGCCCTGTTCCAGATCGGCACGTCGTACCTCGACGGCAACGAGCTGCGCGCCAAGGCGTTGAACTGGTCGGACACGTTGGCGATGCGTGCGCGCGAGGCGGTGCGCATCGGAGTGATGCACGGCAAGCACGTGCTCGTCGTGCATCACGTGTTCCGGCCGGACAACAGCCGGCAGACCCTCGACACCGGGGCGTTGCTGCCGTGGCACGCGACGGCCCTGGGCAAGGCACTGGTCGCGTTCGGCGAGTGGCCGGACGGCGACCTCCAGAGCTTCACCCGGCACACCCTCGACACCGACCGGCTGACGTCCGCGCTGGCCGAGGTCCGCGACCGCGACTGGGCCTACGACCTGCACGAACTGGTCGAGGGCGAGGCGTCGATCGCCGCCCCGATCCGCGACCGGCGAGGTGCGGTCGTCGGCTCGATCGGCATCTCCGGGCCGGTCGAGCGCCTGTGCGACTCCCCCGACCGGCCACCCCGCCTCGAGCTCGTCTCCTACGTACGTGAGGCAGCTCGCAGCGTCTCCAGGGAGCTGGGCGGGCTCTCCTGGTAGTAGTGTGGAACCGTTCGACAATGTCGAATGGTTCGCACAAAGGAGTGCTGCACGTGGCTTACATCGCGGCGATCGACCAGGGCACGACGTCGTCCCGGTGCATCGTGTTCGACCAGTCCGGCGGGATCGTGTCGGTCGCTCAGCGCGAGCACCGCCAGATCTTCCCGAAGCCGGGCTGGGTGGAGCACGACGCGACCGAGATCTGGACGAACGTGCAGGCCGTCGTGCGCGACGCCCTGGCCCACGCGTCTCTCTCGTTCAGCGACATAGCCGCGTTCGGCATCACGAACCAGCGCGAGACCACGGTCGTGTGGGACAAGACGACCGGCGAGCCCGTGCACAACGCGATCGTCTGGCAGGACACGCGCACGGACGCGTTGATCAAGACCCTGGGCGACCAGGACAGGTTCCGCGAACGCTCCGGCCTGCCGCTGGCGACCTACTTCTCCGGCCCGAAGCTGCGCTGGCTGCTCGACAACGTCGACGGGCTGCGCGCACGGGCCGACCGCGGCGAGGTCCTGTTCGGCACGATGGACACGTGGCTGATCTGGAACCTGACGGGCCGCCACGTCACCGACGTCACGAACGCCTCGCGCACGATGCTGATGGACCTGGAGACCCTGGACTGGGACTCCGAGCTGGTGGACACGATGGGCGTCCCTCGCGAGATGCTCCCCGAGATCCGGTCCTCCTCCGAGGTGTACGGCACCTACGAGGGCGTGCCGGTCGCGTCGGCGCTCGGCGACCAGCAGGCCGCGCTGTTCGGGCAGACCTGCTTCGAGCCCGGCGAGGGCAAGTGCACCTACGGCACGGGCGCGTTCCTGCTGATCAACACCGGTGACCAGCCGGTCCGCTCACAGAACGGCCTGCTCACGACGGTCGGCTACAAGATCGGCGACGAGCCCGCGGCCTACGCGCTGGAAGGCGCGGTCGCGGTGACGGGCGCGCTGGTGCAGTGGTTCCGCGACAAAGTCGGCCTGATCTCGTCGGCGGCGGAGATCGAGACGCTCGCACGGACCGTGGACGACAACGGCGGTGCGTACTTCGTGCCCGCGTTCTCCGGTCTCTTCGCACCGCACTGGCGCAGTGACGCGCGTGGCGTGATCGCCGGCCTGACGGGCTACATCTCGCGCGGGCACCTCGCACGGGCCGTGCTGGAGGCATCGGCGTGGCAGACCCGTGAGGTCGTGGACGCGATGAACGCCGACGCTGTGAATGCCCACTCGGCAGCGGACCTCACGACGTTGCGCGTCGACGGCGGCATGACGGCGAACAACCTGCTCATGCAGTTCCTGTCGGACGTGCTGGACGTACCGGTGGTGCGCCCGATGGTGGCCGAGACGACGTGCCTCGGCGCGGCGTACGCGGCGGGTCTCGCGGTGGGCTACTGGAGCAGCACCGACGAGCTGAAAGCCAACTGGCACAAGGCGGCCGAGTGGGAGCCGTCGATGGAACCGGCCGTCCGCGACAAGGGCTACCGGAAGTGGAAGAAGGCGGTCGAGCGGACCGTCGGGTGGATGGACGAGGACGATGACTGACTCAACACAACGGATCCGCGCTCGCGAAGAGCTGCAGCACGGCAAGTTCGACGTCGTCGTGATCGGCGGCGGCATCCTGGGCATCGCGACCACGTGGGCCGCGGCCCGCTCCGGCCTGAGGGTCGCGCTGGTCGAGAGCGGTGACTTCGCGGGCGCCACGTCGTCCGCGTCGTCCAAGCTCGTGCACGGCGGCCTGCGCTACCTCGCGATGGGCCCGTCGGCGGTGCCGATGGTGCACGAGAACCACAAGGAACGCCGCGCGCTGGGCGACCACCTGGCACCGCACCTGGTGCGCCCGCTGCCGTTCCTCGTCCCCGTCTACAAGGGCGGCCCGCACAGCCGGTTCGTCCTGGGCGCGGGCGTCACGCTGTACTCCGCGCTGTCGGGCTTCGGCGACGGCATGGGGAAGGTCCTGTCGGCGCGCAGGGCTGAGGAGTGGGTGCCTGACCTGCGCGCCGACGGTCTGCGCGGTGCCGCGATGTACTACGACCACCAGATGAACGACAGCCGCGTCGCGATCACCGCCGCGCGTGCCGCCGCCGAGGCCGGTGCCGTGCTGCTCAACCACATCTCGGTCGTGGGCCTGCGCAGGACCGGCTCGAAGGTGACGGGTGTCGACCTGCGCGACTCGCTCGGCGAGTTCGGTGTGGACGCCCGCGTGGTCGTGAACGCGACCGGACCGTGGCTCGACGTGCTGCGGCGCATGGAGGACCCCGCCGCCGACCCGTCGATCCGCCTGTCCAAGGGCTCGCACCTGGTGCTGAGGCAGACCTCGGAGTGGAAGGCAGCGCTGACGATCCCGGTCGACGACGTGCGCGTGTCGTTCGCGATCCCGTGGGAGGGCCACCTCCTGCTCGGCACGACCGACGAGGCCTACGAGGGCGATCCCGCCCAGGTCGCCTGCACCGACGCGGACATCGACCAGATCCTGAGCGAGGCGGGCACCGCGGTGTCCGGCCTGGACCGCTCGCGCATCGCGTACACGTTCGCGGGCCTGCGGGTCCTGCCCGGCGGCCCCGGCGACACCTCGCACGCCAAGCGCGAGACCGTGATCACCGCGGGCTCCGGCGGCATGATCAGCGTGGCCGGCGGCAAGTGGACGACGTTCCGCAAGATCGGCGCGACCGTCCTGGCGCGCGTGAACTCCGAGCTCGGCCGCACCTTCGACGGCCCGCTCGACGGTGTCGCGCTGCCCGGTTCGGCATCGCCCGACACCGTGGGTTCGGTGCTGGGCCACGCTTTCGACGCGCTGCCCGACGACGTGGTCCGCCACCTCGCCACGCACTACGGCACGACGTCGCACGAGGTCGTCGCCCTCGGCCTGGAGAACCCGGCACTGCTGGAGCGCGTCCACCCGGACGGCCCGGACATCTGGGCGCAGGTCGAGCACGCCCGCCGCACCGAGTGGGCGTCCGAAGTGGACGACGTGCTGCGCCGCCGCACCACCGTGATGGTGCGCGGCCTCGACTCGCCCGAGGTGCGTTCACGGGTGTCGGAGCTGCTGGCCTCCTAGAGGGCCATGGCGCGTTCCACGAGGTACTCGGCCAGTTCGGGTGCCGAGTGGAACGCGCTGCGCACGGCCAGCGTCCCGTCGCATCCCAGCACGACCTCTTCCCGTGACACAGCGCGGTTTTCGAGGCGCAGCCCTTCCCAGTAGGCGTCGATGACCGCCTCCCGGATCCGCGGCAGCTCCGAGACCGGCATCCGTCCGGCCTGGGCGAGTCCCACGAGCAGCTGACCGAGGTCCGCGCCGACCGGGTTGGGGCACTGCCAGGTCACGTCGATCACCACGAACGACTCCGGATCGTCCTGCGGTACCAACAGGTTCTGCGGGCACGCGTCGTTGTGCCCGTTCGCCTGGGGCAGCGCTTCGAGCCGCGCGAGGAGCTCTGGCATCCGTTCCGCGAGGGCCGAGTGGTGCGGCCGCAGGAACGCGTCCCGCACGAGCCGTCCCTCGTACAGCACCCGCAACGCCCGGCCCGGCGCACCGCCGAACCGGCGTCCCGCCCAGCGCCCGAGTCCCAGCGCGGCCCGGCGGAACCGCGGCAGGTCCCACTCCACGTCCGCGCAGCGCACGTCCTCCAGCCACAACGCGACCCGGTCGCCGAAGTCGTCCACCCGCAGCACGCGCGGCCGGCGCATCCCCGGCGGCAGCACGAAGTCCGACAGCAGGAAGTCCACCTCGTCGCGCCACGGCAGCTCGCCGACCACGTCCCTGAACCGCGCGGGGATGAAGGGCTGGCGCAGGACCTTCACGAACGCCGTCTCCCCCGCCGACACCACCCGGTAGACCGCCGCCGTCGTCGGGGCGACCGGGTCGAAGGCCACCGGCACCACGCGGGTCAGCGGTACGGATCGGTGATCTCGCCGAGCATCTCGAGTGCCTCGCGCAGCTGTCCCATGCGCCGCCTGCCCAGGTGCTGTTCCCATTCCGCCTCGATCCTCGCCATCTCCGCGTCCGCGACGGGCACGGCCTCCTTGGCCTTCTCGGTCACGCGCACCAGCCGCGCCCGGCCGTCCGTGGGGTCGGGCACGCGTTCGACGTAGCCGACCTTCTCCAGCTGGTCCACCAGGAACCCGGCGGTCTGCTTGGTCACCTGGGCGGCCTCGGCGAGCTCGGTGAGCCGCGTCCCGTCTCGGCCGACGCGCATCAGCACCCGCGCCTGCGCCTGCGTGATCTCGAACCCCGCCTCGACGACCGCGGCCAGGATCCGGTTCTCCACCTCGCGGCTCGGGATGAAGAGCAGCAGACCGATGTTCACCCGTTGGCTCCCCTTGTTCTAGTCAGATTCTCTGATTAAAGTAGTCAGCCTCTCGAACTAAATCAAGAGGAGAGACCGATGGACGAGACGCAGATCTGGCAGACGATCGACTCCGAGCGCGCGGCGACCGCGGACCTGCTGGAGGGTCTGACCGAGGTCGAGTGGACCTACCCGTCGCTGTGCGAGGGCTGGACCGTGCGCGAGGTCGCGGCACACCTGTCGCTCGCGCACCGCATCGGCGTGGGCGGGGCGTTCAAGGCGTTCGTCCGGGCCCGCGGGAGCTTCAACCGCATGGTCGACCAGACCGCCCGCGCGGAGGCACGCAGACCCACAGCCGAGATCGTCGCGAACGTGCGCGGCGCGGTCGGCCACCACAAGCTCGCACCGGGTCAGACGCTGAAGAACGCGCTGATGGACTCCATGGTCCACGCGCAGGACATCGCGATCCCGCTCGGCGTCGAACGCCACATGCCCGTCGACGCCGCCCGCGTCTCGGCCGACGACCTGTGGCGGATCGGGTTCCCGTTCCACGCGCGCCGCCGGTTCGCCGGGCATCGGCTGGTCGCCACCGACACCGACTGGTCCGCCGGCGAGGGCGCCGAGATCAGTGGGCCGATCGAGGCGCTGGTCATGCTGCTCGCCGGACGCACCGCGACGATCCCGCGGCTCACCGGCATCAAGGTCTGAGCTCGCGCACCATCCTGCGGCACACGTGGACGCGCTCGAACCGTTGGCGCAACTCGGCCTCACGCTCGATCCGGGCATGCAGGAACGCCCCGGCCGGCATCAGCCCGTGCTTCACGACGACCGCCGTGGCGGCCTCGGCGGCGGACGCGTGGACGTGCAGGTAGTGCTGTTCCTCCGCGAAACCGTTGCGCGCGTACCAGTTCAGCGCGGGCCGGTCCTCGCGGGTCCAGGCGTCGAGCGTGCGCACCCCGCACCGTTCCAGCCTCGGCACCGCCTCCGCGAGCAGGGCCGTCGCGATGCCCCTGCCTTGGTGGTCGGGGTGCACGACCAGCGTCTCGACGGTCGCCTCCGCGCCGGGCACCGACACGTCCAGGATCCCGGCGACCGCGTCGCCGTCGAGCGCGACCAGTTCGAGGTCCGAGCGGCGCTTGGCCTGCCAGACGTCGTCGTGGTAGCTCGTCGCGAGGAATCCCAGCACCCGGCACCTCAGCCACGAGGCCTCGTCCGCCGGTTCGTAGCTCCTGATCTCGGCGGGCCGTCCCGGCGTGCCCCTGGATCTGCCCGAAGCTCCCAGCAGGCGCACCTCCCCGGTCCGCCCCCGTGCGGCGTCCATCGCTTCTTCCCCCAGTCCACTTCCCGCCGGACGTCTCCGGCAGCGTCCAGGGTTCCTGATGCGAGGGCTGCTCGCACGCCTGTTTCGCCGTCACCGTTTGCCAGGAACATACTCGGTATGCATACTCGGTAGGCATGTCGGTCAAACACGGTCTGCTCGCGCTGCTGGAGCGCGGGCCCATGTACGGCTACCAGCTGCGGGTGGCGTTCGACTCGGCCACCGGCGGTACGTGGCCGTTGAACATCGGGCAGGTCTACACGACGTTGTCGCGCCTCGAACGCGACGATCTGGTCGCCGCGCTCCCCGAGAACGAGGGCCAGCGGCCCTACGAGATCACCGCGCAGGGCCGGGACGAGCTGAAGAAGTGGTTCGCCACTCCCGTGCAGCGCGGCGACCGCCCGCGCGACGAGGTGGCGATCAAGCTCGCGCTCGCCATCACCACGCCGGGCGTCGACGTCGCCAAGGTCGTGATGACCCAGCGCACCGCCACCATGCGGACGTTGCAGGAGTACACGAGGCTCAAGACCCAGCCCGGCGACCTGCCGTGGCTGCTCGTGCTCGACGCGATGATCTTCCAGGCGGAGGCGGAGCTGCGCTGGCTCGACCACTGCGAGTCGAGCCTGCTGCGCTACGAACCGCGGCCCGTCCCCGCGGCGACGGACGTCGAGGTGCCGAGATGACCGTCCTCGAACTGCGCGACGTGCACCGGGTCCACGGCTCCGGCGAGACGGCGGTCAACGCCCTCAAGGGCATCTCGCTCACCGTCGAACCGGGCGAGCTCGTCGCCGTGATGGGCCCGTCCGGCTCCGGCAAGTCGACGTTCCTGAACCTCGCCGGCGGCCTGGACAGCCCGACGAGCGGCCAGGTGCTGGTCGACGGCACGAGCCTGCAGTCCCTGACCCGCAAGCAGCTCGCCGCCTGGCGCCGCAGGCGGATCGGGTACGTCTTCCAGAACCTGAACCTCATCGCGAGCCTCACCGCCGCCGAGAACGTCGCCCTGCCGCTGGACCTCGACGGCGTCCGCAAGTCTCGCCGACAGGCCGAAAAGGCACTGTCCGAAGTGGACTTGGACGGCTACGCGGACAGGTTCCCCGACGAGATGTCCGGCGGCCAGCAGCAACGCGTGGCCATCGCCCGGGCCCTGATCGGCGAACGCCGCCTGGTCCTCGCCGACGAGCCCACCGGCGCCCTCGACTCCCGCACCGGCGAGACCGTGCTCCGCCTGCTGCGCTCCAAGGTCGACGACGGAGCCGCCGCCGTCCTGGTCACCCACGACGCCCGCCACGCCGCCTGGGCGGACCGCGTCGTCTTCCTGCGCGACGGCGTGGTCGTCGACGTCTCGTCCCGCGACCAGCCAGAAGAACTGCTGAGCACCCCGTGACCGGATGGCGCGCAGCACTGCGCATCGCCACCCGCGAGACCCGCAGGTCAACCGGCCGCTCGGCTCTGGTCGTGGCCCTGATCGCGGTCCCGGTGGCCGCACTGACGTTCGCCGCGATCGTCCAGGACTCCACCACCCTCACCCCGGACGAGGACGCCGCCCGCCGCATGGGCGCCGCCGAGGCGTTGGTCAGCTGGCCCTACCGAGGCCCCGTGATCCAGGAGCCGACCAGGGACTACGCGATCCCGACGACCAACGCCGAGGGCACCCCACCGTCCGAGGACCGCCTGCGCGCCCTGCTCCCCGGCACCGACCTGGTCCCGGTGGAACGCGGCGGCGTGAACATCCGCACCACGGCGGGCGTGGGCCGAGCAAGCGTCCGCATGCTCGACCTGAACAACCCGCTGACCAAGGGCATGATCACCGTCCTGGAAGGCAGAGCGGCGGCGACCACCACTGAGATCGCGTTGTCCCGCAAGGCGATGGACCGCACCGGCGCAGCCCTGGGCGGCACCCTCACCACCGAGGACGAGCGCAGGTTCACCGTGGTCGGCACCGTCGAGGAACCGGACAGGCTCGACAACACCACCGTCGTCGCACTCCCCGGCACGTTCGAGCCATCCGACCGCTCCTGGCTCGTGACCACACCGCTCCCGTGGTCGAAGGTCAAGGATCTCAACAAGTCCGGCATCGCGGCCCTGTCCCGCACGGTCCTGCACAACCTGCCGCCGGCCTCGGAGCGTTACCCCCAGTTCCCGGACTCCACCGAGGTGGGCGCCGAGATCCTCGTCCTGGTGGCGGGCCTGGCCGTGCTGGAGATGTCCCTGCTGGCAGGGTCCGCCATGGCGGTGGGCGCCCGCCGCCGCAAACGCGACCTGGCCCTGGTGGCGGCGGCAGGCGGCTCCCCGGCTCACATCCGCCGCATCGTCCTGGCGGACGGCGTGGTCCTGGGCACGCTGGCCGCACTGAGCGGCGTACTGCTCGGCATCGCGGCCGCGGCGGCGACCCGCCCGCTGGTCGAGCACCTCCTGGCCGAACGCTTCGGCGCCCAGCGCTTCTTCCCGTCCGCCCTGGCCGCCTTGGCACTGCTGGCGATCATCACAGGAGTCCTGGCAGCCCTGGTACCGGCCTGGATCTCCTCCCGCCAGGACGTCGCGACCGCCCTGGCGGGCAGACGGGGCATCACCCGCTCCCGCCGCCGCTGGCTGGTACTGGGCCTGATCCTCATCTCCGCGGGCATCGCCACCGGCGTCGTCAGCGCGCTCCAGATGCAGTTCGTGGGCATCCTGATCGCCCTGATCCTCACCGAAGTGGGCCTGGTGCTCTGCACCCCGTCCCTGCTGGGCCTGCTGGCCAGGACGGGCCGTTGGCTCCCGGTGGCACTGCGCATAGCCCTGCGCGACGCCTCCAGGAACAGAACAGCGGCGGCCCCGGCGATCTCGGCGGTCATGGCCGCGGTGATCGGCGCGGTGGCGGTCAGCGTCATCCTGACCTCTCAGTCCCAGCAGGAGGCGGGCCAACTGGCGGGCAACATGGGCGACGTGAGCGTCTTCCGCCTGGACGACCTCTCCAAGCTGAGCACCACACCCATCTCCCCCGCGGTGGCCACAGCGATCCGCAACACCACCCCGGCCGCAGAACCCCACGAGCTGAAACTCCTCTCGTGCGACGGCGGCCAGTGCTTCGCTCACATCCGCCCACCAGCGGACCGCGAATGCCCCTACACCCCCGACGTGCTGCTCAGAGAACCCACGGAAGCAGAACAGACCTCAGCCCTGGCCGACCACCGCTGCACCGGCGTGGGCAGGACCCACCGCTACTTCGGCACCTACACCACCTCGGACGGTTTCCTGGTCGTAGCACGCCCGGAAGCGGTCCAGTCCCTCCTCCACCTCACCCCGGACGACGTGCCGGCGGCCCAGAAAGCACTCCGCGAGGGCAAGGTCGTGGTCAACGACCCGAACCTCGTCTCCGGCGGCAACGTCCTCCTGGCCACCGGCATCAAGACCACCACGACCCCGGTCCCCGGCTTCGCCACGCCACAACGCCACCCGGCCCCACTGGCCGTGATGACCGAGGAAACAGCACGCTCCTTGGGCTTCGACACAGCCACGTTCATCATGTACGCCACCACAACCAGAATGCCCGCAGAACAAGAACAGGACGCCCTGACAGCAGCACTGGGCGGCGAGTACGAGGTGCATGTAGACCGCCCAACGGAGTCGGACGTGCAACAGGCCCTGAGCATCCTCGGCCTCGTAGCGGGCATCATCACCCTCGCAGCAGCGGCCTTGGCCACAGGCCTGGCAGCAGCGGACGGAAATCGAGACCTCACCACCCTCGCAGCGGTAGGCGCCACCCCAACCCTGCGCAAACTCCTGTCACTGAGCCAAGCAGGAGTGATCGCCGGCCTGGGAGGCCTGCTGGGAACAGCAGCAGGAACAGGCTCAGCCCTGGCACTGCTGGCAGCCCTGAACTCCGGCTACGCCACCATCTGGCCACGACCAGAACTGAACCCCCTGACCATCCCCTGGCCCAACATGGCCATCTCCCTGCTCCTGGTCCCAGCGGTGGCAATGCTGGGCGCAGCCCTCTTCACCCGTTCCCGCCTCCCGATCGAACGCCGCGAATAGGCTCCCGCCATGACGACCTTCGCGATAGCGCACGGAGGCGGCGACGTGGGCTGGTCCTGGCACCTGGTGGCACAAGCGCTGGAAGCCAAGGGCCACACCGCAGTAGCCCCAGACCTCCCGATCGAAGACGAGGACAAGGACCTGACAGACTGGGCGACAGCCCTGGTAGAAGCCCTCCCGTCCACAGAGGACGTGGTAGTGGTAGGCCACTCCTTCGGCGGCCTGGTGGCCCCACTGGCAGCAGCACAGATCAACGCCAAAGCACTGGTCTACGTAACGGCAATGCTCCCCACCCCGGGCGAAACCCCGAACGACTGGTGGGAGAACACCGGCTACGCGGACTCGGGCCTGGGAGACCAGTTCTTCCACGACGTCCCACCAGACCTGGCCAAAGAGGCACAGAAGCGCGAACGCGGCATGGCCGAGACCCCGATGGCCAAACCGTGGCCGCTCAACGCAATGCCAGACGTACCAACACACTTCATCCTGTGCACAGAGGACCGCTTCTTCACCCCAGCGTTCATGCGCAAGGTGATCAAAGAACGCCTGGGCAACACAACGCCAGTAGAACTGGCAGCAGGCCACTGCGCCTCACTGAGCAAACCAACAGAACTAGCAGCCCTGCTGACCAACTACGCCTGACAACGCGAAGCCGAAGGCGAGCCGTCTTTCCACAAGGGCTGGGCGGTGGGGTCCCATCACGAGTCGCGCCACAGCTCTTGCTGCAGTCAGGGAGGGGTGTCAACTCGACACGCTTTTCGTCGAGTTGACAC